>JBJFHL010000026.1:0-14506 GCA_051893555.1 Anaerovoracaceae bacterium
ACGGTACGTACGGTGGTGTGAGAGGACGGCGGTTAATCACCGCCTCCTACTCGATCGTGAAGAAATTATGAGCAAATATTGACAATTTGTGAAAAATATACTTTTCCTTTCCTGTATTTTGTATTATAATATTGAGGATATATTAAATATCGAGTAATTCTTTTAGGAGGGAAAAAATGAAGAAGAAGTTACTTTCAATTCTGCTGATTTTAGCAATGGTCTTCTGCTTTGCTGCATGTGGCGGAAACGACGAACCTGCTGCAGATGGCGGCGATGAAGCCGGTGATACTGCTGCAGTAAATTACGATGATATCGAAGATAACTGCGAATCTGCAGACGGTACTTATCAGATCGCTATGGTTACTGACGTAGGTCAGCTGAAGGACGGTTCCTTCAACCAGTTCACCTGGAACGGCTGCAAGGCTTATGCAAGCCAGAACGGTAAAACCTATAAGTACTATCAGCCTGCAAACGGTGCAAAGGCAACCGATGACGACAGAATCAAGGCTATGACAGATGCCTGCGAAGCTGGCGCTGAAGTTCTGATAACCCCTGGCTTCCTGCAGCAGACTGCACTGGAAGCAGTTGCTCCGCAGTATCCTGATGTACAGTTCATTTTCATTGATGGCTGGGATCTGGGTATTGACAACGTAGTAGGCGTATCCTATCAGGAAGAACAGGCTGGCTATCTGGCTGGTTATGCTACCGTTATGGAAGGCTACACCAAGTTAGGTTACTCCGGCGGCGGCGGCGGTTCCAACCCTGCCTGCATCAAGTATGGTTACGGTTTTGCACAGGGTGCAAACGATGCAGCCGGTGAAAAGGGTGTAACGGTTGAAATGCGTTACAGCTGGGAACACGGTTCCAGCTTCTCCGACTCTCCGGAACTGACTGCTATGTTAAAGGGCTGGTATGATGCTGGTACAGAAGCAATCTTCGTAGCCGGCGGATCCATGTTCAACTCCTGCAAGGACGCTGCTGAAACTGCAGAAGCTGCAATCATCGGTGTAGACGTAGACCAGAGCAACTTATCCGAGGCGGTAATCACTTCCGCAATGAAGGATCTGGCTGGCTCTGTCATCCTGACCTTAGGACAGTTCTATGACGGCGGTGCTCTGCTGAACGGTTCCATGGTTCTGGGTGCTGCTGACGACGCAGTAGGTATCCCGACCGATACCTGGTCACTGGAAAACTGGACAGTAGAAGATTACGAAGCATTATATGCGAAAGTAAAGAGCGGTGAAGTTGCAGTTGACAACGACGCAACCATGGCTGATCCATCCACTGCAGGTCTGGAAAACATCACTTTCGTAAAATAAACGAAAACAAAGAAGGTTATTGAAACCTGTATAAAGGGGGAAGCTGATTCCCCCTTTTTTTCAAAATTCGGACATTCACGCAGAAGAAAGCAAAGGCAAGGAATAACTATGACATCGGAATATGTAATAGAAATGAACCACATCCGGAAAGAATTTCCGGGCATTGTGGCAAACGATGACATTACCCTGCAGCTGAAGAAGGGCGAGATCCATGCGCTCCTCGGAGAAAACGGAGCAGGAAAATCCACTTTGATGAGTGTGCTGTTCGGGCTGTATCAGCCGGAAGCAGGCACCATCAAGAAAGATGGAAAAGAAGTAAAGATCAACAATCCAAACGATGCGACCGCACTGGGCATCGGTATGGTACATCAGCATTTCAAGCTGATTGACGTGTTTACGGTTCTGGATAATATTATTCTCGGTGCGGAAACCACCAATAAGCTTGGGTTTCTGAAAAAGAAAGATGCAAGAAAAAAGGTAATGGATCTTTCGGAGAAATACGGTCTGAGGGTGGACGTAGATGCTAAAGTAGAAGATATTACCGTGGGCATGCAGCAGAGGGTGGAAATCCTGAAAATGCTGTACAGAGATAATGATATCCTGATTTTTGACGAGCCGACAGCCGTTCTGACTCCACAGGAAATCGACGAACTTATGGAAATTATGAGGGGATTTGCGAAGGAAGGCAAGTCCATCTTGTTCATCACGCATAAATTAAATGAGATCATGGCGGTATCTGACCGTGTTACGGTTCTCCGGAAAGGAAAATATATCGGAACCGTCAATACGAAGGATACCAACAAGCAGGAACTGTCCAACATGATGGTGGGACGTCCTGTACAGCTGGAAATTCAGAAGGAACCGGCACATCCGAAGGATGTAGTTCTGAAGGTAGAAGGACTGCGTGTTCCTTCCAAGCTGCATAAAAATGATGCAGTGAAAGGCATCTCTTTTGAAGTCCGGCAGGGAGAAATCGTCTGCATTGCCGGTATCGACGGAAACGGACAGACGGAGCTGATTCACGGACTGACCGGTCTGGAAAAGGCCAGCGGGGGAAGTATCACCCTTTGCGGAAAGGATATTTCCGGTGCCAGCATCCGTAAGAGAAGCCAGGCAGGTATGAGCCACATTCCGGAGGACCGTCACAAGCACGGGCTGGTGCTGGATTACAGTCTGGAGCAGAATATGGTTCTTCAGAGCTATATGGATCCCCGTTTTCAGAATCATGGCTTCATTCGATTCGACGAGGTGAGAAAATACACGGAAAAGCTGATTGAGGACTATGATGTCCGTTCCGGACAGGGGGCGGTGACCCGTGCAAGAAGCATGTCCGGCGGAAACCAGCAGAAAGCCATCATTGCCCGGGAACTGGACCGGGATGAACCGCTGATTGTGGCAGTTCAGCCGACCCGAGGTCTGGACGTAGGCGCCATCGAACACATTCACAAACAGCTGGTTGCGGAGCGTGACCGGGGAAAAGCAGTACTTCTTGTTTCTCTGGAACTGGATGAGGTAATGGGTCTTTCTGACCGGATCCTTGTGTTATATGAAGGCGAAATCGTAGGGGAACTGAACCCGAAGGAAACTGATGTGCAGGAACTGGGCCTGTATATGTCCGGTGCCAAGCGTCAGGGAAAGGAGGATGGGTCATGTTAAGAGTGGATCCTGCCACCGGCACACAGAAATGGTACCGGTCTGACAGTGCGAAATCTGTCCTTTCTGCCATTATTTCCATCCTGATCGGTATGGTTGTAGGTACCCTGATTATCCTCATCGTAGGACTGACCAAAGATGGGATCAGCGGCAAGGGAATCTGGGAAGGAATCCGTCTTGTATTCCTGGGTGTATTCAGCACAGGCCGCAGCGGCGGTGCGCTGACCTTCGGTTACAATCCGGTAAACCTTGGAAACATGCTGTTCCGTGCCACACCATTGGTTATGACCGGACTTTCAGTGGCTGTTGCGTTTAAAACCGGGCTGTTCAATATCGGTGCGGCCGGACAGTATCTGATGGGTACCATGGGAACTCTGACAGTGGGACTGGCCCTTGGTAATACGGGCTGTCCTGTATTTATCGCCTGGCTGGCGGCATTTCTGGTCGGCATGCTTCTGGGGGCTCTCTGGGGAGCGATTCCCGGAATCTTCAAGGCTTATCTGAACATCAACGAAGTCATTACCTGCATCATGACCAACTGGATCGCGGCCAATCTGGTCACCTGGTGGTTTGATGCGCATGAGGTGTTTAAGAATTCTGCGGAAGGCGGAAAAATCGGTTACATTATTCCGCTGAAAAACGTGGGCGTGGTAACACCGAAGATGGGGATGAACCTCTTATTCCCGGGCTCTCAGGCCAACGGCGGTTTCTGGATTGCCTGCATTCTCGCGGTTGCCATGTTTATCATGCTGACCCGTACCACGTTCGGCTATGAACTCCGCGCCTGCGGTTCCAACCGCCATGCGGCAAGATATGCGGGAATCAATGATAAAAGAAATATTATTCTTTCCATGATGATTTCCGGTGCACTGGCAGCTGCAGGTGCCTCCCTGTATTACCTGTCGGGAAATACGGAATTTTTCTGGTCCACATACCAGAGTCTCCCGGCAGAAGGATTCAACGGTATCCCGGTGGCATTGCTTGCAGCAAATAATCCGATCGCTGTTGTTTTCACCGGCGTGTTCATGTCCATGCTCAATGTGGCAGGTACACAGCTGAAATCCCTGACAGCGTATAATGAATATATTTCCGATATTATTATCGCGATCATTGTTTACCTGAGTGCGTTCTCCATGCTGATCAAACAGGTGCTGAACGGACGGGAAAAGAAGAAGGGAGGAAACAAGTAATGGTATTCTTAATCCAACAGACCCTGCTGTTCGCAGTTCCTCTTATGATCGTAGCTCTCGCCGGTGTCTGTGCGGAGCGTTCCGGTGTCATCAATCTGGCATTGGAAGGTATCATGATCTTCGGCGCTTTCGTAGGCGTATTGTTCATCCGCGTGATGCAGGAAATGAACTTGTTTGACAAGGAATCGGGACAGATTCTTCTGCTTCTGACGCTGCTGGTTGCAGCAGTGTGCGGTGGACTGTTCTCCCTGCTGCTGGCGTTTTCCGCCATCAATCTGAAAGCAGACCAGACCATCGGCGGTACCGCATTGAACATGCTGTCTCCAGCCATCGTTCTGTTCTTCATCGTGCTGATTGCACAGCAGAACACGCTGGGCATGGCAGATGGAAGCGCGGCAGGCTGGTTTATGATCCGGCCATCCACCTTTGGACTTCCAAAGGACTACAGCTGGGGATTTTTCGGGGATCTGATCCTGAATAAAGTCTATCTGTCAACCTATATCTGCATTCTGGTATTTATTGTGGTTTCCATCGTGCTGTACAAGACAAGATTCGGTCTTCGGCTTCGTGCTTGCGGTGAAAATCCGCAGGCGGCAGATTCCCTGGGAATCAACGTATATAAGATGCGGTATGCCGGCGTTATTCTGTCCGGTGTGTTGGCTGGTCTGGGCGGGTTCAACTATGCTCTGACGACAGCAGGCTGTTCTGCCACCGGAGCGGTAGCAGGCTACGGCTTCCTGGCTCTGGCCGTTATGATCTTCGGTAACTGGACACCGCTGAATATTGCGGTAGGCGGGCTGCTGTTCGGACTGTTCAAATGTATTGCGGCAACGTATTCCACTTTGGATATTAACGGAGATGGGGTGTATATGCTGGCAGAAATCGGCATCAGTCCTTATGTGTACAGAATGCTGCCGTATCTGATCACGCTCATCGTTCTGGCGTTTACTTCAAAAAAATCCAGGGTTCCAAAAGCAGAAGGTATCCCTTACGACAAGGGACAGAGATAAGTCGATATTTCAATATGTTATGTTCGGGGTGTGGAAGTTTTTCCACACCCCGTTTCAGGAGAAGAGATGTTTTTACCCATTACAAAAGCGGAAATGGAACAAAGAGGATGGGAACAGGCGGATTTCGTACTTGTAACCGGTGATGCCTATGTAGATCACCATTCTTTCGGTACGGCCATTCTCGGCCGACTGCTGGAGCGGTACGGATATAAGGTGGCTGTACTGCCCCGGCCGGACTATCATTCGGCAGAGGATTTTCGCCGCTTTGGTCGTCCGAGGCTGGGGTTTCTCATTAACAGCGGTGTCGTTGATTCTATGGTGAACAACTATTCTGTATTCCGCAGAAGAAGAAAAATTGACGAATATGCGCCCGGCGGAAAGGCAGGAGACCGTCCCGATCGGGCTGTCATCGTCTACAGCGGCCGCGCCAGAGAAGCATATAAGGGCGTTCCGGTCATTATCGGCGGTCTCGAAGCAAGCCTTCGAAGGCTGGGCCACTATGATTACTGGGAGGATAAGGTGCGTCGGTCCATTCTGCTGGATGCGAAAGCGGATTTGCTGATCTATGGCATGGGTGAGCGGGCGATCCTTGAAATTGCAGAAGCGCTGGACAGCGGTATCGACGTGAAAGACATCACCTGGGTGAAAGGGACCTGTTATCGGGCCAATCCTGCATCCCTGGATCCGAAGACCATGGTTTCCTCCGAAAAGGGAAGCGCCGTGTGGCTGCCGGATTTTGAGAAGATACGGACGTCGAAGGAAGCCTATGGCAGAAGCTTTGCCATGCAGTATCGGAACAATGATGACATCACGGGACATACCCTGATCGAACCATATAACGAAAGCACCTGTGTGGTTCAGAATCCGCCGCAGCCTCCGCTGGAACGGGAGGAACTGGATGAGATCTATGAACTGCCATTCGAGAACCAGTGGCACCCGTCTTACGACGCAGAGGGCGGGATTCCTGCGTTCAAAGAAGTAAAGTTCAGCATTGTCAGTTCCCGGGGCTGCTTCGGCGGCTGCAGTTTCTGTGCTTTGACGTATCACCAGGGACGGCAGGTACGCAGCAGGAGCTGCGCATCCATCGTGGAGGAAGCAAAGAAGTTGACCGGGCTTCCGGATTTTAAAGGATATATTCATGATATCGGCGGACCGACTGCCAACTTCCGCTTCCCGGCCTGTGAAAAACAACTGACGGCAGGTGTATGCAGAAACAAAGACTGCCTTTCCCCGGGCGTATGCCGTAACATGAAGGTGGACCACAGTGATTATCTGCATGTGCTTCGTTCCGTTCGAAAGATTGATAAGGTAAAAAAAGTATTTATCCGTTCGGGGATTCGTTACGATTACCTGATGGCGGATCCGCACAGAAAGGAATTCCTGGAGGAACTGTGCAGGTACCATGTGAGCGGTACCCTGAAGGTGGCACCGGAGCATATAGCGCCGCCGGTGCTGGCACAGATGAGAAAACCGGGGAAGGAAGTATTCCTGCAGTTCTGTGAAGCATATAAAAAGACCAATGAAAAGCTTGGACTGAAACAGTACCTGATTCCGTATCTGATTTCCAGTCATCCGGGTAGCCGGCTGGAAGATGCGGTGGAACTGGCACTGTTTCTGAAACAATATGGTTTCATACCGGATCAGGTGCAGGACTTTTATCCGACACCGGGAACCCTTGCCACCTGCATATACTACACGGAACAGGATCCGTTTACCGGTGAGCCTGTTTATGTGGCTAAGACGCTGGAAGAAAAGAAGATGCAGCGTGCTCTGATTCACTATAACCGGCCGGAAAACAGAAAAACTGTCATCGCCGCACTGAAAAAAGCCGGCAGAGAAGATCTGATCCCGGTACTCCTTTCTTCAGGGAAAAAACACAGAAGTAACCGTTGACAAGGTTTAGAAAAACTGATAATCTGGTATTAGAAAACATAAAGGAGCTTGTATATATGAGAACGAAATCACCTTTTGATGAAAACTGCAGAAATATCCGAGAACTTGTCTATGCTGCAGCGGCCAGGTATCCTGAAAACAATGCATTCCAAATCAAAGTGAAGGGAGAAATCCAATCCGTTACGTTTACCCAAGTCATCGAAAATCTGGAGGCTCTTGGGACAGAGCTGAAGGCAAGAGGATTTGACGGATGTTCCATGGGAATCATCGGCGAAAACAGTTATCCATGGTATAGCTGTTATCTGTCCGTGGTCTGCGGCGGCAACGTGGCGGTGCCGCTTGACAAGGGATTTACGGCAGAAGAACTGGAATCCAGCATCATCCGCAGCCGGATTCGTGTGCTGTTTTACGACGAGAAAATGAAAAAGCTGGTGGATCAGGTACGGGCGAACGGAAAGATTCAGGTGGAGGCCTTCGTGTGCATTTCCGGAGAAGGCAATGAATATGAAGAGATGCTGGAAGCAGGCAAGCGGCGTATGTCAGAAGGTGACTTGTCTTACCGGGATGCTGTCATCGACGAAAATGCACTGGCTGTACTTCTTTTTACCTCCGGCACGACCCAGCAGTCCAAGGCAGTGATGCTGAGCCAGTATAATATCGTCAGCAATACAATCGATATGTACAATTACGAAGCCTTCTATTCCGACGATGTGAATATGGCGTTTCTGCCGTTCCATCACAGCTTCGGACTGGGAGGTGTCATGGTATTTCTGGGTATGGGTGCCTGCAGTGTGTTCTGCGACGGCCTGCGCTATGTGACAAAAAACCTGAAGGAATACGGCGTGACGGTTTTCGTCGGTGTACCGCTGATTGTAGAGAACATGTATCGTAAAATCATGAAGGAAGTGGAAAAGCAGGGACTGAGCGGGAAGGTCAGCATGGGGCTGAAACTCTGCAGTCTGCTGGATAAGGTGGGAATTCATGTCCGCCGTAAGGTATTCGATGCAATCATCCAGCAGCTTGGCGGCAAACTGCGTCTGATCATCTGTGGTGCAGCGGCACTGGCACCGGAAGTGGCAAAAGGAATGAACGACTTCGGGATCCTGCTGATTCAGGGATATGGTCTAACGGAAACTTCACCGGTACTTGCCGCAGAGTCCCATGAATACATGAAAGCCGGTTCTGTGGGAAAACCGATGCCGCGGGTTGAGATGCGAATCGAACATCCGGATGATGACGGTATCGGCGAGATTGTCGTAAAGGCTCCAAATGTAATGCTGGGCTACCTGGATCAGCCGGAAGAGACCGCCGCAGTTTTGAAGGACGGCTGGTTCCATACAGGCGATCTGGGCACCATTGATGAAGATGGATTTGTCTGGATTCGAGGAAGAAGCAAGAGCGTGATTGTCATGAAAAACGGAAAGAACATCTTCCCGGAAGAAATCGAAGCGATGATCGATCTGCTGCCGTACGTGACCAACAGCTTGATTTTTACCAGAGAGAAGCATAATGAGCTGGTTCTTTGGGCAAAAATTGTATATGATCCGAATTACCTGAATGATAATAATATGACGCTGGAAGAACTGCAGAAACAGGCGGAAGCAGACATGGAAGCCATCAACCGGCGGATGCCTGCTTACAAAGCAGTAAAGCATTTCTTCCTGTCCGATGAGCCGATGATCATGACTACAACGCAGAAGGTAAAGAGAAATCTTGAAATTGCAAGAATCATGAAGTCTCTGGAGGAATAATATATGAGCCTGATGAAAGCGTTTCCTGAAATACTGGAGGCAGGCAAAAGAGAATATGAGAACCTGGAAGCAGGGCGGTTTTTCGCAGCGGAACACCTGCTGATAACGGATAGCAGTTCCGGCGGATGGAAGAACCGCCTTGTGCTGGGAGAGAACGGGGCCTTTATGAAGGCCCTTCTTCAGGATGAGAAAATGGCGGGACAGATACAGATGGTGTATATTGATCCGCCTTTTTTCAGTAAATCGAGTTATGATGCCGTGATCCGTCTGGAGGGAGCAGGGGAAGACGGAAAGGCTTTATCACTGAAATACCCTGCATATGAGGATGTATGGGAAAAGGGTCTGGAGCAGTATCTGGTTATGCTGACGACACGTCTGCTTCTGATCCGTGACCTGCTGTCTGATGAAGGGACCGTATGGGTTCATATGGACTGGCACGCTTCTCATTACGTTCGTCTTCTCATGGATGAAATCTTCGGTGCGGAGCGGTTTCTCAATGAGATCATCTGGACCTATAAATCCGGTGGTTCCGGAAAAAAACATTTCGCCAGGAAGCATGATACGATCCTTGTATACAGCAAAACTTCCCGCTACTATTTCCAGCCGCTGAAAGAAAAATCATATAATCGCGGCCTGAAGCCATACCGGTTCAAGGGTGTCGAGGAGTTTCAGGATGAGACTGGATGGTATACCATGGTAAACATGAAAGACGTATGGCAGATCGACATGGTGGGTCGGACGTCTTCGGAGAGAACCGGCTACGCGACCCAGAAACCGGAGGCTCTGCTGGAGCGAATTCTTTCCTGCAGTACCAGAGAAGGGGATCTATGCGCGGACTTTTTCTGCGGTTCCGGCACTCTGGCGGCAGCAGCACAGCGGATGAACCGACGGTGGATCTGCTGTGATTCCGGAAGGCTTGCCGCAGAGGGGACGCTGAAGCGGGTGTGGTCAGAAGGAAAGCTGCCTGCAGAGGTCCTGTTTTCATCCTGCGTACCAGAGGGATTCCTGGATCTGCAGTGCAGCAGAGAAGGAGAAGAATATCATCTGACACTGACGGATTATCGTCCCGCGGCCCGAATGATGGAAGATGACTGGAAGACGGAGGATGGAAGCATGACGGTTAAGACCCTCCGGGAAAAAGATCCTCTGCGGCTGCTGGACAGCTGGAGTCTGGATCTGTCCTTCGATGGAACCGTACATTGTCCTTCCCAAAAGTTCCTGCGTGACAAGAAGGGGCAGATGGAAACCAGTCTGACGATTCCGGTGGATGCGGTGAACCAGGGAGAACATGCTGCAATCAGCATCGCAGCCACCGATGTGTTTGGAAACCGGTATCGACGGATTTTGCGAAGGGATGAGGGTGAATTGTGACATGGAAAAGAAGAAAAAGATTTACAGAACCGCTGCAGATCTGTTCTTTCTGGTCATTGCCTGCAGCGTAGGCGCATTCTCCACCACGGCGGTGATGATTCCCAACGGCCTCACCAGCGGCGGACTGACCGGTATCGTGCGTATTCTGCAGAACTTCGTGGATATTGATTTTTCAATCTTGTACTATGCGCTGGCTATCGTCATCTGGTTTATCGTCATCGCCATGCTGGGCATGCGGGAAGCGAGAAAGGTTCTGGTGGTGACGCTGCTGTATCCGGCGATCCTGGTCGTTTTCGAGCAGTTGGATTTCCAGCTGCTGGAGGAAAAGGATGTGATCCTGGCGGCAATCTTCTGCGGTGTGTTCGCCGGTGTGTGTAACGGATTGGTATTCTGGAGAGGTTATTCTTTCTGCGGCACGGAGTCAGTGGCGAAAATCATCAAGAAGAAAGTACTGCCCCATGTGGATATCAGCCGGATCCTGCTGGTGCTTGACAGCGTGATCATTGTACTTTCCGCGTTCATTTTCGGGAGAAATATCGCCCTTTATGCACTGGTAACCCAGTTCATCGGATCCAAAATGGTGGACTTTATTATGTACGGCTTTGAGACGAAGATTGTGCAGATGCAGATCATCACATCGCGCAGCGAAGAGGTTGCACGGTATATCATATCGGATATTCACCGCGGTGTCTCCAGTTACGATATCGTCGGGGAATATACCGGACAGCACAGAAAGCAGCTGATCGTGCTCTGTTCACCGCGGGAAAGCATGGTGATCAAGAAGTATCTCATTGATGTGGATCCCTCCGCATTCGTGACGGTGGTGCAGGTGAACACGGTCTGGGGAGAAGGCCGGGGCTTCACCGACATGGAAGAAGAAAAATAGGATATCTGATACGAAAAAAGGCGGTACGATCCGCCTTTTCGATTTTACATACATTTAACTTTTCTTTCCTCATACTTCACGTTAGAATAGAATTGTAAAAGATAAAAAAGGAGAAGGAAAAGAAAATGGATTTTTTCGGTGTATTGCAGTTAGTGGGAGGCCTGTGTCTGTTCCTGTTCGGCATGGAGACCATGGGAGATGGTCTGAAGCGGGCGTCCGGAAGTAAATTGGAAGAAATACTCGGCAAACTGACATCCAGCGTACCGAAGGGCGTGCTGCTGGGGACTGTGGTGACAGCAGTCATACAGAGTTCTTCCGCTACGACGGTCATGCTGGTCGGTTTCGTGAACTCAGGACTCATGCAGCTTCGGCAGGCGATTCCGGTGATCATGGGAGCGAATATCGGTACCACTGCCACCGCCTGGCTCCTCAGCCTGTCCGGGCTGGAAGGCGACAGCTTCTTTATACAGATGCTGAAACCCATGTCCTTCTCCCCGATTCTGGCAGCCATCGCCATCGTCTTCATGATGTTCCTGAAGAGTGAAAAGAAATATAACATCGGTATGGTCCTCATCGGCTTCGCTGTCCTCATGTACGGCATGGATATCATGAGCTCTGCTGTAAAGCCTCTGGCAGATGTGCCGGAATTTGTAAGCATACTGACCATGTTCAGCAACCCGATTCTGGGTGTGGCAGCCGGTGCAGTTTTCACTGCTGCCATTCAGAGTTCGTCCGCTTCCGTGGGTATCCTGCAGGCACTTTGCCGGACCGGTGCAGTAACCTATGGGACAACCATTCCGATCATCATGGGGCAGAACATCGGAACCTGCATCACAGCGATCCTGTCTTCCATCGGTGCGAATAAAGGTGCGAAACGGGTAGCTGCAGTTCATCTGTCCTTTAATCTGATCGGTACGGTTTTGTTCCTTGTGGCATTTTACACCGCCAACGCAGTGCTGGATTTCGGTTTTCTCCATTCTGTCGTCAATCCAGCTGATGTGGCAGTGATTCATAGCCTGTTTAATGTGGCATCGACACTTGTACTGCTTCCGTTTACCAGAGGCCTGGAAAGGCTGGCAAATCTGGTGGTAAAGGATGCGCCGGAGGAAAAGAAACGGGATGCGACCCTGAATCTTCTGGACGACCGTTTCCTGGAAAATCCGGGATTTGCAGCAGCCCAGTGCAAAACCGTTGCGGTTAAGATGGCGAATCTGACCCGGGATTGCATTTTCGCTGCCATGAAGCTGATGACGGTATTCGACCGGGATCAGTGTGATTATGTCTATCTGCTGGAAGAGAAGGTAGACCGCTATGAGGATGCGCTGGGAGCCTATATCGTCCGGCTGTCCAGACTGGATCTCAGTGAAAAAGACAATAAAATGCTTTCCGCCATCCTGCATAATATCGGGGATCTGGAGCGTATCACAGACCATGCACGGAACATTGCGGAAACTGCAGAAGAACTTCACAGAAAAAACCTCGCTTTCACGCCAGGTGCCCAGGCGGAAGTCAAGGTATTCATGGATGCGGTAAGGGAAATCGTCAACCTTGCTGTTGATTCCTTCGAGGAAAATGATCTCCAGAAGGCAGGTGAGGTGGAACCGCTGGAGGATGTCATTGACATGATCCATGCGGAAGTGAAGAACCGTCATGTACGCCGCCTGCAGGAAGGCATCTGCACCATCGAGCAGGGCTTCATCCTTTCCGATCTGGGAACCAACCTGGAACGTGTGGCCGACCACTGCTCCAATCTGGCAGTCTGCGTCATCGAGCAGGAGAAGGGCGAGTTCGACATGCATCATTTCCTGGATGACATGAAAAAATACGATACAGACGGCTTCGAAGAGAAGATGCGAAAATACGACGCAAAATACACACTCCCGGCATAACCAACGTGCCGGGGGTTCTTTTTTTGCAGAGAGTATGTTTTTAGAATTGATTCCATAGGCGTTACGTGATATAATTTGCATATATAATTTGAGGAGGACAATGATATGCTTTCTTTACAAGAATCAATAAGACCATCTGCAGATTTAAGAAACCATTATAATGAAATATCAAAACAGTGCAGGGAAGGGAAAGAAGCTGTAATCATTACGGTAAATGGACGTGGAGATACGGTATCTCTCTCCTATGAGGAATACAAAAACATGAAATCGCGAATCGAGCTGCTGGAGATTCTCGCAGAAGCGGAAGACGATGTAAAAAATGGACGTATCGCACCGATGCGTGATACCTTCGATGAACTGCGTGCTATGCTGCAGGAGGTATGATTTTGAAGTACAGAATTGCTCGTACTGACACTGCAGATGCAGGAATCAGAAAGATTATTTTATATGTGGCACAAAACTTCGGTAATGCTGCAGCAATGGAAAAACTTGATGAAATCGAATCCGGCATAATGAATCTGAGTGAGAATCCAAAACTGGGAACAGAACCAAGATATCCTGTGCTGCGGAGACAGGGGTACAAGGTGCTTGTTCTGAAAAAGGATCTGGTATTTTACAAAATCAATGAGGTGAAGAAAGAGGTCATGATTTATGCCGTTGTGGACCAGCGGCAGGATTATCTGAACATTATCCGCGGGCTGTAAAATTCAGTATGCCATCATTATGAAATTGTGTCTGTATGAGAGGATACAGCGAAAAAGAAGGTGAAAAATTGTGGAAAATATAATGGATAATTTATCGGTAGCGATGCCGTTTTTCGTGATTTCATGGGTCGTGTTTATCGGAAGCACATTGTGGAAACCGCAGAAGTTCAGAAACAGCATATTTCTTATGAATGCATTGTTTTTTACCGTGTTTTTCATCGCTGCACTGGCGGGAGAGCACATGGGAACCGTGTTGCTGGCTGCGTTTCTGCTTGCATTTCTGGCACTTCTTCTGGTACCGATAATGTTAATCATAAATGGCATTGTGATGACAAAGAAAGAAGCAAAGTCATTGGGAAATCTTTTGTCACTGCTTTTAGGTCTGGTGATTGGTGCCGGTGAGATCGCATATTTTGTAGGATTCGCATTGGAAATCCATTCTTTCAATCCGGAGTATACGGTAGCGAAGTTGATTGCTATATTTATCGGATCTTCCGTTCTGTATATCAGCGTTTGGATTCTTGCATTTGTGTTGTATATGATTTTCATACAGTTTATGCCACATATCAGAGAATTTGATTATCTTATCATTCACGGCGCAGGCCTGCTCAGAGGCGACAAGGTTTCAAAGCTGCTGGCAAATCGGATCGATAAAGCCATCAAGGTATATCACAAGAGTAAACGCAAACCTGTCATAATCCCAAGTGGTGGACAGGGTGGAGATGAGACCATTTCAGAAGCGGAGGCGATGAAACAATATCTCTTAGAACATGGAATTCCGGAAGAACACATTATACTCGAAGATCAGTCAAAAAATACAATGGAGAATCTTCAGAATTC
>JBJFHL010000027.1:0-14025 GCA_051893555.1 Anaerovoracaceae bacterium
TATCCAGTTTCTTTATAAATTGTTGCAAATAAGCCGTTGCGCCTGGAAACTTTTTTTTAAATTCTTCTATAGTATAATCATTTCTTATACCATTAACAATTTGATAAGGAAAAATAATTTTATCCTTCTTATTCTTTTTGTTTAAACTTTTTGTACTTGCCGCATCTTTCACCAGTACTTCTTCAATTCTATGGTTTCCTACAATATAATAATGATCCCTATACTCATACTCTTTCAATACAAATGCTTCATTTAATAATGTAGCCACACTATTTCTCACCTCAAAATATTCACCAAATTTTATTCCATTAATATTCTGACTTCCTAATATAATCCATTTATTACCAAGTCTATTCTTTGGTATCTCTAACCCACGTTTTTCGGCTACTAAATAATATGTGAAGCACGCTTGTCTTTTCGATTTCTCACATACCATAATGACTGATGAAGTTAAAGCCTCTGGGAATATTTTAATTGTCCTATAATCATAAATTTTTGTTGTATATGGCAGTATAAATTTTCTTAATTCGCCAGCAAACTTATTTGTCATAATACTATATGGTACCAAGTAAACCATCTTCCCATTTGGGGTCAGTGCATTTATACTTGCCTCAATAAATGCATAGCAATAATCACTTCTTCCATGCTTACATGTCTTATATTTATTCTTTACCAAGTCTCTTTGTTCTTCATTCATATCATGATATGTAATGTATGGAGGATTTCCAATTACATAATCATATGTATTCGTAATGGACTCCTGCAAAAAGTCCTTATTTTTAATATTCCAACGTATTCCTTTTAATCCATATAAATGAACTAGTTTGTTTAACCGCTTTTTACATTTCGTTATACAATCTTTATCTATTTCATATGCAACAATATCTCTGCTTAATCCTATTTTGATATCATCAAGAGACCGTTTTTCTTTTTTTGCATTTTCAATGTATCGAGTTACAACTTCTAGTAATATGTTCCCCTCTCCACATGAATTTTCTAAAACTCTTTTACCATAAAGATCCTCGGAATAATCAATATAATCCAACATTTGTCGCACATATACCTGTGGGGTTGGAATCTGACAGTTACTCGCCATAGTTACTAGCTTCCTTAATCATATTTTATATTACAACTTCTCTTTTCCTTAAAATTAAAATCAAAGTTAAGAACAGTATATCATATGCACATCGCAATTCAAACAAATTGTTTTTGTTGTTTTTGCTGTTTTAGCTACTGACTTTTGTTCCTGAGCTGCTTTTGTGCCGTTGTCCGTAAAGAGTACATGTTGATCACTTGCTTTGTCCACTTGATTCCAGTATACTAGTAGTAATAAACTGGTATCGAGGTGAATAAAAAAGCACCACGGACGATTTCATGTTTTGCCACCTAATCTCATATCGTGATGTTTCCACAAAGCATGGTTATCGAATCACAATGCAAGCTAAGATTCAATCATAAACCTGTTTTTTGTCAAGAGCGGTGAAACTTTTTTGTGTCCACCTGTGGAGGAACTTTTTGAAGCCGTAACCGGTGCAGAAGAAAGGTGCATCTCAAAGATGAGCAGTGTATTGTTTTTACCATCGTACACCTGTGCTGCAAAAATTGTGGAAAGAAAATCGCACCGCGAAGGTATGTTTCCGAGCTAGATTCAGGCCGATATGTAGTGCTGTATCTTACAGATTTCAAATTGATACCTCACTGGTTCTACAAAGGGCTTCTGGATTCGCTGGGAATCAGATCCCGGTTTTATCAGGGTGATGCCGTACGAGACCTCTATCAGCATCTAGAAATTATTTGAGGTATGCAGGGTAGAAAGGTCATCTCCATCGTGAATAAAGCACGCCTTGTTGCAAAGGAGACACTGGAAGAAATCCGGTTTCTGAACTATCGGATGGATTCCATGAATCCCACGGGTCTGATTCTGGCAGGTCAGAATGGACTGTGGGATAAGCTGGAACTGCAGCGTTACGCAGCAATCCGTCAGCGAATTGATCTGAAATACGAAATACCGCAACATGGTTGGTCGCAGACGGAAGAATATATGAAAGCGCATCTGTCCTACGCAGAAGGACAGCCTGACATTTCCACAGACAAAACACGATGGAACATATCAGTATTCCGTCGGTGCAGCTAGAGCCATCAACAAGGTATGTACTCACTGTCTGATGAATGCTGCATAGCACGACAAAAACTGGTGTGTGATTATCGTTCGTACAGTCATTACAGTGAACTTCCAAAGAACCAGACCGTATGCAGATCTGGCATGAACAAAGCATTTTTACGGCAGAACCTGTGATCTACTTCAGACACCACACAAGAATAGTCTATGGACAGATTCTAGAATCAACAACACAGTTTGAGCCAACAATAGTACTACTCATTTTTTAACTATATTTTACACCATTCGACCGTTTTCGACAACTAAAGCTTCAAAGAAAGGCCCGCCATTTCTGCGAGCCTTCCTGATTTCTGGTAATTCTTTTCGGTTTCTTAGCAGAGGTGTTCTGCTATCTCAATTTACACTTTCCGGTTTGCTTTTCGACCTTCCAGCTTTCTTTTCTATCTTCCGGTTTTCACTTTCGCACTTACCTTTCGGTTTTTCGCTTTCGCGTCTACCTTCCGGCTTTCTCTTTCTCTTTCTCTCCCACCTTCCGCACCACGCCGTTCACCCACTGCTCTCCTTCTCTGCCTTCGCGGACATCGCCGGTGGTGAAGATGGTCAGGATCTGCCAGCCGCCTGTTGATGGGAACAGGGTTTTCAGATCGTCTTCGGTGTAATCATTGAAGAAGCGCTGGCCGGAGAGCCGTTCACCGCTGCCGTGCTTGAAAGAAACGTACAGCACACCGCCGGGAAGAAGGGCCGAGTGGATTTTGCGAAGAATCGGGAGGATTCGACTTTTTTCGACATGCAAAAGAGAAGCGCAGGCCCAGATGCCGTGGAATTCCTCTGCATAGTCCAGGTCTTCGAAGTCCATGCAGCGCACCGGCTGTCCGATGTAAGATGCTGCCATTTCACAGAGTGCCTCGGAGCCGTCGGCTGCAGTGACCTGGTAGCCACGAGCCAGAAAGATTTTCGAGTCCCGGCCGCTGCCGCAGCCCAGGTCGAGGATTCGGCCGCCTGGGGGGATGTGGCAGAGGAATTTGTCGTACAGGTGGGACATGTCGGCCTGCAGGGTGCCGGCGCAGAAGTCGGCAGCGTTTTCGTTATAGTAGTGCAGGGTTTGGTTTTTGGGGTCGTTTTTCGGTGGGTGGTTTCGGTCAGTCATGGTATCTAATTATAAGGATATTGGCAAACCAGCCTTTGCAGCATATTCCATCATCGCCGTTTTTATGGAGCCAGCTTTATCTGGAAGAATTTCTTTTGCAGACTCGTATGTGCTAGATGCCAATTCTTGTGCTTTATCAATCAAGTAATGAACTCCTTCACCGCCAACTTCAACTACTGTTGCATAAGCTTCCGTCGTAATGGCATATCCTACCATGCCACCTACCATACCGCCGACAGCTGCTCCAGGTGCACCTGCAATAGTCAGTCCTGCTGCAGCGCCATATTTCGCGGCTTGCACACTGCCTGCAATGCCAACGGCATTTTCACTGAGATCGAAGGCAAGTTCTTTCCCATCTATTACTCCTGTAGCAAAATCTATCATTGAATCATACGATTCAATTGCAAAGGTAACCGCCATCGCAGGAATTCCTGCCTTGCCCATTGATTTAATTAATGAATGACTTGATTCAACCATAGTATTTGATATGGATGTGCTTATGAAACCTGTACCATATCCAAGCACTCCAGACATTCCTGTCTTTAACGCAGCATCCGAAAATGCTTCCTGTGCCGACATAGTTCCATCGATTACACTTTTACAGTTTTCCACTGTACTTACCGCAGCAGTGATGCAAGCAGCAGGCAACCCGGTCTTAATTCCCTCTTGATTTGATATTTTAAGGTTTTCTTCAATAAAAAGCTTCGAAACATACCGTTTTGGATGAATCGTCGCATACACCGCTTCCTCCTTCGTTACAGTACTCCGTTCAATCATATCAGAGATCTTATTGTATCGTTCTATTCTCTTTTGAATATTGGCAGTAACATCAGGCTTATTGTCTGCTGATACACGTTCCAGTTGTTTTTCAAGCTTCATTATCCGCTTTTCGATAAGCTTGCTATTCCGAATTTCATCATAATAGTCTTTCGGAATTTCAATCTTATCCACTGACCCGGTTTCAAAATATTTATCATAGTCGGCGGATGCCAGCTTCGATAGGCATGCATTTGCATCTTTTCCAACGAATTTTACTTGAATTTTCTCGATGATATTGCCTCTGCAATCTACACGAATCTTATCGACAAATTGATCATTCGTCTGAAACAAATCAGGTCTGTCATCCGCCCGGAACGTTTTAACATCCATATTATTTACTTTCGATAACAGATTCTCTTTCGCTGTACTGATTATCTCTGCAGAAAACCCTGCATGCTGATTAAGATTCTGAAGATAATAATCAGGATGCAATTTCATTTTGCTGACCTCTTTCAGTCCACGAGTTGTATTACCATTACAATCAATTGTACCGGAATACATCTGCTTCATCAAATCACGAATGCTTTGATTTTCAAGATTTCCTGACAGAATCGAAGCTTCAAGGTTCGCACTTCTGTCTGTCATATCAATATCTGCCCAACGTCTAATATTATCGATGATATGTTGGCTCCCTGTGACATAAACATCTCCAGATGGAGAAACCTTAGATCTATAGCAGTTATTTAATTTTGCTATATTGGTCGCAGCCGAGTCATAATTATTTGACTTTGCGTCAAATTGTTCCGGATGCAAAGTTTCAACTTTATCCAATGCAAACCCATTCATATTTAATCCCTCTCAAAATCTGCAGTTATAATATAGCATATCTCGGTAATTTGATTATGACAAAAATTGTATAGCTTACTGCAAACCAGCCGCTCCAGTTCCTTGGAATTGCCAAGTGTTCCCAATGTCTCATCCTGGAGTCCGAGAACTTTTTTTACAAGTCTTTGAAGTTTTTTCATGTCTTTTTTTTCCCAGATAAGTTTATTGCGAAACAGCTTATAGTCACTGATTAATTCAGATATTGTTTTTCTTTCCTCTCTCGTCAAATCTAATACTTTCAATGATTCCCGAAGCGAGTCCTCTGTCTGTTCTTCCGAATTCAACCAAGGTTGCAGTAGAAGTTTTATTATTTTTGAACGAGCCGATTTAACAGATCGAATTACTGTTACCTCTTTTTGAACATAAGGTGTCTCATGTACATCGGCTTTTTCGATCATTGTCAACACTGGCATAACCCAGTCATTCTGATATACTACAGCAACACCCTTCGGCAGTTTTGCAATCTCATTGATCTGATCATCTGTAAGACCCATGGAACGTCCGATTGCTTCCCTGTCGTTTACTTCCGGAGTGCGAAGTACGATTTTTGTGTTCGTATTTTTTATCGCAGAAATGTCAACAGAAGAAGGCGACTGATCTACAATAATGAATCCCTCTCCATATGTCCGAATTTCTGCAATCGTTTGCGTCAGCATCTCCACGGATTTCCCAACCAGTTCAGATTCGGCCCCCGTATGTTTTTTCAGCAGATTGTGTGCTTCTTCCAGCACTGTTACATGCTTCAGTTTGCTGTTGTTGATGGTCTTCTGGCTCATTCTGTATTCATTCAGAATATAAACGACAAGCCCCATGAGAAGTGCCTTGGTTTCCGTTGACTTTACTCTGCTGATATCCAGAATACAGTTCTCATCGAATAACTTCTCGTACGGAGTCTGTTCCGTCGTGAACATATACTTATTTAAGCCAACGGTCAAAGACCGCACTCTTGTAATCAGTGCGCCTCTGTAATTTGACTTAATATCTGATGCATAATCAGAAGACTCGATCAAATAGTCAAGCTGCTCTGCCAGAACTTCGAAGTCTGGATATTCGATTTCATCGCCGTCAAAGGTTGATGAACCCAAGTCCCAGCCTACAGTCTCATAGGATTTTAATATTGCATCTTTAAAGAATGCAGGCATTGCATCATACATCGGCCAGCATACACTGAAGATCTCAACAAGACCATCCACATGTTCCAGCACATGAATCTCTTTCGGAAATTTAAATGGATTGATATTGATAAGCGGCGCGACTTTCGGATTGGTAGAATAAACATTGACATCCTCCCAATTGCCAAATACATCCTTATATTCTCCCTTTGCAGGCTCTACGACAAGAAATGGTATCTCATCCTGATAGAGTTCACATAGCATCTGGTAAACCGTATTGCTTTTTCCTGAGCCTGTGGAACCCGTAATAAAGGTATGCATTCCAAGGCTCTGGTTGTTCAGATTTACAAGTCGATTTGTCCGTTGTCCCAAATCAAATACATGGCCGAGGACAATGCTATCCTTTGCTCCGGTTTTCTTTTTTTCCCGATTGTATGTAATGACATCTTTTCCGAATTCAGCGTGTTCAATCACCGGAAGGCCGGAAACACTTGCCCTTGGTAGGCCCAGATGTAATCCCAGTTCTTTTCCGCTTACTGCTGTACTCGCATTGGTATAAACTACACAATCATCCCGCTCTCCATAGCAGAAAACCGGATGGGTAAACCGGGAAATATAAATCGTCAAATCTCTGAAGTTTCCCAACTGGTTTTGGTTTTCAGCGCGCCATGAGTTGATGGCCGTTACTTCTCTTCCCGAAGCTTCGCCATTCATCAGAGATCGATAATTGCTTGCAGCAATTTCTGCGGTTGCCATGTCGTCCGAAACAAAATATCCGGCTACATTCCACATGCCGTAGCTGTCAAATTCGTTGGTTCTCTTTATTTCTTCATTGATTAAATTGAGCAAATCCGTAACTGCCTTATTTTCAGTTGTAGTTGAATATGTGCTCGTGGTGGTCTGAGAAACCTGTTCGCTCGGAGCAAGTGAGGTAATAAAACTGTTAAACTGTCCAGCAATCTGTCCGCCAATCATTGAACCTGCAAGCGCCCCAATACTTTTCTCAGCGGCTCCTTTTGCCAACCCGCCAACGATACCAGTAAGCGAAAGTGCAACATTTCCAATCATTGCAGCCTTTTGTTTTCCACTCATTTCGAAAAACGATTTGCTTCTTGATATGCTCTCCGAAGTACTGTCTGAAGACTGGATTCTCTGATACGGCGACAATGCCGTATAAAGATTCTGATACTGTCTTCTGAGAACTTGAATCAATTGCTCTGGCTGTTTCTCCGCAAGGATAATTCCCGTATACTGGCGTCCCTGCATTGCAAGCGCAAGCTTCTCCAGCCCCTGAATAAATTGGCTTCCGGAATTTTCTTTCTCAAGCTTGCTTGCCCCAACTACACTGACAGATGCGACATTCTTTTGCTCCATCATCTTTTCTGAAAGCAATTTCAAGCTTTTTCTGTCTTCGCCTGAAATTTTGATTCCAGGGAAATGACCGATGAGAGTATTCATTAAGGTGTCTCCCAGCGTGACCGTAGAACGCTTTTTTTCGTCACTTTCTTCATTATTCCGTACACCAATATAGAATCGGGTGTTTGTTCCATCAGAATCAATGATGATGAATACAGTTGCATTATAGGTGGACAACGTATTGAACACGGTTGTGAATTTATCAGTAATTGGTTCTCCCTTTTGATAGACAATTTCATCAATCCGATATACTCTGACATTTTCAATAAAATCATCCTCAATTGGCTTTAGTTTTCCAATCGGTGCAATTCTCATTTCATCCAGTCTTGATAAGTAGCTTTTTCGGATTCCTTCTTCAATAATCGCCAATCTGGTTTCAACAGAAACGTTTTCTTCATCCAAGGAGTATGGCTGCAATGCATCGTTCATTTGCAATTGATTATCCATTTGTCTACCCTCTCATTATCACTTCAAGCATATCATTTATCTTGCTCAACCAGTCAGCATCTGTTTGCAGCTGACGATCCTTCTCTGACATCTGTGCGACTACAGATTTCTTTTTTTCTGTCTCATCAGTAATCAAGTTTGAAAGATGTTCCATTAAGTCCTTTGCGAAACTATTTTCATGCTCACATAGGAACTGAAATTTGGCTTCAATATAGTCCTCCGCTATTGGAAGTATCTTACTTTCTGCATAATCACGCCACTCCTGAATATAGTAAGTTACTTCTCTAACAAGTTCAATCTTCGTATTTGAAGATAAAAAGCTGTCAAAAATATCATTCTGTTCTACATACTTTTCATGCTTTAACTTAACAAAATCCGCAGCATCAGGAAGCTGACTTTTTTCTCTGGAAATCATTATCTCAGCCGCATTCGGAATGTAATCTCTGTCAAACTCCGCTTGCCGATACGTTTCTAAATAACTTTTTTCAAGAACCGTTCTTTGCAAATCAAAAATCTGATCTATTTTTTCCATGAAGGCTGCATAGTAGTCTGCAATGTCCTGTTCAAACTCTGCTGCATACTTCTCTGCCTCTTCATCTCTCGTTATTTTCGTTTTTCTCTTTCGCCAGTTTTTAATTTGCGACTGTAAGAAGTCCACAGCTTCCTTGCACTTATTCGGTGTGTCCAGATTATCTCTGTTCAGAAGCTGTTCGTAGGATTGCTTCAAAGCGTCAATTCCATTGCTGATTGTATCAATTTCGCTGCGGATATCTTTTCCGGCAAGTTCATTATCAGCAAGTTGCTGGTCAAGCTCAGTTTTCATATTCTCATACAACGCTTTGAACAACAAAATGCTTTCTCTGATGTATTCTGTGATTGGAAACAACTCCATATAATCTGTAATCAAAGAAATGTCATTTGATTCAATAATCTGAGGCATTGGAATTCCAGAATCTTTCAGCAGCCGTTCAACTTTTCTTGCATTCAGAGATGGATGTATCAGAAAAAAGAGTTGTCGATCTGAGATATCCTTTCGCATTAACAAAATTTCAACATTATCCTCCAGTTTCGATATTGAATCCTGATTCACGCAAACCAGGATCGGAACATTTTTCAAGTCAGTATCCTCAACAGTATCAAGGTTGTCAATGTTATCAGATGAAACATTAAGTCCTGCAAACAAGTTCTGGTCTACTTTACCACCGTTCAGGATTAAAAAAGGGTATGCACTGTCAAATAAATCAACATGGCTTGACCGAAATGCTTCATAGTCCAGCTGACGGTTCTTATTTTCAACCAGCCACATCAGCAGATGATCAATTTCAGTACATTTTTCATATCTGCTGTCAAGATGATTCCGATGAAAAATCTCAACATCAGGAATATCCTTAAAAGTAGCTTTTACAGTTTCGTACTCTTTATCTGTTCCCGAAAAAATCAGCTGAAAATCATATCCATTCATTTCATCATGCAAAATATGCGGCATGTCCTCAATCCAGTTATATAAAGAACCGCCACTGTATTTTTCAATCAGACTATTGATTCTTGGAGTATTTCCGTTGAATGTTACCTTTGTCTCTAACAAGTACGGATTATAGCTTAATTCAACCTTTGCCATTTTCTCTCATCCCCTTATCGATGTTCTGCTGATTATCTGTCATCAGTCACTTTTATTATACTATGTACTGCAATATCAGGCTACCGAAATAATACTCGTTCTGAAAAGTATTTCTACTCAGTTCCTCACTCATCCTCCCCAAACCATCCGCCTCCGAAAGGATCTCCGAATCCATCTCCAAACCCTCCGTCTCCAAAGCCACCGAAGCTGTCGCCGTCGTACGGGTTTCCGCCGGACAGCATTTCGAAGTCTTCGAGGAACATCTCGTCTTCCAACGCCATGCGATCGTACGGATCGTCGATATCGCTGAAGGGCGATACGGCCCTTGGCAGGCCGCCCGCTTCGTCGCTATTGTCCCACTTGCCGCCATTGGCGCCGGTTCCGGAAGCTCCATGGCCGCCATAAGCCCCTGACCGGGTAGAAGGTGCCGGACGGGAAGAAGACGCCGGGCGTGCGGATTTTGCGGAGTGAGAGGATGTGTGGTTCTGCTTGGGCTCTGCGTCCTGACTCTTGCCGCCTGCCCAGTGAATCAGCGCTGCCCAGCCGCCGGCCACAAATAAAACTGCAACCAGAAATGCGCCGCCGCCATAGCCTAAATCACCCCAGATCATAATCACCATTAACACGGTCATAATTGCTAACCACATCATGTTTCGTTCTCCTTTCTTTGCGCTGCGTTGTTCGACTTTTTTCGACAATTCATCCTGTGAACGGGCCGTTATTCTTCCGGTCGGTCAGGAATGGTCGTAGTAGTAGTCTTCTGCGTCTTCGTAATCATAGAAATCGTCGTAATAGTCTTCGTAAAAGTCTTCCGGATCGCTGTAGTCTTTAGCGTTGTACGGATCGGATCCGGAGTTTTTCTTCTCTTCCTTGAGCTTTTCGCGGGCTTCCTTCACCGCCTCGGCATCGTATTCGAGGAGCGTAAAGCTGGAAACGTAGCCCTTCCCGTTCTTATAGGAGACGGTGGCAATTGCTTTGGTCCGGCCGTTGGTGTTATACCAGCGATAGGTTTTAGTTCGCCGTTCTTCTCTTAAAGAACTGAAGTCTTTGCATTTTTCCACGTCGTCGGCTGGTCCCAGGTTGGTGGAGTTGATGGAGTCTTCGGACATTCCTTCGTAAGGGTTGCCGCTGATGTAGGTGCTCTGGGCGGCTCCCGGGGTGGAAATCGGAGTGAGTCCTCGATAGAGGGTGCCGTCATAGTCGCTGATCCAGTAGTGTTCGCCGTCCATTTCAAATTCGCACCTCAGACAGCTGTCCTTCAGCTTCATATCGATCTCATTCACAGTGGAAATGACGGTTCCCAGTTTGGTGTTTCCGATGTTTTTCATGTCTTTGGTGGTTATGATCACTTCATACAATTCGAATCCAACGTACTTTTTCGGTCCCTCTATTCGGATGGTTACATCGGTGAGACCTGCGTTTTCGCAGATGGTGGCTGCTTCGGTTTTGATTCTCTGGAATTCCTGCTCTTCCTTTACGTAATTCATCGTGTAGACTGCGATGAATCCGATGATGAGCAGCAGTGCCAGGATGAACAGTGCCAGAAATTTTTTGTCTGTTTTGGTTGGGGTGTTCATGTTTTCGCCTCCTTGGGTTCTCAGTGTCTCCGGTTCCTTCGGCGTCTGAGGATGATGTTCTGTAATCCCTTTTGTAATTAGAGTATAACATAGGTGGGTGTCCCATAAGCCGGACAGTGTAGGAGGGGAAAGAGGCGAAAAAAGAAAAGCGCCCTGCGGGCTGCACCAAGGCGGTGCAGGGCAGAGCGGTTCATCGTTTTCTGATTCTTCGGATTTTTTCTTCGCAAAATCCACACGCTGGCTATTTCACGGTTCTCCAGGCTTTCGTGGAGTACTGTGTATATATTTTTTCTCCGGCGATGGTCACATAACCACGCACTTTATAATAGTACTTCTTGCCGGTTTTTACAGCTGTGTTGTAGTATGCATTTCTGTCGGTACTGAATCGCGGCGTCTTGCCGTAGCCGGCGTATCTCTTCATGGACCGGAAAATTTCAATGCCGTCCAGTTCTACGTCGTTGTCTGTCTTCCAGGTCAGTTTCACAGCCATCCTGCCGGTCTTCAGCTTCACCTGCTGAGAACGCAGGGTGATCTTCGTATTCCGAACGGCTTCCGTCCGGGCCTGAATGGCAGCATCTTCCTTATCGGCAGAACTGTTATCCGCAGGGATCCAGACCAGTTTGTCAATGCTCTTCTCTTTTGTTTCGCCGCATACAGTGCAGATGTAGGTCCGGATGCCGGTTTCCTGATAAGTCGGTGCCTTCGTTACAGTACCTGCGTTCCAGCTGTGAACATGGGAGCTGTCAATGGTAACGTCTTCTTTCACGGTCATGGTATCACCGTTTGCCGTGGTGATCACGGATCCTGCAGGAAGGGTGATTTCACCTCCGTTTCCTACGGACGGAACCGTATTCCCGGAAATGGAGCCGGAATACCGAATTCCTGTTTCTGTGGTCAGGGTCACGCTGTCATCTTTTATCGCTACCGTTCCGTTTTCAGCTGGTTTGAAGGTCTTCGGTGCTTCGCTGCCAACCTGCATGGTCAGCGCACCATCCGAGGAAACGGAATTTTCTTTTGCATCGATGGTGAGAAGTTTTCCTGTTTCCGGGGTATATACCGTATCGCCTATCGTGACTTCTGCATCATAGGAGACTTTTCCGTTGTTTTCAACAGGCACCTTGTTGGTTCCTGATTGGATGGTCAGCTCTCCGTGATTGATAATGGTCTGCGTTCCTGCCCGATCCAGGGTGTGGCCGTTCAGATCAATCACCAGAGCCTGATTTTCGCCAACGGTGATGGAATCTGTCAGTTCTGCATTCTTGTATAATGTCACCGGTGTGTTCTGGTGCAGCGCAGCTGTGAAGGCTTCTTCGATGGTATTTTCCGCGCCTCCATCTGCCGGGGTGCCATAGCCGATACCGTTTACAACCGCGAAAACACCTGTTTTTACGGATACATGTTCCATATCCGTACCGGAATTTGCAATGACGGTGCTAAGGTTTTCCGGCACAGTATCCCCCAGGAAATTGAGATTTGCAAGCGGAGAACCAAAGGCATGATTGTTGATGGTCTCTACGGTGTCCGGAATCACATAGGAATCTGCTTTTTCACTTAAATATACATGTGTTCCTGCCGTGTTTATCAAAAGCTGATTCTCAACTTTGTATTCGGTATTTAACGGATCCACTTCAATCTTTTCCAGCGCAGAGCAGCGCATGAATGCGACGTTATCGATATTCGTTGCGGTCGCCGGGATTATAATTCCGGTCAGGTTTTCGCAGCCTACAAACATTCTTCCCGGAATGTTGACTACGGTTTCAGGGATTGCAAAATCACCGGAGATGGCTGCGCTTTCCACCCCGTAAATATCTGTCGCCTCTGTATTCAGCAGCAGATGGTTTTCCACCTTAAAGGAGGTGTTTCCGTCTGCAATTGTGATTGTTTCCAGCTTTGGACAATTACGAAACGAGGTCGTTGCTATCGTTGTAAGCGATTTCGGGAGGTTGATCACCTTGAATTGGGATTCACAGAATGCCTCGGTACCTATGCTTGTCACGCCTTCCGGAATCGTCAAGACTTCGATGGAGTTCATTCCCTCAAGAGAATACTGCGGAATCGCCGTCATATCCGCAGGGAAATTGATATCGCTTTCCTCCGTTGCGTTAATATACTTCAGTTTTTCGCAGCAGTAGAACATACCGTTCTTCATTACGTAATTCTGCGGCAGCGTAACCCGTTCCAGGTTATAGCATTCCCAAAACATGCGGTGGGTATTGATACTGGTTTCGGGATTCAAAAAAGTAACTTCCCGGAGAGAAGTACACTTGCAAAATGCACCCTGTGTATAATACTCTTCGTCAGGGCCTCCCATCGCTGTTACGGAAGCCGGTATTGTGATTGTCTGTAAAGAAGTACAGCCCTCAAAAACACGTCTTCCAATGGTTTCAACGCCTTCCGCAATGGAAATTGTCTTCAGTCGTTCGCTGGAACGAAATGCATGATGACCGATACTTTTCACAGAACCGGGAATGGAAACCGTATCCATTGAATGATCGCAATTAAAAAAAGCATAGGTTCCAATCCTTGTAACACCGTCACCGATCACGACGTCTTTGATTTCTGTCATATTACAAAATGGGGTTGTATTCCATTCGTAATCTGCCATGGCGCCATTGCCTTCCACTTTCAGCAGACCATCGGAATATAAGGTCCAGGTGACCGTGTCTGTCGCCGGATTTGAAGCGGTAACAATCTGTCCGTTCGCGGCAGCGCCGCAGTTTCCGGACCCGATGATTTCAGCTCCAGAAGGCTCCCCTTCCAACGCCAAAACCGTTGCCGGCATCATAGCAAGCATTACTGCAATGCTTAAAAAAGCACACAACACTCTTTTCATTTTTCTTTTCACTTTTCTTTTTTCCTTTCATTCGTAGTTATGGGGGATCAGGCTTTTCTAATCGGGTAGGAGGCTGACCGGGCACCCCGGTCAGCCGACCTCCCACAGAACC
>JBJFHL010000028.1:0-14000 GCA_051893555.1 Anaerovoracaceae bacterium
AAGTCAAGCATGGATGCGAAAAAACTGTTGTATTTTTCACAAGCCGGTGCTATAATACCGTGCGGAGACAGTATTCGGGACGAAATTTCAGAAACTGTACTCCAACACATTTACACATACAGACAAAACAATATGAAAAATCTTATGATGCGACGAGCTTATATTTGAAAGAAATAAGACTCAGAAGAACGTAAGAGCATTTTTACTTTGCGAAACTTTCCTTCTGAGCAGGCTCAGAAGGTTTTTTATTATTGCGCGGAAGGAGACAAGGCATGACATTACAGCTATTGAAAGGGAAAATTCACCGCGCCACCGTGACCCAGGCAGAACTGGATTACGTGGGAAGCATTACCGTGGATGAAGCGCTGCTGGAAGCATCCGGCATCCGGGAATATGAAAAGGTGCAGATTGTGGACGTAAACAACGGCAGCCGCTTTGAAACCTACACCATCTGCGGCGAAAGGGGAAGCGGCATGATCTGCCTGAACGGCGCTGCTGCGCGGTGCGTCAGTGTGGGAGATAAAATTATTATCATGGCCTACGCAGGCATGAGCGAGGAAGAAGCGGAACACCTCAAACCGAAGGTGGTCTTCGTAGACGAAAACAATCACATCAGCCGTCTGACAAGCTATGAGAAACACGGCCGGCTGGAAGACATGGAATAAGAGAACGAAAAACAGAAAGGAAGAGAACAATGCAGGTAACGAAAACCGTAGACGAAACAAGAGCAATCATCAAAGCATGGAAAAAAGAAGGACTGACCATCGGCCTGGTGCCGACCATGGGTTTCCTCCACGAAGGACACGCCAGCCTGATCCGGAAAGCCAGAGAAGAGAACGACCGGGTGGTGGTGTCGGATTTTGTGAACCCGACCCAGTTCGGGCCAACCGAAGACCTGGCCGCTTATCCGAGAGATTTTGAAAGAGACAGCCAGCTCTGCGAAAGCCTGGGCACGGATCTGATTTTTCACCCGGAACCGGAAGACATGTATGACGACCCGTGTGCCTATGTTTCCATCGAGAAACTGTCCGGCAATCTGTGCGGTCTGACCCGTCCGATCCACTTCCGCGGTGTCTGCACCGTTGTATCCAAGCTGTTCCACATCGCAGCCCCGGACCGGGCTTATTTTGGCGAGAAGGACGCCCAGCAGCTGGCCATCATCCGTAAGATGGTGAAGGACCTGAACTTTGACATTGAGATCGTAGGATGTCCGATCGTCCGGGAAGAAGACGGCCTGGCGAAATCCTCACGGAACACTTACCTCAGCCCGGAAGAGCGGAAGGCAGCTCTGTGTCTGTCCTGCAGCGTGGCAAGAGGCAAAGAAGTCATCCGGGAAGGTATGAAGGCGGAGGAACTGCTGGCAGAGATGCGGGCGGTGATCGAAGCAGAGCCGCTGGCAAAGATCGACTATGTGTCTGCAGTGGACGCCCTGACCATGGAAAATGTGGACGCAATTGACCGTGATGTTCTGGTGGCCATGGCCGTCTATATCGGCAAGACCCGTCTCATCGACAACTTCAGCTGGAAGCTGCCGCAGAGCCGGTAGGCAGGAGGCAGGGAAATGGAAAAGAAGAGCGTGCTGGAACGGATTTCGCAGGTCAGCGCTTTCCTCTCAAAATACATCGGCCTGATTATCATTCTCCTCTCGGTGATCGCCTTTTTCAAGCCGTCCGGCTTCGCCTGGGCCACCAGCTATACCTCCTGGTTCCTGGGGGTTGCCATGTTCGGCATGGGACTGACCATCAGCGGAAAGGACGTGCAGGTAGTGTTTACCCGGCCGAAGGAGGTGCTGGTGGGCTGCATCGCCCAGTATACCATCATGCCCCTGGCGGCATGGTTGCTGGCAAGTGCCATGAATCTGCCGGCGGATCTGGCCTTGGGTGTGATTCTGGTAGGGTGCTGCCCGGGCGGAACGGCGTCCAATGTGATCACCTATATCGCAGGTGGTGATGTGGCTCTGTCTGTGGGCATGACCACCGTATCCACCCTGATCGCACCGCTGATGACGCCTGCCCTGGTTTATCTGCTGGGCGGCGCATGGGTGGAGGTTTCTTTCCTGGCCATGGTCTCCTCCGTGGTAAAGGTGGTGCTGGTGCCGGTGCTGATGGGCATTGTGCTTCATAGCCTGTTCGGCAGCTTCATTCAGAAGATCTCCGGTATTTTGCCGCTGATTTCCGTGGTGTCCATCGTTATGATCATCGCAGGCATCGTGGCCAATAACGCAGAAAAGATCCTCAGCTGCGGTGCACTGGTACTGTTGGTGGTGATCCTCCACAACGGCATCGGCTTGCTGCTGGGACTGGGGGCAGGAAAGCTGCTGGGCTCCTCCTATGAAAAGGAAACGGCCATCGCCATCGAAGTGGCCATGCAGAACAGCGGTCTGGCTGTATCCCTGGCTGCGGCCAACTTTGCCGCCAATCCGCTGGCCACTCTGCCGGGTGCCATCTTCAGCGTGTGGCATAATATTTCCGGTTCCATGTTCGCCAGCCTGCGCCGCAGGAAGGTAAGCGGTGTGCAGGAAGCAGGCAGCACGGAACAGGCAAAAGCGTAAATCGGCAAATCTGTCTGGAAGCGGGAGAAAAAAACGTTTATAATAGAAACAGAACGGAAAACGAGGGGGATATTCCTTATGAGAGAACAATTGAAAGCGCTTCGCTGCCGGATGAAGGAAGCGGGGATTGACGCATATCTGATCCCGACCACGGATTTTCATGGTTCGGAGTATGTAAACGAATATTTCACCTGCAGGAAATTTATGTCCGGCTTTACGGGTTCGGCGGGGACCCTGCTGGTGACCCGGGAATGGGCTGGCTTGTGGACGGATGGTCGGTATTTTCTCCAGGCCGAATCCCAGCTTGCCGGAAGCGGCATCCAGCTGATGAAGGAACGGGAACCGGGCGTACCGACCATAGAAGAGTATCTGCAGGCCTATCTCCCGGACGGAAGCTGTCTGGGTTTTGACGGACGGGTCGTAGATTGCGAAGCGGCGGACCGGTTTGCGCAGAATTACCGTCTGAAGTGGGACGTGGACCTGGTGGGTCAAATCTGGAAAGAACGACCGCAGCTGCTTGCAGAGCCGATTTATGAAATCCCGCTGACGGTGACGGGAGAGACTGCGGTAGCGAAGCTTGCACGGCTGCGTGCTGCGGTGACGGAAGCGGGAGCCGACATGCATCTGATCACCCGGATGGAGGAAATTGCCTGGCTGTATAACCTGCGGGGAAATGATGTGGAAAATACGCCGGTTTTCTTTTCGTTCCTGCTGATGAAGCCGGAAGAAGAAGTACTCTATGTACTGGATGAAACCTTCTGCCAAAGCGAAGCGGCAGCCCGGCTGCCGGAAACCACGGAGCTGCGTCCGTATTTTCAGATTTTCGAAGATCTGAAACAGCTGGACGGGGAAAGGCTCCTTCTTAGCCGCAGCGGCACCAGCTATGCCATGGTGCGGTGCCTGCCGCAGCAGGTGGAGGTCATAGACGGAGCAGATCCGGCGGAGCGGATGAAAGCCATAAAAAATGAAACAGAGATCCGTTCCACAAGAGAAGCGCACCGGAGAGACGGTGCAGCCATGGTAAACTTTCTCTGCTGGCTGAAACGCATGGTCTCAGAGTTTGCTGCCGGTGAAGATACCGGTTTGACGGAAATCGCAGCGGCGGAACAGCTGCTGCAGTATCGAAAAGCACAGAAAGGCTTCAAAGACCTGAGCTTCACCACCATCGCAGGGTATGGAGCCAACGGTGCCATCATTCATTATGATCCGACGCCGGAAACCGATGCAAAGCTCCGGGCAGAAGGCCTTCTGCTGGTGGATTCCGGCGGCCAGTACGAAGATGGTACCACGGATATTACCAGAACCATTGCCTTGGGACCGCTGTCCCGTGAAATGAAGGAGAACTATACCTGCGTGCTGAAAGGCCATATTGCACTGGCTTCGGCACGTTTCCCGGAGGGAACATTCGGAGCGGAGCTGGACAGCCTGACCCGCCGCCCGCTGCAGGAAAAAGGGCTGGACTACAACCACGGCACCGGCCACGGTGTCGGCCACCTGCTCAGCGTCCATGAGGGTCCGAACACCATCAGCCTGCGGGGAACCGGGAGCCTGATCCTGGCCGGCATGATCACCAGTGATGAGCCGGGCGTGTATCTGGCCGGCCGGTATGGGATACGGCTGGAAAACGAGATTTTGTGCAGAAAGGGCGAGGACGGTATGCTGGAATTCGAACCGCTGACCTGGTGCCCATGGGAGCGGGAGGCGATTTTGCCGGAACTGCTGACTGACAAAGAAAGACAGTGGCTCAATGACTATCACCGGCAGGTGCGGGAGACGCTGTTACCGCTGCTGGATACCGAAGCGGCAGAATGGCTTGCCTCGCAGACAGCGCCGATGTAGCAGCCGTCACTCTGTGACATGGGCTTGGATACGGATCTCCAGAATATCATCCATGGGGATTCGTGTGCCGTCCTGCAGAAGGATGCACCGCTCAAAAGCATCCGCTTTCTTTATGAATCCTGCGGCAGTTCGATAGGAACCGCCGCTTTTTTTCGTGTCAGGGATGAACCAGGTGACAGAGAGTTCTGCGCCGGGTCCCGGCTGCTGCAGGATGGTCTGCAGCGTCTGATCCAGCGCTTTTTTTTCTTCCTCGCTCAGCTGGATTTTTTTCTCCGTCCGCCGTGCGGTTTCTTTCACGGCAGCCTCATAGCCGGTCAGGGCGGCGAAAGGTGCAAACTGCGCCGCCCGGTCTTCACGCGCCATCTGCGGATGCTTGCGGGAAACAGGATGGGGCAGGTCGATGATGTCGTTATAAGGTCCTGCAGGAGATCCGGGATACTGTTTTGTCATGCTTTATGCCCTCCAATCTGGCCGTTTCTGTCTATGGCTGTGGCCCCGTCTTCCAGGTTCATGGCCTTCAAAATGGAATTTTTTCCGAATTTCTTCTTGATGTCCAGCATGGCCTGCTGCATCTGCCGCTCTTTTTCCAGATCGGCTTCCTCTGCCGCTTTCTTCGCTTCTTCTGCCGCCAAATCCGTAAACAGGCTCAGCTGCTGTTCTCCGCTGTCTTCGGGTACGTCTGCTACAGCCAGCACGCGGCAGGCTGTCAGATTCAGCCTCCGGACCAGAAGACCGGGTTCGACGATCCTGTCATATAGTGCTGTGACACTTTCCAAAATCTTTTTCCCCGACGATGTGTATCGGTCCAGGTTTTCGGTGCCGTGGGCGTGTTTCGGAACCGTGCGCCCGTAATGGTCTGTGGTGACCGGACCGCCATAGGCAGTTCGGCGCCGGGGGTCGGAAAGATTTTCAATGTCATAGCCTACGGTGAGCACAAGCTGGTCGGTCATCAGCCCTTTATCCACCAGATCCAACGCCAGGGCGTCTGCCATTTCCCGTACCACCAGCCTGGCGGCCTCGAAGGTATATGGGTGCTGCAGCACCTGACCGGAGCCGATGCTGTTTGCGTCGGGACGGTAGGACTTGATATCCGCCATGGTGCAGGACTCCCAGCCCCAGGCATGGTCGATGAGAAGTTCCGCATTTACTCCAAACAGCTTATACAGAAGATCTTCATTATGATAATCCGTTGGCTTTCCGATGGAGCATCGGGCGATATCTCCCATGGTATACAGACCGTGGGCCTCCAGCTTTTTCGCATAGCCCCGGCCCACACGCCAGAAGTCTGTCAGCGGGCGGTGGGTCCAGAGGGAGCGGCGGTAGCTCATTTCGTCAAGTTCGGCGATACGGACACCGTTCTCGTCCGGCGGGATATGTTTCGCTTCGATGTCCATGGCAATTTTGCAGAGATACAGATTGGTGCCGATTCCCGCCGTTGCCGTGATGCCGGTGGACTTCAGCACATCCAGAATCATTTTCATGGCCAGCGCTCTGGCTGTAATGCCGTAGGTTTTCAGGTAGTCCGTTACATCCATGAAAACTTCGTCGATAGAATAGACATGAATGTCCTCCGGCGCAATATAGCGGAGATAGACATTGTAAATGGCCGTGCTGCATTCCATATAATGGGCCATCCGGGGCGGTGCAGTGATGTAGTCTGCAGATAGTCCCGGGTCAGCCGCCAGCTCGGTGCTGCTGCAGGAGGAACCGGTAAACCGGCGGTCCGGAGCGCGCAGCAGTCTTTCGGCATTTACCTCACGCATTCTCTGTACTACTTCAAACAGCCGGGTTCTTCCGGGGATTCCGTATGCTTTCAGGGAAGGAGAGACTGCAAGGCAGATGGTTTTTTCCGTCCGGCTGGGATCCGCCACCACCAGATGGGTGGTCATGGGATCCAGATTCCGCTCCATACACTCCACGGAAGCGTAGAACGACTTCAGATCGATGGCAATATACGTTCTTCCTGCGGTATCTTTTGAATCTGCCATGGCGGCGGGCCTCCTTTCTTTGTAGTATCCTTCGATCAACGTCAAAGCGAAGAACAAATGTTCTTGATTGCATTATACACGAAAACGAGAGAAAAGGGAAGGGAAAATGTGAGTGGAAAACAGGGAAACCTCTCGTACAAGCGCAAAAAAGCAAAAGAAAACCGCTGAACATGTTGAAATTCAGCGGTTTTTTGGTGCGCCATGAGGGACTCGAACCCCCAACCTTCGCATTCGTAGAGTGAAGAAGAACGGCTATTTTTCAACGATTTCAAGCCTCGGTACAACACCACCACTCACAGGGGTAACATTGCACAGGATTTCTGCAGCGGAAAGAATCGTCTCATCATCCGCATGCGTGTAGATATTTGCTGTCATTTTGATGTCAGAATGCCCCATCAGATACTGTGCTGTCCGAATATCCACACCCTTTTTCTGCAGGTCGGTGCAGAAGGTATGGCGGAGACAGTACGGAACCAGGTCATCTGCCAGTGGGTAGGGAGCCACTAGCTTGTTCCGGTACACCTTACATCCCATAGAGATGTTCATATCACGGCACAGACTTGACCATGCACGCTGGAAAGCCTTATCATCCATCTTCTTGCCGGAACGGTTAGGAGCGACGAAGGAAAACGGAGGCGTGTCCTTTATCTTCTCGTGAAATTCCACGGGGATAGGAACATATCGGTCGCTTTTGTCGTTGTGCCGTTCTGTCTTCGTGCCACGAACGTGAATGATCGGATATCCGTCCTTCATTTGAATATCTCGCCCCTGGACTTCACGGGCCTCATCCGGCCGGCAGGATGCGTAGTACATGAGCAGAAAGACCAGGTATCGATTATCGCCGTCCGCAATCTTCAGAAAGTGCGATCTCTCTGAAGGTGTTAGAGAACGCCGTGTCTGCTTGGTTCCGTCCGGCTCGATCAGATCTTCTGCCGGGTTTTCCAGAATCAGCTTTTCTTTCACAGCATACCTGAAGAGGAAGTGCAGCATCTGCCGAGTCTGCCTTATCTGGTATTCGCTGTTTCCCTGCTGTCGGTTCAGGACCTGCTGGCAGGTGATGTGGCGGACATTCTTTATCGGCATATCGCCGATAACGTCCAGAATACAGTTCTTCATCCGGTTTTCGTACTTCTTGTACGTAATTTCCTTCTGAGTGGGCTTCTTATAGGTCTCCAGACAGATCTCGGCCCACTGCCGGACTGTCATGGATTTGTTGATGACAACCTTTCCTTCTTCCAGATCCCGCAGCTTGAGAGCCTTCTTTACTTCGGCATCCACCTCGGAAGTTCCGGTCACAAAATAACGTTTGCCTTCATAGGTGAAGGACTTGGTTACGGAGCCATCTTTTCTTGGCATAAAAATCAGTCCTTTCCATTGAATTAGAAGGGCTGACGTGGTACAATAAGAGTGCGAATCGGATTGTAACACAACAGTCCTTTTATGAGAACGTCTCCTGCTGCAACAGGGGGCGTTTTTATTATCATCATTCATCAATCAATTTGAGTTCGTTTGAATTCTTCGGAGAAATGACGCTCCTTCCAAGGGCCTTCTCCAGCTCTTTTCTCGCATTGCCGGCGATACTGCCGCCTTGGTTTGCGATAGCGCTGCTTTCCTTCATGCCTTTCGGGTTCTTTTCACGGGAAAGCTCCGTGGTGGACACCTCGGCGAGGAGATTCAGTGCGAGCTCCGTATTGGTCATATTGTCACGGAGATTCTCTTTATGAAGTCCCTTATACTCGCGATACTCCTTTGGCCGCATCCCGGACCAGGCTTTCGTCACAATGGAAGTGAGGATGGCAAAATCCTTGCTGCTCTCGATACCGGACCGGCGCCATTCGTCCGTGAGCTCCTTCCGGGCTTCAATCGTGCGAAGCCGCTGCGAGATCCACTTATCTGAATAGCCTTTCGCCCGGTAGTATTCCATCGCACGGTTTATGGCAATCTCCGGATCGACTATCTCATCCAGACGATCTCTGCCAACCTGTGCAAGCCACTGTTTGATCGGTTCGGCCTTCGGCGACGGAATGGACTGGATGATGCGTAGTAAATGTTCTACATTCGCCGCTTGGATTCTTCGAATTTTACCGTCAGCAGCAACCATAGGAACTGGGGTACAAATTGTACCCCAGTTGTAATTGAGCTGAGGATCTCGAGAACGCATTTTTTTAATATATTGCTTAGGATCGGCACTATCGGTGAGAACCTGTACCACATCCACAATCGAGAAATAGAACTCCTCCTTCTGCTTATGCCATACATACCGTATATTCTCACTGAAATATTCAAACTCATTCTGCGTCACGCCTGCAGGAAGATTCCCAACCGGCATCTTCTCGGTTTTACCGGTTTCCTCATCGAAAAAGAAAAAGAAGAAAATAATCACCTCCATATACCAATGTCATAACGAAATATCCAGTATTCCCTGGTATGCCAGGTACTCTCTTAGAAATTCTTCATCGACACACAGATATTCTGCCATATCATATACCTCAGTATGACCTCTGGCTGCTGCATCAATGATCATATCCACAGAAAGCAGCTTATTATACGCCCATTTCCTTGCCCGGAGCTCCTGCCGGGCATTATTCATATCTCGCTGATCCAGAATATCTCCGACAGTCGTCTCGTAGTGGCCGATCTCCTCGGCCAGGATGCACACCCGGCGAGACTCCGGCAGCTGGTCGTTGATCCAGATCACATTGTCACAGTAAAGCCCCTCATTTACCATTGGCCGTTCTTCCACGCACAGCCTCTCTTCATACTCGGATAGCAGCGCCTCGTACTTCGTCATAGTACCACCCCCTGATTCGCTGCAAATTAAACCGGAATACTTTCTCCTCCGGAAATAAAAATAAAGAATATTATAATCGCAAAAAACGCAATAGTTACTATGAGCATGACAAATGTTTCTGCGAGGTAATCTAAAAATCCGTGCCACAGCTCAGAAAGAGTACATCCTTTTAAGACAGTGACAGCAGACAATACAATCCAGGCGACAAATATGATAACGCCTATAATCAAAAATACCAAAGTGATAAGCCATTCTTCCGGGAGAAAGCAACCTATAATAACGAACAAAAGTCCAACCAATGGAAGACAACCACTTTCAACCAATTTGCACACCCCTCATTTCTCCATTGCTTTTTATATAAAAAACATTGCCGCTATTTATGCATGATATCAATACCAACAAACGGAGCATGCCGTATAGCCATAATTTCTAGCTTCGTTCAGAGTAATGGCACGGCTGCTGCTGTGAAGATACCTACAGCCAGCACGATGATATTTGGAGCCTGTATTTGTAATATATACAGTCGGACTGAAAGCAACCGACGTAGAAACACTGGAATATGATCTTGTTTTCGTAGCAGGTTTATTTATCTTGCCAGAGCGCCACTTGCTTAATTTGCTATCCTCATATTCATCATAGGAAATCGCACGAACTTTATAGTAGTATCGGGTACCTTTCTTTACCTCATAATCTCTATACCAGCTCTCTTCGGAAGTGCATATGTATTTATATTCTCCTTTTGGTGATGTTGATCTAAAAATATCATATTCATCCGCATGCTGTACATAATTCCAATCAATTTTTATACTCTTTTTTCCCGCTTCAACTTCTTCGATGACGGGGCGTGATAGAAGACTCGTAGCAAAGCTTGATCCGAACGAACTGATTAATAGCGCAACAATAATTGAAAAAGCGAAAAGTTTCTTTTTCATTTTAATTTCCTTTCTTTATACGATATCAAAGACTAACTAGAGAAAAAATTATTTCCTTTTACTCTTCACATACTCTTTGAATTTTTCAATTTCTTCAAGCTCTTCTGGCGTCCAATCCTCACTTTCGTGGTGTGCAGCGATAGTGTTAGGTTCAGAAGCGTTATGAGTGTATATAGACTTGAATTCAGATGCTGCTTTCTGCATAAGACTATCCGCATCTACACCATAGCAATGACAAAGTTCACGTACTTTCTCTATGGATATTTTGCGGTCACCCTTTTCATATCTCTGAACGGTCATCGGAGTCGCACCGATCATTTCCGAAACATCAGCAAGAGTGAGCCCACTTTTTTCACGAGCCTCATTAAGATAGATACCTAAAATATGATATAATTCACGTTCCATATAAGACATTGTTCTCATCTCCTAATTGTATGTTATCTTGATTATAAACCATATATGGTTAAAGTCAATAGAAAAACTAAAAAAATATCCAAAAGTGGTTGACAAAGATGAAAAGAAGTGATAATGTAATAATATCCAAAAACGGATAAAGAAAGGAGGTAGACGGCGATGATTAAAAAAAGTCTCAAAGATATCAGAAGAGAGACAGGAAAAAGCAAACTTGAGTTCTCGAAAAATCTTGGAATACCATACACGACATATTCCAGATATGAGAACGATTTAAGCGCAGCGCCATTCAGCGCAGTTGTAATGATCTGTGAGAAACTGGGCGTAGATATAAGTGAGATAAAGTGCTAATTTTTTTTATCTCGAATTATCCAAAAATGGATAATATGAGGAGCCTGAAGAGGCTGGATGAAGAGAGGAGGCGAAGAATGATGGACGGATACTTTGTTACAGGACAGGAGAAATCGAAGGGAACGCTTAGAGTTAGAGTAACAAATCTCGAAGAATTCAAACGGCTCACCGAAAGGGCAAAAAACGAAGCTCATCAATTGGCTAAGACAATTAATGAGCTCGAATGCTTTGAACTGGATGTTGACGTAAGGGCAGAATAAAGAACTCATATTGACGCAGCATCCTCAACAACCAGAGTCATATTGATGAAATAAACTGCTGCAGTGATGAATTTTTTCAAATCAGCGGTATCGCGGGATTGATGCTTTCGAACATAATGCGTTTCATCGTTTCCAATCCATGCGGCCTTTTGGGCCAGAGTTGATATGGAAGCTTCCGGAATGAATTGACTGATGCAGGAGGCAAGGGGCATAACCTCGATCTGCGACTTCTTGTCCGGATTATTGTGAATTGCAAAATCTTTGATAAGAAATTCGATGGATTTTCGATAGGCCATACCGCAGATTTTATCTAAACCATGGTTTTCTGCAATCTGAGCTTGGTTATGTATGGAGACAAATTCAGGCGAAAGCTTTTGAATTTCATCCGAAAATGACGATATATTTTCGGAGATTGGAAACAGCCGGCGTATATGAGTAGATTCAGTATGTAAGGCAAAATTTAACGATATGCCATCCCCGTAAAAGAATTTTTCACACTTCTGGCAGAAAAAAGTGATTGAAACGATTGCAGAGCTTTCGCTGACCACAAAATAGTACGAACTAACTATATGGCAGTCAATAGCATGGCCACAACACGGGCATACGTTCGGCATTTCTGCTTCAAATGTATGAAATTGAGGTTCATTTGCATAATTGAATGATTTAATTTTTTTCTTCATCAGTAGCATTCCTTCCATCTGTACTCGGCTGCTGGCGGGCAGCCTGCAAGGAGAGTATACCACGGAGGACGGATTTTGAAAAGTAAACAGGGAGGTGAGATCGTGGATCAGAAGAAAATCGATAAACTTTACAAACTGCTGGAGCGAGCAGAGAAAGAAAAGGACGATGAAGCCGTTGCAGCACTGCACTGGGCGATATTCCAGTTAGAGAATCAATAGAGGAAAAACCAAGAAGGAGCAAGGCCATGACAAAGAAAGAACTTACCAAGAGCATGCAGGACTTCACGGGCTGCAGTTTCATTACAAAAGCTCAGCTAATGACGTTCATGGGATATAAAAGCCCGAACTCCGTGACGAAGTACCTGCATCCGCTTCAGCGGGTCGATAAGAGGTACTACATCCCGGACGTAGCCGAAGAGGTGCTGTCATGTGCATCATATGCAGATTAAAAAATGAAAAAGAAGCGGATCGATTATGCGGCGCTGAAACCAAAGAGGAATATGAAGATCTCCAGCAACGTGCAAACAGCGACCGGATCAGAAAAGCGCTGGCGGGCCGGATGGCACCGACCCGCAGGGCGGTGGTGGACAAGCTGAACAGGAGGAGAAGACATGAGGAATGACTGGATGGCAGTGATGGAGCGGAAGAACCACTTCCTCGACTGTCTGCGGGAGACGCTGATGGTGGACCAGAAAAGAAACGAACTGGAGAGCATGGAATACCGGTACGATATCGAAACAAAGGAAGAAGCCATCGTTCTGAAGTTTATGTCCGGAAGAGAAAAAAAGGTTCCGGCAACCGCAAACAGCAATGGAGCAAACCTTATTGCAGTCGCAAGGGCGGTGTATGAGCCATGGTAAAGGACTACTATTCCGTATGTGCATTCCCAAAGCCTGGCGCCGGGAAAAAGCAGAAACTGTGTAACGGCTATAAGGACAAGCCTGGACGGGTCTGCCGGTACTGCGGGCAGCGGGGTGCCGACCGGCACGAGGTGTTTGGAGGGTCGAACCGGCAGACCAGCATCCGGTACGGGTTTCAGGTAGACGTCTGCGGAGAGCACCACAGGGAGCTGCACGAGAACGCAACGCCGTGGGCGCAGGCGGAAAACCGGAGGCTCCGTCGGCACTACGAAGTAAAGTACATCAAGGACCAGATGGCAGAAGGCATGACCGCCAGACAGGCGCTGACCAGCTGGATGCAGCTGATTGGGAAAAACTACGTCGAAGAGTTTATGCCAGAGTAGGAGGAGGAAGCTATGAGATGTCCGGTATGCGGAAGCGAGCACTTCCGGGAAAGCTACCAGTGCCCGGCAGAAGGCGGGGAGCCGGTGTGTGCGGACTGCTGCAGGGCCTGCGAGTACCACGGGGAAAGCGGGATTATCTGCAGATGGTATGTGGTGCACCGACCGCGGAATCTGGAGGCAGAAATTGCAAAACTGCGGCAGGCGGCAGAACTGACAAAAAAGAAGGCGGAAACCCTGTGGAGCCGCGGCCAGAATGCAGCGGCGGCACGCATGGAGGAAGAATGGCGCCTGCAGTGGCGCAGGATTAAAGAACTGGAGGATGAAAGAGATGCGAAAGGAGCTTAGAATTGTGGGAATGCTGGCAGTGATTGCAGCAATCATGGGAATTTTTATACTGCTGTCGGCGGTGGTACCGGCAGAAGCAGAGGAACTGCCGGAGCCGGAAGAGCCGGAATGCCAGGAGATACCGCACGAAGAGGCGGCAGCATACCTAGAAAAAGGCGATCACGTCTACCCGCTTACCAATGAAGAGCGGGATCTGGTGGAGAGAGTGGTTGCGGCAGAGGCCCGGGGAGAATCACTGGAAGGCATGATGGGCGTCGCACAGACCATCCGGGACCGGTGCATTTTGAGAAACCAGAGCCCAAAAGAGGTCTGCATGGCGCCATACCAGTACGCAGCGCCTTACGATGGCGAGATCAGCGACATGGTCAAGGATGCCGTGCTTTTTACCTTTGATATCGGAGACAGTGCACTGGAGTATCCAACCACACACTTTTACGGCCAAGAACTGATTGCACCGCCGGACTGGACATACAGCAAGACCTGCAGGGGGACCATCGGCGGCGCTACGTTCTATTACTAAGCAAAAGACCGCCACGAGGGCGGTCAATCTCAATAATATAAGGTGCGGACTGCCATCCGCACCTCCATTATACCAAAAAGGAGGAAAAA
>JBJFHL010000029.1:0-13996 GCA_051893555.1 Anaerovoracaceae bacterium
AAAAAACTGTGTATTTTGTGGCGAAAAAGTGTGCATTTTACTTGACTGCTTACAACCCATACTCCTCGAAATCCATCAGATCCGGGATTCTTCCCAGTTTGAATTTCAGCTGCTGATAGCTTTCCCGAATCAGCTTCGTATCATTGAAGTTGGCAGCATCGATGGACTGGAAGATCCTCTTCTTCGAAATCTCATCAAAATGTATCGTCGAGCTTCCCGGAATCACTCTGGCACCTTCCATGACGCAGCGGCGTATGGTGTCTTTGTTATAGCTCCGGTCGCCGTAGAGCGCCAGCGGAATCATGAAGTTGTTGGTGTAATTTCCGATGAAATCAAGAATTACCACGTATTCCTTCTCGTTTGCCTTTCGCAGGCCGCGTCCCAGCTGCTGTACGAAAACGATCGGGCTTTCTGTCGGACGCAGCATGATCACCTGATTGATTTCAGGGATATCTACGCCTTCATTGAAAATATCCACCGTAAAAATATAATCCAGCTTCTTTGGATGATCGTCATCCACCAACCTGCTGATGGCAACTTCACGATCATCCTGCGAATCTTCGCCACTCAAGAATAGAGTGTGATAGCCCCGTTCGTTGAACTTCGCGGATAGTTCACGTCCTTCCTCTTTTCGGCTGCAGAAGATCAGCCCTTTGACACGGTCCCCGCTGTGGCCGTAGTATTCTGCTTTTTCTAAAATATAGTCCACCCGCTGATCGCACACCAAGCGATTGAAATCCCGCAAGTTTGATTCGTCATCAAAAACCGTACCGTCAATCTCAATATCCGTGATTCCAAAGTAATGAAAAGGACAGAGCAGGTTTTCTTCCAAAGCTTTCTGAAGCCGAATTTCGTAAGCAATATTATGGTCGAACAAAATGATGATCGTATCAAATTCCTCCGGATCAAAACGCTGCATGATTTCTGGCTTGGCCATCATCTGCATGGTAGAAAACAAATAGTCTGTATCAAAATCCTTTGAGGTGCCTGATAACAGTCCAAACGTTTTCGTTTCTCCGAAAACATTGCGGTAACTGCTCATTGCCTGCCTTGCAATCTGTTCACGGTGCACCAGAAACAGCACCCTGTCCTGTTTTTCTTCTCGCATTGCGAAAGCGGAAGCATAGGTCTTTCCGACTCCGGCAGATGTCAAGCAGTTGACGCGGATTTTTGAAATTATTTTTGTTGGGAATTTTCGGTTGCTGGGTTGTCAGAATAGTATTTCACTGCTGTATAGAACAGCAAGAGTTATTAACTTGTCTGCTCAGGCTTTGTTTAAACTCAATTTTCTTCTTTTCGAACAGGATCAGCGCCAATGATTTTAAGCGCTAAATCAGTTCGTTATCGCACGTTTTTGCCTGTTTGATTTCATTTCATAAAGTTCGATGCGTCAAATGTGCGTCAGTATCTAAGTCCCTTCTTTTATAAAATCGAATCCTTGAAAGCAAAGGGGTTGAGGAATGTATTTATGAGTTGTATGTCTTAACCATATTCATCGTTCTAAGCTGAATTATACTCTAAATAGCAACATGATACAGTACATTAGTCTCCATAATATATTGCAATCGGGTGAATTACACAAACATTATTCTCTCTTGTAGGTAAAAGCGAAAGCAATGCTTCTGATGCAGTATATTGTAAAGTTGCGAAAATATTGTCTTCATCATTTGTTTTCGTTTCTTCACCAATAATATTTGTTACCATTCCAACACAAGTTATCTCACCACCATATTTAAAACCCAAGTTTTTCGGATTAATTCTAAAATATTGCTCGTCCAATGGTATTAAATATCCATCTGATGATATCAGCATCCTGTTATATGGAATAATAGTTCTAAAAACTTCGATTACTTTTCTTGCATCTTCATATTGTTGGTTGTTCAAATCAATTAGCTTTTTGATTTCCTTGTTAATTTCGGATTTATTATTTCTATGCTGTTCGCGATTAAGATTAATGCTATTCTCAAACTCTTCGCGTATTTTTTCTTCTTCTGTCTTTTTTAAAAAATCTATCAGACCGTTTTGGGAAAAGAGCGACTCCAAATAGTCTAAATCCACAAAATCAAAATTTCTTTTTATTAGGATATAGTTCCCTTCTTCATCATATTCTTGATTCCCCATTGCGATAGAATTTGGATTGATATATTCATATGCAATATCGAATGCAGCATCATGTAACACTTTCTCTATAACATCACTTGCAGAGAGCGTGGATGAATGTCCCCTGTCGGTATTTCTATTAATTCCTAAATTACCAACTGCTTCAACCATCTTAAAGAAACTACCACTAACTCTTGCATCTCCTGAAATACCAGTGATAGTGTTTTCAGATTTATTATCTGTACTAGTACCTGACAATGTTTGCTGCACTACAATGCCCTTTTGGTTTTGAGCAATTATGGAATTAACTATATCTGTATCTAAATATATAAACTGTTTCATAATAATTCACTTCTTTTTCCAAATTTGATTAAATAAAAGAACAGCAATTCTGTGTTCAAGGGAACTGTTTGCGAAATAACCTTTCTCAAATTAGATTACTATATTCCATAGTCATTAGAACTTCGGATTTCTCATTATCAACGCAATTTAGATAGATTTTTTCATTCAAATTCTATAATCAAAAGTTCTTTCTGGTTTGTATGCCTTGAAATAGCTACAATTTTACAATACACTTTTGTACGCTTTCGATTATCATACAGTTTTCAAGAATTACGTTGTCATTTCGTTGTCACTTGTGACTGAACTCGGATTTGCATTTGCTACTTCATACATGTGTTCCTTTATGTGTGGAACCTCGAAAATCATCGGTGCTGTAGATCTAAAAGCCTTTCCCGTAGCAATTGCTGTTTTGAACTTTAAAGAAGATAGAGTTCTGATGTATTCCTGACCCAAATAGCTTGAAAGGAATTCATTACTTGTTTTATCAAGCTCTTGAAACGCAATAATTGAATTACACTGAGTCAATACTGTTTTGGATACATTTGCAGTTCTTTGAGCAATAACAATAAATCCAATATTATACTTTCTTCCTTGTAATGCAATCTGCGCGATGCTATTTACAGTCGCCCTTGAAGCATAATCCGAAACACCCATAGCATTTACCTCGGGTATAATTGTATGGGCCTCCTCAAGAACTACACATACACGCTTGCCAAAGTTCTTTTTTGTTTTTGCAGTTTTGAATAGCGAAAAGAAAAACCAACGAGTATACTCAAGAACATTTGCGTTGTTTGAGATATCCGGTATTTCAAATATTGCTTTATTCTCCTCCCCTTCTAAAAAATCTTTTATTGCGGAATAGAATGTTCGTTTCAATACATTCTCATTGTTTGAAATCAACTCTTGTTTTTGTTGATTTGCAAATTTTGCTTTTTCTAAAGCTATTGTTTCGATGGCTCCAAATGCCGCTTCCGCATCTTGTTCCGATACAATATTATGTATGTTTTCAAATCGAGTCTGATATTCACCAGTTAAATCAACAATAATTACTTTCGTATCATCTGCAGCAATTTCATTTATTAATTTTCTAGCAAAAACAGACTTTCATGCCCCTGTAACACCCAATATTGCTGTATGATGTGTTACCGCAGTTTCTTTGTTTAAGATTATAGGATAATTTGTGTTGGGTATTCTTCCTATAACCACTTCATTTTCTTCTATTTCTGGTTCTTCTATAGACGATGATAAAAGGACTGGAGTATTAATATTAGGAACCCAGCCAAATTGATTAAATGAACCCTTTTCATGTGACCATTCTCCTAACTGTATCGCCTCACCTGTAATATACCCACTACTATTTTTATTCTCCAGTTGCTCTAAACAAGTAATTCCTTGGACAATTTGATACAGAACCTTATGATTCCCAATGTTAATCTCAACAAGTTCACCCTCTTCAATACTTGCTTTTGAATTATAAATAAACCTTATTCTCTCAATAGTTGAGCTTTCAGATACAATTCCAACAAGTCTATCTACTATGTTCGAATTTGTTGGCGCATCCACCTTATATACCACATCCTCTATTCCGTTATATTCTTCATTTCCAAATATTTCGCTTATTTCTTTGGTATAAAGCACCTTGATCCACTGTGCTTGATCCAAATAATAAACATCAACAACAATACCATATCTTGTTTGGTTATCCATTGAATACCGAAACTGAACAAAGTCAAATAAATGCATTTTGACTTTTCTGTTATCTATCAACTTAATCAAAAATATATTCTTTGCTTGAACACCCAGTATGGTACCAACCATATTATCGGTTGGTATATATGTTGTTTTATCAAAAATACCTTCGATGGTTTTCGCTACCACTGGAACATTAAGTATCATAAAAACTACCCAGAAGCAAAACAGAGCATTGAATTTTTCTGATGATAGTCCGAATTTTGATACAATCGCCCAAAAGAAAAATGCCGAAAATATTACTTCTGGCTTTCCTATTTCTCTATTAAGTCTTGAAAAAAATTGTACAAAATTTGTTTCTGCATTTAACGCATTCTTGCGCTTCCACAATATAATATAGCTGCAAATCCCCAGATATAGAGTCCAAATGACAAACAGTATATATATTATATTTCTATCGCTAGGTGGAATAAGCAGCAACGACAAAAGTCCAGTAATGCTATTAACGAAAATATTAGAATCAGTTGAATAATGCGGTTGATCTATAAGGGACAATAATACCAATAAAAGAAGTCCCGAAGTAAACCAGAATTCCTCAGTTACAAATGAGAAATCTCTATAAAAGAAAAAACCTATGGAAAGCAATGTAATAATAGATAGCAACATTAGAATTAATCTATATTTTTTGCTCATTCCTACCTCCCTTTTGTTGGGTTTTAATAAAACCCGTTGTATCCGCTAAATCCAAGCATATATACTGCCATAGCAATGGACAAATCCTCTGTTGCTCCATCGAGATGTTGTGCCCACTCTCTTAACTCAGACATAACCGTATCTTCAGGAACTCTAACGTCATCCATAGTATTAACAACCTTTTCGATGACTTCTGGTAATACCATGCACATTTTATAAAATGCGTCCTCTTCTCCTGTTACTAATTCGTAGAACTGATCCATACTCACACGTCTGATAAGTTTATGCCCAACCTTTTTCTTATCTACAGTGGTTTCCCATTTTATATTCTGAGATTTCTGAGCAATTGCTTCTACAAGAAAACATGCGCAGTCATCATCATTGAGTAGCTGATTTTGCATCTTTATAAAGGTTTTCCCTGCAGAAGCGGAATTCATTGTGTTATGTTTATTCTTCATTTCCACATATACAGTACTAACTTTTCCTGCGTCGGGAATCTCTATGCCGTTAGGATTTCTGTAGATTACATCCCAACCTCCGCTCTCGCCGTTTGGTGGAACTTCGCAATTGTCAATGTACTGAAAGATTCTCTGATGAAAATATCCAATATCATTATTGTTGGACTTATCCCTTTGACGAAAGATTTCATTGCTGACTATCTCTTCCCAAGTAGAACGATATACGGTCTTATCGAAGATTAGTTTTACAGGATCAATCAGATTCTTATTGAAACGCTTTAAATCAAACGAGTCTAATTTTTCACCATACTTTGCGATGGTTGCCTTAACATGAGTTTCAAAGTCTTTCTCTGTAATAAAGTCTAATGACCACATTTCAAACACTCCAATCCTTCTTTGATTTTCAATGCAATTTCATAAGCCAAATTCACAGGAACCGCATTGCCGACTTGCTTATACTGTTGACTAATACTTCCACAAAATTCCCATTCATCAGGGAATGTCTGGCATCTTGCATTCTCTCTAACTGTAAATGGTCTTGCCTCCAACGGATGACATCTGTCTGTCTGCTTTTGGCTTGGTGATGTAAGAACCGTTAAAGAAGGTTCATCTAAACTTAATCTTCTCAATATACCTGTCCTTCCACCTTCCATATCCCAGCAGCTTTTCATATATTCTTTTGCTTTATCTTCCGGAATATCTCTCCAATATCCACCTGGAGGAACTAGCTCGAATATAGATTTTTTGTATTCTGAATAGCTGGCACCCGGGCTTTCTGGACAATCAAGTAAAATATCTTTCAATACCGGTTTATAGTCATGCGGTTGCGGAAATTCAAAATGAATTTGATTAACCAAATCGTTTCTAATTCCAATAGTAATTAATCTTTCTCGCTTTTGAGGAACTCCATAATCCCATGCATTCAATACTTTAATCTGGTTTTCCGTGATTGTATATCCTTCTTGCTCGAAGATACTTAGTATTGTCTTATAGGTTCTTCCTTTATCATGACTTCTTAGACCCTTTACATTTTCAAAAATGAACATCTTTGGCTGAAGTTTATTTAAAAACTTGGCATAATGATAAAACAATGTTCCCCTTGCATCTTCAAGCCCCAGACGATTTCCTGCATATGAAAAAGACTGGCAAGGAGCTCCACCAGATAATAAATCTAATTCTCCTTTTTTTATGGAAAAGTATTCCTCTAAATCCAACTTTGAAATATTTGCAATATCGTCATGGATTACACGCCAATTTGGCCTGTTTAATTTCAAAGTATCGGCTGCATCTTTATCAAACTCAATAAGCCCAAGCGTTTCAAAGCCAGCCTCTTCAACCCCTAATGCCAATCCTCCTGCGCCAGCAAATAGTTCTATTGTGGTGGGTTTTCTGCAATGGTTATCTGTAACAAAATCCATCATTTCACCAATATTACAATCAAGAGCTGCGCATATTTTTTCAATGCTTTCAAGTGATACTGTTTCTTCTTTTCCTAAACGTGCTAGGATATTAAAGCTGATTCCAGCTGCTTCCTTTAATTCTGTTCGCTTCATATTCTTTTTATCAAGAATATCCCATAGCTTCTCATAGCATACAGCCACTTTGTTTCCTCCAAATCATTTATTTCAAATCTAACGATATCGTGAGATTTTTTATATTATACCACATATCGAACACTTGTTCAATTGAATATTTTCACCATACTATATTTCTTTTTTCCTTGCTATTGCATAAATAATCTGCAACACGTTATCAATAACTCATCCACTACATCTGTATATCTACCTTGCCTAATGAGCTGATTTCTCAGCTCAATCAGGTCGTTTGTTATGAGTCTTTTTTCTTGTAACCTATTTTATGTTACAAGTCAAATTTATTCATTTTTTTCGAACTACAGCACTTGCAGTCCTTACAGTCCCTCCTAATCATCTTCCATCTTCTCCGCCTCATTCCGCGAGATCGCAACAGCCACTTCCGGAATTGTCTCCTTCAAACAAATCCTTATACAGCCCCACCAGTTCCCGGTAAGCATCGGCGGTTTCCGGATAGTCCTGCAGCTCCGCCAGGCCGTCCTGCACCTTGCTGTAGTACCAGGCCTGCATGTGCTTCGGCGCGTTGAACCGGGTCCACAGTTCCTCGCCCACCGTCTGGTAATCCCGCCACAGACTGCGGAGATTGGAAAGCTTATCGGCCAGAGTCAGCATCTTGCTCCGGATATTCTCGGCAGGCAGCTTGTGAACGGTATGAAGCTTGCGCATATACCAGATCTTCCGCTTGTCTTCCGTATGGCTGTTCACCAGAGCTGCCACATCAGGACCGAACCGATCTGTAATGTCCCGCAGCGTGGCGTCGGTATCCTCCAAAACATCATGGAGAATGCCGGCGATCATCAGATTCCGGTCGGCACCCATGGAGGAAAGAATCTGCAGGGCTTCCACAGGATGCAGGATGTACGGCCGGTCCGTGCCTTTGCGCACAGCACCCTTATGGCAGGCTGACGCATAGGCGATGGCGTCTTCCAGCAGTCCGTCCGAATTATCCCGGGGCAAAATCCACTCGGCATTCTTTTTCTCTATGTCGGACCATACTTTTTCGTATACGTCTTTCGTTCTCTGATCAAAACATGCCGCCAGCACAGCCATACCGTAGTCCGGGTTTACAAGGATCCAGTCATTGATGGTCTGGAGGGCCACCTTCGCTGCTTCCTCCAGCGGATAGCCGTAAACGCCGGTGGAAATGGCCGGGAACGCGATGCTGTGGATATCCTTCTGACGTGCCAGCTCCAGGCTGTTCCAGTAGCAGTTTCGCAGAAGCCCTGCGTCCTCCAAAGCCCCCGAATACACAGGACCAACGGTGTGGATGATATATTTTGCCGGGAGATTATAGCCTGCAGTCAGCTTCGCCTCGCCGGTATCGCAGCCGCCCAGAGTTCTGCACTCTTCCAGTAGCTTCGGTCCCGCTGCCCGGTGAATGGCACCGTCGACTCCGCCGCCGCCCAAGAGACTGTGGTTAGCTGCATTGACAATGCACATAGTTTCTGCCCTGGTGATGTCCATGATATCGATGCAAATGGCGTTTTGCCTTTCTGCCGGCAGATTTCCTTCGAAGATCATCTGAATGAAATCCTTCGACAAATAGAAAGGCTGATCCCACGGGTTGATGACGATGCCGCTGAAATTCTGCCCCATAATCACCTGCTCCAGCACCCCTTCGATTCCCATGGGGATCGTGGATGTGGTCTCACCTTTTTCAACTTCCCGCTGGCTGGTGAAGACAGGCAGCACCAGTTCGCCGCTGTTCATGGTCAGGGATCGCAGCGTGCAGTGGATTTCTTCTTTTGCGGTAAGGGTGTCGCCGAGTTTCAGTTTTTCCGGGTCGTCAATGTCAAAGACATCCTGCGGAATCTCCACCGGAAGGATGAAGTTTTCGTTTTCGTTCATTGCCTGGCGGACAGATTCCAGGACAGCGATTACCAGATCTCTTTGTCTCTCGATAGCATCAGCCTCATGTCCTTCGCCGCAGCCTGCGGATTGATACGCAGTCAACCGGCGAATGGCTTCTTCAATATCAGCAACAGACGGTTTCATTGCTGCATTCTTTGCTCCACACATTTCATACACCTCCTGCATTTTCTGGATTTCTTCTGCTTCTTACATTTTGATTGCAATATAAGGGGTGTCCGATAAAAAGGACTTTCTTCCACTCATTATCACACCGAAACTATATCAGAGTCCTTCGCAGAAATGGTCGCCTGCCGGGCGACATTTCCAGTCTGCAAGTATAATAAATCCCGGAACACATTCGCTCCGGGATTACCGTTAAAATTTACAGCTCTTCACCTGCACCTTTCCTTCTTCTGCACCGATGGAAAGGAATTCAAAGTCCCCGGTATCGGAGAAGAACTCCCCGCGAAGAGAAAATACAGCGCCGACGGACGCGGCGAAGTCGGCAAACTGCTGCAGATCGGTAATCAGCGTCTTCTCCTCGCCTTCCAGCAGTCCCAGTTCCTCATCCATAACGAAGCTGCCGTTTGCGATGTCTGAAGACCCGGTTTCCAGGTCATATTTCGCGGAAAAATCGTCCGCCAGCACTGCCAGGCGTTTTACATCGTCCGAGCCGTCCAATCCTTCCATTTTCATCTGCAGGCAGTAGCTGTGCCAGAACCGACAGTCAGAAACCGCTTCCATGCCCTCTGTAAACGCCGGTGTTTCGCCGTTTCCATCCATATAAGTATAGAAGCAGACCGGATCATCCGGCGTATAGAATTCCGCGCTGCGGTAGGTGATGTATGGCCCGAAGTCTTCCGGTTCCATCCTCTCCAGGTATTCCTGCCAGAATGCCACACCGTAGGATGTCTCGGAGGTCACCAGCAGGCTGCAGTCCATGCGCAGCCGGATCTCCCGTGCGGTTTCCAGATGGTTCAGAATCACCTGCACATCCTCTTCCTCATCCCAGTGGGTATAGTCTTCTTCAATCAGCTTCACCAACGGCGCACCTGTGGCAGTATCGGTGAATATATATCCGCATTCTTTCGAACTGATTTCATCGTCCGCCCAGGCGATCTTTTCGTCGGCTGCAAGCTCCATGGAATAGATCTGCATACCGCTGAGACCGTCCATCTTATTGAACTGCCGGATATATTCCGCCAGTCTGGCTGCAGCAGCCCTTGTTTTGTCATTGACATTATGAATGATCAGCTCTTCTCTGATATCGATTTCGTAGCTCATAGTTTTCCTTTCTCCCGCTCTGTCCCGGTACGTCAGCTTTCGTGATCACGACTGCTGAAACACCAGCGTCACCGTCTCCTCACCATCCGCAAGGCTCATTTCCAGCTTCCCGTCTTCCGTGAAACGGTACATCAGCGGCTGATCCATGGACATGTTTTCCCAGCCGCCCGGAAAGTCCGTGTCGACAGTCTTATGAATATGGATTACCATGGTGTCTTCCGTCTGGATTTCCAGCGTCCCTTCGATGCCCGGATTTCCGGCTTCGATATCATACATGGAATAGCTGCTGTCTTCCTGCACTTCCAGATGCAGGTAGCCGGTATAAATGTCATCACGCTCCAGCGGTGTTTCTTCGCACTGCCAGCTGCCCAGAAACGGCTTAAGTAGTGCTGCATCGTCCGTCCCCGGCAGCTTTCCTTCTGAAGTGCCGCAACCGCTCAGGCAGAGTGTCATGCCAACCAGACAGATCATCAGCCATGCTGCAGACAGTGCAGACAGTACAGACTGCACCGTTCTGCGTGCAGTCTTTTTTTCGTTCTTTTTCTCAATCCTTTTCCCCATTTTCTTCCCCCTTGATATAGTTACATAACTTCAAATATACCGGGCTTCTTTCCTTTTCCACCCGGTCGATCCAGTGAAAGCATCCGGTCTCCGGTACCCACTGAAACATGACGAAATACTGCTCATAAAAGCAGCCCATATAGGTTTCCAAACCAACCTTCTGATCCCGGTATTTCATGGATTCGCGAAAATCGAAATTCAGCGCCGCCTCCAGTTCCCCCATGGCGATGCCGAAATCCAGACTCTCTTCCGTATCGAAAAACATCTCGTAGCCATGGAACAGGAGCAGATTCTTTTTCGTCTCCAGATTATTCAGGAAGAATTTCACATCCCGTTCCATCCGTTCTTCGAAGGTGCAGATCTGTCCCTCCTCATCCCCGCACTGCAGACTGTCCAGCACCTTCAGCCCGGACACATCGTAATTCCGCAGCGCAGCATGAAGCCGGGTGACCGGATTTTGTCCATAATCCCTGGGTCTGCTCTTCCTTCGGAGCTCTGAATTGCTGAGGACCAGCTTCAGATCCAGACTGTACGCCCCGGAAATGCAGTCGCATTCACCGTGGGTCTCGCTGGCAGGGTGAATGAAGGGTTGGCCTTTCGTTTTTTTCATGAACCAGTCCGACCCATTGAGAAATTCCAGTATATATTTTTCGTAGTTGCAGTCCGGCTCGCCGGGAATGTAGTCCTTTATGACCAGCTCCGGCGGCAGGGAAATTTCCCGCAGAAACGCTTCATACATGCGGCCTCCTCACATCATATCCATCAGTCTGTTCAGATCTGCATCAGTAAACGACTCCGGATCCACGTTGGCCATATAGCAGGCATTCTGAAACATGTCTTCGTCGAATTCATCCCCCGGCAGCATGCTCATGCAGGCAGCAACCCGCACAAGACGGTCTTCCAGCTCCTCATCGATTTCTTCTTCGTCCACCGGATATCCGGCGAATCCCATCGTCTCAAAATCCATTCTCCCGACCTCCTTATTTCATCCTGGTGTCAGTCCCCCGTGGGTTTCCTGTGCATGTTCTATTATACCCCATCCGTCCTGCGGGTGCAACCGATTCTCCTGCACTCGATCCTACACTGCTTCCAGTGCACAGAAGCCCATCTGATCCTGAATTCCACGGAGAAAGCTGAGATTCCGCAGTACCTTCACCGTATTGAGGGTGTCGTTCAGGGCGTCGTGGGAGGCCAGCGGCTTCACGCCGAAAAGAAACATGGCATAATTCAGGGCATACTGCCGTCCTTCCATGGTCACCTGATCGTCGAAGATCATCTGTGCGTCATAGGCCGCAGGAAGCCAGTCCAGATCCATATCGTGAATCAGCAGGTTATCCTCCAGCATCCGCACATCATCCGGTCCCCAGGTCACAAACGGACAGCCGCCGCACCAGGTGCGAAACTGCTCGGCCGCTTCCGGGAAAGGAAGTCCGTCTTCCAGATCGGCAGCCTGAATCCTGGTCAGATCCGATACGCTTTGATTCATTCTTGTATAATAGACCGGCTTCACCTTCACGTTAAATGTATCCAGAATATCCAGCTTTTCATTTACCTTCACTGCGCCGATCTGAATGATTTCGCCCCGCAGCCGAACCGGGCTGCAGACGGTTCTCTGTTTTGATACCGGCTGATTCCATTCTAAATCCAGTACGATGTATTCCATAGGTTCTTCCCCCTTTTCTCTTTTGATATCTGTATTTTATCAGAGGAGGTGTCCAATAATCCGTACACTGAAACCAAAAAACAGAGCACGTATGGCTGTCATTTCAGCTTCAGGTGCTCTGTTTTTCGATTCAGGTGCCTACACGTACTTTACCATGTACGGGAGCCCAGCTTTCTGAATTCTCCCAGTGTTGAAACATGAGAATTCAGTCCGCCGTCTACATTCATAATCTGACCTGTTACATAGCTGCTTTCGTCCGACGCAAGGTATACACACATATGTCCGATATCTTCCGGACACCCGTATCGGTCTACCAGAATGTTATTCAGAAAAACATCCTTCAGAATCTGCGGAACACGAGCCTTGTTTTCCGGTGTAACAATCAGACCCGGCCGTACACAATTGCAGCGGATTTTCCGTTTTCCATACTCCGCTGCCGTATACTGGGTAAGCATGTTTACACCTGCTTTCGCACATGCATAAGCTGCAGACCCCAAATCTCCGCCACAAGTTGCCATGGAGCCGATGTTAATGATAGATCCGCCGGTTTCATTCTTCAGCATATACGGCAGAATGCTCTTCACGGAGAAAAAAGTGCCTCTCAGATCGCTTTGGATGATGGCATCCCACATCTCCAGGGTCAGCTCGTCCACGCGGCCATCCTTCAGTCCTACATTTGCTGCATTATTGACAAGGATATCTATCTTTCCATACTTTTCTGCTGCATCAGCAAACAGACTTGTAATGCTGTCCACGTCTGTCATGTCCATGAAATGAAACCATGCTTCTCCTCCTTCCACAGCAATCTGGTTTACCACAGCCTGCCCCTTTTCCTCTCGTCGTCCGCAAATAACAACTTTTGCACCTTCTGATGCAAACAATCTCGCAATTCCGATACCGATCCCACTGGTAGATCCTGTAACAATTGCAACTTTTCCATGTAATCTGTTCATGATACCGATTCCTCTTTTCCTTTTTCAATTTAACTCTTTGAAACTTTGCTTTTAAAACAGTTCTTTATTTTTTGTACTTTTACACAATAAACCTCAAAATAAAATGTGTCAATACATAATTTAAAAATGTACTGTATACTTTTTGTTTGTACGAAACAATTATTTGTATTAAAGTTTTCTGTTTTTTGTTACTTATAATTATTGTATGCAAAAATAAAAGAAATAACACCAGAAAAAGATTCATAACGGATCATAAATCATAAACAGAAGAACGTTTCAGACAAGAAAAAACAGAGTACCGAAGTACTCTGTTTCATTCTGGAGGCGACACCCAGATTTGAACTGGGGAATAAAGGTTTTGCAGACCTCTGCCTTACCACTTGGCTATGTCGCCATTTTGAGTTTACAGCTTCCCTGATGAATCAGGAAAGCTGTATTTGATTGGCTAGGGTAGCAGGATTCGAACCTGCGCATGACGGAATCAGAATCCGTTGCCTTACCGCTTGGCGATACCCCAACATCGTAATGGGGTGGGTAGTGGGATTCGAACCCACGTATACAGGAGCCACAACCCTGGGTCTTAACCGCTTGACGATACCCACCATGCTTGCAAATTGCACGAATTGCTGTGTTGCTGCCTCACTCGATCTCGGTTACGTACATCGGTACGTGCCCTTCGAATCTCGCTCGGCGCGCCTTGCACTTCGCACAATTTCCGGCGCATCTTATGCTTTATGCATTCATCATGCACTGTGAAAAAAATTGGCGACCTGGAACGGGCTCGAACCGTCGACCTCCAGCGTGACAGGC
>JBJFHL010000030.1:0-13560 GCA_051893555.1 Anaerovoracaceae bacterium
CATCAGGACATTTTCACTTTTGGTATACTAAGACATTATCACATTTGGTTCATAAAAAAAGCCTGTTTCCGTTGAAAAATGCTTGACATATACATCGACGGATGGTATAGTATTCAGGTAACGAAGAAGAAGTCATCCGCTTCTCACCTGTGGGGCCTGCGTCGCCGGCACAGGTTGATATGCTTGTGAACTGCACGTTTTGCGTGTATCAATGCGGATACTTTCGGGTGTCCGCAATTTTTATTTCAGGAAGCTGTCAGGGAGGCAGACCTGCAGCGAAGACTTTAGGAGGTGTACAGCCATTAGCAAGGAAAATCTCATCAACGAAGAAATTCGTGACAAGGAAGTAAGAGTGATTGACACAGACGGCACCATGCTGGGTGTAATGCCGACGGAAAAGGCTCTGGAACTGGCAACAGAGAAGAAGCTGGATCTGGTAAACATTTCACCGAATGCCAAGCCGCCGGTTTGCAAGATCCTGGACTATGGGAAATACCGCTATGAGCTTCAGAAGAAAGAAAAAGAAGCCCGGAAAAAGCAGAAGACCCAGGTGAAGGAAATCAGATTAAGTACATTCATTGAAGAACACGATGTGCAGGTAAAGGCAAACACTGCGTCAAAATTCCTTAAGGATGGCGACAAGGTTAAAGTAAGCCTGAGATTCAGAGGCAGAGAAAGAGACTACAAGGATAAGGGCATGGCTGTGATGCAGTCCTTTGCCGAGATCGTATCCGAAGTAGGCGTCGTGGAGAAGAAGCCTGTCTTCGAAGGCAGGAGCCTGACCATGGTTCTCGGCCCGAAAGCCGACAAATAAGTTACAAATCACCCATTTTATATAGGAGGAAAAATCATCATGGCAAAGAATAAGATGAAGTCCCACAGAGGAGCTTGCAAGAGACTGAAATTAACCGGATCCGGTAAGGTTAAGAGAAATAAGGCATACAAGAGCCACATTCTTACTAAGAAAGCCGCTAAGAGAAAAAGAGGCTTAAGAAAAGCTACCGTTTTAACCAGCGCAGACCTGAAGAGAATGCTGCGTTCCATGGCAAAATAGTAATAGGAGGTAAGAAATCATGGCAAGAGTAAAAAAAGGTTTAAATGCACATAAGAGACATAAAAAGATTCTGAAACTGGCGAAGGGCTTCTACGGTTCCAAGAGCAAGACCTTCAAGGCTGCAAACCCTGCAGTAATGCGTTCCCTGCGTTCTGCATACGCTGGCAGAAAGCTGAAGAAGAGACAGTACAGACAGATGTGGATCGCAAGAATCAACGCAGCTGCAAGAATGAACGATATCAGCTACAGTCAGCTGATGAACGGTCTGAAGAAGTCCGGCATCGAAATCAACAGAAAGATGCTGTCCGAAATGGCAATTTACGATGCAGCTGGTTTCGCTCAGCTGTGCGAAACTGCAAAGAAGGCAGTAAAATAAGAATCACAGATTCAACGAAATGTGAACCCCTGTCAGGCAGTGCCGGCAGGGGTTTTCTGATGGTGCGCCCGGCGGGCGCACATGGGACAGATAGGATAAGAGAATGGAATACAAATTGGAAAAAGGCCGTCCGGCTGACACGAAGGGACGGCTCGAAAAGGAAATCAGAGTCTATGATTTGCTGGATCAGCAGGAGATTCCATATATGCGCGTGGATCATCCGGCTTCGGATACCATGGAAGCCTGCAGGAAAATCGACGACAGTCTGGGCGCGACGATCTGCAAGAATATCTTTCTGTGCAACCGGCAGGAGACAGAATTTTATCTGCTGATGATGGAAGGCGACAAAATATTCAAGACAAAATATCTCTCGCAGCAGCTGGGATGCAGCCGTCTGTCTTTCGCTCCTCCGGCATATATGGAAGCATTTCTGGATATCCAGCCGGGTGCGGTATCCGTCATGGGTCTGATGAACGACAGTGAATGCCGCGTGCAGCTGGTCATGGACCGGGCCATTGCAGAAAGCCTGGAAGTGGGCTGCCACCCCTGCGTCAGTACAGCAAGCCTGAAGCTGAAAACAAAAGATATAATAGAGAGATTTCTTCCGGCCGTGGAACATACGGTGATTGTCGTGGATCTTCCGTATGTGGAAATATCGTAAATCTCAAAACGGCAGTTTACGATATGTGAAAAATAAAATAACTTTTGTTGACAAGAGGACCGTTCAGAGGGTATACTGATTATACAATCCACAGAGGCTGCAGAAATGATTGTGAAAGGGGGGGTGGCACGGGTGAGTAACGAAACATTGCTGACCGCGATTTCTGATATGCTTGATGAAAAACTCGAAAAGTTGTTTACGGAAAAGCTTGACCGGATTCTCGACGAAAAGCTGGAAAAAATCTTCGACGAAAAGCTTGCACCGATTTATGAAAGGCTGGATCGCATTGAAGGAATTTTGTATGAGGAAGTGCAGCCTGTCCTGTTTGAGCAGATTGTGCCGCGGCTGTGCAAGGTGGAAGAAAGGCTGGACAAACTGGAACAGCGCATGGATAGCCTGGAACAGCGTATGGAAGGTCTGGAACAGCGTATGGAAAAGATGGAAGGAGGGCTGGAAAAAGCAGATCTGGACATCCGGGGTCTTTCCGTGCGGATCGGTTACACTGAACTGAGAATGCACGATGTGGAGAAGCACATGGATACCATGCAGGCCGATATCGACGCACTAAAAATCACAGTACAACATCACAGCAAGTTATTAGCCTGATTGGCGAAAGAAACCCCGGCATGCCGTCTATGCAGACCGTATGCCGGGGTTTCGATGGTTATGTACGATTCTTATGCCTGATTCTGCTTGGCAACCAGTTCGGAAGCACCGTAGATTTCCCGGAGCTTCGGCTTTTCGATCTTTCCGGTCGGATTACGCGGTACATCGGCGAAGATGATGCGGCGCGGACGTTTGTAACGCGGCAGCTGACGGCAGAAATCGTTGATTTCTTCTTCGGTACAGCTGGTGCCGTCTTCAGTTTCGATAATGGCGGCGACGATTTCGCCCAGACGTTCATCGGCCAGACCAATGACGGCCACGTCTTTGATCTTCGGGTGTGCGCTGAGGAAGTCTTCGATCTGCACCGGATAAATGTTTTCACCACCGGAGATGATGACATCCTTTCGGCGGTCTACCAGCCAGATGAAGCCGTCTTCATCCTTTCTGGCCATATCACCGGTGAGAAGCCACTCGTTCTGCTCCCCGCGAAGTACAGCGGCGCTGGCTTCCGGATCGTTATAGTAACAGGTCATGACACCAGGTCCTTTTACGGCAAGTTCTCCCACTTCGCCGTCCGCCACAGGCCGGAACTGCTCATCCACGATGCGGACTTCCCAGCCGTAACCCGGCACGCCGATAGCGCCAACTTTATGCACGTTTTCCACACCCAGATGTACGCAGCCCGGTCCGATGGATTCGGATAAGCCGTAGTTGGTATCGTACTGGTGATGCGGGAAGTATGCCAGCCACCGGCGGATCAGGCTCTGCGGCACCGGCTGAGCGCCAATGTGCATGAGTCTCCACTGGGAGAGCTGATAGTCGGAAAGCTTCAGCTTTCCACTGTCCAGGGCAGAGAGGATATCTTGCGCCCATGGAACCAGAAGCCAGACGATAGTGCATTTTTCTTTGGACACGGTTTCCAGAATGGTTTCCGGGGTAGTGCCTTTCAGAAGAATGGCCTTGCTGCCGGAAAGCAGACTGCCGAACCAGTGCATCTTCGCACCGGTGTGGTACAGAGGCGGGATGCAGAGAAAGACATCGTCTCTGGTCTGGCCGTGATGCTGCTGCTCAACGCGGCAGGAATGCACCAGACTTTCATGATTATGTAAAATGGCCTTCGGGAAGCCTGTAGTGCCGGAAGAGAAATAAATTGCCGCATCGTCTGCGTCGGTCAGGGTGATGTCCGGCTTTCGGCTGGAACAGTTGGAGGCAGCGCTGTTATAGTCTTCCGCAAAGGAAGGACAGTTTTCTCCTACGAAGTAAAGAAGCCGGGTCTTGCCAACCTCTTCGCTGATCGGTTCCATACGGCCGATGAATTCCGGACCGAAGACCAGTACGTTGACATCCGCCTTATCCAGGCAGTACTGGATTTCTTCGGAGGTGTACCGGAAGTTCAGAGGAACAGCCAGTGCGCCGGTCTTCAGGATACCAAAATAAATCGGCAGCCACTCCAGACAGTTCATCAGAAGAATGGCAACTTTGTCGCCTCGTTTCACGCCGCGGCTCAGCAGCAGATTGGCAAACCGGTTGGCCTTTTCATCGAATACGTGCCAGCTGATTTCATTTCTATAATAGGACGGAGAGGTGGACTCGATGAGTTCATATTCCCTCCAGGTGACCCTGCGGGATTCTTTTCTCTCCGGATTGACCTCTACAAGCGCAATGTCATCTCCGAATTCACGGGCATTCCGCTCTAAAAAATCTGTAATAGGCATGATTGCATCTCCTTACTTATAATATATTACAATTCGTCAAATACTACTGTACTCTATTCGGAGAAGAAAGTCAAATGATTTTCAAAATTTTCTGAAAATTATGCGAAAATTACAGAAAATCTGCGATTCAGCTGTTTACAATTCACTGAAAACCATGTTAGAATAGAATACATATAATTCAGAATACATAAAGAGGTGCTGAAGATGAAAGAACTGATGCTTGGAAATGCAGCGGTGGCCAGAGGCCTTTACGAGGCAGGCTGCCAGGTGGTTTCCAGTTACCCGGGAACTCCGAGTACAGAAATTACAGAAGAATGTGCAAAATATGATGAAATATACTGCGAGTGGGCCCCAAATGAAAAAGTGGCTGTGGAAGTAGCTTTTGGTGCTTCGCTGGCCGGAAAACGGAGCTTTGCTGCTATGAAGCATGTGGGACTCAATGTGGCGGCAGATCCGGTTTTTACCATGTCCTATACCGGCGTGAAGGGCGGATTTGTCATCGGTGTGGCAGATGACCCGGCCATGCATTCCTCTCAGAACGAGCAGGATTCCCGCCATTATGCCAAGGCAGCCAAGCTGCCGATGCTGGAGCCGTCCGACTCTGCAGAAAGTCTGGAATTCGCCAAGCTGGCCATGGAACTGTCTGAGAAATACGACACGCCGGTGCTGTTGAAGATGTGCACCAGAGTATCTCATTCCCAGAGCGTGGTGGAAACCGCAGAAAGGGTGGTTCCGGAAGTCGCTCCGTATGAAAAGAATGCGCAGAAGAACGTCATGCTGCCGGCAAACGCCAGAAAGAGACATCCTCTGGTGGAACAGAGAATGGCCGACCTGGTGGATTTTGCGGAGAAAACAGAGATCAACCGGATCGAAATGGGCAGCACGAAGTTGGGCATCATCACCGATTCCACCAGCTACCAGTATGCCAAGGAAGTTATGGGGGACGATGCGTCCATCCTGAAGCTGGGGATGATCTGGCCGCTGCCGGAACAGAAAATCAGAGACTTTGCTGCGAAAGTGGATCGTCTCATCGTCATAGAAGAACTGGACCCGTTCATTGAAGAACACTGCAAGATGCTGGGACTCAAAGTGGAAGGCAAATCCATCTTCCCTGTGCTGGGGGAATTCAGCCAGAATCTGGTGGCAGAGAAGCTGGGACGGCCTGTGGATGCAGGGAAGAAGCTGGATGAACCGATTCCGGAGCGTCCGCCGGTGATGTGCCCGGGCTGTCCGCACAGAGGACTGTTCCACACTCTGGCGAAAAACAAATGCACCGTTATGGGCGATATCGGCTGCTATACGCTGGGAGCGGCGCCTCCGCTGTCCTCCATCGACTGCTGCACCTGCATGGGTGGATCTGTCAGCTCCATCCACGGATTCAACAAGGCAATGGGTCCGGAAGGGGAGAAGAAGACAGTTGCCGTCATCGGCGATTCCACCTTCATGCATTCCGGCATGACCGGTCTGGCCAACATCGCTTACAACCAGTCCAATTCCACTGTCATCATTCTGGATAATTCCATTACCGGAATGACCGGACACCAGCAAAATCCGACCACCGGATACAACATCAAGGGCGAGCCGGCTGGTAAGGTGGATCTGGAAGCGCTGTGTCATGCCATGGGAATCCGCCGTGTGGTTGTGGTGGATCCGTATGATCTGGCTGCCTGCAATCAGGCGGTGAAGGAAGAACTGGCTGCGGAGGAACCTTCCGTCATCATCAGCCGCCGCCCGTGTGTTCTCTTAAAGAGTGTAAAGCCGGAGCCTGCGCTCCGCGTCAGCGCTGACAAATGCATCGGCTGCAAGTCCTGCATGAAGATCGGCTGCCCGGCCATCAGTTTCCGTGACGGAAAGGCAGTCATCGATCACACGACCTGTGTGGGATGCGGCGTATGTCAGCAGCTTTGTCCGGTATCGGCCATTGAGAAGCCGGAAAGCAAGTAAGAGAGGGGGCAGCAGAAAATGAAAAAGACGACCAATGTGATGATTGTAGGTGTAGGCGGACAGGGAACCCTGCTGGCCAGCAAAACACTGGGAAAGCTGCTGGTTTCCGAAGGATATGACGTAAAGGTATCCGAGGTTCACGGCATGAGCCAGAGAGGCGGCAGCGTTGTAACGTATGTCAGATTCGGCGAGAAGGTATACGCACCGATCATCGATAAGGGGGAGGCGGATTACATCGTTTCCTTTGAAAAGCTGGAAGCAGCCAGATGGCTGGAATATCTGAAACCGGGCGGACAGATGATCACCAATCTCCATGAAACCGACCCGATGCCGGTCATCACCGGGGCCATGAAATATCCGGAGAACCTGATCGAAAAGATGGAAGCTCTGGGGGCGAAGGTGGATGCTATCGACGCGCTGAAGCTGGCAGAGGAAGCCGGAAGTTCCAAGGCAGTGAATCTGGTGCTGATGGGAAGACTGTCCCGGGCACTGGACGGACTGGGTATTACGGAAGAGGCATGGCTGAAAGCCATCGAGGCCTGTGTGCCGCCGAAGTTCCTGGAACTGAATAAGAAGGCATTTGCTTTGGGCAGACAGTAGATATGCAGCGGCAGCCATAGCCGTTTGCTATAGATTATGACATTTCAATTTTAGCATGATAACGAAGAAAGGAAACGAAGAAAGTGACCAAGTATTACCAACCTGAAATCGAATGCGCCAGCCGGGAGCAGATTCTGGCATGGCAGAATGAGCGCCTGGTGAAGCAGGTGCAGCATGTATGGGACAATGTACCGTACTACAGAAAAAAGATGGAAGAAAAGGGCCTGACCCCGGCAGATATCCAGTCTGTGGATGATCTTCACAAGCTGCCGTTCCTGACCAAGGACGATCTGCGGGAATGCTATCCGTACGGACTGCTGGCAAAACCTCTGGAAGACTGCGTAAGAATTCAGTCCACCAGCGGCACCACCGGAAAGCGGGTTGTGGCTTTCTATACACAGCATGATATCGACCTGTGGGAAGAATGCTGCGCCAGAGCCATCGTGGCAGCAGGCGGAACCAATGAGGATGTCTGCCATGTCAGCTATGGATACGGCCTGTTCACCGGCGGTCCGGGACTCAACGGCGGCTCCCATAAAGTAGGCTGCCTGACCCTGCCGATGTCTTCCGGAAACACAGACCGGCAGCTCCAGTTCATGTGCGACCTGGGCTCCACCATTCTCTGCTGCACTCCGTCCTATGCTGCCTACCTGGGTGAAACCGCCATTGAAAAAGGCATTCAGGATCAGCTGAAGCTGAAGGCAGGTATCTTCGGTGCAGAAGCATGGACCGAGGAAATGCGCCGGGATATCGAAAAGAAGCTGGGCCTGAAGGCTTATGACATCTATGGCTTGACCGAGATCTCCGGCCCTGGTGTTTCCTTCGAATGTGAGGAACAGACCGGCATGCATATCAATGAAGACCACTTCATCGCCGAAATCATCAATCCGGAAACCGGTGAAGTACTGCCGGAAGGCGAAAAGGGCGAACTGGTATTTACCAGCATCACCAAGGAAGCTTTCCCGCTGCTGCGATACAGAACCAGAGATATCTGCGTACTGTCCAGAAAGAAATGCTCCTGCGGCAGAACTCACGTAAAGATGAGCAAGCCGATGGGCCGCAGCGACGATATGCTGATCATCAAGGGCGTCAATGTATTCCCGTCCCAGATCGAAACCGTACTGCTGGAACAGGGCTTCCCGCCAAACTATCAGATCATTGTGGATCGTGTCAACAATACCGATACCTTCGATATCAATGTGGAAATGCCGCCTGAAATGTTCTCCGATACCGTTCGTGACGTAACTTCCAAAGAAAAAGAACTGGTTGCTGCACTGAAGGCAATGCTGGGCATCGTGGCCAAGGTACATCTGATGGCACCGAAGTCCATCCAGCGTTCCGAAGGCAAGGCAGTCCGCGTCATCGATAAGAGAAAAATGTATTAATGGGAGGTAGAAAGATGAGTATCAGACAAATATCCATTTTCGTAGAAAACCAGACAGGTCTTCTGTCTGAAGTTACCACCCTGCTGGCAGAAAACGGCGTGAATCTGCGGGCTCTGTCCATCGCCGACACCAGCGAATTCGGTATTCTCCGTATCATCGTGGAAGACGTGGATGCGGCTGCTGCACTGTTGCGGGAAAAGGGATACACCTATACCGTGACGGAAGTGCTGGCCGTTTCCATGCGGGATGAAAAGGGAGGCCTGGCAGAGATCCTGAAGGTGCTGGCAGATGCCGGCATCGCACTGGAATATGCCTATGCGTTCCTGCTGCAGAAGGTGGGAGAAGCCTGCCTGATTATCCGCGTGCCGGATAACGAAGCTGCCGAAAAAGCACTGCAGGCTGCAGGCATCGGCATTGCAACCCAGAAGGATCTGTTCTAAACTCTTTCTTCGCAAAATAGATCGCCCCGGCGCTTTTGCTGCCGATCTTTCCCTCTCCGGCGGAGCGGGTAAGACCGGCGGCGGAGGGTACGGGGTTTCTTTTTTTGCGATTGCTGAGGAACGGCGGATATGGTAAAATATTATGATAAGACTGTAAGTGCAGGAGAAGGGGGAACATAACAGATGACGGAATATATTTTGATCGGAAGTTCTCTGGTGTGCTGTCTTGCCGTGCTGGCGGTGCTTCTGCGGATGAATGCCATGGGGAAAGAAATGCGGGAGCTGCGGCGGGATAATCAGGAACTTTGCCGGGAAAACCAGGAGATGATTCAACAGTCCTTCCGTGTATTTGGAGAGATGATTTCCTCCAATCAGAAGGCAGCGGCAGAAAATCTGGATCAGCGGCTGTTTGAACTGAACCACAGGTTCAGCCACATGGCGGTAGAAAACGAACAGAAGCTGGAGAATATCCGCAGTACCATAGAAAAGAAAATTACCGATCTGACGGAGGACAACAACCGGCAGCTTTCGGAAATGCGTCAGACGGTGGATGAAAAGCTGCAGAAGACGCTGGAGGATCGGATCAGTCAGTCGTTCCAGCTGGTAAGCCAGCGCCTGGAACAGGTATATAAAGGACTGGGCGAAATGCAGACTCTGGCTGCCGGCGTAGGAGATCTGAAAAAAGTTCTCAGCAATGTGAAAACACGGGGGATTCTGGGCGAAGTTCAGCTTTCGGCAATTCTGGAGCAGATTTTATCTCCGGATCAGTATGAAGAAAATGTCCGGACGAAAAGCAGCGGCAATGAGCATGTAGAATTTGCGGTCAAGCTGCCCGGTGATGACGACGGTGTGGTCTGGCTGCCCATCGATGCCAAGTTTCCTGCAGATGCGTACAGTGCACTGGTGGATGCTTATGATACAGGAGATTCTGCTGCGGTGGAAGAAGCGGCGAAGCATCTGGAGCGGGTGATAAAATCCGAGGCCAGAGACATTCACGAAAAATATGTGGAGCCGCCGTACACCACGGATTTTGCCATCATGTTCCTGCCTTTTGAGGGACTGTATGCGGAAGTGGTGCGGCGGGGAATGCTGGAAGTGCTGCAGCGGGATTATAAGATCAGTATCGCCGGTCCGACCACCATGGCGGCACTGCTGAACAGTCTTCAGATGGGATTCCGGACTCTGGCCATTCAGAAACATTCCAGTCAGGTATGGGATGTGCTGGGGGCGGTGAAGACGGAATTTGACAAATTCGGTACGGTTCTGGAGGCGACCCAGGCAAGGATCAATCAGGCCAATGCGGAGCTGGATAAGCTGATCGGTACCAGGACCCGCAGCATTCAGAGAAAGCTGCGCGGCGTCACCGCCATGGACCAGAGACAGGCAAGACAGCTGCTGGAACTGGATGGGATGCCGGGATCGGAACCGGAAGGGGAGTAAACGGAATATGAAACTATTTGCAATCGGTGACCCACATCTGTCCTTTGGAGAAGGGGTGCAGAAACCCATGGACATCTTTGGCGGCCAGTGGGTGGGCCACACGGAAAAACTGTATAAAAACTGGAATCAGACTGTCACGGAAGAAGATGTGGTCATCCTTTGCGGCGACATTTCCTGGGGGCTGAAGCTGGAGGAAGCCATGGCAGATCTGAACTGGATTCACGCGCTGCCGGGAAGGAAAATCCTGTTTAAAGGAAACCACGATTTATGGTGGCAGTCCATCAGTCGGCTGAACAAGCTGTATGAGGATGGTACCATGTGCTTTACGCAGAATCAGTGTCATGTGGCGGAGGATTCGCAAACCGGGCTTCGCACAGCCATCTGCGGTACACGGGGCTGGACCTGTCCGGGAGCGGACGGGTATACGGACCATGACCGCAAGATCTATGAAAGGGAACTGCTTCGTCTGCGCCTGTCCCTGGAGGAAGGCCGCAAGACAGGTGCAGACCAGATTGTTGGAGTACTCCATTTTCCGCCGACCAACGACATGCAGCAGGAAAGCGGTTTTACCCGGCTCATGAGCGAATACAACGTGAAAACCTGTGTTTACGGCCATCTCCACGGAAAAGATGCGTACAAACACGGACTGAAGGGTATCTATAATGGTGTGGAGTATCGGCTGGTATCTTTAGATTATGTGGAAGGAATGCCGCAGCAGATCATTCCGAAGGAGGGATAAAACATGAAAAAAGCAGTTGTCATTGTAACGGACAGTTTAGGTGTGGGGGCGCTGCCTGACGCTGCAGCTTACGGCGATGCAGGGGCAGATACCTTCGGTCATATCTGGGAGGCCTGTGGGGAACTGAATATCCCCAACCTTCTGAAGCTTGGGTGGGGAAATATCGATGGCGTCTGCGGAGGCAGACTGGCTGTGGAAGAGCCGCTGGGGTGCTACGGGAAGATGGCCGAGATTTCCCGTGGAAAGGATACGACCACCGGTCACTGGGAAATTGCAGGACTGCGGACGGATGTCCCGTTCAAAACATATCCCCAGGGTTTTCCGGCAGAATTCATGGAGGCATTTGAGTCTGCAATCGGACGGCAGTGTCTGGGCAATTACCCTGCTTCCGGCACTGAGATTATCGAAGCACTCGGACCGGAGCATGAAGCCACCGGCAAACCGATTGTATATACCTCCGCTGACAGCGTGTTTCAGATCGCAGCAAATATCGATGTGATTCCGCTGGAAGAACTGTATGAAATCTGTCAGACTGCACGGAGACTTCTGGTGGGAGACTGGGCCTGCGGCAGGGTCATTGCAAGGCCGTATGTCATGAAGGACGGCAAACGGGAGCGGACTTCCGACCGCCGGGACTATGCGGTCACGCCGCCTGCCGATACCACTCTGGACATGGTGTCCAAAGGCGGAAAGATGATGTACGGCGTAGGAAAGATTGGCGATATTTTCAACGAGAAGGGCGTATCGAAAAGCGTGCATACCGTCAGCAATATGGACGGTGTAGATAAGACCATCGAAGCCCTGCGCATGGATTTTGAGGGATTCCTGTTCACCAATCTGGTGGACTTCGATTCGAAATACGGTCACAGAAGGGATCCGCAGGGGTACGGCCGCTGCATCGAGGAATTTGACGCCCGCATTCCGGAGATTCTGGATGCGCTGGGTGAGGACGACATTCTCATCATCTGTGCGGACCACGGCAATGACCCAACTGCACCGGGCACGGACCATACCCGGGAATACGTGCCTCTGCTGGTTTACGGCAAAAACTGCTGCCAGGGCGTGAACCTGGGCATCCGGAAGAGTTTCGCAGATATCGGTGCCACTGTATCGGACTATCTGGGCGTGGCAGATACCGGCATCGGAGATAGCTTTAAGGGGGAAATACTGAAATGAATATGGTAACGCTGATACAGAAAAAGAAAGACGGACAGGAACTCAGCCGGGAAGAGATCCAGTGGATCATCGACGGTTATGTGGCGGGGGATATTCCGGATTATCAGGTGTCTGCACTGCTGATGGCCATCTACTTTCAGGGCCTGACCAAGGCGGAAACCGTAGAACTGACCCAGGCTATGCGATATTCCGGCGACACCATCGATCTGTCACCTATCAATGGAATTAAGGTTGACAAACATTCTACCGGCGGTGTGGGAGACAAAACCACGCTGGTGGTGGCACCTCTGGCCTCTGCCTGCGGCGTGCCCATCGCCAAGATGAGCGGACGGGGACTGGGCTTCACCGGCGGAACGGTAGATAAGATGGAATCCATTCCGGGCTTCCGGACTGCGCTGGAACCGGCCGAGTTCCTGAACCAGGTCAACGAGATTGGCATGGCGGTCATCGGACAGACGGCCCATATCACGCCGGCGGATAAAAAGCTGTACGCTTTGCGGGATGTGACGGCAACCGTGGATAATTTCGGTCTCATTGCGTCCAGCATTATGAGCAAAAAACTTGCGGCAGGCTCTGATGCCATCGTTCTGGATGTAAAGGTGGGCGATGGTGCTTTCATGGAGAACCTGGAGGATGCAGTGACGCTGGCCAGTCTGATGGTGGAAATCGGCAATTCTGCCGGCCGTCGTACGGTGGCTGCCATTACGGAAATGGGCCAGCCGCTGGGAAAGGCAGTGGGAAACAGTCTGGAAGTCATCGAAGCCGTCGAAACCCTGAAGGGATGCGGTCCTGCCGATATCACCGAGCTGGCGCTGAAGCTTTCGGGAATCATGGTATACCTGGGCGGTAAAGCGTCTTCCCCGGAGGAAGGCATGCGGATGACGGAGGCTGCCCTGAAAGACGGCAGCGGGCTTACCCAGCTGCGCCGGTTCATTGAGGCACAGGGCGGGAATCCTGCTGTGGTGGATGACTACAGCCTCTTCCCGCAGCATACCGTGGAAAAGGAACTTCGTGCAGAAACTCCCGGCTATGTGAGCCGGATTGAGGCCAGATGCATCGGCCTGGCATCCCAGCATACCGGTGCGGGTCGTGCCACCAAGGAGGATACGGTGGATCTGTCTGCCGGCGTCTACGTTCACAAGAAAGTCGGTGATGCAGTGGAAGCCGGTGATGTGCTTGCGACCTTCTATGGCAATGATGAAGGAAAAGTGGAAGCTGCAGTACAGGAGGCGGCCAGTGCCTTTGCCATCGGCAGCCAGCCGGTGGAAGCACCGAAACTGATCAAGGAGATCATCGGACTGCAACTACGGTGAAATGGAAATAAAATGGAAATCTGGAGGGGCGGACAGTATGCTGCCCCTCTTTTTTATTGAATAGGAAATATCGTCAGCAGAAGGGGAAAGAAAAACACCTATCTGTAATAA
>JBJFHL010000031.1:0-13362 GCA_051893555.1 Anaerovoracaceae bacterium
TTTCCGGTGCTAATATTAAAAAAAATTCAGGACATTTTCAGAAACGCTTGACATAAAAAAACATGATGTACTGAAAAAAACGCATCCGTATCTGCAGTTTCTTCAAGTTTTTCTTGACTGGCATCTTAGAATGTAATATAATGAACTAAGTTAAAAAATCGTTAATTTTTTGAGACATTCAGTAATCGCAAACCCAGAGAAATCTGGTGGCGCAAAGCTAAAGGGACTAAACCGAAAGGTATGTCAGCCAGCTGCCGTATCAAAATACAGATATGTATGAATCTCTTTTTTTATTTGTATCTGATTTTAGCGGTCATCTGGAAATGTCTCCGGATGATTTTTTATTTGAAAGCGTGTATTATATATGATCGAAAGCAGGCAGCGTTATCTTTTACTTGAGGCACTGTCTGTTTTTCTTTTACAAAATCCATTGATGCCCCTTTTTCGTCAAGCGAATACCAGCTTTCCCTCTGCCTATCTGAAGCAACCCTTCTGCTTCCATATAGGACAGCCTCTTTCGAAGTGCATACATAGTCATTTGCCCTGCCAGATTTTCCTGGAGCGTTTTTAGCAGTACTTCCCTCCCCAGGATGTGTCCACTTTCATTATAGTCTCTGACAATGCAAGCTATACGAAATCGGATCATTTCCTCGGTTTCTACAGGTGATTTCCAGAAAACAGGCTCTTCCTTACTTTCTATACTTTCCAATTCGCCTGCATGGTAGGATTGATTCGTGAAAACAGGACCCTTCTCTTTTGGGAGGTCCTCCATGCGCAGTCCATTTTCATCCCTCAGGGCATACATGTAAGATAATGTGTTCTTCAGTTCCCGCACATTACCTGGCCAGCTGTATTCCTGCATTTTAATTAAAATCTCTTCTGTAAGCAAGTCTTCTTTGTTCCCTTCCTTTCGAAGGAAAAAGTTCGCCAGTTGAGGAATGTCCTGCGTTCGGTTGCGCAAAGGCGGAAGATGAAGATATCCAATCTTCAGGCGGTAATACAAATCCTCGCGAAAAGACCCATTCCGCACTTTCTCTTCCAGATTCTGATTTGTCGCTGCAATCACTCGGACATCGACTCGCTTAATTTCCTTGCCACCGATTCGCATCACTTCTTTTTCCTGCAGAACGCGAAGCAGGCTTGTCTGCATCTTCAATGAAATATCCCCGATTTCATCAAGGAAGATGGTTCCTCCGTCTGCCATTTCAAAAAGACCCATTCTTCCCCCTCTCTTCGCGCCAGTAAAAGCTCCTTCTTCATAGCCGAACAGTTCACTTTCCATCAAAGAATCTTGTAGTGCACTGAAATTTACTGCAATGTACGGATATTCTCTGCGCTGCGACGCGTTATGAATTGCGCTGGCAAACAATTCTTTTCCCGTCCCGCTTTCTCCTTCGATTAAGACAGCGAGATCTGTTTTTGCCAGTCTGCTTACCTTTCGCTTTGCTTCACAAATTGTCGCTGAACTTCCCAGAATATCATCCAGGTTATATTTTGCATAAAATCCTTTCTGCACCAGATCACGACGGATCTTGTGACTTTCCTTCTGTATCTTTTCTGTTGTCTTAAAAATACATACGGTATTGTCATCTTCTGTAAAAAATCTGCTGAGCAATATATCCTGCCCGTTGATTCGCACCATTCTTTCCTCTGTTTCTGTTTCATGTTTTAAAAAAAACAAAAGTTTTTCATCTCTGATGATATCTGCTAACTTTCGCCCATTAACAGAGGTTTCACGAAGATGAAACAGTTTTCGTAGATTTTCATTACAAACAGATACGGCCTCTGTCTCCCTGTTATAAACAAGGAGACCATCATCAATGGAATTGATCAAAGCAAGCAGTTTCTGACTCAGGCTGTCTGCACGCCGATGGACATCTCCAATACTGCGTGATATACAGGTCAGTTTATTCACATAAGTATCGATATACGCATCCAGAAGATGAAACGGAAGGTCCAGCTGCTTCCAGAGTTCGGCTAGTGTAGTAAAAGAAAATAACCGTGTTCCAATGTCATAGGCTTCCTTTATATTCGGGGGGATAAGATGACTTTCTCCTACTGTAATTGCTACAGAAACCTCTTCATTGAGCTCCCTTCCATTCCAGAAGGGTATATAGGTTAACGAATCAAAACCAATTTCCTGTAAAGATATAATCGCGTCCATGGCTGCCGCCTCGGTATCATTCACCATCAATACTTTTGTCTGCGGAGGAATATGAACAATAGATTCAATTCTGTCGATATTAATGATTCGCTTTTCTCCAATTATTATTTTCTGCTTTGGACAAATTCTCCCCTCGTTTTTCAAACGTCGCTCAAAGGATTCGCCCGATAAAAGTAATACATCTGCCTCTATGAAATCAGGCAGTCCCTCCTCATAGGAATATGTCTCCATCGTTACTTCGTCGGGCAAATAATCCTGGAGCTGTTTTTCCAGGCATATGCGCGTTGCAACGCTCCCGGTTATCAAGATTAATTTTGGAATGCTCATGTGCTTAACCTTTCACTTGTTCCTTTTCTTGGCTTTTTATTGGTCTTTTTTCAACCAATAATATAACATATTGTAATTATTGTACCAATATCCGACCATTTTTTCCAGTTATTTGGGTAAAAAAAGGAATTTTATTTTCGATTTTGTTGGCACTTTTTTTGCTTATTACTTAGAAAACAAGGAAAGGAGATGATACCTTTATGATCCAATGTATAAAGAATGTTAAAGTATTTCGTGACGGTTTCTGGAAGCCAAGTGATATTTTAATTTCCGGGAATCATATTGAGCAGATTGCAGATCGAATCGACTGTCGCTATGATCGCCTGATCCATGTCGACGGAGAAGGTATGACTGCAATTCCAGGCTATATTGATCAGCACGTCCACATTACCGGAGGAGGGGGGGAAGACGGTTTTCTTTCTCAGGTTCCTCCTCTTCGATGCAGTGAACCCATTTTCTCTGGGGTCACTACTCTTGTTGGGCTTTTAGGAACGGATGGCACTACTCGAAGTGTAGAGAATTTAGTAGCTAAGACTATGGCACTCCGTGAGTTTGGGTTGACTGCATATTGCCTGACCGGAAATTACAGTTATCCGTCTCCAACACTAACTGGTGATGTTAAAAAGGACATCGTTTTCGTTGACCCTATCATTGGTGTAAAAATTGCCATTTCAGATCATCGTTCCAGTAATATGCCAAAGGAGGCCCTGATAAAACTCGCTTCCGATGCTCGCGTTGCAGGACTGCTTTCTGGCAAGCCCGGTATTGTACATATTCACACCGGCAGCGGGAAAGATCAACTGAATATGCTGTTTGAAATACTGGAAGAAACTGATATTCCAATCAGTACATTTCGTCCAACACATCTGGCGGGAAAATATGATGCTGCCATCCAATTTGCCAAACTGGGCGGATATATAGATTTTACGTGCGATTCGTCAGACATGGTTAACCGTAGTGCCTTGTTAGTCCGCGCTTTGCGGGAAGCGCCGGATGGCTCTGTTACGATCAGTACCGACAGTAATGGCAGCTTGCCAATCTGGAATGAGAAAAAGGAACTCATTGGCATGGGAGCCGGAAACATAAGTGCGCTCCACGATACAATCCGTGCTATGGTTACGCTTCAGGGACTTCCACTGGAGGAAGCAATCCGCCCTGTTACAGAAAATGTTGCGAAAGCGCTGCAGCTTTATCCTCGAAAAGGCTGCATCTGTGAAGGTTCCGATTGTGATCTTGTTCTTCTGGATTCCAGCCTGAATATAGACACCGTCTTCGCCAACGGACGTTGTATGCTTCGGCACGGAAAACTTCAGGTTAAAACATATTTTGAGGAACTGTAGCCTCTGTTTTCCATTTGCAGCGGGAAAGAAGAATATATATGCAACATTGACAAATTGTCATAAAAGAGAACCCGGTCCTCACAGTCAGCACAGTTTGAAAAGTTGAAATGAAAGGAGAAACAAATGCCAAAGAAATCCGAAACACTAAATTCAATAGAAAAAAAGAAATTTAAACTTCCAGACACTTGGATCGTTGTATTTATCATGGTTGTAATTGTCGCAATTTTAAGTTGGATTATTCCTGCTGGTAGTTTCGAATATGAACAAGTTGATGTAAACGGTACTATGCGAAATCTTGCCATCGAAGGTTCCTACCACCAGATTGATAAGGCGGACACTTCCCCTACAGGAGTATTAGGTGTATTCTCTGCACTATACAGAGGATGTGTTAACGCCGCAAGTACCATCTTCATGGTATTGACTTGCTGCTCCACCTTCCGTATTATGGTGCAAACAGGAGCTTTCCATGCCGGTATCGGTACAGTAATGAAAAAACTGGGGAATAAAGGAATCGCATTGATCATTGTCATGATGATCATCTTCGGTCTTTGCGGCTCTGTGTTTGGTATGTTATCAGAACTGTTTGGATTTTATCCACTGATCGTTGGGCTGGGAATTGCATTAGGTTATGATGCAATGCTCGGTTTTGCAATTCTTGCACTCGGTGAATACATTGGGTTCACTGCTGGTACGCTGAATCCTTACAATGTCGCCATATCACAGGGAATTTCACAGGTTGCTATGTATTCTAACCTGTCCTATCGCTGGTTCTCTTTCGCTGTACTGATGATCGTCGTGATTGCTTATGTGCTGTGGTATGGTGCAAGAATTAAAAAAGATCCATCGAAATCCATCATGCGTGGTATTCCAAATATGCACTCTTTCAGCGAAGGTTCCATGGATGATTACAAGATGGATAAGAAATCTGCACTGGTTCTCATCGATCTCGCCATTGTTCTTGTCGTTCTGGCAATTGGTTTGCTGAAATACGGATGGGGCAACAGCCAATTATGCGGTTTGTTTATTCTGATGTCAGTCATTGCAGCAGTAATTTGTGGATGGAGCGGACAAAAGTATGTCGATGAATTTGTAAACGGTGTCAAAGGTATGGCCTGGGGCGCCTTGATTGCCGGTTTGTCAGCTGCAATTCTGGTTGTAATGAATGATGCCGTTATCACAGATACCATTATCAATTTTCTGGCAAATCTCTTGAAAAATGCACCTTCTGCGATTTCCGCACAGTTGATGCTTATCGTACAGACGCTGATTAACTTACCGATTTCATCCGCTACAGGTCAGGCTGCTGTTACTATGCCTATCATGGCCCCTCTGGCAGATGCGCTTGGATTAACGCGCGATGCTGCATGCTTGATCTTCCAGTTCGGCGATGGACTTTCCAATTTGCTATGGCCGACTTCAAACATTGTTGTTGTCTGCGGACTTGCGGATATTCCTTATCAGAAATGGTTGAAGTGGTTCATGCCTCTGTTTTTCATCCTGCTTGTAGTTCAAATGCTGTTAGTTGCCGGACACGTCGCATTGGGTCTGGCATAGTCGTTCCATCCGGACAACAGACTTCGTACGTTTGATAACGACAGAGAATTGCGGGCCGGGAAAGGATATTCATTATATTTTTATGCTGACAGAAAACAGGACAGTAAATATGCTGTCCTGTTTTTGTTGTCACTCTTTGCCCCCCATCTTTTGGGTATTCTGAAGTTTTATTTTCGAAATCATTGCTATTTTTCAAAAATCGTGATAATATAGTTGTTGTCTGATATCACGAAAAATCTTCCTGATGAGGTTACAACTTAATATGTCTCCGTAGTTAAATGGATATAACAGTGCTCTCCTAAAGCATCGTTGCCGGTTCGATTCCGGCCGGGGATACCAGCAAAGAAAACGGCTGTCCGAAGGGCAGTCGTTTTCTTTGCCTAAATATTTTCCAATGCCGAGGATCTGTATCAGAACGCAGCTGAACTTGCCCAATCGGTGAACGCTTTTCACCCGGACACTGAAGTCAGATGTTATACGGACTTTTCCTTTCGAAGAATTATTTCATATTAATTCCATTCCTCTTCCAACAGGAAATCCCGGATGTTGCGGTGCTTGATTCCGTTGCGGCTCATGTCGAACTCATCCAGAGAAACAACGTATTTCGGGTAGTTATCGCGGATGTTATCATACGCGCCGAACTCACGCTGAACGGTCTCATCGGATGCCAGCAGATAGGCAACCTGAACATATAGCTTCTCTCCGCTCTTGTCGCATACAAAGTCGATCTCCTTGTCTCCGGCTCTGCCGACTGTAATTTTGTAGCCCCGGCGCAGCAGCTCCAGATACACGATGTTCTCCAAAATGAGGTTGATGTCGCGCATGTTGCCACCAAAAACAGCCTCCCGGATGCCATGGTCGGCAATATAATACTTCTCATTGGAGGCAAGAATCTGCTTTCCCTGCAAATCCTCCCGCTTGACCTGATAGAGCAAATAGGCGTCGCAGCAGTATTTGATGTAGTTCAGGATGGTTTCCGGCGCAACGGTTCGCTTCTCGTTTTTCAGGAACTTCGCCAGAGAAGTCGCGGAGAAGGTCGTACCCACATTGGCAATCACATAAGCGATGATGCGTTCCAGCAAGTCCACGTCACGGATCTTGTTCCGTTTCACAATGTCCTTGAGCTGAACAGAGTTGAACAGATCATGGAGGTACAGCTTGGAAGGAGCATCCTCGTAGCGGATGTTGGCCAGGTACGGCATACCGCCGGATAAAAGATACTTCTGAAAGCATCTCTGGACCGGCTCATCCGGTGCGATGGGACGGTACAGTTCCAGAAATTCCGCGAAGGAGAACGGATAAATGACGAACTCCACATAGCGTCCGCCGAGATAGGTGGAAAGCTCACCGGACAGGAGCTTTGCGTTTGAGCCGGTGATATAAATGTCGCAGTCAAGCGACACACGCAGGGAGTTGATACACTTCTCCCAGCCTTCTACCTCCTGAATCTCATCAAAGAACAGATAGACCTTGCCGTTGATCTCTGCGGCTCGCTTGGTAATCTCATCATGCAGTGCCTCCGCGGTTTGCAGATGGACGTAGTTCAAATCCTCAAAGTTGATGGAGATGAACTGAGCAGGGCTGATACCGGACTCCACAAGTTCCTCTTTGATCAGCTCCAGCATGACCGATTTACCGCACCGGCGAATACCGGTCATGACCTTTATCAGCTCCGTTCCGATAAACGGACGGATGCGCTTCATATACATTTCACGTTTAATCATGATAATCAGTCTCCTTGCCTGTGGCTGAGCATAGTATAACACATTTACGACTGAAATACAATGACATATTCGTAAAATTATAAGTTATAACTGATAAAATCTATATTTCATCAAATTTCGACAGTTATGAACGCAAATTTGCAAAGGAGATTGCGTGGTGAATTCCCCTCGTCGCTTCGGCAGAACAGGCAGAAAAACGCCAGAGGATACTGTTCCCTGGCGTTTTACTTTTCATTTGGTTTTCTGTTTTACGATGTTTTCCGTTTCGATTTCGGTCAGTTCTCTTCGTAGAGCTCCAGGATTGCGCCATCCTTCCATACGAAGGCCAGGCGATCCTTTTCATTGGCCATCATCGGTCCGCAGATTACGCTGTCTGCGTCGTCGATGTACTTTTCCAGATCGTCCACTTTATACGCTACATGGGGATTATGATGGATTACTTCCGGAAACGGTGTCCCTTCCTCGAATTTCAGGTACTCGATCTTGTAATCATAGTCGTCAACGTTGCTGACCCAGAATTTCGCGCCTTCATTATAGACCATTCCTGGCTTCCGATTTGTTACGGGAATTCCAATATGCATATATTCTGCTGACATAGCGAACCTCCTATTTATTTACTTCGTTCAGATAGAACGCATAGGCTTCCTTGCCGTTGAATCCTTCATGAACTACCTTGCGGATCGCCTGCATCATCTCGGTTGGGTGCTCGCTTTGGAACACGTTCCGTCCCATATCCACACCCCGGGCGCCGCAGGCCATGGCCTTATAGCACATATCCAGCGCTTCGTTTTCCGGAAGCTTTTTTCCGCCGGCGATCACAACCGGTACCGGGCAGGATGCTGCAACCTTTTCGAATTCATCGCAGTAGTAGGTCTTTACGATGCTTGCACCCAGTTCTGCGAGGATCCGGGAAGCTGTACTGAAATACCGTGCGTTTCTGGCCATTTCCTTTCCGACTGCAGTTACGCCTAAAACTGGCACACCATATTTATAGCCTGCGTCTGCCGCGCGGCAGAGGGTCTCCAGGGATTCTCTCTCTCCGGTTCCCCCCACGAAGCACTGGATTGCCAGTGCCGACGCATTCATGCGCAGCGCATCCTCCATATCGCAGCCGAGACCGCAGCCGGTGGTCATATCATCAAAGAAAACAGAGGTATCGTGGGTCGCACGAAGGCACACTGCCTTATTCAATGTCGGCGGGATGCAGGAACGGAGCGCTCCTCTGGTTCCCATCAGTACATCGGCATATTCGCAAAGCGGCGCGATGGTGATGTCCAGTCTTTCCAGGCCCGCAGTCGGCCCCATGATATACCCGTGGTCAAATGCCAGCATGATGGTATTTCCGCTTTCCGGGTTGAACAGACGGCTGAGACGATTCTTCATGCCCCAGTCTGTATTTCCCAGACCCTTGGCGAAAAATCCGTTTTCCTGTACCGGCTGATCGAGGTAATAATTCTTTGCGTCTTTATTTCCAATTGCGTCTGCCATATTCATTACTCCTTAAAGAATGCCGGTGCGTGCGCCGGAGTGTTCCAAAGCGCTTCGGTTTCATCATCCCACTTGGCGATGTTCATCTGGAAGCCGCCTGCTTCCTGCACGGTAAGAATTTCTCCTACCATGTTGCCAACCACTGCAATTCCTTTTTCCTTCAGGAATTCTACGGTATCCTTATATACGACAAGCATTTCCATCATGGTGGTAGCGCCGCAGCCGTTGATCATGACGAATGCCTTGTCACCGGACTGTAAGCCAAGCTTTGCCGTCAGAGGCTCTGCGATGGCCGCAACGGTTTCCTTCGAACCCATCATCGGAACACGGACACCGCCGCCTTCTCCATGCTGACCTGCACCGATTTCCATCTGATCCGTCTCGCCCAGATCGCCGAAGGACATACCGTTCTGCGGATGGGTGGCATCGGTCACCTTTACGGTGATGGACGCCATGTTATCTGCATATTTCTGTGCGATGTCCGCCACTTCGTCCAGGGACTTTCCTGCTGCGGCAGCGGCGGCTGCCACGTGATATAATGCAACTGCACCAGCCAGTCCGCGCTGATTATCTTCCCCGTTCGGGTCATACTGGATTTCTTCACCGGTGATGACCTGACGTACGTTCATGCCTGCTTTTTTCGCCAGCTTCATGGCCTGCTTTCCTGCCAGCTGGTCGCCTGCGTAATTCAGTGTCAGCAGCAGAACACCGTGACCCTTGTCTGCTTTCTGCAGAGCTTCGAATACTAGCTGTCCGGATGGTGCGGCGAAGATATCGCCTACTGCCTGAATATCCAGCATGCCTTTTCCTACGAAGCCTGCCTGTGCAGGCTCATGACCGGAACCGCCATACGTCACGATGGTAACACGGTCCGCCTTTTCCAGATCTTTGCTGATGACCAGATGTCCTTCCACATCCAGAATGTCGCTGTAAGCCAGACCCAGACCTGCGATCAGTTCATCGGTAACTGTTTCCGGGCTGTTGATAAATTTCTTCATTTTCATAGATATCTCCTCCTCATTATTTGTTTAATCCTTCAAAGAAATAGGCCATGGATACCGCACCTGCGTCCGGAGTGCCTACCGTTTTCATGCCGTAGCTTTTAGCCCGTCCGAATTTCGACGGGAAGTTCCTGCTGTTTTCCGCACCCTCATGTGCTGCTGCCGCCGCTGCCGCAAAAAGCTCCGCCTCATCGCTGCCTTCATATGCGGCGATGGCTTCTGTCGCCGGAATCAGCGCATCCATCATGGTCTTGTCCCCGACCTTTGCACCTGACATGTCATCCAGCTCCTCGAAGGCCCGTGCAAACATAGCCTTCAGATCCGCAGCATCCATCTCACCGCTTTCCGGTGCACCTTCCTGCATTCCGTCCAGCCAGGTGTTCCACAGAGGAACTGCACTTCCGCCGTTGAGGCTCATCACTGCCATCGCTGCATCATCCAGCATTTCCTGAATTGTTCCCTCAGATTCTTCCACGGCTTTCTCGATTGCGTTGCAGATTTTCACCATGGTAAATCCATGGTCTGCGTCGCCGAACTTGGCATCGATCTCCGTCAGTTCCACTTCCGCAGCGCATACGGTTTCGCATGCGTTTTTCAATCTGCGCGCCAGTTCTTCTTTCGTCATCATTTCCGCACCTCTTTCATTACTTTAACAAATGTTAATTTTTTATCGGAATATTCTATCTAAAAAATAACATATGTTTCTTTTTAAGTCAACAGATTTTCTTCGGTTATTTTTCGTGCCAGCGAAAACGGCAGAACCAGTGTATCAATGACCCGCAGCCGCAGGGCACCTTCCAGTGCATCCGGCTTCACCTGACAGGAGCAGACTGCAGTAACCTGCACTTTTTTCAGCCGCTCCAGCGGGATTTGGGCCACGCTGTCTTCCTCCGGCCGGATGACAGTTCCGTTTCTGTCGAAGTAATATGCCAGGATTCGTCCGACTGCATGTTCCTTCGTCAGTCTGTCACCATATATGGTTTTTACGCCCATATCCGGATAGGATGGAAAGTTTGATATGGAGAGCACTGCCTGGTCCATACCGGCCCATGTCTTTTGAATCATCTCATAACTTTCCGTTTTTTTCATGGTTTCCAGCTCCGCATTGGTGTCAAACAGCGCCGGTGCATAAAAGAATTCTGCCGTTTTCCCTGTTTTCAGTGCCAGGATTCGCACGATCTCATTGGTGTGGTAGCCGCGGATGACCGATGTGATCCCTCCGGTGAGAGGAAAGATTTTGCCGTTGCACCGTTTCCCGTCATCCATAGTCTCTGCCAGATCTGCCATATATCCCATCATGGAGCCCCAGCCCAGTCCCACATTTTTCTCTGCATTTTTTTCACTGAAACATTTAAAATATGCCTCCGCTGCCACTGACCGGTTGGTTTCTCCGTCATTGGCACCATCCGGCACCAGAATCACCTGCTTCAGGAAAAAACGTTCCTTCAGGAACCGGGTGATCTTTTCCCGGTTGATGTTGATATCGTTAATGGTGATTTTCACAATCCCGCAGGCCTTGGCCTCCTTCAGAAGCACGCTGACAAGGGGCCTGGAGATTCCCAGCTTTTTCGCAATCTGGTTCTGATTCATATCCTCTTCATAGTACATGCGAGCCACTGAGATCATGCGCTCTATTTTCTGCTCTTCCGGTATCATGTTCCGCCTCCAAATGCTGTCTTAAAACTGAACTTTTCCATATATTACTCGAAAAGCTGACATTTGTCAATTTTTATCCTCCTGATTTTAGATAAATATCAATCCCCAATCAACAGAAAATATGTTATAATAGGATGGTTCACTGACAAACAACAAACGGAGGAACATCCCTTGATTTTACTCAACGCTACAGATATATCCAAATCCTATACGGTAAATCCCCTGCTTTCCAATCTTTCTTACGCCATCAATGAAGGCGACAAGATCGGTCTCATCGGGGTCAACGGCACCGGCAAATCCACATTGCTGCGGATTACGGCGGGTGCAGAGGAACCGGACTTTGGCAAAATCGTTCTGACCGGAGGTGTCCGCATCGGCTACCTGCCTCAGGCGCCGGTATACGATCCCGAGTCCACGGTGCTCGAGCAGGCAGTCTCCTATCTGACGGCAGAAACGGCTGCCGAGGGGGAATATAAATGTAAATCCATGCTGAACCAGCTGGGGATCACAGATTTTGAGAAGAAAATGGGCACCCTGTCCGGCGGCGAGCGGAAGCGGGTGGCCATGGCCGGGATTTTTACCAATCCCTGCGATATCCTGATTCTGGATGAACCCACTAACCATATCGACAGTGACACCGTGGAATGGCTGGAAAACTATCTGAAAAAATTCCGCGGTGCGATTTTCATGGTTACCCATGACCGGTATTTCCTCGATCGGGTTACCAACGTAATTCTGGAGCTGACAAACGGCAAGCTGTACCGCCATGAAGGCAACTACGAAGTCTACCTGGAAAACCGGGCTGCCCGGGAAGAAATGGCGCTGGCCACCGAACGGAAACGGCGGACCCTGTACCGCAGGGAACTGGAATGGATGCGCCGCGGCGCCCAGGCCAGAACCACCAAAGCGAAAGGCCGCATCGACCGGTTCCATCAACTGGAGGAAAGCAAGCTTATCGTCAATGACGCTGCCCTGGAAATGAAATCGGTCTCCTCACGGCTTGGAAAAAAGATTATTGAACTGAACCATGTGTCAAAATCCTTTGACGGCATTCCTGTGATCTCTGATTTTACCTATACCGTGCTGCGAAACGACCGAATCGGCATCATCGGAGAAAACGGCAGCGGGAAATCCACTTTATTGAAAATGATCTGCGGCGAGCTGCAGCCGGACAGCGGCACCGTGGAAATCGGCGACACGGTGAAGATCGGCTACTTTTCCCAGGAAAACGAGCATATGGATAAGTCCCGCCGGGTCATCGAATATATCACCGACATTGCCCATAACGTGAAGACGGAAGACGGCTATATCAGCGCCTCACAGATGTTGGAGCGTTTTCTCTTTCCGCCCCACATGCATTCCATCCCTGTGGGACGGCTTTCCGGCGGAGAGCAGCGGCGGCTCTATCTTCTGGGGATTCTCATGGGCGCACCCAATGTACTCCTTCTGGACGAGCCCACAAATGATCTGGACATTGATACGCTATGCATTCTGGAGGATTATCTGGATTCTTTCGCCGGAGCTGTCATCGCCGTATCCCATGACCGTCATTTCATCGACAGAATTGCGATGCGGACCTTCGTTTATGAAGAAGATGGCCGTATTGCGCACTATCCGGGCGGATATACAGACTGGGCGGAAAGAAGAGACGCCCGACTGGCTATGAAAGCTTCATCCGAATCTGTCGACGAACGAAAAGAAAAAGATACCCGAAAAAAAGCCGGGACGGAGGATTTTGCAAAGAAAAAACTGAAATTCACGTATAAGGAGCAGCGTGAGTTCGAAACCATCGATGAGGAGATTGCGGCCCTGGAAGAGGCGCTGGCCGATGTGGACTGTCAGATGGGCAGTGCCGGCAGCGACTACAGCCGGCTGCAGGATTTGTCGGCAAAACGGGAGGAGCTTTCTGCTTTCCTGGAAGAAAAGATGGAACGCTGGGTCTATCTCAACGATCTGGCGGAAAAAATTGAAGCGCAAAAGAAATAGAACATGAGAGAAACCCCTATGAAAAAGAGAAGGGATGCGACGAAGTCTTGGACTAGCTAAGCTGCCAGACTGTTAATGCTCCCGTGTTTTGACACGGAATTGCTCTCTTAAAATGTCATCGA
>JBJFHL010000032.1:0-3363 GCA_051893555.1 Anaerovoracaceae bacterium
TTTCCGGTGCTAATATTAAAAAAATTTCAGGACATTTTCAGAAACGCTTGACAGCTTTATTTTTAGTTTTTGGAAAAAAATCACTTTTTGCCCACATTTCTCTCCCCATCTTTTCGCTCCGCGCCACTTCGCAAAATCTTTTCGCCCGGCTCCGTCTGCTTCCTGCCCGCCTCTGCTTTTTTCAGGACACGAAAAAGCTGCCGCAGGAGCATCCTCCCATCTGCAATGGTACATTGACGTTCCTGCGGCAGCGCTTCACACTTCGCATATTCTTTTAAGCAGTTCTTTTAATTTTCAACACCCCGGTTATGAGTGTAAACAGGTAGCCGCCAATCAATACTTCGACCAACATTCCCAGCTTGCCTGTACCGTAAATCAGCGGTTCCAAAAACTCCGGCAGAATCAGTTTCCCTGACATAACGCCCCAGAACAGCGCCGGAATAACGATAATCCAGATGGCAGAAACGGTCACCTGAAATCTCCCCGGAAGCATGGGACATACATGCACTCCTGCCGCCAAAACGGTTCCCATCAGCACAATGCAGAGTGTTGTCCAGCAGACAGGCTCCATCTCAACGGCTGCAATCTGACTCCGAACAGTATATACATACAGAAGCAGCAGGCACAGTACCGGTTCCAGCCCAAACAGTCCATAACGAAACTTTTTCATTCCATTTCCCTCCTTTTCCCTCTCTCTTCCATATTAGCACCGTCACACCTGTGAGTCAAGTGCAGCGCATCCTTTATACGAATGTGTGTTTGAAACATTGCATATTTTAATCGGAATATGTAAGATTCCGATTTCTTATATAGACCGGAAAGAGAACCGCCCCACAGATCGAAAAGAAACAGCAAATCCAAAACGGCGGCAATGAAGTCTCCATGCTCACTCTCCAGTCCACTGGATCGTCTATCCAAAACATAGCGCGCATGCAATGAAAGAACGTGTAGCCCAGAACAGCAAGAATGAAAAGATACGCTATTTCTCCCAGCAAAAGCGGAACCCTCCCCAACCTTCCTTCCTGCACCCACATCAAGAAAAAAATATATATGAAGGGAATCGCAAAATATTGCAGCATTCCCACTCCCCAGTATGCCGAAGTAACCTGCCCCTTATCAAACCATGGCATTACCGAAAACGCACACATCAACACAAATCCCCATTTATAAAGTGTTTCAAAACGTCTTCTCTTTTTCGCCATGTTACATATTCTCCTTTTACTACTGTGCAAAAAAATGAGGCACCATTTCTCTGATTTTCTCATTTTTTTCAGCTAACTTCGCTTCTTTCTCTTTATTGAAACGCTTCTCATCTAAATAATACATTTTCATTGTGTCTAAAAAAATTTCATCTACAGAAAAGTAAAGCGATTCCGTAATTATGCCATTTTGTCCGCTTTGATTTTCAAATTTGCATTGTTTTTCACAAATGCGGCACTTTATCGGTTGGCCTGTTTCTTTTCTGAAATTTTCCCATTCACTTAAGCAGATCTTCACAGAGGTATACGCTCCCAGCATTTTTTCAAAAGAGACATTTTGATACTTCTGCTGCTGCTCAATCGTATCACAAAATAACAAAACCGTTCTATGTGCATTATGGGTTAAGTCCTGAAATTTTTCTTTTTCTTGCACTCGATTGACAACAGCATGCAAACAAATTACACAAATCAAAATCAAAATAAGCAAAAGTTTTTTTCTCATTTCTTTACATTTCCTTCTAACGCAAATTGATTATATCGTCATTTTTGCGTTTCGTCTTTTTTACGAGTTGTTCTAATTGCCAACCGGAAAAATGACCATTTGGGGACAGGATTTGCGAAAAAAATTATAAAAAATTATATTTTTTTACTTAATGCTTTCGACCATCTGCCACAGAGTCTCCATGTCACAAGTTCCGATTAGACGGAAGAGAGATATTCCATCCGTCCAATAAAGTGCATTGCTGCCCAGCTTCGAGTAGGAATAGCCTTTGTATCCATTTACGACTATTTCGTGAAACTCTGCATCTTCATTATCAAATCCCACTCCCATTAATTCAATTTCTCCGCTTTGCGCATAAATAATGAGATTACCTACACCATCTTGATATTCTATTTCATATTCCGTTAATGAATATTTCTCCTCCCTCACCACTTCATATCCTTCCGGAGTCTGCGGCTTCATGTAGCGGAACTCTCCGGTCTGGCCGTTGGGATCCTCCACATCGAAAGTCACATCCAGGGTTCCTGCCTCGTCATTCTGGGTCTCATTCCATGTAACCAGAATTCGCTGAATGGCCACAGCACCTGCCGTCATGGCCAGAATCAGTGCCGCAATCAATGCCGCTGCCACTGTCCGGCGAATTCTGTGATGTCCCACGCTGACATAGCTGCGTTCTGCTGCACAGGCTGCCGCCTCCATTTTCTTTTCAAAATCCGGCGAGAAGGCATGTGTGTACTCTATTGTTTCCGGATCCGGCACCCAATCGTATTCTTCCGCCATGGCTTCTGCCAGAGCACCTTTCAGACTGCCCCGAATCCAGCCCGTTTCATTTTTCTTTTCTCTCATTATTAAGACACTTCCTTCTTCCTGCTATCCTCATTCTCTCTTTCCTGCAGTGCCTGCTGCAGCAGCAGTCGCCCTCGTTGCATACGCTTTTTTACCGTTTCCACCGGCAGCTGCAGCAGACTTGCAATCTCCGGCTGATTGTATTCATATACTCCGGCCAGATACAGCACGCGGCGATAATGCTCCGGCAATGCCAGGATAATTTCTTTCAGCTCCGCTGTGCTGACCGCATCGAAGGCAGCATCCGGCACGGACCTGTGAAGGGAACCCCGTTCCTCCGCCGCTGCCTGCTGCTCCGGAGAAATATCCGGCGCTCCGGGCTGCTTCTTCGCACATTCTGCCATGGTCAGTGCTGCATTCCGCGTGATCAGCGCCAGGAAGTTTCTGGTCTGCACACTTTCCACAGCACCCACCTTGTGGAAATTCCGGGCAACACGAAAGAACGTCTCCTGCACCGCATCCTCCGCCAGATGTTCATCGTGAAGAATCTCCATGGCGATGTAATGCATCAGATCCCGATAGCGGTAGTACAGCACTTCAAATTTTTCCTTTTCTGTTGCTTCTTCGATCAGTGTTAAAAAAAGCTGCAGCATCTCAATTACCCCTTTCCCTGTTTCCTTCTTTCCCCCTATTCTACAGGAAACTTGGAGCCGATGTCAATGATTTCTTCTTTTTCTGTTTTCCCCTTCTATTCATAATAACCGAAAAAATAGAGATTTGGGGACAGGATGTCTGAAATATTTTGAAAATTTTTCGCCTGCCTGTGACATTTCGCCCTTCTGTAATGTATAATAGGTGAAATGCATTTCAGTTTCA
>JBJFHL010000032.1:3463-13316 GCA_051893555.1 Anaerovoracaceae bacterium
CTGTGACATTTCGCCCTTCTGTAATGTATAATAGGTGAAATGCATTTCAGTTTCATGCAAAAGGGGAGCAGAACATTGATCATCGACATGGACGGACTGGAACCGGTCTACGAAAGATATAAGGACAACATCTTCGCTATCGGTTTCAACTATTTCAAAAATTCCATAGACGCAGATGACGTGGTGCAGGAGACCTTCCTCAAACTGGCCCGGTCGGGAAAAGAGTTTGAGAGTGAGGCGCATCTCCGCAACTGGCTGATCCGGGTGGCGGTCAACGAGTGCAAACGAGTGAGCCTGTCCTCCTGGGTGAAGAAAAAAGTCAGCCTGGAAGAATACGCCGGGCAGATGGATTTTGCGACGCAGGAAGAAAGCCGGCTCTTCGAGGCGGTCATGAACCTGCCGAAAAAATACCGCCAGGCGATCCACCTCTACTACTACGAGGACTATTCCACGGCGGAAATCGCAGAGATCCTGGGCATCAGCCGGACCGCCGTCACCACCCGCCTGCTCCGCGGACGCGAAAAGTTAAAGCAAGATTTACTGGAGGTATGGAAAGATGAGTAACAGAGATTTCTACAAGCAGGCGTTTTCGCACCTTCATACGGACCATACCCTGGATCTGGAAGGAGTGAAAATGAAAATGCAGAAAAAAGAGAACATGACAGGACTTCGCTGCACCAGGCGGCTTCTGGTTACGACGCTGATTCTGGTAATGATTCTGGCCATGGCAGGCATCAGCTATGCGGCTACCGACGGGGCGGTGCTGGAAGGTCTGGAAAGCCTGAAGGTCTGGATCAACGGACAGTCGGTCGGCGAAGGTCAGGTCTCGGAGAACGAGGACGGCAGCTTTTCAATCCACGTGCAAGAAGGGGACAAAATAGACATGCAGGGCGATGGCTGGTCGTCCAGCGCAGAGATTGGCGCCATGAACGGCAAGGTTTCCGGGAAGGTGACCCGGGATGAATCCGGTATTAAAGAGGAAATGTCCATCGAAATCGAGGAACTGACGCCGAAGGCGTATGAGCCGGTTCCGGGCTGGACCCCGCTGCCGGAGGATGCCGAAGAGGATGTCGAAGGGAACGCAGAGAGCGAAGCGCAATAAAAAATGTCTGACAGGGTCCTGCTCGAAAAGCAAAAATCCCCCGTATGATTACCATCATACGAGGGATTTTTTACTGCATTTTTTCAGTTGCAAAGGGAATTCCTGCTCCGGTTCGGTTCCCCGATAAACTGGAATTACCTGTTGAAAAACAAGGTCAGAATCATTGCGCCAATGCCTACAATTGCAAGCACAAAACCTTTCATGTTGATTTCTTTTTTGTTCGTCAGATTCATAATCGAACCGATGGCAGATATGCCCACCGGTACAATGATTGCCAGCAATTTCGGCATGGTATTCGTTGCCTGACCATTCATTCCGACCTGTACTGTCACAACTTCAGGCAGAAGGCTCCAGGAACATATCCCTAAACCTATCGCAATCATAATTAAGAGAATACTGACCAAGTTCTTCTTCATACGCATCCTCCACTGCTATTTGATCTTCACTGCGGTACCATATACTACCACTTCGGCGGCACCCTGCATCATGGATGCGGAGCCGTAGCGCACGTTGATGACGGCGTCAGCGCCCAGTGCTTCTGCCTCATCCACCATTCTCTTGGTCGAGATCTGACGTGCTTCGTTAAGCATTTCCGTATATGCGGACAGCTCGCCACCTACCAGCGTCTTCATGCCGGACATGAAGTCCTTACCGAAGTTTTTCGTCTGAACAGTGGTTCCTTTTACGATGCCCAGTGCTTCAATTTCTTTTCCAGGTACATAATTTAAGGTCAATAATAACATAACTATTTCCTCCTTGCTTCGTTCCGTTTGATTCTCTAATACTTTTTCGCTTCCTCTTCTTCGCCTCTGTGAATTTCAGCAAAACGCTGCCGCAGTGCAACCAGCACGCCGATCACCACAGCCACGCCACCGATGATATACATCCATGCAATGCCGTCTGCAAACAGATCTTCTTCACCCAGAAGCAGCACTGCCAGTGCCGCGACGAACACCAGCACAATGGCAATCATGACCACAGCGGCGATCACTGCTCCTTTTTTCTTTTCAGTATTTCCTTGCATCGTCCATTTCTCCCTTCCGGATTTCCCCGATTCTCTGCAGAAGTGCCAGAACCACACCGCCGATCACCAGCAGCGGAATCAGCAGCATCAAAACCATGAAAAACAGCGGCGGCATTCCTTCCGGATCCGTCTGCATGCCCCAGACCATCAGAACGAGAAGCCCTGCCATGAAGAGTGTCATCAGTACGGTTACCACCACCGGCGCCACATAAGACAGGCGAACATCATACTGATGCTTGTTCTGAAATGCAGTGCCGCTCCGCTCCAGTGCTTCCATTTCTGAAAGAATCGTTCCGGCATCCAGATCCGCCAGGGTGCCTTCCTCTGACCGAAGTCTGCTGCAGAAGGCCTCGGATTGGGACAGGTTTTCCTTTTCCCGCTCCAGCGTCACCAGATGGCGGCGCATGCTGTCGGCCACCGTGCTTCTCCCGCTCTGCATCAGACGGATCTCTTCCAGAGGCAGACCCAGTTTCCGCAGCAGCTTGATCTGTTCCAGCGTTCGTACATCTTCCTCACTGTATTCCCGGTACCCGTTCTCCTTATTCCTTCGTGGAGAGAGCAGTCCCTGGTCTTCATAAAACCGAATATTCTTTTTTGTAATGCCGATACGCTGCTCCACCTCGTTGATTTTCATCTGCGTTTTCCTCCTGACTGTGTCCATACTATACCTTCCACAAGGGGGAAGGTCAATAGGTTTCCTGAAAATTTTTTCAAAAATCGGAAAAGAGCAGCCCCCATGAGGGACTGCTCTCTGAATTTCAATGCATATTTGCTCTCGAAATATTCGGAATCGATTTCAGGGCTTATTTCAGAACTACAGTAGCTCCAACTTCTTCCAGCTGCTTCTTGATAGCTTCTGCTTCTGCCTTTTCTACGCCTTCCTTTACGTTGGAAGGAGCGCCGTCTACCAGTTCCTTTGCTTCCTTCAGGCCCAGACCGGTCAGTTCTCTTACAGCCTTGATAACCTTGATCTTTTCGCCGCCAGCAGCTTCCAGAACAACAGTGAATTCAGTCTGTTCTTCTTCAGCAGCAGCAGCACCAGCAGCACCTACAACTGCAACCGGAGCAGCAGCGGATACGCCGAATTCTTCTTCGCAAGCTTTTACTAAATCGTTTAATTCCAGAACGGTCATGTTCTTGATCGCTTCAATGATCTGTTCGATAGTCATTTTTATTTTCTCCTTTTCAAAATTTCATTTAAATGTTTCTTTACGCCGCTAAATGGCACGGCGTGTTCCGATAAAATTCAGACTTATGCTTCTGCTTTTGCATCTGCAATAGCCTGGAATGTTCTGACTGCCTTGCTGATCGGGGACTGAATGCTTCCCATAAACTTGGCAATGAGTACTTCTCTGGATGGAATGTCGGCAATTGCCTGGATACCGTCCTTATCAAAGAAAGTACCTTCTACAACACCTGCTTTGAATTCCATCTTCTTAAAGTCTTTGATTACTTCGTTTAACACTCTTGCAGGAGCGGTAGCGTCTTCGCTGCTGATGGCCAGTGCGCTCGGACCGTCCAGTACGTCTGCCAGGCCGGCGAATTCAGTACCTTCGATTGCTCTCTTAACCAGAGTGTTCTTGTATACGGTGTAGTCTACGTTTGCTTCACGCAGCTTCTTTCTCATGGCGTCTGCCTGAGCTACGGTAATTCCCATGTAGTCGATAACTACTGCAGCCTGAGCATTTTCCAGTTTACCTTTAATTTCATCGATGATGATCTGTTTCTGTTTCTGTGCTTCTACTGACATTAAATGTTCTCCTTTCTTGCGCGGCATTCTGCGTTCTGCGGAAAGCCCCGCAGGATATATGGTACTCCATAAAAAAACCTTGTCTGCTCTGGCATGGCCGCGGACAGGCAAGGTCAATATTTTATATTGTACCTCGGCGGGAAATTAAGCTTTCGCACCCGCTGTCTACGGTTAGATTTCGTATTCGTTTGTATCCTCGGAAGGATGTCCGGGATCTTAGAACTGGATCAGAGCAGGATTTACTTTGATTCCAGGGCCCATGGTAGCTGCCACGGTGACACTTCTCAGATACTGACCCTTTGCAGCGGCCGGCTTGGCCTTTACAATGGCTTCCAGTAATGCATTGAAGTTATCGTTGAGCTTTTCAGCGCCGAAGGAAGCCTTACCGATCGGAGTGTGGATAATGTTTGTCTTATCCAGTCTGTACTCAACTTTACCGGCTTTGATTTCCTGCAGAGCCTTGGTTACGTCCATAGTAACGGTACCGGACTTCGGGTTTGGCATTAAGCCCTTAGGTCCCAGGATCTTACCCAGTCTACCTACCACACCCATCATGTCAGGGGTAGCTACTACTACGTCGAAGTCAAACCAGTTTTCAGTCTGAATCTTCTGTGCCATTTCTTCTGCACCTACATAGTCAGCACCAGCTGCTTCCGCTTCTGCTGCTTTCGGTCCCTTGGCGAATACCAGAACCTTCTTGGTCTTACCGGTTCCGTGCGGAAGAACGATAGCACCTCTGACCTGCTGGTCAGCGTGTCTTCCGTCAACACCAAGCTTAATGTGTACTTCGATGGTTTCATCGAATTTCGCTCTGGAAGTTTCTACAGCTAATTTCATAGCTTCTTCCACTTCGTACAGGTTGGCCTTTTCGTATTTCGCTGCGGCCTCCTTGTAACCTTTACCTCTCTTAGGCATGTTTTACCTCCTTGTGGTACTAACGACATTCTGTCTCCCACTGATTAATCTTCTACAACGATTCCCATGCTTCTTGCAGTACCCTTGATCATTTCGGTAGCTGCTTCCACAGTGGCTGCATTTAAGTCAGGCATCTTGATCTTGGCGATTTCCTCAACCTGTGCTCTGGTCAGAGTTGCAACCTTCTTCTTGTTCGGTTCTCCGGATGCTGCAGTCAGACCTGCTGCTTTCTTCAGCAGAACGGCTGCCGGCGGAGTCTTGCAGACAAACGTAAATGATCTGTCAGCATAAACAGTGATCACTACAGGGATGACCATTCCCGGCTGATCCTGCGTTCTTGCGTTGAACTGCTTACAGAAGTCCATAATGTTTACGCCCTTCTGACCTAATGCAGGACCTACTGGAGGTGCTGGTGTAGCATTTCCGGCTGCAATCTGAAGTTTGATATAACCTTCAACTTTCTTTGCCATTTTCCTGGTTCCTCCTTTCCCAGAATTTTATCTAACAATTTTATCTAAAAGAACCGACAGTTCCTTTAAATCTTATCCACCTGGCTGAATTCCAGTTCAACCGGGGTCTCTCTTCCGAACATGGAAACTTTCACCTTCAGGATCTGCTTTTCATTGCTGATCTCCTCCACGGTGCCCATAAACCCTTCAAACGGGCCGCTGATTACCTTCACGGTTTCACCGATTTCCACATCCAGATCGATATAAACTTTTTCGATTCCCATTCTGGCGACTTCTTCATCCGTCAGAGGAATCGGGTCGGAGCCATGACCTACGAAACCGGTAACACCCTGAGTGTTTCTCACCAGGTACCAGGTTTCGTTGGTTACAATCATCTTTATGATAACATAACCCGGAAACATCTTTCTGGTCTTTATCTTGCGCTGACCGTCTTTTACCTCGATTTTATCTTCTGTCGGTACAACGATGTCCAGAATCAGATCCTGCATACCACGGTTCTCAACCATCTTTTCGATATTCACTTTGACCTTGTTCTCATGGCCGGAGTAAGTATGCACCACATACCATCTGGCCTGTCCGTCACCTCGAAGTCCCTCGCCGATCAGCGGAGATACAGTGACAGGCGTCTTGCTGTTTTCAAATTCAGACATCTTGCTACCTTCTTTTCAACTAAGCCAGAGTGATGTTCAGAATATGTTTCAGTGCTGCCAGTACACCGGTATCGATGAGCCAGAAACCCAGTGCGAAGATGGCACAGGTCAGAATAACCACTGCCGTATAGGAGACAGTTTCTTTCTTTGTAGGCCATACAACCTTCTTCATTTCGATCTTGACGCCCTTAAAATACTCGCCAATGCCGGCTTTCTTTTTCGCAGTCTCTTTTGCCATAATACGCTCTCCTTCTCTTCCCGGTTATTTGGTTTCTTTATGAAGAGTATGCTTCTTGCAGAACTTGCAGTACTTCTGCATCTCGATACGGTCCGGGTCGTTCTTCTTGTTCTTCATGGTATTGTAGTTTCTCTGCTTGCATTCTGTGCATGCCAGTGTAACTTTTACTCTCATTGTGATTGTCCTCCGTTTAACTCAAAATTCAGAGCCTGAATTAAAGCTCTGTTTTACTTCTAATCATAAAGTTGCCATATAATTATAAAACAGGCACCTGGCAATGTCAACACCTAAAATCATATTATTTTTTTGTTCTTTCCCTATTCCTCGCCGTTGTTCATCACACGGATGATCCTGTCCGCCGCCTGGGCAATCTGCTCATGATCCTGATCCACTACAGAGGCATAGGCACCACCCAGTGCATAGCACGGCAGGGTGTCGATTTTCCCCTTCAGTGCAGTCTTCTGAATATCCCAGGAAGGCATGTCGTTCAGCTGCATCTTCACCAGGGATGTCATCTCATCCGTGCTCATGTTGGTTTCCATATTGCCGCGGATGGCATCCAGGATGGATGTATAGCTGGTCAGAATCGCAGTACTCCCGGTGGCTTTTTTCAGGATAGCTTCCAGAACCAGCTGCTGGTTCTCATTTCTCCGCATGTCTCCGTCAGCCCAGGAAGCACGTTCCCGGCAGAACGCCAGCGCCATTTTCCCGTTCAGATGGTTGATGCCCTGCACGAAATTGATTCCGTTCAGTTCCGGCATGCCCTTCATGTTATGTGTCGTAAAGGCGTACGGTGAATCCACATCCACGCCGCCGATGGCATCTACCAGCTTCACCACCGTGCTGTAGTTCACTTTGACATAATAGTTCATGGTCAGACCCGTCATTTCCTCCACTGCACCCATGGTTTCCTGAATGCCGTAAAGCCCTGAATGGGTCAGCTTGTCCTGCGCACCCTTGCCCGGCAGGCTCACATAATAATCCCGCGGGATGGAAGTCAGCAGTACTTCGTGCGTCTTCGGGTTCACCGTCACGATGATATTTACGTCAGAACGGGACTGAATGCCGATATCCCCTTCCACATCGAGCCCGCTGACATAGACATTAAAGGAGTCCTTCTTCACATTCACGGCTTTCGAGGCTCCCGCTTCACCCACTTTAATAGAGATGGTATGAATAATCCGGGTTTCCTCCTCCAGACTCGTCCGCTCTGCTTTCAGCGATTCATAGCTGGCCGCACTGATGAATACCGCCTGGTATTCCTGGAATTCCGCAATTCCTGTGGTTTCATCCACCGTCTGGCATCCTCCGGCTGCCAGGCCGTCGAAAAGCTGGTTCAAATCGGCAAAATATTTATACTCCACGCTGACTTCCCGCTGCAGATCATCTTTTGCCTCGGAATACGTCAGATCGTTTGTCATATGCGTTCCGACCCCGCTGCCGGCCAGCTCCGATACATCGGTAAATGCCGAATCGCTCTTTACCACTACATAGTAGTCTTCTTTCAGTTCCACGATGCTGCCGGCCACGGTGATATCATCCAGAAAATCGATGGTATCGGCCAGATACCACGTTCCCACGCCGAATCCGGCAATGAGAATCACCGAGAAAAAAGCAGCCGCAGTCTTCCGCTTCCTTATGCCGTAACGGCTGAACATGACCGGAACGATAAAGATCGAAATCAGAATCAGCACAGCAATCAGGCTGTAGAGATACTTGGCCGGCAGTACATTGATCCAGATCAGCAAACCAATGAATGCCGCAAGAATCAGTGTATATATCACGGAAAGCACCTGAAAAAACCGATTGCCCCGTGCTGCCGCTTTCTGCCTTCTTTCTTCTTCCCTTCTTTCGCTTCGCATAATCTTCCTCCAAAACTCTCCTGCTGCGAACCCGCTGCGGCTGCTTTGCAGCCGCAGCGCACCGAAAATAAGGAGTCCCTTCCCGAGACTCCTCAGATAGTTTACCTTATTTTCACCGCCGTGGCAATGAAAAAAAGCTTACATTTTTCTCACATTTCTTACGATTTCCTGATTCTATCCGGAACCGTCGGCATTCTACTCCACGAAAGAAAGCAGCTGTTCTGCAGTTTTCCTTGGAGGTGCAGCAACTTCTCCATCCACCGGATAGCCCATCGGAATAATGGCTGCAAGCTGCTGTCCTTCCGGAATATCCACGATTTCCGCCACTTTATTTTCATCGAAAATACCCATGATTACAGTTCCGATTCCCTTTTCGTGGGCCGCCAGACAGAAGGTCTGTGCCGCGATTCCGGCGTCAAACATTTCCCAACGATCTCCCTTCGGTGTGGTGTAGCTGCCGTCCTTCTCGAAGCCGGACCGTCCCTTTACCATTGTCAGCAGAACGAGCGCCGGTGCGTTGGCCATCGTTTTGATATTATAAGTGAAGCCCAGCGTGCAGTCTTCCGTGGCGATGGCTGCGATCTTCTCCGGATCTTCCACAACGATATATCTTGCAATCTGTGTATTCTTCCAGGATGGCGCGTAAGCCGCCACGTTTACGATCTCCTCGATCACTTCGTGCGGCACCTTCCTGTCCTGAAATTTTCTGATACTTCTTCTCTCTTTAATTCCGGTAATTAGATCCATGGTTCTGTTCCTTTCCTGATGTTTATATAAGATGCATGCGTCATCTTTTTCTATTTTACCATATTCCGGCCATATAGCAAGGATTTCCTTGCTACAGCATCTTTTTCTTTTTGAAATACAGGATTTCCAGTGTGACGGTCAATGCGCTGAGCCCTATGACCACAGCATAACCGTACCGCCAGTGCAGCTCCGGCATGTTTGGAAAGTTCATGCCATACCAGCCTGCGATCAGCGTCAGCGGCAGGAACACGGTGGTGATCACCGTCAGCATGGTCATGATCCGATTCTGCTGCTCTGCCGTTCTCGACTGGTACAGTTCCCGAATCTGAAGGAGATACTCCCGCAGCATCTCCACATGGTTATGGAGCCGTTCTGCTTTCTCTGCCAACCTTCCCCATTCCGCACAGGTCTCTTCCTGCCGGGCAAGCCGGGGGTCATCCTCCATGTTTCCCGCCAGATTGGCCATCTGCTCATAATAGGTATGCAGGGTAAACAACTTTCGCCGGCAGCGGGCAGTCCTTTCCTGAAAATTCTCGGGGATTCCCTTCAGCAGTTCCTCCTCCAGCGCATACAGGCTTTCCTCCAGCCGCTCCAGCTGCAGTACATCATCCTGCATCAGAAGGTGGAGCAGGTTCAGTATAAAGTTCTGTCCGTCTTCCGACCCTTCCAGGTCCGCTCTGTTTTCTTCCGCCAGCACTGCCAGCCTTCCCGATTCTTCTGCAATCATCAGGCGTCCTGCCTCTGCACCGTTCCGGGATTCCTCCAGGAAAAACGCAAACGCCATACCGCCCTGCTTCTCCTGCCGGGGCACCTTTATGGTACCTACGTAGTTTTCCCCCGTTTTTTCCATCTTGCAGTAACGAAGGTTCTTCATGCTCTTCTTCAGGGTCTCAGGCAGCATCATGCCCTCTGCATTTTCTTCCTCTCTGCCCAAAATCCACACGTCCAGCCCGTTTTTCAGTTTCAGCTTTTTCATGTGTCCTCGTCCCCTCCTGTTTCTTTCCCGGAAATGCCAGAACCCGCAGGACATCTGCGGGTTCTGTTTCTATTGATTCAGTTGCCTGAAAGTGTCGAATTATTCGATGATTTCAGTTA
>JBJFHL010000033.1:0-13212 GCA_051893555.1 Anaerovoracaceae bacterium
CAGCCCGGCCGATAAATGCCGTTTTACAGTATTCTCCGTTATGAACGTCTACCTCCTTCCTGACAAATCACAAACTGCAAGTGATTTCTTTTTTCAACTTACAGCCATATTGTAGAAGTTTCCGGCCTCCGTCTGGTCGCATGCGAAGCGACATTTCACTTTCTTATCCGCCTTTTATCCGCCGATCAGCTTCTGATCAAAAGCGAACAAGGCCTCATTGATTTCAAAGAGATTGTAATTCCCATGCGCGAGGAAATATTCCACGATGATGTCGAATTTACTGGAGTGAGACAGGGCAAAGCCTGCCTTCATCAGCATCTCCTTCACTTCCGGCATGGGAAGCTCCAGGGCAATGGCAAAGGCCAGAACCGTGGTCTTGGACGGCCTGTAGTTTTTATCCGTGCGGATCTTAGAAAAGAGCTTGCGGTCGATGTCCGCCTTTTTATAGCACGATGCAGCCGGTTTTTCTCCTGGGGCTTTTCCCACTGATGCCTGATCCTGGATGACTGGTCCTGCCAGATCACGCTGCAGTTCCGCATCTTCAGCCGGAATCCGCATTTCCCGCAGGCATTCTGCCTCACGATCGATATTAGCAGCTGCATATCGTTCATTAATATATTTCTGAATATCCTCATAAAGTATTGAACTGATCATGCTTTCCTCATTTCCATTTCTCTATCTTTTCTCCAGCCTCATCTCATGGAAAACTCCCTTCATGAACAACAGTTTTTTCACTGTCTCTCATAAAGGGAGCGTGTCAATCACCACATATTTTTTTATGGATTTATCTAAAGAGATCTGAATGTGATCCTGTTCTCGATGCTGTCAGAATCAGGTCAAGCATGCACTGCATCCTCCGTCAAAGCATCGTGAAACGCATCATCAACGGCATGATACCGTTTAGCTTGTATCCTTCCTTCCATGATATCCCGTGCTTCTTTCATTGCAGCCTCAGTCTTGGCATTGTATCTGGGCTGCCGAACCTCAAAGGGAAGTCCTCCCTCCATCAGGGAAACGTGAAGAAATATATTAATGGCCTCTGTAAGCGATAATCCAAAACTGGAATACAGATCTTCTACTTTACGTTTAAAATCCGGATCGATTCGAACATTGATATTTGCTGTCTTTGCCATAAAATCACCTCCTGTCACCATTATTGTATATCATTTGTTTCACATCTGCAGCCATTTAGGGATCATCTATCTGTCTTTCCTCCGTTTATTCCTGTACATATCTGCATCCGCATCACGCAGCAGGTCTTCTATGCCGGATTCCGGGGAATTCACCGGATATTCGGAACTTCCTACGCTGATTGCAAGAGTATAAGGAAGATGATTTCTTTTCTCAGTCTCCCCGACCTCTTTCTGCAAGGCCCGTTTAAAAGCTTCCAATTCTTCCGTCGAAGAAGGTCTGGCCACAATCACGAATTCATCACCGCCATATCTGCCGATGAAATAATGACTGCCTGCCTCATAGCAGGTTTTCTTTAAAGCCTCTGCCACAAGGCAGAGAGCCCTGTCTCCCTCTGCATGTCCAAACTTGTCATTAATCGACTTGAAATGGTCGATGTCGATGATCACCAGAAAAAGTCTCTGATCCGCTGTACTATTCGAAATCGCCCTATACAGATATCTTCGAATCTCTCGTCTGTTATTCGTGTCGGTCAGAGGGTCCTTGGAAACCATTTCATTCGTGAAATTTATAAACATATATCCGTTTGCAGCAACAACCCCATAACAGAGGATCGGCATTTCCCACCAGATCACCTGCAGAAAACCGGTCACCATCAAAATCAGCGGATAAATCATGATCGCCCTGTATTCGGAATGATGAAAACCGTATTTATCTTTTTTGTATTTCACAGACACGGTAAAAAATGGAACGATCAGATAAATGAAAATCAGCAGCACCATGACGCTGAACAGAGGGCGGGGTGTAATCCTGCCCTTCTCAACCGTAAAATACAAACCAGTTTCTGCAGACAAGGCAATCAGAAGCATATTGAATATCATTGGTATTGCACAGATGATTCTGTTTCTCCTCTTCTTCACCCATTCTGAATTCACATACACCTCAGTGAAAATAGAAAAAATATATCCACAGGCCGCCATGGACATATAATTGAAAAGGTTGATTCCCATAAAAAGAATCGGATGACCTGAAAATACCCCTGCATCTGCAAGTACCCACAGAGAATCAGAAATCAGAAAAGCCATCATGGAGACAATTACCCAGAGATGTGCCCTGACCTTTATCGACTTATCTGGTCCTGCCGCAATCTTATAAAACATGACAGCAATAAAAATGAAACATGCAAGATCAGCTTCTAAATAATAGTATGCGTATTGCTTCATAATTGCTTACTCCATAACACTCTCACTGGCGTTGTATCCATCCGTTGATCATGACAGGCATGCGCAGAATATATCCGTTTATCTGTCCGTGCTGCGCCTGTGGTAGTACCGCCCTTTGTCCTCGTACATTGCTTTATCTGCCGCTCTCAGAATTTCATCCACGTCATCGATCGCACCGGTGTGAATGGTATACCCAAGAGCCATACTCACGCCTTTCACCCGGCAGATATCCCTGATCTGAAGAATCAGGTCATCGGCTGCGGTCTCATCCATACCTTCCCTGATCATCAGGAATTCATCGCCGCCCATCCGGACAACGTGATCTTTATCAGAAACATTGACCAGTATATCCGTAATGGTGCGGATCAGCCGGTCACCCGCCAAATGGCCATGAAGGTCATTCACGGTTTTCAGGCCATTGATATCCGCGCTGAAGACAGCAGCGGTTTCCTGCAGCTTCCTGGTCTTCAGATATCTGGCAAGTCCTGACCGGTTCAGCACTCCGGTCAGCGGATCCCGCATACTGTGTTCCAACGCATCCTGGATACTGTTGCGATACTGCATCATGATCGCCAGGAAGTCCGTCAGGGTAGATAAAATGTGACTGTCCTCGTGGAAATTCTGATCCAATACATTCAAAACAAGCGTAAAACCCAGCGATTTTCCAGAACTTTCCAGGTGCCCGGAAATCACATTCCGAATATTCACACCCGGCAGCCAGAACTCAGGATGTTCCTGCTGAAAGGCCCTATAATCCGGAATTGTAACCACCTTATCTGTTTGAAATATCCGATACAGTGGCGCAAGTTTTCCGATCAGAATACTCTGCAGTTCTTCTCTGTGTGCAGGATAATCGGGTCTGAACCATTCATAGCTGCAGGACACAGTCCCGTCATCACTTTCTTCAAAAACCAGCAGACGCTCGGCCTGAAGATTCCAGCCAACTTTATTCACGGTCTTCTGCATACCCAGGTCAGGATTCTTCTCGGCCAGGCCAGAGGTAATTGCCTCTCCTGCCCAGGTTTCGTCACTCAGCAGATTTCTCAGCTGCGATCCATTCTCATCACTGGCAAATCCGATGCTCATCCGCAGCAGACGGTCTTTCCAATGTACCAGCATTTCCCTTGTCACGAAATCTTTGTCATCCACCCCAAATCGCTGATGACGACTGATTACAGTATCTAAAGGCAGCATCCTGACCGTACAGTCCGGACATGGTGACGTCCGATTCAGCAGCAGCTCATAACATCTGTGACCATAGCACTTGAAATCCTGCGGCAGATTCAAAGCCCTCTTCATGGTATTGTTCATATACACTACGTCATCGTTCTCAGGATCAACCAGGCAGATATGCTCCGGAGCATCATCCATGACAGCAGGAGAAAACTGGATACTCTGATGAGTCAGGTAAGCCGCCTGTCCGGCAAGTTTTTCTTCTTTCTGGTCCATGCGCCGCTGCAGCAGCTGGAGGAGCTCGAGAAATCCGGCCGCTTCTGATCCCTCGCCCATGGCAGCCTCAAGCTCAAGCTTTCCCTCAATACCATACATTTCTCTTATCTGGCGGCCCTTCTTAAGAATGCTGTCAGCAGCTTTTCTCATCGTTTCTGCCATTTTTTCCCTGCCGAGAAGCAGAAAGCGGCATCCCTTCAGATGCGCCTGCACAATTTCCGCCGGCAGCTTTTCCTGACGAATCAGCTCCGCAATGGTATCCACCACACGATGCGAAAATTCCTGCCCAAACACCTTGGTCAGCTGATGGAAATTACGTGCTGAGATAAGGATAAGAAAGTAATCCTCATTTTCTTTCCGGAATGCTTCGTCAAAGGTACTTCCTGCAAGGAAGGAGCCGTAGTCGTTCATCATACCGGTATAGCTGTCCTGTGTGAAGGCCTGCTCTTCCCGGGCTTCCCCGATATGAATCCAGCCTGCCGCGCCCCCGATCTGATTGCCGCTGTACCATGGAAACTCGGTCACAGGAATCCTCCGGCCCACTCCGCCGGAAACAGCAGTCGGGCTGAAATGAACAATCTCTCCGCGATCCAGAACCTGCTCTGCCTCATCTGTAACTTCGCCAGGATCCGCAAATGTGCCCAGCTCATCCGCTGTTTTTCCAAGGACGTCTGATCGATTCTCCATGCCAAGATAAGAAAGCATCTCCGGATTGACATCCAGATATCTTCCTTCCCGGTCTTTCACAAACACCGGAATGCCTGAAAAACGGTAGAAGGACTTTGCGATTGCTTCTTCTTTTACATTGCTATGGACGCTTTCCTGAACAGCGGATACCTGCAATGCCGGCTGTAATGACGTTACATAGACAGGAAGCAGGTCCTTCGCCTTTTCATCCTCAAAATAGGCGGCGTGTTCAAAAAGCAGTAAATTCCGCTCATCTTTATCGTTTGCATCAACAGCAGAAAAAACCGTCCACCGATAGCTGCCGTCCTCCCTGCGAATGCGGAATATGCCCTTTACATAACCAGATTGTGAGGATGCCAGCGACTTGACAAGCCGTTCAGTATCAATAAATTCAAGAAAGCGCTCCTGATCCTCCAAATGGACAAGCTCATGACAGAAGGAAACAAATGAGGCAGAGATACCCGGGAAGATTTCATCAACCTCGACTTTCGGATGGACGCACTGAATGACCTGAATTTCATCCTTCTTCTGGTTCAGATAATAAATGCCGTCAAACAGCCGTTCAGACTGACGCAGAAGGATTTCGTGTCTGGTTTTACTGAACATCTGATTTTCAATACTGAGATTGATCAGGCCTGCCCGGCCAATCCAGAAGTCACGAACTCCAGATACATAGGATGCCTGCAGCCGCATATATCGGCCATTATACAGAAACACATAGGGCTTCCTGTCCTTGGAAAATACCTGCTCCAGATATTGCATAATCCGGCGATTTGCTGCCTGACTGCTGATCAGCAGGCTGCCATCCTCCGTTTCTCTGACGCTGCCCCGGACACTTCTCATCTCATCCCGGAAGGCGCTGTTGCAGGTTAACAGACGTATGGCACCATTTTCATAGAGAAAGAGAGACACAGGATCATGGTCAACAATATCCTCCAGCCCCGCTTTTCCGAAAACAGAAGCTTCCAGACTGCTTTCAAGCTGCAGATGCTTTTTCACAAGAATATCTTCTATTCCCAGCCGCGGCACCGCTGCACTGTAATAGAAACCCTGGATTCTTTCACAGCCGATTTCTTTCAGAAAATCCAGATGTTCCTTTGTCTCAACCCCCTCTGCCAGGGTATGCAGGCCAAGGCGCTTGGCGGTCAGAACAATACTGGTGATAATGGCCCTGCTGCGCGCATCAAACTTCCGGAAAAAATCCATATCCAGTTTAATCAGGTCAAAGGGACACTGATTCAGCGATTTCAGAGAAGAATAAGCGGAACCAAAATCATCCAGCCAGATTTCATAACCTGCCTCATGAAAGTCTTGAATGAACTTCCTCATTCTGTCCTGATTCTCTGCCAGAACCCGCTCTGTAATCTCAACATGAATATATTTATGTGGGACATGATATTTTTCACAGGCATCATTCAGACACTTCAGCGGCTGAATCAGATCAAAGTCCATCTGGGACAGATTCAGAGAAACAGGTACAACTCTTCTTCCACTGGTCAGAAGCTCATGAAGGGTCATAACCGTCTGCCTGATCATGTACTGATCCAGACGGCCGATCCGTCTGGCATCCTCAAGCACGGGAATAAAAATATCCGGAAAAATCACGCCCTTCACAGGATCTTCCCAGCGGCACAATGCCTCTGCAGAGCATACCTTTCCAGAGAAAGTGCGGATAACCGGCTGATAATAGGCTTTGATATATCCCTTTTCCAGGGCCTTTTCAAAATGATCCAGAATATAACTGCGGATTTCCACCCGCTCTCGCATTTCTTTCTGGAAGACTGCATAGGAATGTTCGCCGTCATTTTTGACACTGTCGCAGGCAACCCTTGCCATATCGAAGGAATGGCGGATTACTTCAGCCGGAACCTCTTCATCGAATTTGACAATGCCTGCCTTCATGGCGCAGCTCTGGTGTTCCAGATACTGATTTACCGCTGTGCATACCTCTTCGATTTTTTCTTCCAGATTCTCTCTTGGTAAAAGTCCCAGAAAGGAATCTGCTTCCAGACGAGTTAATGGGGAATCCGGAAACACCCGTTTTAATTGTGACGCTGTGAAGCGAAGACACCTGTCGCCGACTTCAATCCCGTAGGTCCGGTTAAATCCGCGGAAATTGGCAATATTAAGAAAGACCGGGCAGTACATCATAAATCTGGCACTGCCAGATCTCTCGCGTGCCAGATTCAACGCCTGCTTATAGAAGTTTGAAGCAGACGGCAGCCCTGTTAATTCATCAATATTCTGGTCGCGCAGTGAGGCCTGAGGATTAGCGATATGCAGAAGAATATAGCGGCAGCCGCGAATCCGCATATTCATAAATACGCCATCCGCTGAACGCATATGCTTCTTCGCCGTTACATAGGTAAAACGAAACGGCATCTCATTTACAGAAAGGTCATCTGGCAGCTTAATCTCATCATTAAGCGAAAGATTTTCCACTCTGCCGCCAGTCAGCGAAATGAACTCCTGCTCACTTCCGCAGTCATACAGTTTCAGTACCGCTTTATTTATAAATACAATTTCCTCAGATCCATCTGCACGGAATATGCAGATGCCATCAGGTATCCCTCCATAGCATTGACGGAACAATTCCATCTCAGAAAGTTCTTTCATATCTTTCGTGTCTCCCTGTTACACTTCTCTAATCCCCTAATATATGAAAAAAAGCATGGCTCACGCACTCCACGCTCAATATTCCCTATATACAGCGACACTTTTCATGCTATAGATATAATACCATATTATCTGACAATTAACTATAGTATTAAGGAGTTACCCATTCCTCTATCTGTTCTCTTACCTCATCATACAGCCATTCAGAATCGGTGTACATTCCAATTCCATCCTCTTCACTCGCCCTGGTGAGGTCATCAGTCAGCATCTCCAGCACCTTTTCTCGTTCGTCTGCATTTTTGAGTCTTTTTGCGTGTTCAAAACACAGCTCAGAAACATCTCTGAGAAGAACCGCGCCGAGATCCTTTCTCTGATGTTCATATTCCAGAGCCTGATTATAAGAGCTCTCCCAAAGGTCTTTAATATCGTCTGCTGTAAAGGCATAGTCCGCTTTCAGAATGAACAGCTCCAGAGGGAAATATCCGTTATCACTGTATTCCAATATCAGATCGACCAGTTCCGCTTTACTCAGATTTTCTAAAAGTTCTTTTGCTTTCATTAGCTATCCAACTTCCTTTTTCAGCTCCGGGACTATACAAGTCCTGTCAACGACGTAACGGTCCTGCTCTGTCCAGCGATTCGACAAAACGAAAAGCGCAAGCAGAAACAGGCGTGTATATGGCCAGGATCGTGGCACCCCCTATTCGAAGCTATTCTCGTAGATATCCACAAAGCTGCTGACGAAGTCTGCCTCTTCCTTTACTTTTTTCGTGCCCTTTTCCAGCTGCCAGCCCGTATCTTTGTACGCCTCATAATTTTTCTTCGAGAATGGCTTCAGATGATTCTCCTTCTGAATCGCAGTGATGCCATCAGAGTACTTTTCCACCAGCGCATCGTATGCCGCGTCAGGATCCTTGAAAACGGCCTTCCCGTCCGCATCCGCTCCGATCGCGAAACGCTTGTCGACTTTCGTAAAGCTTTTTACATCCACATCGCCCTTAATATTCCCCCTTCCCGGGGTGTATTCCTGCGTATATGGATGCTTAATTTTACTCGCATCGCTCGCCGCGCCGCATCCGCACATCGACAGACAAAACACTATGATCAAGAAGAAAATCAATACTCTTTTCATAACGGAAGCCTCCTTTCGATAAACACATCTATCATTAAATATATCAGACAAAATCATCTGTGCAAGGGATTCTAAAGACTATTGCTGACGCATGCTGTGATTGTGTTCTTTTTTCATCTGAACAGGCAAACCGCATAGCTGACAGAATTCTCGAGATTTATGATGTGAAGCCGGATTTTCCGTGGACACAGAAACAACATCAGTCCTATGGAACTTTCCGCCATGCAGACACCGGAAAATGGTTTGCTCTTATCATGAATGTAAAACAGGAGCAGTATCTGTCCCTGTTCCGGAGGCATATTAAATACCTGAAAGCCGAGATGAAGTGGTAAACGATAATAAATAAGGGCCCCGCTGTTAACGTGGCCCTTATAAAACGATCGAATCGTTTTGCTAGATACATAAGCATGTCCGAAAATGGCGAGACAGAAAGCTGCAGCCGTGCTATTATTACCTTGTAATTCCCATGCCCTGCTTCGCAGAGCTCTACCATATAAATAAGCGAGAAAACATGAACATGTATTATTCAACAAGCTATGAATCACCCATCGGCAGACTGACACTGGCCAGCGACGGCGAACACCTGATCGGTGTCTGGCTTGAAGGACAGAAATACTTTGGCGGATCCCTGGCAGATAAACTCACAGAGCAGGATGATCTTTCTGTCTTCTCCGCTGCAAAAGACTGGCTGGACCAGTATTTCGCCGGAGAACAGCCGCTTCCATCCGCCCTTCCCCTGCATCCCATCGGCGGAGAATTCCGCCAGCAGGTCTGGAGCCTGCTCTGCCAGATTCCCTATGGGCAGGTTACGACATATGGGGCCCTTGCAAAGGAACTCGCCTCCCGAATGGGCAAAGCAAGAATGTCCAGCCAGGCAGTGGGCGGAGCCGTGGGACATAATCCCATCTCCATCATCATTCCCTGCCATCGCGTCGTAGGAGCAAACGGCAGTCTTACCGGCTATGCCGGAGGAATCTCTGTAAAAGCCAGGCTGCTGGAACACGAGGGTGTGGATATGTCACATCTGTTCGTGCCAAAGAAATGACTCCCCCGCTGAACATGCGCTCTTCAGCTTACAATCGCGTCCTTCGGACAAGCCCTTGCGCATTCGTCGCATAATATGCACTCCGTTCCGTTTTTCCTGCTCCGTTTTGGGTCCAGCATATCAACATCCATTGGGCAGGTGCGCAGACATGCCTTGCAGTTTATGCATTTGTCCGTATCGACTTTTATCCGCATAGCCGAGAAATATGCCATCGGCTTGAGAAATACCGTGACCGGACAGATATATTTGCAGAAAGCGCGGTTATCCTTAAACGCGTAAGCCAGAGCAATCCCCGCAGCATAGTAAGCGAGATTTCCGATTATAAATGCCAGGAACATGATCCTCTGCTTTTCTGCATCCGATACACCGAGGACAAAAAGCAGACTGACAAGGAGCAAGGCCGCAGCAAATGTGATATAACGGATGAAGCCAATCTTCTTTCGCTGGTGCTTTCCGTCCTTATTCGGCTGCCTGAATGGAAGCAGATCCAGGATCATAGCCGTCCAGCAGCAATATCCACACCAGCCTCTTCCGAAAATCAGAGGGCCGAAGATCTTGGCTATCGCATAGTGAATCGTTGCCGCTTCAAAACTCCCGGTAAAAAGATAGTACCAGAATCCCTCGATCTGCATATTCTCATGACCCATCAGGCCAAGGAATAGCAGCATGTAGCTTCCGACCAGAAACTGAACAAGCCTTCTGGCCTGCTTCCATCTCCGGATAAAAAGAATCATCCCTGCAGCAATCGATGTCCCAATGTAACTGAAGTTGAACAGAAAAAAGAGATTCTGCTTCATCACGGTCAGCGAAACTGCCAGGCCCTCGAAGATGCTCCAGATCAGAATCGGCCACATATATTTTTTCATGGTGAATTCCTCCATATGGCTTGCAGCCAACTGGCTTTCCGTCAGCCACAGCAATGAACAATTCCTCCCGTTCATTCCCAGTTTTTTTTGCAAAATCCAAAGCAATTGATGCCGCATAGTCTGAAAAACTCGGTCTCCAGGAATATTCCTCCGAATCTATATGCACTTCACTTTCCGGTGCACACGCCCCTGCCGCCTCAAGATTTCGGTACGAGGGAACAAGTCGAGATGCTGACGACTCGACCCTGATGCCCTTAAATTGATCTACAGGTTTATACCGTTTATTCACCTTGATAATCAGCAAATTTAGCTGCATCCAGCATCTTTATAACCTTTGCAGGATTCCCTGCCACTAATGCATAATCCGGAACATCCTTTGTGACAACGGAGCATGCTCCAACGACTGCATGTTTCCCTATGGAAACTCCTGGCAGAATCGTCGCATTCGCACCGATCCATGCGCCCTTTTGAATCAACACCGGTTTGCACAGAAGTACCTGCAGATCATAGGGATCGTGGTTATTGGAAATGATCGAGACATTCGCTGCGATCATCACGTCGTCTTCAATCGTGATGTCTCCGCGAGACATGGCCAGCAGGTTTGAATTGATGAACACATTCTTCCCGATCTTCATGCGATTCAGCGCAGCTCCGGATATAGGCGCTGCCACATAGCTTCCCTCGCCAAGGTTGTCCCCAAATATTTCTTTTAGCAGCGCATTGTACTCTTCCGACATCGGCATTGTATGATTGAGCTTGAAAATCAGCTCCATCTGCCGCCTGCCTTCGGCAATCTCCTCTGGGCTGTGCTCTCTCATGTCTACTCTGACTTCTTTACAGTTCATATTCCGTACACCTCTTTCTCTACGCCTATATTATTCTATGCTTATGCGAGTATGCCGACAGATCAACTTACTCGATCGGTTGCCGTCCTATCGATGATACAATGTAACATTCCCGTATTTCCTAACTCACAAACGTTCTATGCACACTGGGTGCAGGGTTTTCAGGGTGGGTGCAGATTATCTCGCAGGGTGGGTGCAGGGGGTGCAATCATCATTTTCGGATGAATTTCTCGTCGCCGGCTGCGTCCTCCGCTGACACGTAGCGTTCAACTTCCATGTGGAGTTCGTATTTCTCTCGTAGCTTTGCTAATTGCTCCATCATGGGCGAAGCGTGGTGCGCGTCAAGAGCGTCCTGATCCCGCCAGCTGTCAATCAGCAGGACGGTTTCCGGGTCGTTCATCGGGATGAAATACTCGTACTTCTTCAGGTAGTAGAGAGTTGTTCCCGGAGGACAGTCGTCCAGTTCTCCATAAACACGGAATCCCAACCGTTCATAAAAGCCTCTCGCCTGAAAGTCCCATGTTTCAACCCGGATACCTCTCAGCCCATTTTCTTCCGCGTATGACTCAATCCTCTCCATTAACTGTGTTGCAATCCGATGATTCCGGTATTCGGGCAGGACATGAAGGAGTTCAAGCGAATACCAGTTATTGGCGACACTTCCAACGGCTCCGCCGATAAGCAGGTCATCATCACAGTCGAAGAAATTAACCGTCATGCCTTCCTGCGGCGCATGGGTTTTCAGCCACTCGCATTTGCTGCGATTCTCCTCCCGCAACCGAGACAGGATCAAGTTCTCATTTCCACCGCACGATATCGTTATCAAACTGTCCTCTCTATTCCGTAAACAGCTTAATGCTGCTGAACATCTTGTGCAGGCGTTCCTCGTCAAACGGCAGATACTCCGCCACAGTAAAACCGACCACATCTGAATGATTCGTAATCAGCTGGAGGACTTCGCCGAGCTTGTCTATCGTCATCTTCCCGCCACCGGAACCGTCGCCGACAAGAGCGGGATTTGCGAAATAGGTGGAGTGGAAGAACTGCGCGTCAAGCACGTCAATGTCGAAATGAATGAGAATATGGTCGAAGTGGCGCATGAACGCCCTGATTTCATCATCCGATACGAAAGCCTCATCCTGAATCTTGCAGCTCACGCCTGCCTCTTTCAGGAAGTTCTCCTGGTAATCATGGAGCGGCTGCAGACCCACATAGAGCAGTTCTTCCGGCTTGAATGCTGGATTCTTCATCTTCTGGCGCAGCGGGTGTGCGCCTCCGCCGAGAAGTGAGCCCATCACCATTGCATGGGCAAATGGATATCCGTCATTTGTCGTAGAGACATCCGGATGCGCATCGATCCAGATGATGCCTGTGTTTTTATACTTGCCGTGCAGATAGTCGAACGGCGCAAGCGAGACAAGGCAGTTGCCGCCGATGGTGATGATACGGTCAGGATTCTCCTCAGCAAGCTTAGCCTGAGCATCTTGGATCCCGTGCAGCACTTCATCTTCAGCTGTGATGCCGTCAGTTACTGTTTTCCCTTTCCCATCGGGTGGCAATACGTCCACCTTGACGAGCTTTTGATTATCGTTCTGCGGCAGAATATACTGCAAGAGGTTTGCACCGAAATAGTAGGTGTCCAGTCCGCCACTCACATGGTCGGGATATAAAAGCCTGATTGTCTTCATTGGGAATCCTCGCTTTCCGTTCTTTTCACATAGGTCAGATCCACATCGTATCCGAGAGCTTTCATGATGGAAATAAAAGTCTCATTTACCACCTTATCCCCGCCATTGATGATCCGGCTGACGTAGGAGGGAGTGGTACCGACAATCTCCGCCACTTTTGCCTGCGTGGTGTCCTCCTCGATGCATTTGACCTTGACATCCAGTTCGATATTATTTTTAGCATCTATGTGCCTCTCTGATTCAAATGCCAGTTGTTTCACAAATCGTGAAATATATTATACCATGTTAATGTGAACTTCCAAAAGAAAATCCACTTTGCGGGTGTTTTCCGCAATTTGAAATGAAAATAAATATTGAAAATCCAGTGTTTTCAGCGATTTTTTCGTTGCACTGCACTGGATTTTTTGATATAATAATTTTAGGGTACTTTTACCCTACCGAATTTACACGGAGGAACGCCATGTTTTTAGATTTTAAAGTCAAAATTCCGGATGCGCCGGGAAAGCTGGTAAGGAAAAATCGCAAGGGTC
>JBJFHL010000034.1:0-12962 GCA_051893555.1 Anaerovoracaceae bacterium
GAATCATGATCCAGAGACAGGGCAACATCGAAGGAAAGAAAGAACTGGCGAAGGCAATCGCTGGAATTAAATAAAGAAAGAGTAAATGAAAGAGTAAATGAAGGAAAAGGACTTTTCCGGCGCAGAATGCCGATGCAAAGTCCTTTTTTTCTGGCTTTTTTTGTGGTATAGTGAAAGATAGAAACGGAAAACAGCCGTGAAACAGACGGAGAAGGAGGCAAACCATGGAATTCAGAAAAATCGGAAGTACCGCCGGCACGGACGGCGGAAACGCGGCGGAGATCGCGGCAGAATACAAGGAAGCAAAGAAATTCGGAAAAGTGCGGGTGGGAAAAGAGCATGTTTTTTTCAGCGGACTGTTTACCACGGAATATGCGGCGGCAGATGACATAAAATGGATCTATAAGCGGCAGGAGGACAGCCAGACTTCCGTATGCTGCGGGCAGGCGACCTTTGAGACGTACTTTCTGATGGCCCAGCTGGCAGACGGTACGGTGAAAAAGCACCGGGTGGAAGCAGCAGAGGAGCTGAAAGGTGCCATAGATGCCATTGCGGCGGCAAATGCCTCGGTGGATGTGGGATTCACGCCGGAACTGAAGGAAAAGTACGGCTGTCAGCAGACAAATGACGGAAAATAAAGTGAAGATTAATCTGCTTTTAATTTTTCTTTCCTTTTAGATTAATTTTCCAGCGGTAAGATGTAATCACAAAAGGGGGAAACCCGGAAAGGAAGAGAAAAATGGATCAGTTAGAAAAAGTTGAAAAAATCAGAGAAAAAACAGGTGTAACCTACGAAGAAGCAAAAGCTGCACTGGAGGCTGCAGGGGGAGATGTATTGGACGCGCTGGTATATCTGGAGAGCAAAGGAAAGATCAAGGAACCGGAGGTTTCGGTTTACTCGACGGAAAACGGCAAGGATTCCTCCGAGGAATTCCGGCAGGCTGCCAAGAGCTATGACGATGCGTCCAGAGAAACCTTCGGCGATCAGGTCCGCAAGTTCATGAAGTGGTGCGGCCGCATGATTCAGAAGGGCTGCGAGAATTTCTTCATCGTGGAGAGAAAACAGGAAGAAATGGTTACCATGCCGGTCATCGTGCTGATTCTGCTGCTCTGCTTTGCATTCTGGATCGTACTGCCGCTGATGATCGTGGGCCTGTTCTGCGGATTCCGGTATCACTTCAAAGGCGCCATCACCAAATCCGTAGACGTGAACTATGCCTGTGACAAGGCTGCCGAAGCGGCAGAGAGCATCAAGCAGGAATTCACTAAGTAAGGCGATTTCCGAAAGGAAGGAGACACATAGATCATGGCAAGAAAGATTTTGCTCATTGAAGACGAAGAAAAGATCGCCCGGTTCACCGAGCTGGAACTGGTGCACGAAGGCTACGAAGTGACGAAAGCCTTTAACGGCAGGGACGGACTGGAGCTGGCGGAAAAAGGCGGCTTTGACCTGGTGCTGCTGGATGTGATGCTGCCGGAGCTGAACGGACTGGAGGTGCTGCGCCGCCTCCGCCGCAGTTCGCAGGTTCCGGTCATCATGCTGACCGCACGGGATGCGGTGATGGATAAGGTTTCCGGCCTGGATGCCGGTGCGGACGATTACATTACCAAGCCCTTCGCCATCGAGGAGCTGCTTGCCAGGATCCGGGTGGCATTTAAGAAGCAAGACGGCGTCCGTCAGCAGACCCATCGCATGACGGTCTGCGGCGTAACGGTGGATACCGACCGCCACGAAGTGACTTGTCAGGGGGAAACCATCGAGCTGACCAACCGGGAATATGAGCTCATCCGCACCCTGATGGTGAACAAAAACATTGTGATGAACCGGGAAAAACTGCTGAATGATGTCTGCGGCTACGATTATCTGGGCGAGACCAACATTATCGACGTCTACGTCCGGTATATCCGTTCCAAAATCGATGACCGCTTCGGCATCAAGCTGATTCATACCGTGAGAGGAGCCGGCTATGTCATCAAAGACGAAACCTGAAACGAAACAGAACTCCGGCGGGCCGGCTTCAAACCGGATGAGCTCCATCGCCCGGAGCATCAATCTGGAATTCTGGGCGCGGGAGTTTTCCCATCTGCTGGTGCTTGATCTGGTATTGGCGGGTCTGGTGGCTGCCGCGTTTTTTCTGTGGTGGGAAGGGCAGGTACCTGCCGGGATGACGGTGGAAAACCGGTATTTCCTCGGAACCGACCACATGGAAACCCTGGCATATGTCATAGAGACGGCGGATGGAACGCAATATCCGTATCTGCTTTCACAGTTTTTTGCACTTTGCAAAATCCCGGCGCTGGGACTTTTGATTCTGGAAGGGCTGATTGTCTTCGGCAATCTTTTTTCCACGAAGGCAATCCGGAGAAAAATGAAGCCGCTGAACGAAATCGCCATCCGCACCGAGCAGCTGGCCCGGGGACAGAATATGACCGGACAGAATCCGGCCGGACAGAATGGTGCCGGACAGAGTGGTTCCGTACGAAATGGTGCCGGCCGGATCGACCTGAAAACCATGGAGCAGGCGGTGAGCCGTCTGAATCCGGAGGAACCGGGGGCAAGAGTGGTGACCGGCGATAAGGAACTGCAGAGTCTGGAGATTGCCATCAACAATCTGCTGGATCGGATGCGGGAAAGCCACCGGCAGCAGGAGCGGTTCGTGTCAGATGCCTCCCATGAGCTCCGCACGCCGATCGCTGTGATTCAGGGCTATGTCAACATGCTGGACCGCTGGGGAAAGGACGATGAGCAGATTCTGAAGGAATCCATCGAGGCACTGAAAAACGAATCGGAACACATGAAAAATCTGGTGGAGCAGCTTCTGTTCCTGGCCCGGGGCGACAGCGGCCGCAACACCCTTCACTACGAGGACTGTGATCTGGCGGAGATGGTGCGGGATGTGATGGAAGAATCAGCCATGATCGACGAAAAGCATGTCTATCGGTTTGAAGGTCCCGCCGCAGCCCGTGTGATGGTCCACGGAGATCCCGCCATGCTGAAACAGTCCATGCGAATCTTCGTACAGAACGCAGCCAAATACTCCGCCGAAGGCGATACCATCGTCCTGCGGGCCGGCATCTCGCCGGTGGCTGCCGGGGAGCATGCCGGCCGTCCGTTTTATTCCGTGCAGGATGAAGGAATCGGCATGCAGTCTTCTGAGGTGGTTCATGTATTTGAACGGTTTTACCGGTCCGATGCCGCCAGAAACAGCAGTCAGGGCGGCACGGGACTGGGCCTTTCCATCGCCAAATGGATCGTGGATGCCCACAGCGGGATCATCGAGATCCTGTCCCGCCCTGACTTCGGCACCCGCATCACGGTGCGGCTGTGAAGAAATATGGTAATATCCAATATTTTTGCATTGATTATGCAGTAATATGCAGCATTTTTTCAGGAAGACAGGAACCTCTGTTACTGAGAACGAGGATTGTTTTCCAAATCCGCCGAAAAGTTTTCCAAAAGAAAACTTTTCGCACATATTGGAAAACCGCAGAGAGATTTCGGGGCTATATCCCGGAATCTCTCTGTTATAATCGGGAGAAAAAGCAGAATACTAAGAATAAAAGCCGGGAAAACAGATTTTTCGGAGTGAATGAACGTGCATAGAGCAGATTGTTTTCCAAAATGCCGGAAAAGTTTTCAAAAAGAAAACATTTCCCCGATTTCGGAAAACAGCAAGGACCCGACCCCGCGACCCGCGCTGTCCCGGCCCCATTCGCCTCCGCCCATTCGCCCCCCGCCCATTCGCCCCGCCTGCCCTTCACATTCCCCTCTTTTTCTTCACCGAAATTACATAAAAAACTTTTGATTTTCTGTTGACATTCCGGGCGCCGGGGTGTATCTTATATATAGTGATTAGCACTCCAGCGAAATGAGTGCTAACAACTCCCGGGGGATGAAACCCCGGTTAAGACGTCCGGCAGCGAGAAAAAGCCGGGCGGACAGATTTTGCGAAGAACAGGAGGCAGAGCCATGGAACTAAGCGAACGGAAACTGAAAATTCTGCAGGCCATCATCAGCGACTATGTACGCTCGGCGGAACCGGTCGGATCCAGGACCCTGTCCAAGAAATATGAGCTTGGCATCAGCCCGGCCACCATTCGAAACGAGATGGCAGATCTGGAGGAAATGGGATATCTGACACACCCTCATACTTCCGCAGGACGGGTTCCTTCCGATAAGGCGTACCGATTATATGTCAACGCGCTGATGGAAAAGAAGGAACTGTCGAAGGAAGAAAAGCTGGTGATTGCCCAGAGGCTGCAGGGAAATGTCAACGAGTTTGAGAAGACCATCGAGCACGCTGCGGCGATTTTGTCGGAGATCACCAATCTAACATCCTTCGCCATGACGCCGGCCCAGGACAATGACACGCTGAAGTTTATCAACCTGCTCCCGGTGGATGAGCACACGGTGGTGCTGATGATCGTGGCAGAAAGCGGAAAGATTTCCAATACAGCCCTCCGCATGAAGGTGCCGTACACGGAAGAGAACCTGCAGCTGCTGGCCAAGACCATGACCTACAACTATAAGGGAAAGACCATCAGTGAGGTCCTGACCCATAATATTATAGAAAATTTTGAAACCGATATCACGGCCATGAGCGGCCTGGCGGAGAATGTGATGCCGAACTTCATGCGGACTCTGGAAGACATGCTGAATGTCAACCTGTACATGGAGGGACTGACAAACATCTTCGACATTCCGGAATACAATGATCTGGGAAAGGCCAGGGATTTCCTCTCCATGCTGAGCCAGAAGGAGGATTTCACCAGAAAGCTGCTGGAACGTGAAGACGGTATGATTGTAACCATCGGTGAGGAAAACCCGGACGACATCATGCAGGACTGCTCCCTGATCACCGCCACATACCATGTGGACGGCAAGATGGTGGGCAAGATTGGAGTCATCGGGCCGACGCGCATGCGGTACGGCGAAGTTACGTCCATCATTGAATACCTGACCGATAATCTGAATCATGTATTTAAATTAGAAGGTGGAGGTAATGAGGATGAGTGAAGAAAAGAAGCAGGAAGAGATGCAGGACGAGGAACTGGTGACGGAGGCCGAAGAGACTGAGACTTCCGGGGAATCCGATCCATCGGCAAAATCCGCAGACCCGGAGAAGGATGAAACGTCGGAAAACGGCGATGATGCCGGGGAGTCGAAGGAAGATGGAGAAAAGAAAGAGTCCAGTGCCGAGGAAGAAGCCCTCAACGTGAAGTATATGCGGCTGATGGCAGACTTCCAGAACTTCAAGCGGCGGACCGAAAAAGAAAAAAGTGACATTTATGCATTCGCCAATGAGAAGATCATCAGCGAACTGCTTAATGTGATAGATAACTTTGAAAGAGCACTGCTGCATGGCGCCGCAGGGGACAGCTTTGCAGAGGGCATGAACATGATCTTCAAACAGCTCCAGGGGGTACTTGAGAAAGCAGGAGTCAAGGAGATCGAAGCGCTGGGTCTGGATTTTGACCCGAACTTCCACAATGCAGTGATGACTGAGGACAGCACCGAGTACGAAAGCGGAAAGGTCACCGAGGTTCTGCAGAAGGGGTATACGTTAAACAGTAAAGTAATCAGACCTTCCATGGTGAAGGTGGCGAACTAGAATAAAGGAGGAACATAAAATGGCTAAAGTAATCGGTATTGACTTAGGAACTACAAACTCTTGCGTGGCAGTGCTGGAAGGCGGCGAGCCGACTGTAATCGCCAACGCAGAAGGAAATAGAACGACTCCGTCCGTTGTGGGCTTTGCAAAGAACGGAGAGAGACTGGTTGGTGAAACGGCAAAGAGACAGGCCATCACCAATCCGGACAGAACCATCGCATCCATCAAGAGATATATGGGTACTGACCACAAGGTATCCATCGACGGTAAGGAATACACACCGCAGGATATCTCCGCCATGATTCTGACCAAACTGAAAAATGACGCAGAAAGCTATCTGGGTGAAAAGGTAACCGAAGCGGTTATCACCGTACCGGCTTACTTCTCCGACGCACAGAAGCAGGCAACCAAGGATGCCGGCAAGATCGCAGGTCTGGACGTAAAGAGAATCATCAACGAACCGACCGCTGCTTCCCTGGCATATGGTCTGGATAAAGAAGAAGGATCCCACAAGATCCTGGTATATGACCTGGGCGGCGGTACCTTCGATGTATCCATCCTGGAACTGGGCGACGGTGTCTTCGAAGTACTGGCCACCAATGGTGATACCCACCTGGGCGGTGATGACTTCGATGAAGCACTGCTGAACTATATGGCAGATACCTTTGCCAAGGAAAACGGCGTAGATCTGCGTGCTGACAAGATGGCACACCAGAGACTGAAGGAAGCCGCGGAAAAGGCCAAGAAGGAACTGTCCAGTGCAACCACTACCAACATCAATCTGCCGTTCATCACTGTAACTGCAGACGGTCCGCTCCACATGAACATGGACATCAGCAGAGCCAAGTTTGAACAGCTGACAGCACATCTGGTAGAAAGAACCATCGAACCGATGAACAAGGCCATGAGAGATGCAGGCGTAACCAACTCCGACATCGCCAAGGTCATCCTGGTGGGCGGTTCCACCAGAATTCCAGCGGTACAGGAAGCCGTAAAGAGAGTCACCGGCAAGGAACCGTTCAAGGGCATCAACCCGGATGAATGCGTTGCAGTGGGTGCAGCCATTCAGGCCGGCGTACTGACTGGTGAAGTACACGATGTACTGCTGTTGGATGTAACACCGCTGTCCCTGTCCATCGAAACCCTGGGCGGCGTAGCTACCAAGCTGATTGAAAGAAATACCACCATTCCGACCAAGAAGAGCCAGATCTTCTCCACCGCAGCAGATAACCAGACTGCAGTAGACATTCACGTAATGCAGGGTGAAAGAGAAATGGCTGCCGGAAATATTACACTGGGCCGCTTCCAGCTGACCGGTATCGCACCGGCACCTCGCGGAATTCCGCAGATCGAAGTTACCTTCGATATCGATGCCAACGGTATCGTAAACGTAAGTGCCAAAGATATGGGAACCGGCAAGGAACAGAGAATCACCATCACTTCTTCCACCAAGCTGTCTGACGAAGAAATTCAGGCAAAGGTGAAGGAAGCAGAACAGTATGCAGAAGAAGACAAGAAGAGAAAAGAAGAAGTAGAAATCAGAAACCGTGCGGAATCTCTGATTTACGAAACTGAAAAGTCTCTGAAGGAGCTGGAAGGCAAGATCACCGAGGATGAAAAGAATCAGATCACTTCCGCCAAGGATGAGCTGCAGGCGGTTCTGAACAACGGTACCGCAGAGCAGATCAAGGAAAAGACCGAAGCTCTGACCGAAAAGTTCCACCTGATCTCCACCAAGCTGTACGAGCAGGCACAGGCAGCACAGGCTGCAGCTGGCGGCGCAGCAGGTGCAGGCATGGGCGGCCAGGCTTACGGCGCAGGTCCTGACATGGGCGGCGCTGCAGGCGGTCAGGCAGGTCCTGCAGGAGACAACGTGGTCGATGCAGACTACGAAGTGGTAGACGACGATAAATAAGACGATAAATAAAATGAAATGATTCAAAAGTCTCGGCGTCCGGCAGCAACCGGGCGTCCGGGCTTTTGTATGTTATGTTTGAATCAGTTAAAGTAAGGGGTTAATCTATATGGCAGAAAAGCGTGACTATTACGAAGTCCTGGGTCTGAAAAAAGGAGCCAGCGACGATGAAATAAAGAAAGCCTTCCGGAAAATGGCCATGAAATACCATCCTGACAAGAATCCGGGAGACAAGGAAGCAGAAGAAAAATTTAAGGAAATCAACGAAGCCTACAGCGTTCTGTCGGACCCTGACAAGAAGAGCAAGTACGACAGATTCGGCTTCGCCGGGGTGGATCCGAACGCAGGCTTTGGCGGTGCGGGCGGCGGCTTCGGCGGCTTCGGCGGTGCCGGTGGTTTTGATGATATATTCGATATGTTTGGTGGCATGTTCGGCGGCGGCTTCGGCGGCGGACAGCAGAGAAGAAACAACGGACCGAAGAAGGGCCGGGACCTGCAAAAGGCCATCACCATCACCTTCGAAGAAGCAGCCTTCGGCTGTAAGAAGGAACTGGAAATCAACAAGTATGTGGCCTGCCCGACCTGTAAAGGCGAGGGAACCAAGCCAGGCACATCCAAGAAAACCTGTCCGAAATGCGGCGGCAGCGGCCAGATCAGCCAGATGCAGCGGACTCCGTTTGGCCAGTTCCAGTCTGTGACCCAGTGCGATCAGTGCGGAGGAACCGGTCAGATCAACGAAACGCCTTGTGAAGACTGTAAGGGCACCGGCAAGGTGAGAAAGACCGTAAAGATTTCCGTAGACATTCCGGGCGGCGTGGACAATGAGAGCGTCATTCCGATTCGCGGTCAGGGCGAGCCAGGTGTTAACGGCGGACCGAACGGCGACCTGTATATTGTCATCTCTGTAAAGCCGCACAAAATGTTCAAGAGAAACGGCAGCGACCTGTACCTGGAAATTCCGATCAGCTTCGATCAGGCAGCGCTGGGTGCAGAAATTGTCGTACCGACGCTGGAAGGAAAGGTGTCCTATAAGGTGCCTGCCGGAACTCAGCCGGGAACCACCTTCCGTCTCAAGGGCAAAGGTGTGCGGAATCCGCGGAATGACAGAATGGGCGATCTGTACGTGAAGGTCAACCTGGAAGTTCCAACCAAGCTGAACCATAAACAGAAGAAAGCCATCGAGGAGATGGGCAAAGCTGTGACAGAAGATTGTTACCAGAAGAAGAGCACGTTCGCGGATAAAATGCGGGAACTGTTCAGCTGACAGGAGTGAAACATGGAACAGAAAAAGCAGAATGAAACACAGGAAAAAAAGCAGGTGATGATCCTGGCGGTACTGCCGGGAGATGACTGCGATGACACCATTCGGGATCTCAACGAGGAGGGCTTCTTCGTGACGCTGCTCAGTTCCTCCGGCGGCTTTCTGAAAAAGAAGAGCACCACCGTGATGATCGGCGCCAGAGAAGAAGAACTGGACGAGATCCTGGGCATTATCAAACGAAATGCCGGCAGCCGGACGGAAACCGTATATCAGGCGGTACCGCCGACCTGCGACAGCAACTGCTATTCCGGTGCGGTTTTCCCGATGCAGGTTCGTACCGGCGGTGCCACCGTCTTCGTGATGGATCTGAAGGCAATCGAAAAATTCTGATATTGCGGCTTTCTTCAGGCTGCAGCTTTACGCAACGCACAGCAAAATATGCAGTCCCGTTTTTTTTCGGGAGGCATGGGTTGCTGTGTTTTTTTTTGTTTTTCTTCTGCTTTTTTCTGGAAAAAAACCTTGACTATACGGTAACTGTATACCTTAAACTGATAAGAGTGAGGTGAATATATATCATGAAATTAAGTGTCAAAACCAAGTTATCCTACGGTATCGGCGGCATCTGCGACAATGCGCTGTATACCCTGAGCGGAACCTATCTGCTGCTCTATCTGACCACGGTGGCTGGCATCAGTCCGGCAGTTGCCGGCACCATTACAGCCATCGGCTCCATCTGGGAAGCCCTCTGCGGCCCGGTCGTAGGGTTTAAGTCCGACGGGACCAGAACCCGGTTCGGACGGCGCAAACCTTTCCTCATGCTGGCAGCCTTTCCTGTGGCTATCGTCACCAGTCTGCTTTTTACGACCTTTGAAGCCAATATGACGGTAAAAGTGATCTATTATACCATCATGATCATCCTGTTCTGGACCAGCTTCTCCTCGGAGTTCATTCCGTACATGGCCTGGGGATCCGATCTGACCGAGGATTACCATGAAAGAACAGTGCTGCGTTCTTATGCTTATGTGTTCAACCAGGTGGGTATGTGCATCGGCATGGTTCTTCCGACCATCATCGTGGATTACTGTATGAATCTGGGCAGAACCACGGCGCAGTCCTGGCAGATGGTGGGTATCTTTACCGGCGTTTGCAGCGGCGCAGCATTGCTGATATGCGCACTTACCATTCATAAAGACGATGTAGCGAAAAAAGACTTCATCAAGCCGGAGAAGAAGGGAAAATTCCTGGATGTGAAAGAACTGGCCGGCATGTTTAAAGAATATTTCGAGATCCTGAAACTGAAGCCGATCCAGTTCATCATCGGTGCCAGCATCGTTTACCTGGTGGCAAACACCGTATTTTCTTCAGACCGTGTGTTCTATATGACGTATAACCTGGGAATGAGTCAGAAAGAAATCTCTCTCATGATGCTGATCATCACGGTCAGCGGTGTGGTCTTCGTACCGTTCATCGCCAGACTTGCGGGAGCCTTTGATAAGAAAACCGTATTCATGTGCGGCATTGGCGGCGCCGGTGTCTGCCTGATGGCATCCCGTTTCATCGGTGTCAACTCGCTGGCTGCCATGATCGTGGTATGTCTGATCTATTCCGTGGCAAACACCTGCTACTGGCAACTGCTGCCTTCCATGCTGTATGACGTCTGTGAGGTGGAGGAACTGATCAGCGGGCAGAAGCGGTCTGGTGCCGTAATCTCTCTGCAGGCCCTTTCCGAATCCCTGTCCATTGCTGTGGCCATGCAGGGTCTGGGCATCGTGCTGGAAATGGCCGGCTTCGCCAACGAAGCAGCAGTACAGCCGGAAACCGCCCTTACCTGGGTCAGCAACTGCTTCACCTTCCTGCCGGGCCTGTTCATGGTACTGGTGGTTGTGATGATCAGCCGGTATCCGATCAATAAGAAGGTATTCGTCCGGGTCATGGATGCGCTGGAGCGGAGAAAGCAGGGCGAGGAGATCGATGTGAAGGAATTCGAGGATATCTTCGAATAAGCAGAGCAGAAGAACAATATTTGGACATTTTTTTAACGAAAATGCTTGAAATGCAGGCGAAATAAGTCTATAATAGAACGGTAATCTTTCCTTCGGAAAGGTGAGAGTTCATTCTCTATAAGATTATTTGATGTATTAGTAGCGAGAGAGCAGGTCCCCAGCCTGCTTTTTTGCTGTGTTCTTTTCTTTCATGTACAAGCATTTACACGTTATAACCCAGATTCGTCAATGCAGATTTCGGATGCGTATTTCTCATTCTGAAACAGCATGTCGTGATTGATGGTTCGGTAGAACAGATCACGGAAAGAATCATAATCGCTGGATTGTGCCAGCGCCCACATGGTCTTGGTCACCGTTGCTTCCAGCGTCATGTCATAGGCTTCAATCAGATTGAATTCTGTTTTCATCCTTCTTCCTACCTGATAAACGGACATATCACTGCCCTCATGGGTTACCTGTGTTGCCATCACAATGATTTTTCCAGCCTGCAGCCCCTTTTGAATCGCCTGATAGAAACTGTGATCTCCGTAGTCCGGGAAACCGCCTACACCGAAGGACTCGATGATTACTCCGTCGTATTTTTCCAGCAACATTTCCAGAAAAGCCCCGTCAATTCCCGGAATCAGCTTCAGAAGAAAGACATTTGCATTCAGAGAATGATAAAACCGAAGATGACCGGAGATACGTTCTTTATCATTGATAAAGTACACAATGCGGCTGTCCTGAATCATGGCGATTTCAGGATAATTGATGGTTGTGAAAGCATTGTAGCTCTTGGAATATTCCTTTTTTGCTCTGGTGCCGGAGATGACTTTCCCGCCGAAGACGATGTTTACACCATGGGAGCGATCATCGGCAGCAAAAAAGATGCTGTCGCGGAGATTGGTTCTGGCATCGGTCACCGGCAGATTGATTGGCTTCTGCGCACCCGTAACCACAACCGGACGACGGTTGTTCTGAATCAGATAGGAGAGGGCAGAAGCCGTGTATGCAAGGGTATCTGTTCCGTGACATACCACGAATCCGTCATAGTAATCATATGCTTTTTCGATGCATTCTACGATTTTCAGCCATACATCCGGCCCCACATTGGTACTGTCGATGTTAAACAGCTGTGCAGTTTCCGCGTCACAGATCTGCGTTACTTCCGGAACAAATTCCAGAAGTTCGTCTGATGTAATTGCAGGCATCAATCCATTTTCAGACTGCTTACAGGCGATGGTGCCGCCAGTGGCAATGACTAATATTTTCTTTCTGTAAGACATATTTGAATTCCTCTTTTTCTGATAGATAGAATGCTGTGTTCATGGCTTTCCGATTCGCACGGAAAGCTTGACCAGGTAGTCGTAGTACCCGTCCACGGACAGGTCGTCCAGAATCACCTCTTCATAGAAATCCGAAGTCAGATGCATGCCATTATCCGCAGCATACTGCAGCAGCTTCCGGCAGTTTTCCCGGACATTCCGGTAGCCGTGATCATCGTAGATGCACAGATACTGCCCGCCCCCGTCAAAAACAGCATCGGTATAGCCGCTGGCTTCCAGATCTTCCTTATCCACCACGGAATAAAATCTGGAATATTTGTATCCGTTCTCTGTCACGCTGTCAACGGGGATGATGCCGCCGATGGCATAGCAGCTGGGAACGCCCAGCTCCTGACGGAAATTCAGATGGTCGCTGACGGCCTCGGCGATGGCCTTTTCATCTTCCGGCCCCATATAACTGGTGGTGATGTGATATTCGTCCGGCAGGGTTTCCGTCACGATGACGCCGATGGGCGCGTGAAGCCCCTCCTTGGTCAGCTCGATTTTCGTATCGATGAACTTTTTCGACCACTGAAGCTGGCTGATCATCTGATCGATTTCACTGCGCCGTGCTTCCAGAAGGTCGATGAGAGCCTGGGGAGAGCGGTGTTCCATATGCTCCTTGATATCCTTCAGCGGAACCCGCAGATCCCGCAGCGCCATCAGCACAGAAAAGGTTTCAATCTGCGTATAGGAATAATACCGGTAGCCATGTTCATCGGTGATGGCGGGCTTGAAAATACCGATGTCATCGTAATGAAACAAAGTCTGTTTTTTTACGCCGCAGATCTTCGCGAATTCTCCTGTGGTGAAGTAGTTTTTATTATTCCTCATGAAGCTGCCTCCCCGGTGTGCTTTTTCCTCATT
>JBJFHL010000035.1:0-52985 GCA_051893555.1 Anaerovoracaceae bacterium
AAAAAATGGAATCAGAGCCGTTGAAATTACAAGGCTCAAGATTCCGAGAGCCTATCTGTAATGTAAGGAGGAATTATCCTATATGAAAGAAGTCAAACCATCCAGAAAACCTCTGATTTTCTACTATTTCGTCGTACTGCTGGTGGTCCTGCTGTTTAATATGCTGGTTATGCCTGTCATGACACAGCAGTCCGTCACAGAGGTGGATTACGGAAAATTCATGACCATGGCAGAGCGCCATCAGATCGGCGAAGTGCAGATACAGGACAAAGAAATCTACTTCACCAGCAAAGACGGAGAGACAGTCTACATGACCGGAAAAATGGATGATCCCAATCTGGTGTCCATGCTCCGTGAATCCGGTGCGAAATTCTCGCAGCAGGTGGTGAAAGATACGGCCAGCCCTCTCATTAGTCTGCTGGGCTGGATTCTGCCATTTGTACTGTTTATCGCCATTGGACAATACATGTCGAAAAAGCTGCTGGAAAAAGCCGGCGGCGGCGGGAACGCCATGATGTTCGGCATGGGCAAAAGCAATGCGAAAATCTACGTCCACTCCACCGAGGGCATCCGTTTCGACGATGTGGCCGGGGAAGACGAGGCCAAGGAAAACCTGGCGGAAATCGTCGAATATCTTCACGACCCGACCAAATATACAGAAATCGGCGCTTCCATGCCCAAGGGGATTTTGCTGGTCGGCCCTCCGGGCACCGGCAAGACCATGCTGGCAAAAGCGGTTGCAGGCGAAGCCAGTGTGCCGTTCTTTTCCATCTCCGGTTCGGAATTCGTGGAAATGTTCGTAGGCATGGGTGCTTCCAAGGTCAGGGATCTGTTCAAGCAGGCCAAGGAAAAGGCACCATGCATCGTCTTTATTGATGAGATTGATGCCATCGGCAAGAAACGTGACGGTCAGCTGGGCGGAAACGATGAGCGGGAACAGACGCTGAACCAGTTGCTGACGGAAATGGACGGATTCGAAGGAAACAACGGCGTCATCATTCTGGCCGCCACCAACCGTCCGGAATCGCTGGATCCGGCACTGCTGCGGCCGGGCCGGTTTGACCGCCGCGTTCCGGTAGAACTTCCGGATCTGAAGGGCCGGGAGGATATTCTGAAGGTACACGCAAAGAAGGTAAAGGTCGCTGACGGGGTGGATTATAATGCCATCGCCCGTATGGCTTCCGGAGCATCCGGAGCAGAGCTTGCAAATATCGTCAATGAAGCGGCTCTCCGGGCCGTTCGCGACGGCCGGAAAGAAGTTGCCCAGTCTGATCTGGAGGAAAGCATTGAAGTGGTCATCGCAGGTTATGAAAAGAAGAACGCCATCCTCACTCTGGAGGAAAAGCGGATTGTCGCTTACCATGAGATCGGCCATGCGCTGGTGGCTGCCTGTCAGTCCCATTCCGCACCGGTGCAGAAGATCACCATTGTTCCCCGTACCTCCGGTGCACTGGGTTACACCATGCAGGTAGAAGAAGGCAACCATTATCTCATGTCCAGAACGGAACTGGAAAACAAAATCGCCACCTTTACCGGCGGCCGTGCGGCAGAGGCGCTGGTCTTTGATTCCATCACCACCGGTGCATCCAACGATATCGAACAGGCGACGAAAATTGCCCGGGCCATGATCACCCGCTACGGCATGAGTGATGCATTCGGCATGGTGGCCATGGAAACGGTAAACAATCAGTATCTGGGCGGTGACGCTTCCCTGTCCTGCTCTCCGCAGACCCAGGCGGATATCGACCGCATGGTGGTGGATCTGGTCGGTCGGCAGTATGAAAAGGCCATGACCATCCTGCGGGAGAACCGGGAAAAACTGGATCAGCTGGCGTCTTACCTCTATGAAAAAGAAACCATCACCGGGGACGAGTTTATGACAATCCTGGAAGCTGGTAAGGAAGCCGCTGCGAATCGCACAGCTGGTGAAGATGACGCGGCCTGCGAACAAAAATAAAATTCGGAACAGGTGTTTACTTTTTGTTCGTTTTATGGTAAACTGGATATAAGTTTATGGAGGCTGTGTTCCCTGTGAGCGCAGCCTTTTCAATCATATTCATCTTATTATCATATGAATGAAACGGAGTGTGGCCGATGGACAAACTAAAAGAAAGAGAACGTAAAATTCTGAATTATATGAAAGAGGAGATCCGGACGAAGGGATATCCGCCGACCGTGCGGGAGATCTGCGCCGCAGTGGGAATTAAGTCCACCTCCACCGCCCATAAAGATATTGAGAGTCTGGTGCGTCAGGGCTATCTGGTCAAGGATCCATCCAAGCCGCGTGCCCTGATGGTGGTGGATCCTCATGCAGACCGGAAGAAGGCGGTTCCGTCCGGTGATGTTGCTGCATTGGATCGGACGGATGTAGTAGAAATTCCGGTGGTAGGCCGGGTCGCAGCCGGTACACCGATTCTGGCTGAACAGAATATCGAGGATACCTTTCCGATTCCTGCCAGATATGCTTCCGGCGGAACCAATTATATGCTGAAAGTCCGCGGTGAAAGTATGATCGAAGCTGGTATCATGGATGGCGATCTGATTCTGGTGCAGCAGCAGGACAATGCACAGAACGGAGAAATCGTCGTAGCCATGATCGACGGATTTGAAAGTGAAGCTACCGTCAAGACCTTCTATAACGAGGGCGATCACATCCGCCTCCAGCCGGAAAATCATACCATGAGTCCGATTCTGGTGAAGGATGTGAAGATTCTCGGCAAGGTGAAGGGCGTGTTCCGCTATTTCAGCTGAGATCTCGCAGCAGCTGACCGCAACTTTATGAAAAGAGGCGTTTATCATGAAAAATAAAAATATTTCGAAATTCGTTTCGTCCCTGATCTATATTATAATGGGACTGGCTCTGATCCTGAAGCCGGGTCTGGTGGAGGATGCCTTCTGCTATATTCTGGCTGCTTCCGCCATTCTGTTCGGCGTTGTGAAACTGATTTCCTACCTGGTTACCCGGGTAGAGACCCGCATCGCTGAGGACACCAACGGTTTTGCCATCGGCATCAGTCTGATCCTCCTGGGACTCTTCGTGCTGATGAAGAGCACCATGTTTGTTCTTCTGGTTCCGTTCGTCCTTGGTTTCATGATCACCTTCAAGGGGATTGAAGGCGTTCAGAACGTACTGAATCTGAAGAAGTTCGGCTTTGGTTACCAGAAAGGCGTTATGATCGTATCCCTCGTGATCACCATCTTCGGTATCATCGTCATGGTCAATCCGTTCTCTACGATGAAGATCCTTCTGGTCATGCTTGGCGTCGGTCTGCTTGCCAGCGGTGTCTTCGACCTGATCGCAGATATCGCCTTCAGCCGTAAACTGAAGAAAGATACGGATCAGCAGACAGTAAAATAGATCTGAAAATGCTTATGATCCAAAACAACGGGCAGCCTGCCCGTTGTTTTTTATTTCATGTCATGGAATGCAGGCCAGAAACGTTTTACGGAACCGGCTCACCAGAAATGCCAGCTGACTTCCATCCATCACAATCCCCTCCCCGGAAACGCGCTCCCGCAGCACATCCGTCCGTTCCAGCGGATCGTGCACCAGAAACAGAAGGCTGCTGCCATACCGGCGGAATCCGTACACATACAGGCAGTGACCCGGGCCTGCCGGATTTCCCTCGTTGATCTGGACGATGGCCACATTTCCCTGTTCCAGCTGAAGGCACAGTCCTTCCACAGAAAACGTACGGATCTCACTATCCACCCCTGCCAGAGCCAGCGCGTTTCGGGTCTGTTCCAGCGTCCATCCTCCGGAAATTTCCGGCAGCAGATTCCGCATGTCCGCACCGGTATACCGCTTATCCCCGCAGTATCCGGCAGCCATAGCTGCGCAGGCAGGAAGACAATTTGCATGTTCAAACGCGGATCCGTCCATCTGACTCACATAATTTCCGTCTTCCCTCTGATTGATTACAGTCTCAGGCTTTCCCGCCGGTTCATCCGTGCTCGCAGTCTTCTTTGCAAAATCCATAATCCCGGCTTTTTTCTGATCCAGGGCAGTTTTCGGTATATCCGTGGATGCTTCCCCTTTCTCCAGCTGAAAGCGATAAAAGCAGGCTTCCGCAAACCGGAAGGCGATCTCCGGCACTTCCCAGACTGTGACAAGTTCCTCCGGCGAAAAATACCCGAAGGAAGGCTTCCAGGGGATCAGCCGTACACCGGCAGCTTTTCTGTCCGCTTCATCGGCAGAATCCTTTATCTCCGGAAGATATTGCGTCTCCTCCTGAATCCTTCCGAACGCTGCTTCATAGGCTGCGGAAAGGAGAACTGCAGCTTCATGGCGTGTCAAAGAATCCCCTTGCCCCACCGGCAGTTTTGGAATCGCAGCGATCAGTTCTGCACGGTATGTCTCCCATACGTCCCCTTCGTACAGATTCAGAAGAAAACAAATCGTATCAATCAGTTGTTTTTCTGACGCCGGCTCGCTGCTGCTGCCATATTCATTCGCCCAGGTCTCCTGCAGAAGCAGTGCTGCCTCCCTGCTCATCTGGCTGCAAGTCACCGTTTCTGCTTCTCCTGCCGGTTTCATGTACGTTTCTGAAAAGAACAATGCTTCACCGTTATCTGCATGCTTTTGTCCGCACCCGGTCAGACCCATCGTCAGAAAAAACAGCAGAAGGCCGACCAGGAAAAGGAACAGAATGTATATTTTTTTATTCTTTTTATATGTCAGATCCTTCAGACTTTTTTGTATTTTCATTGCCTCTGTTTTCCTTTCCGTTTCATTATACCAGCTTCCCACGGAAATCAGAAAATAAATTTTGCATTGAAACTTTTTTTCAGCCGCGATACACTTATATATTATAAAGGTGGTGATGTAATGACGAACCAGAGCTGTAAAGATTTTTTCTGTCAAATCTATGACAGCACATACCGCAAGGCCAGTCTTCTGGTAACCTCCAAATGCGGGAATCTGGATGATATCAGCGATATTCTGCAGGAGACCTATGCAGAGTTCTATGCAACCATTCAGAAAAAAGGGGTTTCATATATCAAAGAGCCCGAAGGGCTTGTTCTGGATATCGCCAGGAAAAAAATCTGGAAATACTATCACGGAAAGGAGCCCCAGCCTATCCGGGATTCCAGCCCGGAGGATACCTGCCAGATTGCATGCCCGGGAGGGGAACCGGGGACATATCAGGTTGACGAAGCGTTTCTCAATCGGGAGACCCTGCGGGAGATTCGGCAGATTGTGGACAGCAAGCCGGAAGAAACCCGCCGCATTTTTTATTTGTTTTATCTGCATGATCAGACGATCGCAGAGATATCCCAGACCATGTCTGTTTCACAGTCTTTCGTGAAAAACCGGCTTTACCGGCTGGTAAACGAAATTCGAACCATCTATGGAAAGGGGGATATTTGAAGTATGAATGAGAGGGATTTTATGAAAAAAATCATGGATAACGAAGGGAATCAGGAAATGATCAAGTCTCAGGTACTGGCAGACGGAGAAAAAGCTGCGATGCCAGTCCGAAAAAAAAGCAGTGGTAAGCGGATTGCTGCGTTGGGAATCTGTGCCGCCATCCTTCTGATCTGTATCGTTGCGGTTTCCGGCCTGACGGCAGGTGAAACCGAATCGCCGGATGTATCCCCGGTTACACCGCCGGTTTCCCTTGGCGACGAGTTCATCGAAGCGGCCGGCCAGCTGGTGGGCTTTGCCGACGGTCATTCGGTAGAGATTATCATTGACGGTGAGCCACAGGTATTCCAAGTCTATGACGAGGCGCTGGTCTCCTTACTGCAGGATCTGGAATCTGCCGGAGGCGGAGACTTCACCTTCCGCTATGTCCAGATGGACAGCGGTGCCATGGAAATAAAAGAAATTATCCATTAACAAATCCGGGGCTGCTGACGCAGCCCCTTTTCTTATGGAATTCAAAACACTCGTTCATTCACTTTATTGCATCTGCGATAAATGTTCTGAGATCAACAGCTCGCAGCCTGTCGCATTCTGTACATCTTCCACCGAATAGTCAGAATGAATTTCCTCCAGAACAATTCCTTTTTCCGTAATTCTCATAACACCCATTTCTGTGATAATCATGTCCACACAATGCAGCGCAGTATACGGAAGCGTACACTCTTTTACGATTTTAGGGGTTCCTTTTTGCGTATGCAGCATTGCTACGATCACTTTTTTTGCTCCGGTTACAAGATCCATCGCGCCACCCATTCCGGGTACCATTTTCCCAGGAATAATCCAGTTTGATAAATTACCATGTTGATCGACCTCAAGTGCTCCCAGAATCGTTACATCTACATGTCCTCCGCGAATGAGCGCAAACGATGTGGCACTGTCAAAGAACTGTCCGCCAGGCAGTATGGAAACTGGCTGTGCACCTGCATTTACAACATTCGCGTTTGTTTCGTCCTGTTTCTCTCCCATTCCCATGATTCCATTTTCCGACTGCAGAATGATGCTGATGCCGTCCGGAAGATTGTTTGCTACGATTGTAGGTAAACCAATACCCAGATTTACAACATCACCGTCGGTTAATTCCTTTGCAGCTCTTTTCGCAATTCTTGTTTTCAGTTTTTCCATGCCGGTGCACCTCCTACTACTGCATCCACTAATATACCTGATGTCACAACATGATCCGGGTTCAGTTCTCCGACTTCTACGATTTTTTCTGCTCCACAGATCACATATTCTGCTGCCATTGCCATCATAGGGTTGAAGGTCTGTGTCGTTCCATGATATACAATATTGCCGAAAGTATCCACAACAGAGCCTCTGACCAGGGCAAAATCAGCCTTCAGAGGCTTCTCCAGCAGATACTCTTTTCCATCCACTGTGATAACCGGTTTGTTTTCGGCAACGATTGTCCCAATCCCGGTTGGTGTCAGAACACCGCCAAGTCCTGCGCCCCCGGCTCTGATTGCTTCGGCGAAAGTACCCTGCGGAATCAATTCACACTCCAGCTTTTTTTCAGGATCTGTGGTATTCATTCTTTCCGCCACCTCCGGATTCAATCCCACATGTGTGGCAATCAGTTTTCTGATCTGACCGTTTGAAAGAAGTTTTCCGGTTCCCATGCCCGGCAATCCTGCATCATTGCATATTACGGTAAGATTTTTCACATTCTTCGCAACCAGCGCATCAATCAGATTCTCAGGTGTTCCACAAGCCATGAATCCACCTATCATAATTACCGCACCGTCCCGAATATCCTTTATGGCTTCTTCTGCAATAGTTACTTTATTTTTCATTCCGCTTCCTCCATTTTCCTTTCATATTTCTTTTCTGCAATGGAATGCATTGTCTTTTTCTTTCATCATAATCAAATTGATGCAAAAAAACCAACACAAAAAAAGCGTACTGCTGTTCACATTACGCTGAAATATTTCGTTCGTATTTATGAAATGTATTGCTCCATATTTGTGTATTGTTCGCTTCTGTGAAATATGCTACTATTGAATCAAAGATCACTATCTGCGAAACGAATGACAGGAGATAAAAATGATCAGTACATTACAATTGCAATATTTTTGCGCACTTGCACACAAACAGAACCTTACGAAATGTGCAGAAGATTTCTACATTTCGCAGTCGACATTAAGCAATGCACTCGCACGCATGGAAGCGGATTTAGATGTCAGATTATTTGATCGAGTCGGACGTTCTCTGATTCTGAACAATTACGGAAAAATATATCTTCAATATGCTGAAGAAGCGCTCAAAGCACTGGAAAACGGAAAGCGTGCTGTGGCAAATGAATTGAATGAACAGAAAAACAAAATCATCGTATACACCATTTCGCCCTTGCTGTTTTCCGGCACGATTGACCGTTTTGCCTGGAAGAATCCTGCGTTTGACATTATCCAGCGGGAATTTCTTTTTTCTGATATCTCCTCCATCGACAGTTATGATCCATTTATTTCGATTATTCTTGCCGGAAGCAGCGATATCAGAAATGCAAACTGGTCTTCCTATGAATTCAGAAGGGACACACTCTGTGCCCTTCTGACAAAAACACATCCTCTGAGCAATTCATCCTCTATCGCCTTTGAAGACTTAAAACAGTATCCGCTTATCCTGGAGGAAAACAGAACAAGCTTTCGTGCGTATGTGGATAAAACATTTGAGGCATATGGGTGTACTCCAATTGTTGCCGGTGAATCAAACTATTCCCTTCTGGCAGAGAATCTGAAACGAAAACCACATGCAATTGGACTGACAACGAGCCTTACTGCAGAAAACAAGTGGTATGAGAAGGTCGATTATCTGTCCCATATACCAATCGCAGGAATGGATGCCGACAGGGGTTTTTCACTGTTCTGGAAAAAAGATTCGCCCCTTTCGGATGCCGCAATGGCTTTCATCGAATATATCAAAGAAACAAAAGCTATCTAGCGGATTGTACGGGTACCAGACCGATTTCCGCCGCAATATTCAATTCGCCGTCAGACTTGCGCAGGGTCCGGAACAGGTAGCGGTTTTCCTGATCTGCGCCTTCCCGCGGCGGCAGCTTTTCGGACTGATAAATGACGATGGTCTCTCCCACCGGCGCCTCCTTGCTGTAATGGATCCGCAGGGTGGATACTCTGTGAGTTCCTGCTTCCAGTTCCGGGATCAGGTCACACAGATAATTCAGATAGTACGTGTTATTCATATGTCCGTTGCTGTCTGCATCGCTGTAGCTGACTCTGTGTTCCGCAGCATAGCCCATGGCCTCTGCTGTGGCAGGCGGAATCTTGAATTTGCCCGGGGCAGCTTCTTTATATGGTCCAAATTCATAGCCCGTCATATCGGCATCCTCCACCGTGAGGATCTTTCTGTCTTCCAGGCTGACCAGAGTCCACTGGGTGGATACTTCCACCACCGGCTCTTCTCCTCTCCACATGCCGTAGCACCGTAAATAGGTCGCCCGGCGGCTTTCGCACGGCCACGATGAAGCGGTTATCTCTTCATCCTCATGGATCTCTGTCAGGATATTCATGTCCAGCCGACTCAGCATAAAGGCCTTTCCGGTAGCGAACACCTCCTCATATGACATGCCTTCGGTCCGCATCTGTCCACAGCCGGCATCCTGGGTAATCTGCAAGGCGCCGGAAGGCTTCAGGATCTTATTCCGATCCACATCGTAGGTTCTGATTCTGTAATTCTGCTTATACAATGTTGTTTCCCCCTATTCTGAAAGCCGGGACATGCCCGGTCTTTTTTATCTGACTCTGAATTTCACCCCAAGCTGCGTCTGCGCGATCTGGCGGCAAGTATCCACGTCCTCTTCCGGGATCGTACCTCCCACCACGGACATGGTCACCTCCGGCACATACTGTTTCACGTCTTCCGTAAAACGCAGGATGGCCGGCCAGGCTTCCATTCCGAATTTCGGATGGCAGAGCCTGTCATATTTTTCTGCGGATGCCGCATTGAGGCTGATGGAAATGGCATCCACCAGTCCGGACAGCTCCGGCGCAGTCCTGCGCCCATGCAGCAGATCGGATAATCCATTGGTATTGATCCTGGTTTTCAGAGGAGTGGTTTCTTTCACATACCGGCACAGCTGCAGCACATCTTCCAACCGCTCCATCGGTTCCCCATACCCGCAGAAAACCAGTTCGCTGTAGTCTGACAGTTTCCACTGCCCCAGCATTTCCTTTACTTCCTCTATGGTCGGCTCCCGCTTCAGCCACAAGCTGTCCGCATCCCCCAGGGAATCCACCATGTCCCGGATGCAGAACTCGCACCGGCAGGGACACCGGTTGGTCATGTTCACATAAAGACCGCTGGCATAATCATAGAGCACATCGCCGATGTATTCCATTTACAACCCTTCTTTCTTTTAAAAGATTAACCAATTTTCTTTTTCTCTTCCACATCATCCGCTGTGCCGTCTGCCCGATCGATCAGACCGATCACGCCTTCGCAAACCGCAACCGCCGGCCGGTGCAGCAGACCCAGGAACGCCTGGATTTTACAAAGAAGCCAGCAGAAAATCTTGTAGCTTCCTTCCACCGCCGTATTATAGATCCAGATCACCGGCTTCGTGGTGAAAACGAAGACGCACAGCCCCGCCAGGGCGAAAATCATCCCATAGTAGACCACCCAGTTTTCCGGCAGCACGCCGAAGAAGATGGTATATTTCTTCACCAGGTACCGGACGATCAGATGGAAAATATAGACCGGCATGGTGTTCATGCCCACATAGGCCACATAGTTCATTTTTCCCGGCAGAATATTCAGCATCAATACGATCCAGCCGCAGGCCAGACAGAATATGATGATTCTCCCCAGAATATCCCAGTACCAGTCAATGCCCAGCTCGCAAGCCGGGCTTTTCAGCAGATAGAACCCGACTTTCAGGTCCTTCACGCAGAAAGCCAGAATGCAGGAGCACGCCATCAGCACGATGCCAAGAATCCAGCAGTGGGCTTTTTTCAAGGACCGGATCCGCTTCAGAGTATCCTTGTCACAGTAATAGCCCAGCAGGAAAAACGGGAAGTAGCTGACCATCCGCCCCAGGGCCCAGGTATCGCTGAAAAACGGAACCTGTCCTGCGAACAGGTAGACCAGCATGCTGATTTCAAACACGTACGGTATTTTGATGTAGTCCTTCAGGAAAAACCGGTAGAAGAACAGTGCAAACAGGTACCACAGTGCGAAAGGCGGCAGGTCCAGATACAGGTGAGCATTGCCCCAGATGATATGGCGCACACAGTAGAAAAACGGAATGCAGAGCAGATACGGCCACAGGAAGGTGTGGAACGCTGTTTCCCGCGCCCGGTCCGGTTTCTTGGAAAAGTACCCGGACAGGAAGACGAAGGCCTGCATCACGAAAACATTAATGGTTATGTAAATGATACCGCTGAGGGATCCCTGCGAGAAGTGGCCCGCCACCCGCGTAAAGTGGGATATGGGGATGGACCACATCAGCAGCCCCCGGAAGGTATCAAACATATAATCTCTTTGTTTTATCTCACTCATACAATCTTACTCCTTTTGATTTTTCGGCCGTCTGCCTACTTGGCCCAGCCCCGGACCGCGCCCACTGCCTTTTTCCAGCCGTCCAGCAGGCTGCTGCGCGCTTCTTCGTCCATTTCCGGCGTGAAGGTCCGGTCGATCTGCCAGTTCTCGATGACGTCCTCCTTGCTCTTCCAGTAGCCGGTGGCCAGGCCCGCCAGATACGCAGCACCCAGGGATGTGGTCTCGATGCACTGGGGCCGCATCACCTTGCAGTCCAGAATATCAGACTGGAACTGCATGAGGAAATTGTTGGCCGATGCGCCGCCGTCCACTTTCAGGGCTACCAGCGGTTCTCCCAGATCCTCCACCATGGCACGGATCAGGTCCCCTGTCTGATAGGCCATGGATTCCACCGCCGCCCGGACCAGATGATTCTTATTGGCGCCCCGGGTAATGCCCAGTACCGCGCCGCGGGCATACGGATCCCAGTACGGCGCGCCCATTCCCACGAAAGCCGGCACCACATACACACCGCAGGTGTCATCCACCGCGGTGGCCATGGCCTCCGACTGGGCCGCATTTTCCAGAATATCCAGCTCGTCTCTGAGCCACTGGATCACCGCGCCGCAGACGAAGACCGACCCTTCCAGGGCATAATTGACCTTTCCGTCCAGTCCCCAGGCGATGGTGGTCACCAGACCGTTCTTGGAAAAGACCGGTTTTTCTCCCGTATTGATCAGCAGAAACGCGCCGGTGCCGTAGGTGTTCTTGGCTTCTCCCGCCTGAAAACAGGTCTGCCCGAACAGGGCCGCCTGCTGGTCCCCTGCCGCCCCGGCGATCCGGATCGGTCCGCCGAAAATGGTCTCCACCGTCTCCCCGTAAATACAGCTGGACGGTTTCGGCTCCGGCAGCATGCACCGCGGAATATCCAGCAGCTGCAGCAGTTCATCATCCCAGTCCAGAGTATTGATGTTGAACATCATGGTCCGGGAAGCGTTGGAATAGTCCGTCACATGAACCTTGCCCCCGGTCAGCTTCCAGATGAGCCAGGTTTCGATGGTACCGAACAGCAGCTGTCCTGCTTCTGCCTTTTCCCGGGCCCCCGGCACGTTTTCCAGAATCCAGCGGAGCTTGGTACCGCTGAAATAAGCATCGATCAGCAGACCGGTCTTCTCCCGGACCATTTCCTCGCAGCCCCTGGCCTTCAGTTCGTCGCAAAACTCTGCCGTCCGCCGGCACTGCCACACGATGGCGTTACAGATCGGTATGCCCGTTTCCTTATCCCAGACCACCGTGGTTTCCCGCTGGTTGGTGATGCCGATGGCCTCGATATCCGCATAGGTACAGTCGATTTTCAGCAGCGCCTCCTGAGCCACCCCCATCTGGGTCGACCAGATTTCCATGGCGTCATGCTCCACCCAGCCGTCGCCCGGATAAATCTGCGTGAATTCCTTCTGGGCCACGCTGACCATCTCGCCCTTCTTATTGTAAATGATACATCTCGAGCTCGTGGTGCCCTGATCCAGCGCCATCATGTACTTACCCATACTGTTCCCTCCTCATTTTCTCATAAAAATATCTCTATAATGCGGTTCGCAATGTCCATTCCCGCTTCTGTAATGCGAATGCCGGCCTCGTCCTCCTCGGCCTCTCCCCTTTGGGTGAACTGCCGGAATTCCTCCTCCCGTCCGGAGAAGACGTCCCAGAATTCTTCGCCGAATCTCTTCGCAAAATCCGTCTTCCCGATACCTTCTCTCCGCCGCAGGGCGGTGAAGGTGTAGTCGGTGATGCTATCTTGCCGGGAGTTTTCATGCTGCCAGCTGGCAGGGCTTTCGCCGTTCTCCACGGCCTGCACGTAGGCCCGGACGTCGGATACCGACGCAAACCGTCTACCTTGCAAAAAGGAATGGGCCGATGCGCCCAGTCCCAGATAGTCGGACAGATCCCAGTATTTCAGGTTGTGGCGGCACCGGTATCCCGGCAGCGCGCTGTTGGAGATCTCATAGTGGTCATAGCCTCTTTCCTGCAGCTCTCGCAGCAGGAAGTGGTACATCTGCCGATCTTCCTCCTGGGGCGTTGGCTGCAGTATGCCCCGGGCCACCTGACGATAAAAGGGTGTTCCCTCGGCCAATTCCAGACTGTAAAAGGAAAGGTGCTCCGGATTCATGGCGAATACCGTCCGCACCGTTTCTTCCCACATCTTTCTGCTCTGTCCGGGAATCCCGAACATGAGATCCAGATTCAGATTGTCAAACCCGGCCTTCCTGGCCAGTTCCACCGTTTCCATGACGTCCTGCCGGCTGTGGACTCTGCCCATCACCTGGAGCAGCCCGTCATCCATGGACTGGACACCCAGGCTCAGCCGGTTGATCCCTGCTTCCCGGTACACGCCCAGCTTTTCTTCCGTCAGGGTCGCCGGGTTGCATTCCATGGAAACCTCCGCATCCGCCGAAACATCAAATTCGTCGAACACCGCCGAGAGGATGGATTTTGTCAGGTGGGACGGCAGAATGCTGGGAGTACCACCCCCGAGAAACACCGTATCCACCGTATGCTCCGGGGAAAGCTGCCGCCCGTATGCCCCGATCTCCCGGCAAAGGGCCTGTACATAGGCCTTTTTCAGGTCGTCCGACAGCCCTGCCTCGGAATAAAAATCACAGTATCCACACTTCTGCAGGCAGAAGGGGATGTGGAGGTAGAGGCCCAGCGGCTTCTTTCCCGGCCGCGCCGCATGCGCTGCGACGGCCGGATTACTTGTTTTCATCATATTTCAGCACTGCGGTAAAGGCCTCCTGCGGTACTTCCACCGTACCGAACTGGCGCATCCGCTTTTTGCCTTCCTTCTGCTTTTCCAGCAGCTTTTTCTTTCTGGAAATGTCGCCGCCGTAGCACTTGGCGATCACGTCTTTGCGGTAAGCCTTGACGGTTTCCCGGGCGATGACCTTCTGTCCGATGGCCGCCTGGATCGGTACTTCGAACTGGTGCATCGGGATGATCTCCTTCAACTTCTCGCAGACGAAGCGGCCGCGGGCATAGGCCTTGGATTCGTGGACGATCATGGAGAAGGCGTCCACCAGGTCTTTGTTCAGCAGCACGTCCAGCTTCACCAGCTGGGATTTTTCGTAGCGGATGAACTCGTAGTCCAGGGAACCGTAGCCTCTGGTCTTGGATTTTAACGCATCGAAGAAGTCGTAGATGACTTCGTTCAGCGGCATCTCGTAGTGGAGCTGTACTCTCGTTTCTGTGATGTATTCCATGTGGATCATCTTGCCCCGCCGCTCCTGGCAGAGCTCCATGATGGCTCCCACATATTCCTTCGGGATCATGATGTCGGCTTTTACGATGGGCTCTTCAATCCGGTCGATTTCCGTGATGTCCGGCAGATTGGTTGGGTTCTGGATCATTTCCACCGTGCCGTCCTTCAGCACCACCCGGTATACAACGCTCGGGGATGTGGTGATGACGGCCAGTCCGAATTCCCGTTCCAGACGTTCCACAATGATCTCCATGTGCAGAAGTCCCAGGAAGCCGCAGCGGAAGCCAAAGCCCAGTGCGGTGGATGTTTCCGGCTCAAACAGGAATGCTGCGTCGTTGACCTGGAGCTTTTCCAGAGCATCCTTGACGCTTTCATATTTTTCGCCTTCTGCCGGATAGATTCCGCAGTACACCATGGACTGAACCTTCTTGTAGCCCGGCATCGGTTCTGCCGTCGGGTCTTTATCCAGGGTGATGGTGTCGCCCACCCGGGCGTCTTTTACCTGCTTGATGGAAGCGCAGATATATCCTACTTCGCCGGCACGCAGGGATCTGGTCGGCACATGGCCCGGTGCCATGACGCCCACTTCGGTGACTTCATATTTCTTATTGGTGTTCATCAGGCGGATCATATCGCCCACCTTCACCTGTCCGTCAAAGACACGGGTGTAGATGACCACCCCTTTATAATTATCGTATACAGAATCAAAGATCAAGGCTTTCAGCTTGCCTTCCGGATCGCCGGTGGGCGCTGGGATCGTTTCCACGATCTTCTCCAGCAGGTCTTCAATGCCGATTCCTTCCTTGGCAGAGACCAGCGGCGCCTCCGACGCATCGATGCCGATCATTTCTTCAATTTCTTCCTTCGTCTCCTCCGGCCGGGAGCTGGCCAGGTCGATCTTATTGAGGCACGGCAAAATCTCCAGGTCTTCTTCCAGGGCAAGATACACGTTTGCCATGGTCTGTGCCTCCACGCCCTGGGTGGAGTCCACCACCAGCACAGCGCCTTCACAGGCCGCCAGACTTCGGGAAACCTCATAGGTAAAGTCCACATGGCCCGGGGTGTCGATCAGGTTGAAAATGTATTCGTTTCCATCCTTCGACTGGAACACCAGGCGGGTGGTCTGCAGCTTGATGGTGATGCCCCGTTCCCGCTCCAGGTCCATGTTATCCAGGAACTGTTCTTTCATGTCCCGCTGGGCCACCAGACCGGTCTTCTCGATGATCCGGTCGGCCAGGGTGGATTTGCCGTGGTCGATGTGGGCGATAATGCTGAAGTTTCTGATATATTTCTGATAGTCCATTGGTTTTCCTCTCAAAAAAAGTATGTCAGGAAATAATACTTTCCTAACATACTATTTTACCCCAAAAAGCCTACTTTTTCAACGATAATTTCCGCAGAAGCCGCAGCGGACTCCACCGCACGGCCGGCTGTCTGCACCGCTGCGGCTGCCGCCTCATCGGCAAATGCCGTCACGCTGCCGCCCACCCCCGTCATCTCCCTGCACTGCCGGTCCACCTGGATCACCGCCGCAGCCGCGATGAAAAACAGCAGAAAAACCAGCACACACTGCCAGAAACTCTTCATGCTCCGCTCTCCTTTTTTCTGGTAGTATGCCCGGAAAACCCAGATTCTTTCATAGAAAAGTTTGCGCACGCAAAAAGGGACGCCAATAGCGTCAATTTGATTCGATTGGCGTCCCGCGATATCATTTTTCAACCAAAATACATGCAACATTTAAGATGATTCTCCCGTTTTTCCCTGTTTCATTGCCTATTTTCCACCATATTACTGCATGTATTTTATATAATTACCAGTTTTTTGTATTTATACTATGTTCGGCACAAGCTCTGGGACGCCAATCGGTTTGAATCGGTTCGATTGGCGTCCCTTTTGCCTTGCGAAATCATCGGTACTCCTTTTTCATGGAAAAGCCCCGGCCGCTGACCTGGCTGATCTTGCTCACCACCATGAAACACTCCGGATCGATGGCATGCACGATCTTTTCGATCCGCGGCAGCTCCCGGTTGGAGATCACCGTGAAAATCATCTCCATCTCCTGACCCAGATAGCCGGTCCGACCGTCCAGCATGGTGATACCCCGATCCAGTTGCTCCAGCACCGCCTGCCGGATTTCCTCCGAATGACTGCTGATGATTTTCACTTCCGTCTGGGTCGTTCCCATGAGCATGAGCCGGTCGATGACCATGGTGTAGATCATCACCAGCAGGATACCGTACAGAATCCGGGTCATGTCGCTGAACATGGCCTGCAGCAACAAAATGCAGGTATCAAACACATACAGGCTGGCCGACACCGGAATCCGGAAAAACTTCTGCAGCACCAGCGGCGGAATGTCCATACCTCCCGTCGATGCCCCGGCCCGGATCACAACACCCACCGCGATGCCGATCCCAAGTCCCGAAAAAATCGTGCACAGCAGCACATCATCCGTCAGCCCGCCGGCCGGCAGAATCCGCCCCAGCAGTTCCAATGCGATCGGATAGGTAAACGTACTCAGAATCGTCGTCAGGGCGAAAGCCTTCCCCAGCAACAGAAATCCCACCACCAGCATGGCCACATTAAACACCATCACTGTCGCCGACACCGGCAGTCCCCATACATGATGCACCGCCAGGGCGATTCCCGTGCTGCCCCCCGTGATCAGGTTCCCCGGCAAAAGGAACAGCTGCACCGTCAGGGCATAAATCACATTACCTGCAATTACCATCAAAATCCGTATGATCTGCTGCGTACTATTCTTCATTTTCTATTTCTACCTCAGTTGTTATGATTTCTCCCAGCTTCACCTGGCTGTCGATGTATATGGCCCGGGCCCGGCCGTCCTTCACCTCCGCCGTCACGTCGATGACGCCCGCAGGCTGCGGAATGGACCAGCTGTAAGTCCCGTCCGGTTTTCCCATGGAAAAGGCTGCTGCGCAGGCGGTGGTCCCGGAACCGCACGATCCCTCAAAATATACCGTCTCCACATCTTTCACGTAGACGACGGGGATCAGTTTTTTTTCGGCACTGTCCCAGAACATGACACCAAGCGCCGGAGGATCCATGGTCCGGTAAATGTCGCTTCGGATTTTGCCGAAAGTTCGTTCCATTTCCGCCTGCAGTTCCTCCGTGGAACTGCCTTCCGTCTTCGGTGCCTCCACGATGATATGCAGAATCCCGCCCAGATCCACCACGGTTCTGTCTCCCTGCACTTCGCAGGAGAGAGGATCCGGCATGCGGATCTTTGCCCGGCTTGTTTCCATGTCAAGCTCCACGGTCAGGGGCGCATCGCAGCCGCTGACCCGTATCCGTTTCGTCACATAACCTGTTTCCCCCGCTTCGCTGGCCAGCATCAGACCGAAAGCCCGGGAAGCATTGCCGCAAAACTCCAGCCCGCACATCTCCATGCTGCCGTCGATTCCTCCGGCGGATGGATTTTGCGAAGAAAGGGAACCCGGCAGGATGAAAGCAACCTGCTCAGCGCCGTAGTCTTCCTCGGCCAGCAGCTGTCCAGCCACCTGCTGATAATACTTTCGTTCCACCGGCGTGCGGACGAAAATGGTGATGTTGCCCGACGGATCCGCGATCTGTATGTCAAGTTTTTTATACATGGTCACCCTCCACAGTGTTTTTCTTTGCCGCCTGCATGGCTTCATCCAGCTGCCGTGCAAAGATGCGGGCCTGCGCCGTCACATCCTCTGTCATGAAGTCTTCTCCGTATTTTCTCTGGCGGGCGGCGGTCATGCCCGCATAAACCAGTTTTGAATGCTTACAGTAGCGGCGGATGCCTTCGTCCAGCAGGTCCACGGCTTTTTCCACCGGATAGCCGCAGGTTGCCAGCAGTGCCACAGGCTTTCCTTCCCACAGCGACGGGCCCCAGGTTTCGCCGTAATATTTGTTCATGCCGTAGACCAGCCGGTCCAGCGCAGCTTTCATCGGCGGCGTACAGAAAAGGGAATAGATCGGCGTGGCAAGCAGCAAAAGATCACAATCCAGCACCGCATCGAAGATTTCCTGCATGTCATCCTGCTGTATGCAGCCGAACCGGCTCCAGTCTTTCTGGCAGTGACGGCATGCAATGCAGGGCTCTATGTGTTTTTTGTACAGATCAAATTCCGCCCAGCGGTGGCCCAGCGATTCCAGTTCTTCCTTTACAGGTGCAAGCAGTGCCGCGGTATTTCCCTTCGGCCTTGGGCTTCCCATCAAGATGCAGATATTCATTCTTCTCCCTCCTTGTCCGATGTTTTCAACGTTCCTATTTTACCATTTTCTGTCGGCAGATTCAATGGGCGGAGCGGAACCTGTACACTTTTTTCATGGGTGCTATGGGGTTTTTTCGCAATTTATCTTGCACTTCCGCCCTCTTTGTGGTATTCTATTATGGCTGATTTAATCAGCAAAGCAGCATCAATCAATGGTGCCCTTCAGCAAGGCGCCGAACGTGGAGATCGGGGAGATGTACCCAAGTGGTTCAAGGGACCGCACTCGAAATGCGGCAGACCGGGTGACCGGTGCGTGGGTTCGAATCCCACCATCTCCGCCACAAAAAGACACCTGCGAAGTCGCTCTCGCAGGTGTTTTTGTGTTTTTTGGTGATGAGGCTTATGCCTTCTCCCCCTGCTTCAGATCCCGTAGCGTCATCAGCTGCAGCGGAATCGCCGCAGCAAAAGTAAATAAATCCGAAATAGGCTGTGCTGCCTGCACGCCAAGCATACCGAGGGCAGGCGTCAGGAGAAGCAGTGCCGGCACCAGAAAAAGTCCTTGCCGGGCAACTGCCAGGAACGTGGCAGGACCCGTGCGGTTGATGGTCTGCAGCATCATGTTGCTGGCCACAATCCAGCTGGACAGCGGGAAGGTCAGACATTGAAGCCGCAGCGCCAGTGCACCGAATTGAATGACATCCGGATCATCCCGGAACAGAGCCACCAGCTGCGGCGCCAGCGCAATGCCCAGACAGGCAAATACAATCAGAAATACGTTGGCTGTTCTGACACAGTACCAGAACCCTTCCCGAACCCGGTGCCACAAGCCTGCACCGTAGTTGAAGCCGCACACCGGCTGGAACCCCTGTCCGAACCCGACCAATGCAGAGCCTGCCGTCATCATAATCCGGTTTACCACCGTCATGGCCGCGATGGCTGCATCGCCATAAATGCCTGCAGAATGATTGAGCACAATGGCGCCCACCGAAGCCAGCCCCTGCCGTCCCAGAGAAGGCAGACCGCCCCGGACGATCTCAATCAGATACTCCTTTGTGATTCGGAACCGATCGAACCGAATGGAGATATTTCCGCCCCGCCGACACTGAAGCAGCAGCACGCAGAAACTGACAAACTGGCTGAAAATCGTTGCGATTGCCGCCCCGGAAACTCCAAGTTCCAGCCCGAAGATCAGCAGCGGATCCAAGGCAATATTCAGCACCGCTCCGACAGTGATTCCTACCATGCCGTAGATAGCACTGCCCTGAAACCGAAGCAGATTGTTCAGTACCAGGGAAGCGGTCATCCACGGTGCGCCGATCAGGATAATCCGCACATAACTTCTCGCATAAGGAAGAATGGTCTCCGTAGATCCCAGCATACAAACCAGCGGTGTCAGAAAGAACTGTCCCAGAATCAGAAGAACCACGCCGGTCATTATGGCCAGGAAAAATCCCGTTGCCGCCATCTCTTCCGCAGCTTCCCGGTTCTGACGGCCCAGCTCCCGGGATACGAAATTCCCGCTTCCATGTCCAAAAAAGAATCCGATGGCCTGGATAATCGCCATTAGGGAAAACGCAACGCCTACCGCCCCAGTGGCCGTATTGCTGTGCAGCTGCCCCACGAAAAACGTGTCCGCCAGGTTATAGAAGGCGGTGATCATCATGCTGATGATGCACGGCACCGCCAGATGCCGGATCAGTTTCCCCACCGGTTCTTCGGTCATCTGCTGAAATTTTTTGTCCTGCATCTCAGAACCTTACCCTTTCGCACATCTCCGCCAGTGGCGCAGACCAGACCTCTTCCGTCAATGTATAATCCATGAACTCCTCCAGCATGGTCAGGTTATGGGGCCGGCCGATGACCTGCGGATGCATGCAGACGGCCATCATGCCGTTTTCCGTATGGGCCATGCCATAGTCAAAGTGGGCCTTCCAGATCTCGAAAATCTGGCTCTGGGGCTTCATGCCCGTCCGGGTCATGATGAACTCAGAATGAGGGAAGTCGTCCAGGTACCAGGATACCGGCATTTCGATCACGGAAGATGGCTCGCCAAAGGTGTTTCCCCGGTCAAAATTTACCGTGCAGTACCGCGGGCAGTACGGATAATAGTCATTTCCCATGAGACTGCTGTCATATTTAAACCCGTGTTTTTCCAGCAGCTTCATGGTGTTCGGACTGAAATCAAAGCCCGGCGACCGGTAGCCTGTCGGACGGATGCCGATTTTATCCAGAGTCTCCAGACCCTTCAGAAGGATGGCTTCTTCCTTCTCCTCCGGCAAGAATGTGGGATCCTCGTGGACATAGCCGTGGTGGCCGATCTCATGACCCCTTGCTGCAATTTCCCGGCAGATTTCCGGATAGGTATCCAGGGTATGGCCCGGAATGAAGAAGGTAGCCCGAATGCCGCGCCGTTCCAGCAGATCCAGGATCCGCGGCACGCCCACCACGGCGCCGTACTCACCCCGGGAAGTATACACCTGCGAACTCTTTCCGAAGGATTCCATCCACACCGAGGAAGCGTCGAAGTCAAAGCTGAAACTGAGCGCTATCTTCTTTCCCTCCGGCAGCTGCAGCCGGCCCGTTTTCTGTATTTTTTTCAGGAGCGCATCCATGCGTTCCTGATTGTCTGTCTTCTGTTCCATTTGAATATTCCCTCCCGCTTTACGCGCTTTCTTATCTGTATCCCATTATACAATATTTCCCCCGGCCGGTGGCGATAATTTGAGATTATTTACAAATATAAGGTTATATTCACCAAACCATCATATATTGTTGACAAAAACGACATATTGCCTGTATAATAGTGAAAATACACAATTTCATCAGCAAGCATGGGTAAGCTTAACGGGTGTATGAAACAATATTATGGAGGTAATTGTATTATGGAACATCATCACAAAAAAGGGGAGTGGAACTCCAGTTTCGGCTTCCTGATGGCCGCAGTGGGTTCTGCGGTCGGCCTTGGCAACTTATGGGGATTCCCGTATAAAATGGGAATGAACGGCGGCTTTGCCTTTCTCCTCATCTATCTGCTCTTAGTCGCAACGGTTGGTATCGTCATCTGCCTGACGGAGCTGTCCCTGGGCCGTAAGACCGGCAAGGGCGTCGTGGCTGCTTACGAATCCATTTCGAAAAAATACAGCTTTGTGGGCTGGTTCGCCTGGATCTCCCCGATGCTGATCATGGGCTTCTACTGCATGCTGGGCGGCTACTGCCTGAAATATGCGCTGGCCAACCTGGGCGACCTCTTCGGCGCGTCCTGGGGCGTGGGCGGTGCAGACAGCGGCGTCTACTTTGAAGGCTTTTTCACCGATCAGGCCCAGACATCCATCTACACGCTGATCTTTGTCGCACTGACGGTCCTCATCGTTATGGCCGGCGTTTCCAAGGGAATTGAACGGTTCTCCACCATCGCCATGCCGGCACTGTTCGTCATGCTGCTGCTCGTCATCATCCGCAGCGTCACCATGGACGGTGCATCCGAAGGTCTGGCCTTCGTGTTCAAACCGAATTTCGAAGTATTCAAGGGCACCGGCTGGATCAGTGTTCTGGCTGCAGCCGGCGGGCAGATGTTCTTCTCCCTGTCCCTGGGCATGGGTATCACCGTGACCTACGGTTCCTACATGAAGAAAACCGAAAGCCTGCAGAAAAACGCGTTCCTGATCCCGATCGCCGACACCATCGTCGCTGTCATGGCAGGAATCGCCATCATGCCGGCCGTATTTGCTTCCGGTCTGAACCCGGGTCAGGGCCCGAGCCTGCTGTTCATCACACTGCAGACCGTATTCCAGGCCATGGGCGGCATCGGCTCCCTCTTCGGATTCCTGATGTACTTCCTGGTGTTCATCGCCGCCATCACTTCTTCCATCGCACTGCTGGAAGCTGCCTGTGCGGTAATCATGGACAAGCAGATCGAAAAAGGCAAGAAGCCGAACCGGAAAATGGTCAGCCTGCTGATTGGTGCCTTTGTGGCAGCCGAAGGCGTTTTCGTCGCACTGGACAGCCTGGGTGCTGCCGGATTCCCGCAGATTCTTGGACAGGGCTGCTGGCTGGATACCTTCGACCTGATTTCCGAAGGTGTTCTCATGCCGCTGGGCGCACTGATCACAGCTCTGATCTTCGGTTGGTTTGCAGTCGGTAAGGGCTTTACGGACGACGAAATCGAAAGAGACGACGGCGGATTCCGGATCAAAGGCTACTACCGCTTCTGCATCAAGTGGATTGTACCGCCGATCCTTCTGCTGGTGCTGCTGGGCCAGATCAACACCTTTTTCGGCCTCGGCTGGTTCTAGTCACTGCACAAAATCTGTTCTCAGGAGTTTGAAAAGCCTGCAGGCCGTTACGGTTTGCAGGCTTTGTTTTACTTTGATTTCGGTTTGTTCTCGGCTTTTCGCGGTCTTTATTTCGCAGGGAGAATCATGCGGAACGTGCCCGGTACCATTTCAAATGCCACCGTTTCCGCATTCACGATCTCCCCATCGGTGCACAGACGCATGGTACCGTCCAGCGGCGTGATGCGGGCTGTGGTGCAGGTATCGCAATAGAGGATATCATCGATATCCGGCAGATCCAGATGGGTTCCTTTGGCATAATACGGGAATTTTTTCAGGAAGTCGATCCGTCCCACATTATAGATGATATTCACATCCATGCGGCCGTCACAGGTGGATGCCAGCGGAGAACTGTGGACACCGCCGCCGCAGAAACCGCCGTTGGCGATGGCCGTCAGCAGCAGAGGACCTTCCACAATGGTCTTTCCATCCAGCTCCACTTTCAGTTTCGCTCCTTTTTTCCGGATATATGTAATGGCCACACCCATGAGATAGGCAACGGATCCGGCAATCAGAGGATATTTTTTCAAAGTGGCCGTCATGTCCACCACATTGCAGTCAAAGCCGATATTAAACATGTTGGCACAGTACCGGATCTGCTCCTTTCCATCCAGCACGCCGCGGTATCGGATCGCGTCACATAACACATCCGTCCCCAGAAGCTGCGCCTCCGGATCCAGGAAATCGCCTGCTTCCGGGAAATTTCGCACGAAGTCGTTTCCCGTGCCGATGGGAACCAGCCCCAGGGAAATGTGCCTGTGCTGCGCTGCAGACAGAACGCCGTTGAGCACTTCATTGAAAGTGCCGTCGCCGCCGCAGGCGATGAGGCGGCCTTCCTCCGGTGTGCCGTCCGGACCGGCACATGCCTGTTCCTCTGTGAAGGCTCTGGCAAACAGCTCCGCGTCCTGCGGTGCCTTCGTCACATAAATGCCCGCCTCACGGCCGGTCTTTTCGGATGCACTGCGGATCCGCTCTTTCAGGGAATCGATCCCCTTTCCTTTTCCCGCGCCGGGATTTATGATAAATACTGTCTTCATATGCTTCACTCTCCTGTCCACTATTGTATCGGTTCTCCGGGAGAAAAGCAACAAAAAACCGTACGGCTTGCTATGAATCTCTGCTTTTATTTTTTCTGCAAATGGGGTATACTGTCAGATAGTAGAAGACAGAGGAGGATCATTCCCATGGATGACAGAATAAAAAAGCTTTCCCATCTGCTGACCACCTATTCCTGCAGTCTGCAGAAGGGAGAGAAGGTGCTGATCGATTATGAAGGAGAGGAAGCGAAGCCGCTGGTTCGTCAGCTGATCAAGGACGCATACAGCCTGGGTGCCCGACCATACGTCAATCACCGGGACAGCGCCGTGCTGCGGGAGATTTTGCTGGGTGCGGACGAGGAACAGATGGAATTCCTCAACGATTACCAGCTGTACCAGATGAAGGGCATGGATGCCTATATCGCCATCCGTGCCGGTGCCAACACTTCGGAACTGGCAGACGTGCCTTCCGACCAGCTGAACATGTATTACCGGCTGACCCAGCCGACCCTGGATTACCGGGTGAACAAAACCAAATGGGTCATTCTGCGGTATCCGAATCCGTCCATGGCCCAGCTGGCAGGGAAGAGCCAGGAAGCCTTTGAGGACTTTTTCTTCGATGTCTGCACCCTGGATTACGGGAAGATGAGCCGAGCCATGGATGCCCTGGTGGAACGGATGAACCGGACGGATAAGGTGCACCTGGTGGGTCCGGGAACCGACCTGACCTTCTCCATCAAGGATATCCCGGCCATCAAATGTGCCGGAGAATGCAACATTCCGGACGGAGAAGTCTACACTGCACCGGTGAAGGAATCCATGAACGGTGTCATCGCCTATAACACCTGCAGTGAGGAACAGGGCTTCACCTATGACAACATCCGCTTTGAGATTAAAAAAGGAAAGATCGTCAAAGCCACTGCCAACGATACAGAACGGATCAACGCCCTGCTGGATACCGATGAAGGGGCCCGCTATTTCGGCGAATTCGCCATCGGCGTCAACCCGTATGTGCTGGAACCGATGAAGGATACCCTGTTCGACGAAAAGATCTGCGGCAGTTTCCACCTGACCCCGGGCATGGCCTATGAAGATGCAGATAACGGAAACAAATCCGCGGTCCACTGGGATCTGGTCATGATCCAGAGAGAGGAATACGGCGGCGGCGAGATCTGGTTTGACGACCAGCTGATCCGAAAAGACGGTCTGTTCGTGACGGACGACCTGAAATGCCTCAACCCGGAAAATCTGAAATAAAAGGAGAAGCAAACGATGAAAACCCCGTCATTTTTGGAAAAAATCGGCGTCACCCCCAGACAGATCCTGTATCTGATGATGGCCAATCTGTTTTATGCCCTGGCGCTGGACTGCTTTTATGTGCACAATAACATCGCAGCCGGCGGTCTTGCAGGCATAGGCACCGTGCTCAATTCCGTCATGGGCCTGCCGGTGGGACTGACGGTTTTCGTTCTCAATATTCCCATTTGCCTCTGGGGCCTGAAGATCAAAGGAAAAGTCTATATCGTCATGTCCCTGATCGCGGTGGCAGTTTACTCCGGCATGGTGGATATGCTGGCCTTCCTGCCGTCCCTCACCGATGACCGTCTGGTGGCTGTCATCTGCGGCGGCATCCTTTACGGTGTGGCAGCATCCTTTTCGGTGAAGGCGCAGATTTCCGCCGGTGGCACGGACCTTTTGGCCAAGCTGCTGATCACCAAGCTTCGCCATGTGAGTCTGGGACAGCTGCTTATGTGCATTGACGGCTCCATCGTCGTGCTGGCCATGTTCGTATACGGCGAAATTGAAGCCGGTATTTACGCTATCCTTGCCATCGGCACCACCTCACTGGTCACCGATAAAATCAACAGCGGTTTCAATCGGGCGGACATGTTCTACATTTTCGCCAGCAAGAATCTGGATAAGATTTCCAACGCCATCCTCTACGATATGGGGCGTGGCGCCACTCTCCTCACGGGAGAGGGTATGTACGCTCACACCGAGCGAAAGATCCTGCTGGTGGTGGTGAAGCCCAATGAGATGCCGCGGCTGAAGGCCATCGTACATAAATATGACCCCCATGCCTTCATCATTCTGTCCAGCGCATTTGAGATCATTGGCGAAGGTTTCGACGGGGTGGATCTGACCACCACAATCCATGATGATGACGATATTGAAGAATAATCTGCGGGCGGCTATCGTGTGAATTACTGCAGCGCGCAGAGATTTTCCCATAATTTGTGATGAAAGTAGCAGCTGAACCAGCAGGGCTCCGAAATAGCTCTTGCCGAAAGGCTGAGAATTGCGGTCTGCCCTCTGGTCACAGGATTCGCAATTCCGGTTCCGGGACCTATAAGATCTCCCTCTTTCCGAAGATGCTGTGCAGATTTGGCACACGTCTCTGGTGCAGAGGGAGATCCGAGGACTCCACCATCAAGAATGATGCCGATGCGGTCTCCTTCCATACCAAACCCTTCTGCGTCCAGATTGCTCTCCCCGGAAAACAGTCTGATTTTTGCGTCGACGCACGGAAGCAATGTTTCCAGCTGCGTTTCACTGATTCCCTGAAATATTCCATATTCGCTGTACAATTCTCTTCTCCCTTCCAGGCCGAAGCCATTTCTCCGGCTTTCCGAAATGCTGCCTCACTTCTTGTCTCTGTCAGCTTATCTCTGTCATCAGATGATTTTCCCGCCGCGGATCACGGAAAGAAGCGGGCGGTTCATGACGCGGATATCTTCATCCGGATTGCCGTCGGTGATGATCAGGTCGGCGCACTTGCCCGCCTTTACGGTACCGATTTCGTCCTCCAGCATCAGAATCTCCGCACTGTTTTTCGTCGCCTGCATCAGAATATCCATCGGTTTGAAATGATAGTAATCCGTTCTGGCGGTAAACTCATAACCGATGTTGGCGGTGAAGTTTTCCATATCCAGATCGGACCCGAAGCCCAGCTTCAAACCTGCCTCGTAGGCATGATTGATGTTGTCTCGCTCTTCCTCAAAGTACTGTTCTGCTTTTTCCTGCATGTCGGCCGACATGTTTTCGGTGTCGCCGGCACAGGCAAGGGTGATGGCACCGGTAGGAACCAAAAAGCACCGGTCCGCTTTTTTCTGCAGCAGGTCGATGCATTCATCGTCAATGAAGACGCCGTGCTCGATGGTCCGGATGCCGGCCTCGATGGCCCGTTTGATGCCTGCAGTACCGTGGGCATGGCCACACACATAGGATTCCTTCATTTCGGCGATTTCCACTGCCGCTTTCAGTTCGTCCAGGGTAGCGATCGTCATGCCCGGGCTGCCTTTCTCGTTGAGAAAGGCGCCGGTGACCATGTATTTGATAAAATCGTTTTTCCGCTTGAACTGCTTTCGCGCAGCAGCACGGACCTGTGCCGGACCGTCTGCTTCAATATACAATTCTCCGAAGGTATCATTTCCTGTCTCCGTCGGCGTCAGGATCTGCCCGCAGGAGATCAGCCGCGGCGCGTCCAGTTCGCCCCGCCGTGCTGCATCATGGATGGCCACGGTCACGTTATACATGCAGCCGCAGTCTCTTACGGTGGTATATCCGGCCTTCAGATATTCCCTGGCATAGATATATGCGTTGAGCACGCTGTCGGCAGGGCCCAGATCTTTGATTTTGGCGAAGTCCAGGCTCTTGAGATACACATGGGCATGCATATCGATGAGACCGGGCATCACCGTATGATGGGCCGCATCGATGATCTGCGCTCCCTCCGGAAGGCCGCAGTCATTTCCCGCGACCGTTCCGCTGCAGGACGGCGTCCATCCCTCCGGGCGAATCTCCCGGATCCTTCCGTCTTCGATCCAGATATCCGCAAACTGCCCGTCAAATCCTTCCGTAAGCGGGCGCAGCAGTCTGGCATTTTTTATAATCAGCATATTCTTCCTCCTGACCGTTATGTTCCGACCGTAACAATTCCATTATCCGTGCAATTCGTCCAGCGCATTGAGGCACAGGTCGATGGCTGCATCGATGCAGTCTTCATCGATATCGAATTCCGCATTATGTACCGGCTGGGTTGTGTTGGTGCCGATACCGATGTAGGTACCTTTTCCTCCGTTCTTCTGCACCCGGGTCATCATGACCGCCGCATCATCCGTTCCGCCCACATTGCCTTCAAAGTAGATCTTCTCAAACCATGGCACCTTCACAGCAGCCCGGCGGACCACATCCATCATGGCATCATCACTCTTTCCGGACGGTACTTCGCCGTAATCTTCATAGGTGTATTCCATGCCGTAGGCTTTGGCACTGCCATCCAGAATATCGAACACTCGCTCCTCCAGATAAGCGCAGATGTCCGGTGTTTCTCCCCGGTACTCCACCACCATGAATGCGTTAGGTGCAATGGTGTTCGGTGCGATCCCGGCACGAAGCTCGCCTACGTTGACCCGTGTCAGACCCTGTTCATGCGGTGCGATGGCATGGAGATTCAGCGCTGCAGAGCAGGCTGCCAGAAGCGCATTCTTTCCTTCCTGGGATGCACCGCACGGATGGGCTGCACGGCCGTGGAAGGTGACATCCAGCTGACGGTCGCTTAAAAAGTCCTTGCAGCCGCAGGCAATGGTGTGGGACGGCAGCGGCTTATTCTCTGCGCTGAGGGCTACATGGAGCGCCAGGAAGTTATCCACATCGTCCAGATGCCCTTTCTCCACGATAGACAGTGCCCCGCAGAAGGTCTCCTCTGCCGGCTGGAAGATCAGACGGATCTTTCCCCGGTATGCATCTTTCTTATGCAAAATGCCTTCTGCAATCCCCAGTCCCATGGCTGTGTGGGCATCATGACCGCAGGCATGTACAGATTCCGGGTTACAGGACGCGTAATTCTCATCATACGGACGATAGCCTTCCTTTTTTGGTTCATCGTAAGGCAGGCAGTCAATATCAAACCGGAATGCGGTGACGGGACCTTCTTTTCCTGTATCCAGCTCGGCGATAACCCCCGGAATGCCGCGGGTCTGCTCCACGAACGCAGGATCTGCTCCCTGCTCCACGGCCCGTTTTTTTATTGCTGCCAGTTCCTCTTCATCCGGACGCACCAGATGAATCACGCTGTCCACATTGACCACATCCGGGCCCATGAGGCAGGTATAGCCCATATCTGTCAGGATCTCCGCAATCCGCGCACTGGTGCGGATCTCTCTCCATCCGTTTTCCGGATATTTGTGGAATTCCCGTCTGTACTCCGTAAACTTGCTCATTGATATTGCTCCTTTCCTTTCTGCATGGCTGCAGCGGTTATTTTCATATTTACAGTCTGATTATATCATTTTTTTCCGTCTGCCTCAATGTCTCTTTTCCGATCATACAAGTTTCGGCTTGCAGGGCGGCGCGGTTTGGGGTATGATGGAAACGGAGTATTTCAATCACAGCAAACGGATCAATGAATTGGAGAGAGATTATGAACGAACGAATTATTGTAGTAGACGACGAACGGGAAATTGCGGACCTGCTGGAGGTCTATCTGAAGAATGAGGGATTCCAGGTGGAGACCTTTTATCAGGGGCTGCCGGCCCTTGCTGCCATCCGTCAAAATCCGCCCGCCCTGGCCCTTCTGGATGTCATGCTGCCCGATATCGACGGGTTTTCCATCTGCAAAAAAATCCGGGAGGATTTCTACTTCCCGGTGATCATGCTGACGGCCAAGGTGGAGGATATGGACAAGATCACAGGACTGACCCTGGGTGCGGACGACTATATCACCAAGCCGTTCAATCCGCTGGAAGTGATCGCCCGGGTCAAGACCCAGCTTCGCCGCTATACCCGGTACAACCATCCCGATGCTTCTGCCGCAGGTCCGGACGGAGTCTCCGCTTCCACTGTACCTTCGCAGAATGAAATTGATATTCACGGCCTGGTGATCAACAAGGATACTCACACCTGCACCCTGTACGGCAATCCGGTCACCCTGACGCCCATCGAGTTTTCCATCCTATGGTACCTGTCCTCCAACCGGGGCCGTGTCATTTCCTCGGAAGAGCTCTTTGAAATGGTATGGGGCGAAAAATATCTGGATAATAACAATACGGTCATGGCCCACATCGGCCGGCTCCGGGAAAAGCTGAAGGAGCCGGCCCGGAATCCGAAATTCATCCGGACCGTCTGGGGCGTGGGCTATAAAGTGGAATAAGGAGGCATGTCCATGGATGCGCGAATGAAAAAGAAGAGCCGCAGCCTGGTCTTCGGTCTGCGCCGTCAGCAGCTTCTCCGGCTGGTCATGACACTGGTGCTGTATACCGCTGCCGCACCGCTGCTTTATATTCTGGCCCAGCTGGTCTACTCCCTGTTTATCTGGCAGGAGTATGATCTGGTCTACCGTCTGGCCCACTGGTTCGCGGACAGATCTGCCATCCTTGCCATTGGCTACATCGGTCTGGGATATACGACCATTTTCCTGCATTATTTCAGCCAGTCCTTTTCCTATCTGGAGGAAGTGCTGGAAGGCGCGGAATCCATCTATGAAGATGACGGGGAGCTGATCTCCTTTTCCTCTTCGGCCCTGAGTCAGATCGAAACCCAGATGAACCAGCTGAAGCTGACCCTGCGAAACAATCAGCGGGCTGCCCAGGAGGCGGAAAAGCGGAAGACGGAGCTGGTGGCTTATCTGGCCCACGATCTGAAAACACCCATCACATCGGTGATCGGCTATCTGAGCCTTCTCCGGGACGAGCCGCAGATTTCCCAGGAAATGCGGGCCCGCTATGTGAACATTTCTCTGGAAAAAGCCCGCCGTCTGGATGAACTGATCAATGAATTCTTCGAAATTACCCGGTTCAACCTTTCCAGCATTTCTCTGGAATACAGCCGTGTCAACCTGACCCGCATGCTGGAACAGCTGGTCTTCGAGTTCCGTCCCATGCTGACGGAAAAAAACCTGACCTGCCGTCTGGATGCACCGGCGGATGTGGTCCTCTACTGTGATCCGGACAAGCTGCAGCGTGTCTTTGACAACCTGCTGCGAAATGCGGTGGGCTACAGCTATCCGGATACGGAAATCGTCATTTCTCTTTCGGTGGACGCATCCACTGCCCATCTTCTTTTCGAGAACCAGGGCATGACCATTCCTGCCGAAAAGCTGTCCCGCATCTTCGAGCAGTTCTACCGGCTGGATTCTTCCCGGACCACCGGCAGCGGCGGTGCAGGCCTGGGCCTGGCCATCGCAAAGGAAATCGTGGAACTGCACCATGGACAGATCTCGGCCTCCAGCGAAAACGAACAAATCCGCTTCGCCGTGGATCTGCCGCTGAAATAGCCCCGGTGCCGTAAGAAATTCGTAAGAAAATACGAAGTAAAACGCATGGATTTTGCAAAGTGAAATGAAAAAACGGAGCCCCCTTCCCTGCTACAATAGAAGCAGATCAGATGAAGGGGGTTATTTTTATGACGAGAAAAAGAGTGACACAGCAATTTCCGTTTCTTCTGCCGCTGCGGCAGTTCCAGCGGAAGCTGTTTTTTTACGGACACATGCGGCTGGACGGCAACCGGTACGCCCGAACCCGTGCGGATTCGCTTCTTCCATATGAAACATTTTTTACGACTTCGCCGCTGCTGAATTATGACAGCGGATTTCCCATGGAATATCAGTTCAACAAAGTCTTCAACCTGAAGCTCGCCGCGGACTGTGTGGACCGGTTGGTAATCCGGCCCGGTGAGACCTTTTCGTTCTGGCAGTCCGTGCGCCACGCAGACCGGGATGTGCCGTACAAAGACGGTCTGAATCTCCAGGACGGAGAAATCACCGGCAGTTACGGCGGCGGACTCTGCCAGCTTTCCACCATGCTCTACTGGCTGTTTCTCCACACACCGCTGACGGTGACGGAACGTCATGCCCACGGACTGGAGCAGTTTCCGCCTACGACCCATGATCTTCCAATCGGGACGGATGCAGCCATCAGTGAGGGATGGCTGGATCTGAAGGTTCGCAACGATACACCGCAGACCTGGCAGCTTTCGGTGAATTTTGATGAGGAAAACATGTACGGCGCCATCCGGTGCAATGAGCCGGCTTCCGAGCTCTTCGAGGTGTACAACGGCAGCATCTCCTATCTGCCCGATCCCGGCGCCCCCGGTCGGACGCTGCAGCGGGCCACCGTCAACCGGCGCCGCCTGCGCCAGCCGGGCATTCTCCAGGATGATCGCCTGCTGTATGTGAACGAGTGCCGAATTGGCTACCCGGTGCCGGAATCAGACGCCGCCAGTACGGACGCAATGGCAGGAGAAAACGAAAGAAAATCCGTGCATGTGGAAAAAGTGCAAATACAAAGCCTGAAAACATCGGCGTGTGCAGAAACAGCACGCATCAGAAAGGTGGACTAAGAATATGTGGACTAAGAATACGAAGAAACATCTTGCGCTCCTCTTTGGAGGATGCTCCAGTGAATATGACATTTCTCTGCAGTCAGCCGCCGGCGTTCTGCGCCAGCTCTGCGGCGACGCATTTCTGAATCAATACAAAATCATACCCATCGGTATTACCCGCAGCGGCCGCTGGCTCCGCTGCGGGCAGCCGCTGTCCTCCCTGCTCCTGCAATTGGAGTCTGACACCTGGCATCTGGATCCCGGCTGCATGCCTGCGATCCTGTCACCCTGCCGGGATGATGAAAACTGGTCCGGTCTCCTGACCTTCCATCCGGACGGCTCCGTAGAGCACACCCGCCTGGATCTGGCATTTCCGGTGCTTCACGGCCGCAACGGGGAAGACGGCCGTCTCCAGGGACTCATCGAACTGGCCGGCATCCGCCTCATTGGCTGCGGCTCCCTTTCCTCCGCACTCTGCATGGACAAATATCGTGCGCACCAGCTTGCCGCAGCCGCCGGCGTTTCCGTTCCAGCGGCAGTCACCATGCGGATGGAGGACTGCATGCGGGGAAGCAGCCGGAGTAGACAGATACCGGACGGGGGCGGCCAGAAAGACGCCATAGATGCCGCGGCCCTCCGCACTCTGACCAGCGGACTGACCTATCCGCTGTTCGTGAAGCCGGTCAAAGAAGGTTCTTCCCATGGTATCGCCCGCATCACGCGGCCCGCTCAGCTGGCGGATGCTGTGATGGCAGCCTTCGCGTTTGACGACGAAGTTATCGTCGAAGAATCCATCAACGGATTTGAGGTGGGATGCGCGGTGATGGACGACGGACAGGGCGGTCTGCTGACCGGGCGGGTGGATGAAATCGAGCTGCTGGCCGAAGGCTTCTTCGACTATCATAAAAAGTATGACGCCGTAGATTCCCGCATCCACACCCCCGCCCGGATCGATCCGGTAACGGAGGCCCTGATCGCCGAAACGGCACGTACCATCTACCGGGCCTTGGACTGCCGCGGCTTCGCCCGCGTGGACATGTTCCTGACGCCGACCCGTGAAATCGTCTTCAACGAAGTGAACACCATCCCCGGCATGACCGCCCACAGCCGCTTCCCAAAAATGCTGGAAAGCGCCGGCATCACCTTCACCGGCATGCTGGACCGGCTGCTGGCGTGAGGAATTGTAAAGAAAAAAGTTTGCAAGCAAAAAAGGACGCCAAACGAATCATTTTGAATTAATTGGCGTCCCACATTTCTTCTTTAGGCAGTAAATCGTGGAAAATGCATCCGTTTCGACGCATTTTCTCAAGCCTTTCTATAATTATTTTCTATTTTTATTTCTATAAATTTATATTTAAGAAATTTATTTACATTTATTTCTTCTTAAAAACGGCATTCCATGTTGTTCCGGGACGCCAATGTCCTGGAAAATGGTCGATTGGCGTCCTTTTCGCCTTGCAGAAAAATTACGCGTATGTAAGCGAGTCCGTCCACCAACCAAATGTCATCAATGCATACCTTTTTTTGAAAGCAAAGGTGCAAGTTTTGACTCAATCAGCTCAGAAATTGCTTCGAGATCAATGGTTCCGTTGCAGTCATCTGCTGTCACAATCAAATTTACCCCCTGGGTGATACCCATATAATGATAAAACTGCATTTTTTTCATCCATTTGAAAGCGTATTTTCGATCCCCGACCATACCCAAATGCTCCCAGTAGATTTTACGTCCATCCGGAAGCGTAAAAATGAAATCCGGCACGATCACATCCGGTAATTTCAGAGCCGCTTTCATGCGATTGGCCTCCTCCGAAATGCTATAGTCCCAAAACAAAGGCTGCCCATACTCATAGGTCAACGCATAACGATCAAAATGCATGGACAGAATCACTTCACCTTTTGAGTCCCTGCCCTCACCGGATGGCGTTTTATGCCGTGGGCGTCCTCCGAATCCTACCATCCCGTCATCAGAAATCAAGGATTCTTTTTTTCTCTCAATCTGTTGTAATATCCGTTCCCGATACACCTTCGGAAGTTGATTTGCCACGCTCAAATCTTCATAGGATACATAGCATTGAAGCAGACGACTTTGCGCTTCCAGATTTCTCATCAAAATCCGCATTCTTTTTTCAAGGAAGTGTCTGCGCGATACTTTTTCCGCAAGCTTGCTGTCAGGCAAAATGTATTTCAGCTGCCCGCTGCTGTCTCCATAATATAAGTTTTTTCCTGCTTTCCCTGTCTTAAGTCTCCCTTCCGGCAGATTCCTGAGCTCTTTCTTGCATTTTGCCAGCTGCAGCCGTTCCAGCTCCATGTCGGCCAGGAGGGAATGTATGAAATTTCGCATTGCAATGACTCCTTTCGAGATTTTTTGCGGGGTTCACGGGTTATTCTACACCATGCCCTCTGTCGAAATTTGTCATTTCCTGCTTCTTCGCAAAATATTTTTTCCCGGCTCTCCCATGCAAGCCGGCGCTTTCACCCCTCTCGGTCAATCGGCTTGCGGGTAAATCAGCTTTCGGCCTCCTCCCGAGGGATGAATCGGCCCTACTCGCTGAGCCGCCAGTTGACCGGCTCCATGCCGGAAAGCTCCAGAAAACGGTTGGTCTTGCTGAAGTACCCACCGCCGAAAAAGCCGTTATAGGCCGACAGCGGACTGGGATGGGCTCCGCTGAGAATAAAATGCTGCGGACCTGTGATCAGCGCTTCCTTGGCGCGGGCGTTGGCACCCCAGAGAATGAATACCACAGGCTCCGGACGCGCATTCAGCTTGCAGATCACCGCATCCGTAAACTGCTCCCAGCCCCGGCCACGGTGGGAATTGGCCAGTCCCCGGCGCACCGTCAGAACCGTGTTCAAAAGCAGCACCCCCTGCTTCGCCCAGTCCACCAGATACCCGTGGCCGGCCGGCGGAATGCCCAGATCGTCCTCCAGCTCTTTGTAGATATTCACCAGCGACGGCGGAATCTTCACGCCCCGCTGCACAGAAAAGCACATGCCATGGGCCTGTCCCGGCTCATGATACGGATCCTGCCCCAGGATTACCACCCGGACCGCGTCATAGTCCGCATAACGCAGCGCATTGAAAATGTCCTCCTTTGGCGGATAAATGGTCTGGCTGGCATACTCTTCCTCCAGAAAACCCTCCAGTTTCCGGAAATATTCCTTCTCAAATTCATCAGCCAGCACCTGGTCCCATTGATTTCCGATCTGCTGCATTTCGTGCTCTCCCTTCAAAATTCCGTCTTTTTCTTCTACATATATATTATATCTTCTGTCCCCCTGACAGGGCAACCGATTTTTCGCCCTTCCCCGCAAAAAACAGGGATGAATTCGTTGCCCCCTGCCCGCCTTTCGTGTATAATGTTAGAATGAGCAAAATTTATATTTCCTGCCGGGCGCACCCGGCTGTGACAGACTGGCTCCGGGCAGAAAGCCATCAGGTGGAACTTTTTGGAGTCGGAACGCCGCTATCGGTAGATCCAGCCATCTGCCACCATCCCGACCTGCTCCACTGCAGTCTGGGGCCGGGCCGGCCGGTGTTCCACGGAACCGTCTCCCGTCTGGTCAGACGCTATCCGGCTGATGCCATTTACAATGCCTGCTGTACCGGCAGATATTTCATACATAAACTGAAATGCACCGATCCGCAGCTTCTCGACTTAGCAAAATCCGCAGGGCTGACTTTGATTGACGTCCCTCAGGGTTACACCCGCTGCAGCTGCCTGCCGGTGGATGAAAACTCCATCATCACAGCAGATCAGGGGATTCTCCGCGCCTGCCGCCGCGCCGGCCTCCAGTGCCTGGAGGCCGGGCCGGGCTTCGTCCGGCTCCCAGGATACCCGTACGGGTTCCTGGGCGGCGCGGCAGGGAGCGTTGGCAATACGATTCTGTTCCATGGCAATCTGGCCGCCCATCCGGACGGGCCCCGCATCCGGGCATTCATCGAAGAGAGAGGGCTTCGGTGCGTGGATTTTGCGGAGTTTCCGCTGACCGACATCGGATCCGTCATCGAAGAACCTTTCCCTGAAACTGCGGCCATACAGGAGAACCTATGAAAAAACACGCCATCATCCCCATCTTCATACCCCATCGAGGCTGTCCCAATGACTGCGTATTTTGCAACCAACGAAAGATCACAGCCCATCAGACGCCCGTGCTGCCGGAGGATGTTCACGAGACGGTGGAAACCTGGCTTTCCACCCTGGAAATGCGCCATATGGAAACCATTGAGCTGGCCTTTTTCGGCGGATCGTTTACCGGCATTCCCATGGAAGAGCAGACTGCCTTTCTGCAGGTGGCCAAAGCCTATAAGGATGCGGGAAGGATTCACCAGATCCACCTGTCCACCCGGCCGGACTACATCAGCCGGGAGATTCTGGACAACCTGAAGCGCTGGGGCGTGGATGTCATCGAGCTGGGAGTGCAGTCCTTCGATGAAGATGTTTTAAGGGCTTCCGGCCGGGGCCATGACGCCGCCTGCGTCTATGAAAGCAGCCGCCTGATTCAGGAATACGGCTTCACCCTGGGCATCCAGCTGATGATCGGCCTGCCCGGCGATACCATGGAAAAGGATATTTACTCTGCCCGGGAAACGGTGAAGATCGGGCCGTCCATTGCACGGCTCTATCCGACGGTGGTGATCCGTGACACGGCACTGTACGAGATGTATCTGTCCGGTGCCTACACGCCCATGGCCGAAGACGACGCAGTGGCGCGGACAAAGGCAATGTATCAGATTCTGGATACCGCCGGCATCAACATCATCCGGGTGGGTCTGAAGTCCAGCGACATCATCGCTGACAGTTCATGTACGGCTGCCGACGCGCCGTCCGGTATCGCTCCCGGCACCTTTCACCCGGCCTTCCGCCAGCTGGTGGAGGGAGCCATTGCCCGGGAATCCCTGGAAACACAGCTCCTGTCCCTGTACCCGGATCCGGCGACGTGTCCTTCCGCTTACTTCGTAAGCAATGCAAAGAGCCGAAACAACCTGTTTGGGCACAAAAGCGCCAACCGGATCTATTTTGCGAAGAACTATCCGAGGCTCAATATCCAATACGTTACCGACACGCAGCTCGGCCTGCAGCTTCCCGACAACCGATATCTGGTCGTGGACGCAGGGCAGGCGGGCGGCATTGCATCTGTAAATAAAAATAACGATAAAGGAGAACATTTATGAAAGCAGTAGTTTCTGTAGTAGGAAAAGACATGGTCGGCATTCTGGCACGTGTATCCACCGCCTGTGCCGAAAAAAATGCCAATGTGGCAGATGTGACCCAGTCCGTTATGGACGGCTATTTCTGCATGGTCATGATCATCGAGATCGATCAGCTGTCCTGTCAGCTGGACGAACTGCAGGCCCACATCAAATCCGCGGTTCCTGAAATGGTGGTCCACGTAATGCATGAAGATATTTTCAATTCCATGCACAGAATTTAATCACAGGAGGTTAAACGGATGCTGAATTTTAATGACATCATGGAGACCATCACCATGATCCAGGAGGAAAATCTGGATATCCGGACCATTACCATGGGGATCTCCCTTCTGGACTGCTGTGACAGCAACATCGACCGGTCCTGTGAAAAAGTTTACAACAAAATTTACTCCCACGCCAAAGATCTGGTAAAAACCGGTGAATTCATCGAAAAGAAATACGGAATTCCCATCGTCAATAAGCGGATCAGTGTGACGCCGATTGCCATGCTGGTGGCTGCCAGCGGCGGAGATCCGGTGAAATATGCGAAAACCCTGGACCGGGTGGCAAAAGATGTGGGCGTCAACTTTATCGGCGGCTTTTCCGCGCTGGTTCACAAAGGCTTCAGCGCGGGTGACAAAGAGCTGATCGAAGCAATTCCAAGGGCTCTGGCGGAAACGGATTTTGTCTGCTCCTCCGTAAACATCGGTTCCACGAAGGCTGGAATCAACATGGATGCGGTGAAGATGATGGGTCAGGTGGTCCGTCAGGCATCGGAACTGACGGCAGACCGCCAGTGTGTCGGCGCTGCCAAGCTGGTGGTCTTCTGCAATGCACCGGAAGACAATCCATTCATGGCAGGTGCCTTCCACGGTGTAGGCGAGCCGGATGTGGTTCTGAACGTAGGTGTTTCCGGTCCCGGCGTGGTCCGCGCTGCCCTGGCCAAGCTGCCGGATGATGCGCCGCTGCACGAGGTGGCGGAACTGATCAAGAAAACTGCCTTCAAAATCACCCGTATGGGCCAGCTGGTAGGCACAGAGGCGTCCCGTATGCTGGGTGTGCCGTTTGGCATCATCGACCTGTCACTGGCACCGACCCCTGCCGTGGGCGACTCTGTGGCCCATATCCTGGAAGAGATCGGTCTGGAACAGTGCGGTACCCACGGTACAACCGCAGCCCTGGCCATGCTCAATGACGCAGTGAAGAAAGGCGGTGTCATGGCTTCTTCCAGCGTAGGCGGTCTGTCCGGTGCTTTTATTCCGGTGACGGAAGACGCAGGTATGATTGACGCAGCCCGTGCCGGCACTCTGAGCATTGAAAAACTGGAAGCCATGACAGCAGTCTGCTCTGTGGGTCTGGATATGATCGTCATCCCGGGAGATACCCCGGCAGAAACCATCTCCGCCATCATCGCCGACGAAGCGGCCATCGGCATGGTCAACTCCAAGACCACAGCAGTTCGCGTGATCCCGGCCATCGGTGTTGCGGAAGGAGAAGAACTGGACTTCGGAGGACTTCTGGGCAACGGTCCTGTGATGAAGCTTCGCCCGCAGTCCGCTTCCAAAATGATCAACCGCGGCGGCAGAATCCCTGCCCCGATGCAGAGTTTGAAGAATTAGCGAAGATTTAGTGGATTGTTCTGGATTCCGTTGACTTTCGGTCCCCTGCTGGCTAAAATAGAAAATAAGCGAAAAAACGAAGGAGTGACCAGAAGGGTATGAACAAATTTCAGTACAAGATGACACAATTTATGATGGGACGGCGGGGCTTTGACCAGTTCAGCCGGGATTTGATGATTCTGGCTCTGATCCTGATCCTTCTGGATCTTTTCATTCCGAAGGACATTCTGTCTACCCTCGGTCTTCTGATCATGATCTACGCATACTACCGTGCCCTTTCCCGCAATCTGGTGAAGCGGCAGGAAGAAAATAACTGGTACGTCACTTATGTCGGCAGCAAGATTCAGGCATGGCGTCATCGGGACTATAAGCATTTCCGCTACTTCAAATGTCCGGGCTGCGGTCAGACGCTCCGTGCGCCGAAGGGCCGCGGAAAGATCCGCGTTACCTGCAGCCGCTGCCACAACGTATTTGAGAAAAAAGTATGATGCAGCAGCGTGTTGCAACATTCTCCGATGTGCGGCAACGTGTGGCAAACGCTTTTGCAAACGAAAGAGCACGCCAATTGAGCATTTTTACTTCGATTGGCGTCCCACTCGCAGCTCACTCGCTGCCTGAACCGTACTTTTCAAGCCAAAGAAGCGATTTTTTATACGTTTACAGCCAAAAATGCCAATATATGTTTTCATATATTGGCATTTTCTTATTTTTTCCGCTTATTCTTTGTCTTTTTTCACTTTTAAAGCATTCCTCGGGGACGCCAATTGATTCGAAAGACAACCGTTGGCGTCCCTTTTTGCTTGCGAAATATTTTTAAACCGTTCTACATAAACAAACACAGTAGAATCGGCAGAAATATGGCCGGCAGGAAGTTCATCACTTTCAGATTGGTCACGCCGAGAAGGTTGAGCCCCAGGGCGATGATCAGGATAGACCCTGCACAGGTCATCTCTGCTACCACATAATCGGTGAGAAACGGAGAAACAGCCTGTGCCACCAGCACGATAGCACCCTGAAACACCAGCACGAAGGCTGCTGCAAACAGGACACCGATACCCAGAGATGCGGCGAAGATCAGCGAAGAGATAAAGTCCAGCGTCGCCTTGGTATACAGCATGGTATTGTCCCCGGTAAGTCCCGCCTGCAGGGAGCCTACAATGGTCATGGCCCCTATGCAGAACAGCAGACTGGCTGTGACAAAGCCCTCCGCGATGGTTGGTCCGCCGCTTCCCTCTTTCTTAAACCGGTTTTCCAGTCCGGAAGCGAAGCGGTTCAGCTTTTCATCCAGATCCAGCGCAGCTCCGATCAGTGCACCCACTGCGATGGAAAGGATGGTCACCAGCGTATTGGTTCCCTCCAGTGCACCGTCAATGCCGATATAGAGGGTGCACAGCGCAATCCCCTTCATAATAAAGTCGGTCCACTGCTCCGGGATCAGTTTCCGGAACAGCAGGCCGATGGTGCTTCCAACGATGACTGTGAGTGTGTTTACCAGCACTCCGATCATTCTTTTTCGCCTCCGTCAAAGGCATCGGAGATTTCCTGTCCGCTCTGCTTCGCGTCTGCTTCCAGCTTTTCAATTTCTGCCATGTGCTCGTCGATTTCTGCGCAAAATGCCTGCAGCCGTTCCATATCCGGATGTCCGCCTGCCTTCATTGCCTCGTAAACATAAGCACCCATTGCTTCCTTCACATCTTTGATCTTACCTTTTTCCAGGACGATTTTTCCTTTGGCTTTGCCGTAGTCCAGAGTATCTCCTGCCACGTCGCCCACTTTGTTCGCAATCTGTCCCAGTTTGTCCATAAAAGCCATAATCCGATCCTCCTTAAATTTAAAACTTCTGTTTCTATTTTACCATTAATATGATAAAATGGAAACAGAAAAATTCAACTGCTCGAGGAGGTTTTTATAATGTTATTAGGACACGAAAAAGTCAGCATGCTCCATCTGCCGACGCCGCTGGAGTATCTGCCGAATATCTCAAAAGATCTTGGCATCGAACTGTATATCAAGCGGGATGATCTGACGCCTCTGGCCATGGGCGGAAACAAACTGCGGAAGCTGGAATATCTTCTGAAGGACGCGCAGGATCAGGGGGCGACCTTCCTGCTGACCGTGGGCGGCGCACAGACAAACCACGGCCGTCTTACCATGGCTGTGGCAAGAAAATACGGCATGCGTGGCGCCATCGTGGTGGTGGATCCGTATCCGGGCGAACTGTCTGCCAACCTGCTGCTGGACGGTATGATGGGCTGCGATGTCTATCTGAAAAAGCCGGATGACATACATACGGAAGGTGAACTGTTCGACATGACCGTGGCCGAAGTAAAAGCTGCAGAAGAAGCCAAAGGTGAAAAAGTCTACTACATTCCAATCGGCGGCTCCAACGAACTGGGCATTCTGGGCTACTATGAATGCGCTGTGGAACTGGCCGGACAGGTAAAGGAAATGGGACTGGAAGGCTGCCGTGTCATCTGCCCGATCGGAAGCATGGGTACCTACATGGGCCTGCAGGTGGGCATCCACAATGAAAACCTGCCGATGCACCTGACCGGTATCGGCATTTCCCCGAAGCCGAACGGTCTGACCGCTTACGCCATGGACTATTTCGACCGGATTAAGAAATACTACGGCAGCGAGCTTCCGCTGGAGCTTCATGCGGAAGACTATGACGTGATCAGCGACTACGACCGGGGCGCTTACAACAATCCGGTGAAGGAAGTTCGGGATGCCATGTACTACATGGCGGAAAAGGAAGCCCTGATTCTGGATCCTTGCTACACCGGCAAAGCTTTCGCAGGTCTGCTGGAAATGGTCAAGTCCGGCCGCATAGAAAAGGGCGAAAAAGTCATCTTCGTCCACACCGGCGGCAGCCCTGGCATCTCCACCCCGTTCCACCGCATCGAAATCGAAAAAGAACGGGATCAGTACATGCACGTGATCGAATAAAATCTTTTCATAAAAAAAGTCCGGCAGCAATGTCGGACTTTTTCTGTGTCATATTCTGTTGCTATTCTTTCGGCGTGGTCACCTGGATCTTCACGAAATCGGTGTAGACCAGCTTTCCTTCCAGGCTACGGACACCGCGAACCTTGTACCAGTAGGTCTGACCCGGCTTCACATCTTTCGAATTGATGTAGTACTTCCGGGATCCGGTAGCAGTGGTGAAGATCTTGCTGTAGCCGCTGGACTTCTTCTGGGAGCGCCAGATCTGGAAGGCTTCCACCGCATAGCCAGAGTTGGATTTTTTCCAGGTCAGCTTCACCTTGTTCTTCTCAGGATATGCTTTCAGCAGTACCACGCGGGTGTTTTCAATGCCTTCCTTCAGCGTATTGAACCGCTGTGCGTATGCCTCTTCCTCCATGTCAGTTACTGTGATCGGAATCCGCTTCTCCGCTGCACCGTAGATTCCATTGGCCGGTGCAGTGATGATGATTTCTGCCGTTCCCGGTCCCATAAGGGTCACCCGGCCGTCTTCGCGAACTCTGGCAACAGAAGGATCTGTGGTCTGATAGATCACCTCGGTGCCGGTATCCGTTTCCGCACCCAGGAAGAAGGACATGCTCAGTCTCTTCAGGGTATAGGAATCCTCTTTCGTGTAAATCATTTGCGGCGGTTGGGTCACATTGACTGTGATATCCAGCGTGGCTTCCTTATACTCTGCAGTGGCGGCTGCCTTGACGGTAATCACCGCAGTTCCTGCGCCGACGATGGTCACCTTGCCGCTGCTGCTGACGGTTGCCACCTCCGGATTGGAGGAGATATAGGACAACTTGCCGTTGCCGGTTTGCTGAATCCCCGTCAGTGTGAAAGGCGCATCGCCCACGGAAACCTCATACACCGTTTTGTCCGCCGTGAGAGTCTGGCCCGTCGGAAGGATTTTGTAAGTAGTGGTCATAGTACCGGTGCGGTTGCCCATGAACGTAATGGTCACCGTGGCCGTTCCCACCTCTGTCGCGTCCCGCACGGTAAACGTATAGTCCACACCTTCCACCAGCACGCTGCCGTCCGCATCACGGACCGTAATGGAAGACGGTACCCGCGGCGAACCGGTATAGTATTTATTCAGGATCCGGTCTACCGTAATCCCGCTCAGATTGGATGACGGCTGAATGATAAACGGAATCAGCTTATAGTCGGTATAGCTTCCCATGCCGGAAACCATCACGTATCCGGTGCCCGCCTGAGAGTTTTTCAGATAGTGGACTTTATAATCCACGCCTTCGATCAGGGAAAGCCCGTACTGCGTCACGCGGATCATCGGCTTATGCAAAACCCCGTCACTGTATGTAAACGTGGAATTTCCGAGGATGGACACGGTACTTTCTGCCAGAGACAGGATGCTGGTGGCTGCGGTGCTTTTCGGCAGATACATAAAATTCATATCCACACGGCCGCTGTAGCCTCCAATGGTGCCGCCCGAAGTGTACTGCCACATATGATATGCATTGCCATAGTCTGTGCTGGTGTTATACTGTGCCACCCATACCGGCCAGCGGCTGCTGATCAGCTCACCATCCACGGTATTTTTCAGGAAATTCCGGTTGGCATAAAAGCCTGCCTTGTAAATGCCCGACGCTTCGATGGTTTCGCAGAATTTCACTGCATTGGCCGTCATTTTCGCTTTGGACAGGTTGGCCTTGGTCAGACGGCCGGAGCTGCCTCCGGCAAATTCGTAGTCCATGTATACCGGCAGATCCAGCTGGATGCCGTCCAGCAGTTTCAATGTATAGTTTGCTTCTGCATAGGCCTCCAGTTCATCCAGCGCCTGTGAGAAGAAATATGCGCCCACCAGAAGGCCTGCATCCTTCGCCTTCTGGAAATTTTCTTTGTAATAGTCATCTTCGATCAGTCTGCCGGCATCCCCATATCCCCGGGCCCCTACCCGGATAATCGCCACATCGATGCCGTCTGCCTTGGCCTGCTGCCAGTCCACATTGTTCTTCTGTACGTAAGATACATCCACCCCGTCTACAATCAGAACATCTCCGAAGGTATCACTGTGTGTATAAGTCTTCCCCGTATAGCGCGATGTACTGGTACTTCCATAGGCTTCTGCGCCCGCGGCTGCCGATACCACTGCGAAGGCTGCCAGCGTAATCACCAGAGCCATCATACCGGTGGTCAGAAACCGCCTCACAAATCCTGCATTCATCATTCTTTTTCCCCCTTGTTTTTGAATCTTCTGTAAATAAAACGACCGGGCGTCGAAATCCGTCACATTTTGTTACGTTTTCTTTCCGCAATCTTTTCCAGTATACCACAAAATCCGCACTCCCGCCACCCCCTCAAATGCAATCTCTATTTGAACGTGTCTTCTCTTACGGTACTACAGCTCGACGGGCTGCAGCCACATAGCAGAAAAAAAGAGGATGGGCATCGCACATCCTCTCACTTATGTCTTTTCTATTTCGATTTGAAGATCTTCCAGTACTTACTGTACATGTCGTCTGCCTCCGGCCCCAGATTTTTCAGGGTCTCGCAGCGGGACAGAATCTCGTCGCTCGGATTGAGGATCGGGTTGTCGGTCAGGTCCAGGATCTCCGTGTTCGGAATGGCGTAGGTCAGATATTCGAAGTTCATCCGTGCCACATCACCCCGGAGCATGAAGTTGATCCACTCCTGTGCTCCTTCCTGATTGGTCGTGCCGGCCGGAATGGCCCAGCAGTCGGTCCAGACTTCTGTTCCTTCCTTTGGCACCACGAAGTCCAGATCTTCATTTTCTTCCTGGGCATAGAGCACATCGCCGGAGGCGATTACTGCCATGGCCGCCGACTCACCTACCATCAGGTCTCTGGCATTATCGTTGGCATAGCTGTATACCAGCGGTTTCTGCTGAATCAGAAGATCCGTCATTTCCTTTAACTGGCTTTCCTCGGTGGTATTCATGGAATAGCCCAGGATCTTGGCTGCAATCATATAGCCTTCCCGGATGGAATTCGGCATCATGATCTGCTGTGACCACTCTTCATCCCAAAGATCCGTCCAGCTGTCCGGTGCTTCCTCCACCATGGTGGTGTTATACAGAATGCCGTAAGTGCCCCAGGTATGGGGTACACAGTGCTTCATACCCGGATCAAATTCCTCCACAAATCCCCGGACATTTTCCTGCAGATATTCGATATTCGGTATGTACCGGAAGTCGATGGTATGCAGCAGATCTTCGGAAACCATCTTGTTGATCATATAGTCCGATGCGCAGATCACATCGTACTGGGCCGTCCGGTTCTTGATCACCGGATACATTTCTTCGTTGGTGTCGAAGTAGTCCATGATGACCGTGTAGCCGGTTTCCTCTTCAAACATGGCAACCAGATCCGGATCGATATAATCGCCGAAATTGTAAATATACAGCTCGCCTTTGGAATCCTCCGCCGCAGAAACACCACCCGAGAGAGTAAATTTTGCGGTGAAGCCAAGTCCCAGCACCAGAATCAGCGCCATGGCAATCATCTTTTTCGGCCCCATGCCGCTGCCGAAGCCGCCGGAATTTCTTTTCCCCGACGCGCTCAGCACATTGGTCACGATGAGCACCGCCAGCACGATGAGGAAAATCACCGTGGACAGGGCGTACAGGGTCGGCCGGATACCAACCTTCACCTGGCTGTAAATCAGCGTGGACAGAGTGTTGATGCCTGCGCCCCGTGTGAAATGGGTAATGACAAAATCATCCACCGACATGGTAAAGGACAGCAGAAATCCGGAGAGAATCCCCGGCATGATATCCGGGAGCACGATGCGGAAAAACGCGTAAACCGGCGTGGCCCCCAGATCCAGTGCCGCTTCAAAGGTCAGGTTCTGCAGCTGCTTGAATTTTGGCATCACCGACAGGATCACATACGGAATACAGAAAGTGATATGGGCAAACAGCACCGTACCGTAGCTCAGGGAAATGCCGAACAGCAGGAAACTCATCATGATGGAAATACCAGTCACGATGTCGGCATTCAGCAGAGGAATATTATTCAGGCCCATGAAAAAGGACCGTTTCTTTTCGGACATGGTATTCAGACCGATGCAGGCCAGGACACCGATGATCGTTGCGATGGTGGCAGACCAGAGGGCGATGGAAAGGGTATTTCCCAGCGCTTCCATGATCTCCTGATTCTGGAACATCTCCTGATACCACCTCAGGGAAAATCCCTGCCAGGCGTTCATGCTCTTTCCTGCATTGAAAGAAAGCACCATCAGCGTGGCGATGGGCAGATACAGGAAGAGAACGATCAGACCCAGATACAGGCCGTGACCGATGCGGGCGGATTTGGACTTTTTCGTATTCATATAAGATTGCCCTCCCCGTTCCGGTCAAATTTCTCAATCAGTGCCATACTGATCACGATGAAGATCATCATGACCAGGGACAGGCCGGATCCCAGATTCCAGTTGGAACTGGCGGTGAATTCCTGCTCGATGATATTGCCGATCAGGTTTACCTTGCCGCCGCCCAGCATGTTGGAAATGGCGAAGGTGGTCAGTGACGGTACGAAAACCATGGTCACGCCGCTGACAATACCGGGAACCGACAGCGGGATCAGCACCTTCCGCAGCACCACGGATTTGCTGGCACCCAGATCATAGGCCGCTTCGATCAGACTGTTGTCGATCTTCACCAGTGCGTTATAGATCGGCAGCACCATGAATGGCAGGTAGTCATAGACCATGCCAAGCACAACGGCTGCCGGTGTATTGATGATCTCCAGGGACGGAAGTCCCGCGGCGCCCAGAAGGGTGTTGATGACGCCGCCCTTTTCCAGCAGAACCTGCCATGCCATGGTCCGCAGCAGGAAGTTCATCCACATGGGCAGAATGAACAGAAATACCATGAAGCCTTTCTTGCCCAGCTTGCTGTCCTTCAGAATCAGGCCCAGCGGGAAAGCCAGTACCAGGCAGATCACCGTGCTGATCAGGGACAGGGCCAGAGAAAGCCCCAGTGCCTTGGCATGGTCGCCGCCGAACATGGCTGCCACGTTATCCAGTGTAAATGCGCCGCTGCGATCCGTCAGGCCATACCAGGCGATGACGCCCATGGGTACCAGCGTGCCGCAGAGGATAAATGCTACAAAAGGAGCAGAAAACAGTTTCTTAGTCATCGAGCGAAATCGCCTCCTCATCTTCAGACTGCGGTTTGTTCATGATCTGAATATTCTCCGGTGTCACACCGATGGACACCTGCGTTCCCACCGGATAGCTGGTGGTATTCTGCGCCAGCCACTCGAACCCGCCGGCTTCGATGCACATCTCATAATGCACGCCGATGAAGACGTTGGAAGTCACCACGCCGTCCATGATGCCTTCTCCCGGTTTCCCGATCAGGATATCCTCCGGACGGATTACCACGTCCACCGGGGTTTTCTTCCCAAAGCCCTCGTCAATGCATGGGAACACATGACCGCAGATTTCCACCACCCGGTCTTCCAGCATGATGCCGTCGATGATATTGCTGTCGCCGATGAAGTCCGCCACAAAGGCGTTTTCCGGCTCATTATAGATCTGCTCCGGTGTGCCCATCTGCTGTATGTAGCCCTGATTCATGACCACCACCTTGTCCGACATGGTCAGCGCTTCTTCCTGATCGTGGGTTACATAAAGGAAGGTAATCCCCAGTTCCCGCTTCAGACGAATCAGCTCATACTGCATTTCCTGCCGCATCTTCAGATCCAGCGCCCCCAGCGGTTCGTCCAGCAGAAGAACCCGCGGCTCATTGACGATGGCTCTGGCGATGGCAATTCGCTGCTGCTGACCGCCGGAAAGGGAATCCACCGACCGTTTTTCATAACCGGACAGATTCACCAGCTTCAGGGCATATTTGATCTTGTCATTGATATACTCCTGGCTTTTCCCGCTGATTCGCAGGCCAAATGCGATATTCTCCGCAATATTCATATTGGGGAACAGCGCGTATTTCTGGAATACCGTATTGACATGCCGCTTATTGGGCGCCACATCGGTAATGTCTTTTCCTTCAAAGATGACCTTTCCCGTATCCGGCCTGGTAAAACCGCCTACGATACGCAGCGTCGTCGTCTTACCGCAGCCGGAAGGACCCAGCAGCGTAATGAACTCATTCTCCTTAATGGATAACGTAAACTCATCCAGAACCGTTTCTCCGTCATAAGATTTGGATAAATCAACTAATTCAATCAGTGCCATGGCTGCTGTTAGAAACTCGGCGGGGTGGAGACCCACAGAATTTCCGCTCCTTTCTTTGAAGTAATAAAATGCGTCTTATCCGGTGTGTAATAGAAGGATTCGCCTGCCTTCGCCCGGTACAGTTCTTTTCCGATATGTATGGTAATCTGCCCCTTCAACACATAGCCGAACTCCTCCCCTTCATGGGGTGTGTCGGGATAGGTGCTGCCGCCTGCCGAAAGGGTAAGGCGTATGGGTTCCATCTGGTTTTTCTGTGCATTGGGGATGATCCACTCGGTCTTGTTTTTCAGTTCCTCATCGATCTTCTCAAAATAGTCTTCGTCGCCGAATACCACCTGTGCCGGGGTTTCTTCTGCCGTGAAAAAATGCTGCAGATCGGTGCCCAGGCACTGCAGGATGTCCTCCAGGGTGGAAATGGACGGAGATGTCACGTCGTTCTCCAGCTGGGAGATGAACCCCTTGGAAAGTTCGCTTCGGTCTGCCAGTTCCTCCTGGGTCAGCCCGTTTAAGATTCGAAGTTCTCTGATTTTGCTTCCGATTTCCATAGTTTTGCCTTTGCTTTCCGGTGTTTCGCCCGCCTGCCGGGCGTTTCATAATAATAAACTTTTAGTTTAGCAATACTAAACCGCATTGCAAATGATATTATATAGAAAACCTGTGAAATGTCAAGGGGTTTCAGCAATTTTCCTGAAATCTCCACATGAAAAAACGGGAATACCGCTTCGTTTCCCAAGGGTTTCCCGTTCCTTTCCAATGTCTTTTCCGTATTCTCAGCCGTTCAGCTTCGCAGCAGCCTGCGCACCGGTCATGCCGATCTCCACGCCCAGCGCTGCAGCAGCAGGGGTTACGCCCTTCACCGGGTTGGCCAGAATCTCCTCAAAGGATGCACCGCCCACGATTGCCGCAGCATCCTCGAATTTCTCTGCTGCCGGCTGATTCAGATAACCGCACATGATGTATCCTTTCTTGCAGAGCAGCACCAGCATATTCGGATGTCCTTCCCCGCCCGGAGCCTGCACCAGAATGCCCTGTACCGCCTTGCCTTCCACTTCCAGTAAATCCATTTTTACCATTTTCGTTTCCTCCTTCAAAATGCTTTATACTATATGAATGAATCACGGCCTGGCCGCTTCCATAATATACAGAAAGGCTGCGTCAAATCTCTCCTGATGAGCCGCCGGATCGAAATCACCGGCCACGCCGCTGCGGATCATGGCCTCGTGGATATAGTGCTGGTGCAGCGCAATCATCAGTTCCATGGTCTTCTCCACCTTCTCCGGCGCCACGAAGCCCTCCGCCACCAGATCCTTCATCATCAGGCTGTCCCGCTCATACATGGTCCCCAGCCGAAGCATCTGCTTCATCTGCCCGCTGAGACCATCCAACTCCTGTGGAAACAGCTGCTCATAATAGACCTGCAGCACTTCGCCCAGCAGCCCGCTGTGCCGGCCGAAAAACATGCCGTGGAAAATCTCCGGTTCCCGGAACGCACAGGTATTGAAGCACCGGTAGATCATCCGATACCGCTGGAATGCATTCATGTCCTCCGTCAGGTTCTTTTCCAGCAGAGCCACATACTCCCGCAGATACCGTACCGACGCGAACAGGGTCAGATGCTCCAGATCCTGAAAATAGTTATACAGCGTCGCACTGTTATACCCGGCCTCCGATGCCACCTTCCGGATGGAAAGCGCCCCGGGCCCTTCCTTTCGCAGCAGTTCCTCCGCCGCTTCAATGAAAAGCATCATGACACGCTTCTTTTTTACGCTTAATTCCTCCATGAACCTTCCTTTCGTAAAAAACAAGTTGACAGACAGACTGCCTCCGTCTATAATCTAATCGTGATTATTTTTTAATCACGATTACTTTCTTGTGAACAAAATATATGCGCCCGGTCTTTTGCCGTGCCGTGGTTTTTCTGTTTTCGAGGTGACAACATGAAAAAAAAGATTACCCTTTCCGGCTCCATGCTTGTGTTTTTCGGCGCACTCTTCTGGAGTCTCAACGCCCCCCTGGTCAAGTTTCTTCAGGTGGATGCCCTGCTGACCTGCGGCCTGCGTTCTCTCATCGCCGGCGTATTTCTTCTTCCGTTTCTCCGGCCATCCAGACTCCGCTGGTCCCCGTGGCTTGCCGTTTATCTGGTTTCCTACGCCTGCCTCTGTCTGGGCGTCGTTCTGGCACTTCGCCAGACTTCTGCAGCCATTGCCATCGGCATGCAGTACGCCAGCATCGTGTGGCTCTTCCTTGCCTCAGCCATCGCAAACCGGAAGCTGGAGCGGAAGCGTATCCTTCCGGTGGTTCTGATCACCGTCGGTGTAATCATCTTCATGCTCTCCGGTATCTCCGGAAGCTCCATGAAAGGAAACCTGATCGCCCTGACCGAAAGCATCTCCTTTGCATTCATGACAGTCGGTGCCAAGAAATCTGCAGGGGACAATCCGCTGGGACTGACGGCTCTGGCCAATCTCTTTACGGGGCTGTTCATCTTTTTCTTCCTTCCGCCGCAGTTTGCCGACCTGGGCACACTGACCGGCATGGAATGGATCATCATTCTCATTCTCGGCATCGTGCAGATCGGTCTCGGCTACGCCCTGTACAACATGGGGGTCCGCCGGGTTTCTCCGCAAAAGGCTTCTGTCATTGCCCTCTGGGAAATGATTCTGGGGCCTGTGTGGGTCGCCCTTTTTCTCCACGAATATCCGGGCCTTCTGGTCCTTACCGGATTTGTAATCATCATCGCCGGTATTCTGGCCGATGCCAGAGCCGACGGAGCCGTCCGCTGACGGCTCCTTTTTTTCTGTTTATTTCAAAAATGTGCCCAGAATATTTCTGGCAAGGGATGCGCCTACATTTCCTCCCAGTTTCTTGCCGAAGCTGCCGCCGACGGATTTTCCGATGGCATTACCCAGTTCCCGGCCGATGGTGCCGGCTGCAGTGGAAGCCACCTGTTTCCGGCGGTTCTTCGCCTCGCGTTCCAGTCGTTCCTCTTCCTTCAGCCGTTTCTTTTCTTCTGCCAGCCGCGCTTTTTCTTCCGCTTTTGCCGCAGCTGCCTGCTCTTTGGCTGCGGCCTGGGCTTCTGCATCCTGCTGCTTGCGGATGATCTCCTCCTTCTCCATTCTCTGGAAGAATTCATAGGCAGAATCCCGGTCCACTGCATCCTGATACTTCAGATACAGGTTATTCATTACGATCTCTTTCTGCTTTTCTTCATCGGTGATCGGTCCCATCATGGACTGCGGCGGCAGGATCTTGCACTGTTTCACGATACCCGGAATGCCCTTTTCATCCAGTACGGAAATCAGGGCTTCCCCGGTTCCCAGACTGGTCAGCACTTCATAGGTATCGAAGTCCGGATTGGCACGGAAGGATGCGGCAGCTGCCTTGACCGCCTTCTCCTCCGCCGGGGTGTACGCACGAAGGGCATGCTGGATTTTGTTCCCCAGCTGACCCAGCACCTCGTCCGGAATATCCTTTGGAGACTGGGTGATGAAGTACACGCCGACACCCTTGGAACGGATCAGCTTCACCACCTGTTCAATTTTCGACTGGAGCGCCTTGGAAATGTCCTTGAACAGCAGATGGGCTTCATCAAAGAAGAACACCATCCTCGGCTTATCCATATCTCCCACTTCCGGCAGCGTCTCGAAGAGTTCCGAAAGCAGCCACAGCAGGAAGGTGGAATACAATGTTGTATCATGAACCAGCTGACGGCAGTCCAGGATGTTGATCGGCCCTTTGCCGCCGCTGCCGCCGAAGAACCAGTCCGAAAGGTTCAGTGCCAGTTCACCGAAAAATTCCTCGCCGCCCTGTGCCTCCAGTGCAACCACATCCCGCAGGATAGCCGCCACGCTCTGTTTGGCAATATTTCCGTATTCCTTCGAAAATTCATCGTTATGCTCTCCCACATACTGGAGCATGGATTTCAGATCCTTCGTGTCAATCAGGAGCAGATTCTGGTCATCTGCAATCTTGAATACGATGGTCAGAATGTCGGACTGGGTATCATTCAGATCCATCAGCTTGGACAGGAGCACCGGCCCCATTTCAGAGATCGTGGTCCGGGCCGGAATGCCCATTTTCCCGTAGATATCCCAGAATACAGACGGATAAGACTGGTAGCGGAAGCCGCATTCCTCCAGGCCGAACTTGCTGATTCTTTTCTGAATATCCTCGCTGTCTGCACCCGGCCGGCACATGCCCGACAGATCCCCTTTGATGTCGGCCAGGAATACCGGCACGCCTGCATCGCTGAAGGATTCTGCCAGTACTTTTAATGTAATCGTTTTGCCTGTTCCGGTGGCGCCGGCAATCAGGCCGTGGCGGTTTGCCATTTTCGGTTCGATACACACCTTTTCACCGGCAGCATCGCCGATCCAGATTTTATCATTGTAAAACATAGGGAACCTCCTGTATATTTTATATGTCTATTTTACACGGTTTTCCTGCGGTTTTCAAACCTTTTTCGTCATGGCCGCATGTTCCTTTTCCAGTTCCTGAAACAGTGCCTCCGGGCTCCAACAGGCATTAAATGGCGTGACCATTGCTTTCAGTGCAACCGGTGCGATTCCCGATTCCCGCATAGCCTGCAGAAATGTGAAAACCTCCGGCTGATCCATCCCCGCAAACACAAGCATCTCTGCCGTGATACCGGAGCCGGGCCTGTGGATTTTGTCCGGTGCGGCAGTCGGCATTCCCATTCCTTCCGGTATTCCCAGTCCCTCCGGCAGCGCCATGCCTGTCAGTTTTCCCAGGGGCTGTCCGTATTCGGACGGTGCAACCGGCCGTACCTGGATGCCAAGCCCTCTGCATACCGCCGAAATCTCCGCGGTCCTTGTCATGTTCATATGGAATAACAGGATTTTTTTCATTCCTTTTCTCCTTTCTGCGTTCTGCCCTTTACCGTCATAAATCGCTTCCACCCGTCAAACGGGTGGTTCGCACTGGGGCTATAAGCCCCTGTTA
>JBJFHL010000036.1:0-52537 GCA_051893555.1 Anaerovoracaceae bacterium
CATCAGGACATTTTCACTTTTGGTATACTAAGACATTATCACATTTGGTTCATACATTTTCACTTATTTTGAAAAAAAAGCTTGCAAAATGTCTCGGTTTATGTTAGATTATATAAGGTGCCTGTTGCGGCACATAACTTTAAAACATAAGCTTAGCGTGGAGGATTGACCGAGTGGCTAAGGAGCTTGATTGGAAATCAAGTAAGGCGGAAACGCCCCGTGGGTTCGAGTCCCATGTCCTCCGCCAAATGAAAGAAGATGGCTAAAAGCCATCTTTTTTCATTTCTGACAAAGAAATATTGGGACTCGGACCCGTGAGGGCATGGGCGTCGGCGGACAGCCCGGTGAGCCGTCCGACAGCACATGGTCCGAAGGCGCTCCCCGCCGGGGCGCCGAGGAAGTAGCGCACCAGCAAAGCGCAGTGCGCGGTTGAGTCCCATGTCCTCCGCCAATAGAAAAAAGACCTGTCTGACAAGATGGGTCTTTTTTCTATCTGTATAATCGCCCTGCCAGACACGAGTGATTGCAGCGATGGACAACATATATATTGTCTGGTGTACTGCGATATGGTACAATTATCATGTGGAATTTAAGGAGAAAATTATGCGCAATTCAATTCTTCGAAAAATCGGTATCATTATCGGCATCATTCTCGTTTTAATCACTGTTTTAGCAATTGGGACACTTGTCTATTTCAGATATTTTGCATTTGTTCCCGACAAGGGCGGCATGGAAGCAACCTGCTTCCTGCTGAAGGTCACCCCGTACAATAGCGGGACGGATGAATCTGGTGCATCTGTCGGCTATGGGCAAGGCGAATCCAGAGACTATGAAATATCAAACGGCGATGTTTTTTATGAGGATGGTTATGATACGTTAGTTCAAAATCCCAGGGAATCTGAAGTTCCCAATATGATTGGTCTGTTATTCAAGGTAATATCTTTAGATGCTGATAACGTGACACTTTTGATCAATCAGGAAGAGCGTACGATTATGTACGGGGAAGAATTTGTTGTTTATTCTTTGCTTACAGTTCAGGATGGTGCCTCAACCAGTTATCAAATGCAAATAACGCCATGATTTAAAAGGCAGATTTAAAAGGCAGATTTAAAATGCCGATTTAAAAAGGGAATGCAATGAAATACGCATTGCATTCCCCTCTAGGATTCTTTTTTCTCACTGTACTTTCTCTGCTTCGCCCAGCACGTTCTTCAGGACATGAACAAGTTCTCTGAGTTCAATCGGCTTCGAGATGAACCCATTCATGCCGCACTCTGCCGCTGCCTTGCGATCCTCATCAAACGCATTGGCAGTCATGGCGATAATCGGAATCGAAGACAGCGTTGGATTCTCCAGCCGGCGAATCCGTCTGGTCGCTTCGTACCCATCCATAATTGGCATCTGAATATCCATAAGCACCAGATCGTACTCTCCCGGCCTGGATGCAGAAACCTTTTCCAGTGCCTCAACACCGTTTTCCGCAGTATCGATGTGGAACCCATACTCGCTGAGAATCTCCTGTGCAATCTCACGATTCAGTGCATTGTCCTCCACCAGCAGCAGGTGTTTGCTCTGAAATTCCGGCGCATCCTTTGTGCGGAGGAAACTGTCTTCGCTTTCGGCCTCCATCTGCCCGATGGCAGCCAGCAGCGTTTCGCGCAGGTCAGACAGGAACATCGGTTTCGAGCAGAACGCGGTCACTCCGGCATTTCTCGCCTCTTCCTCGATATCGGACCAGTCATAGGCCGTGAGTATGATAATTGGTGTATCATCTCCAAGACGGCGAATCTGCCTCGTAACCTCGATACCATTCATATCCGGCAAACGCCAGTCGATGATGTAAGCATGGAACGCATCATCCCTTTCGAATGCGTTCTTTGCGCGGAGCACTGCTTCCTTCCCGAAAAGCGTCCATTCAGAACGCATCCCCACCTGGGTCAGCATCTTTGTAACGCTGTCACAGGTATTGTAATCATCATCAACCACCAGTGCCTTCAGACCTTCCAGTTCTTTTATTTTCTCAACAGCGCGACGCTCTGACTGGAGACGCAGGGTCATGCGGATGACGAATTCCGTACCCTTATCCTGCTGTGTATGCAGCTCAATGGTTCCACCCATCATGTCGATGATATTCTTCGTGATGGCCATACCCAGACCGGTACCCTGAATCTTGCTGACGGTAGAAGTCCGTTCCCGCTCAAACGGTTCGAATATTTTCTCCGCAAAATCCGGGCTCATGCCGATTCCCGTATCCTTCACGCGAATCTCGTATTGCCCCGTCCCCTCCGGTGCTCCCGGAAGCTGGGCGATTCGAACAGAGACCGTGCCGCCGGCAGGCGTAAACTTGATGGCATTGGACAGCAGATTCAGCAGAACCTGATTCAGGCGGGTTTTATCGCAAAATACATCCTCATCGATGACATCCATCACGTCCATGTACAGTTCTAACTGCTTGGCATGAATCTGACCGCTGATGATGGTCTTGATATCATGAAGGAGATCCGACAAGTTGGCTTCCGTTTCTTCCAGATGGATTTTGCCGCTCTCGATCCGGCTCATGTCCAGCACATCATTAATCAGGCTCAGCAGATGCTGGCTGGAAGAAAGGATTTTGGAAAGATACTCCCTGATTTTTTCCTCATTGCCGGTATTGGCAGATGCAAGTGTGGCAAAACCGATGATTGCATTCATCGGGGTACGGATGTCGTGGGACATGTTGCTCAAGAACGTACTCTTGGCCCTGTTGGCGCTCTCTGCGGAATGCACCGCTTCTTCCAGAGCCAGATTCACCTTTTTGTCCGCCGTACGATCCGACAGTACCAGAATGTATTTTTTTTCGCCTTCCACATCACTGCAAAGTGCAACCGTATGGAACCAGCGTTTTTCTCCGGTTTGCTGGTGTGTATAATCCATGTTCCATTCGTGCTGATCTCCGGGTTGAAGATCCGAAAGGAAATCCCATTCCTGCGGCGTGCGATTGTCCCCGATTAATTTCTTCATAACCCGCACATCGCCTGAAATCTCTTCCGCAGGAATGCCTAATATCCGCTCCACATTCGGACTCACGTAATCCGTCTGGAAAGTTTCTGCGTCCAGCATGAGGAATGCATCATCCACGTTGATGGACAACTTGGAGAACAGTTCATCCCTGTAAAGGATTTCCATGTCCTTCCGTTTCAGTCGGATTCGGTTTCTCCGGAACAGCCATACCAGCAGTAATACAGCCAGGCAGATGAAAATTCCGCCCAAAATCAGAATCGTCGATGTCTGAAGGCGATTCATGCTGGCATTGACCACATCCGCAGGGACAATCCCCAGCATAATCCAGTCCTGAATCCCTGTCGGCTCATAAATCAGATAGTACTGCTCTTCCCCCATTGTTACGAGATCGGCACCGGATTTTCCCGCTTCGAAGTCCTTCTGCAAAGCAGAAATCTCATCGGCGCTCAAATCCGAGTATTTTCGCAGCATCGCCAGGAAATTATAGATGTCCTTCTGCTTGTTGGCTGCGTTATCCACGATGGTGCGGCCATCCGAATGGATCACATAGCTGCCGGCACTTCCCTCATAAGCGGCAATATCCAGCACATTTACGATATCCGCGTTATTGTAGCTTGTGGCAATCACATCATATGCAAAGCCCTGATAGGTTCCGCCTGCAACCGGCACCGCAAACACGAGAAGCTGGGACTGGCCCGGGATCACCGTGTTCATCACCACATCCTGCCCCTGCATAAACTGCTCCGGCAGGCTTTCCTTCAGGTCGAGATAACCCGTCTTTCCGTCGACGGTTCTGTAATCGCCGCTTTCGGATGAAATGAAATAGAAATCGTTGAATCCGGTCTCTTCCTTCAGCTCGGCGATATAGTCGCAAATCCGTCTTTCATCCGATACATCCCGCAGATACTCTTCCCACATGTGCAGATTCGTCCAGTTCTGTTTCACGAGAACCGTAAGCGAGTTGTTGGTCTGACGAAAGATTTCCGTCAGATGCGTGACACTTTCCGAATAAATGGTCTCCGACACAAATGTATAATATCGAACGCCAGCCGTAATGATTCCAACGATGAGTACTATTGCAGTGATGATAAACTGCAGACGTTTTCTCATGACCGATTACTCCTCTTCAGTGTAATATACTGCTCCGGCTGCGCCAGCACAAATCCGTCGGATTTGACATAGTTTATCCAGGCCGCTTTTACAGGTTCATCGCCCTCCGTGAACACACGGCTTTCATCCGCAAGGAAAGGCGCAAAATGCCCAGGTGTTGCAAGGCAGGTTACTGTGAAGGTCTCATCGTCCTTCATCTCCTCGCCGTCCCGCTTCACGTTCATCAGGGTATAGGCACCCTTGTTTTCTTCCACTTCAATGGTGATGCCGCTGACAACAGGAAGTGAACCCGGGTTGAAAGGTCTGAATCCGCCATCGACGCCTTCCACATAATCCTTCACCATCTCCTTCAGCTCTGCACCGGTCATATCGCGGTGATAAGACAACAGGCCATTCGGCATAATCATGCAGCCTGCCATCTTTTCCGTGTAATCCGCCTGGAAGACAGAACCGGTAAAGCAGTTGCCGGTTGCAAGAAGCACATCACTGCCGTAGAATCCACGCAGCGTATTTGCCATTACCGAGTAGGATTCGCTTCCGCCATCACTTTGGAAAAGGCTGGAGTACGTTTTTCCGGAAGTCATTACTACTTCCGCAGAATTGTCTGCAGACTGGCGAAGCGCAGCATCAAAGGCCTGATACGCCTGCTGTGCGTTGTATTCGCCCGCAATCATCCTGGAAACCACGTCCTTGGACACGGCGAAGAAGTCGTTGGATGCAATGCGGATATACATACGATTCTGCTCAATCAGCGGCTGCAGGTTTTCCAGACTGTCCGTAAGATGAATGCCCACATCCTGACTGTAGCTCAGGACATCCTCACCGGTAGGAAGCAGCGTCTGACCTCCCTCGGAAATCATCACATCCAGAACTTTCAGCGCCTTCTCCCTGCGGGCTTCATCCTTTTCCAGATTGCCGTTCAATGCAACCTGTAAATACGGCGTGGTCATCAGCCACTGCTCGCCATTCTGACCAAAGCATGGCAGAATCACCGTATCAATTCCCTGATTTCTGAACTCCGATACTCTTGCGGAGCTGCCAAAAATCATGGCCGCCTCGCCGTTGGCAAACATCGACACCGGCATATCGTAGCCATATTCCAGAACCTCAGGCGTCAGATTCACATCTTCGATAAACTGTTCCATCCGCTCGAAAGCAGCCGGCCAGACGGTATCATCCAGTCCGACAAGATCCGTAGTTGCAGGGTCGGAATAGGCGGTACGCCATTTCCGTCCTGCCGCGGAAGTCAGCTCCGGTATGGACAGACCCTGAAGGGTTTCCATGCAGGTATAGTCATAGGCATAATCAGCCACATAGCCCCGGATGCCTTTCTCCTCGAAAGCCTGACATGCGGATACAAAGCTTTCGTAATCGGTCGGCAGTGGAATATCGTACGTTTCAAACAGGGCTTGATTGGTAATAAATCCATGTACATCGGCGCACATCGGCAGCCAGTTGATGCTGCCGTCCTCATTGGTAAAGCTGGTGAGATAGGAATCATAGATGGCGCCGGCTTCCGAGGTCGTGGACAGATCCATCAGACTGTCCTTCAGCGGCGCTGCGTCGTGCAGCGAAAAACGGCAGCAGGTGATGATATCCGGCAGCTGCCCGTTCTCATTCATGAATTTATAGAAATCCAGATCATTGTTTCCCACCACAAACTGGATATCGATATCCGGAAGCTGAGACTGGATGTAAGGTGCATACTTCTCATACATTGCTGTAGTCCACAGATACACCGTAATCGCGTCTTCATCCTTTTCTTTCGTGTTGTTTGTACCGCAGCCCGCAAGCAGTGTGATCACCATGACGAAAACCAGCAGCAGGCAAATCCCTTTCCTTCTCATTTTTTGCTCCTTCTTTTTCTTCTTCGTTTCCTTCTTATCTTTCAAGTCGTTTGGGATAATGTAGAATCACCCAATGATATAATACATTACACTTCACAGAAATACAAGTGTTTCAATCTGCAAACAGCGGCACAAGCTTCTGTCTGTTCACGTCCACAAGACCCAGTGTCGTCATCTTCAGTGATGGTATGACCGGAAGGCTGAGAAATGCCATGTTCATAAAAGGTTCTATATCAGCGGAAGCTCCTAACATGTGAACAGCCTGCCTTACCGCTTCATTCTGCGCTGCAGTTTCAGCGGCCGAAAGATCGCTCATAAGGCCTGCTTCCGGCAGAGGCATTTCGGCGATGATTTCACCGTCTGCTGCTGCAACATTTCCTCCGCCTAAGGTCCGTATACGATTCGCTGCAACAGCCATATCCGCATCATTGGTACCTATGACGATGAGATTATGCGCATCATGGGCTACAGAAGAAGCGATGGCTCCTTTTTTCAGCCCGATTCCCGATATGTATCCAAGGCCCTTATGTCCCGTATTCAGATGACGTTCGATCACGGCCATCTTCAGAATATCTCTCTCAGGATCGACTCCGTTTCCCTTCGCCAGGTCTACTTCCGCAATCCATTCATCCGTAAGCAGTTGTCCCGGTCTGAGCTTTATGACGCGGCATCTTCTGCTCTCGCAGCAGGCAGGACCGCCGTCTTCGGAGCGTACAGGACCACCGTCTTCGGAGCGTACAGGACCGCCGTCTTCGCAGCGCACCGGACCGCCGTCTTCGGAGCGTACAGGACCGCCGTCTTCGCAGCGGATGTAAAAATCTTCCGGTGAAAGTTCGTCCAGATAAAAGGAATTCCGCACTGTCTTTCGTATGTCACTGCGTATTTCCGCAGTTTCAAACGGAAGTGTGTTTCCATCTGAAACAACCAGTTTACCGCGGCAATACACATCGCATATCTTCAACGTCTCCAGATCGTCCAGCACAAGCAAATCGGCCAGGTAGCCCGGCGCAATGGCGCCTGTTGCCTTCATGCCAAAGTATTCGGCAGTCTGCAGCGATGCCATTCTGATTGCAGCGAAAGGCGACTTTCCGGCCTTCACTGCCATGCGAATGATGTTGTCGATATGTCCTTCGTTTATGAGATCTGCCGGATGGCGGTCGTCTGTTACCAGCATGCATCTTCTGGACCACGGTTCCTCAAACAAAGGCAGCAGAGCCTCAAGATTTCTGGCCGCCGTTCCCTGGCGAATCATCACATGCTGCCCTTTGGAAATGCGCTCCAGCGCTTCGTCCATGCTGCTGCATTCGTGGTCATCGCTGATCCCTGCAGCAATATACTGATCCAGCTGCCTGCCGCTGAGCAAAGGTGCATGACCGTTCACAAGCTTCCCAAGGCGGTGTGCCTCCGAAATTTTTTTCATGACGGAAGGCGAACCCGCCAGCACGCCGGGATAATTCATCATCTCACCCAGCCCAAGCACTCTCGGATGGCCGTACAGAACCGAAAGGTTCTCTGCCTCCAGCACGGCTCCGGTCTCGTCAAACGGTGTCGAAGGCACGCAGGAAGGCAGCATGATATATACTGAAAGAGGCAGGTTTTCGCTGGACTCCAGCATATATGCAATACCCGAAAGTCCGCATACATTGGCGATTTCATGTGGGTCTGCCACGATGGCTGTAGTCCCGCATGGCAAGCAGACTCTGGCCAGCTCAGGGGGTGTCAGCATGGTGCTTTCAATGTGGATATGCCCGTCGATGAACCCGGGACAGAGGATTTTGCCGGAAAGATCTCTGACAAAATCCGCATCTTCATCGCTGTATTGCCCCACACCTGCGATTTTTTCATCGGCAATGAGGACATCGGCAGCCTCCAGTTTATCTGTAAATACATTGACAATCTGTGCATTTTTTAATAGAAGTTTCATCGCTGTCTGCCTCTCTTTTTTCAGGACAAAATCCGAAAAGCCGGGCTTTCTCCACAGGTTTTGGTCGAATCATTGCCTTTATTCTATTCTATATTTTCTCCCCCGTCCCTGCACGCAGAACGGATCAGTTTCTCCAAAGTCTCCTTGACCACTGCCATATTGATCGGCTTCGAGAGATGGGCATCCATCCCCGCATCCATGGCATTCTGCACATCCTCCGCAAAGGCATTGGCGGTCATGGCCACAATAGGGATCGTTTTCGCATCGGGCCGGTCCAGAGCCCGGATGGCCCGGGCGGCCTCATAACCGTTCATGACCGGCATCTGAATGTCCATCAGCACGGCATCGTAACGACCGGGTGGATTTTGTCGGAAACGTTCCACCGCCTCCTGCCCGTTTACCGTCCGCTCGCAGGACACGCCCTCATAGGAGAGCAGTTCCTCCAGGATCTCGGCGTTGATGTCATTGTCTTCGGCAACCAGCACCTTCAGGCCTTCCAGCCCGTTGATGCCGGAGGCCCCGGAAGCTTCGGCTGCCTCGTTGACACCGGAGGCCCCATTGACGCCGGAGGCCCCGGATATCTCGGCTTCTCCGTTGACGCCGGAGGCCCCGGATAGCCCGGACGCCGCGCCGGCTTCATCATGCCCGGCCTCCGCCGCCGGCTGCTCCGCATATCGCAGTTCCAGCTCCACCCGGAAGGTGCTTCCCTCACCCGGCGTGCTTTCCACAGAAATCGTTCCGCCCATCAGGTCGACCAGATTCTTCGTAATGGCCATGCCCAGACCGGTGCCCAGGATGCCGCTGGCCGTCGTGTTGTTTTCCCGGGTAAACGGCTCAAAGATGTGTTCCAGAAATTCAGGGCTGATTCCGATGCCGTTATCCTGCACCTGGAACCGCAGATGGGCATAGTCCCTGGTGGTTTCCGGCAGGCCGACCACAGCCAGCCGGATCTCGCCCCCTTCCGGCGTATACTTTACCGCATTGGACAGCAGATTCAACAGGATCTGGCGCAGCCGCATCCTGTCACCCAGAAAGCGCTCGTAATGCACATCGCAGACCCTGACATCCAGCGACTGGTATTTTTCCGCAGCAGGAAGCTGTATTACGGACTTCAGTTCCTCCACCATCTCCGTCAGATCAAACTCTGTCATATTCAGCGTGTTCTGGCCGCTTTCGATTTTGGACATATCCAGCACATCATTGATCAGGCTCAGAAGATGCCGGCCGGACGAGGCAATCTTCCCGTTGTACTCCCGCACTTTGTCCGGTTGTGAAGCGTCCCGATCCAGCAGCGCCGAGAATCCGATGATTGCGTTCATCGGCGTGCGCATATCGTGGCTCATATTGGACAGGAACATGGTCTTGGCTTCATTGGCCGCTTTCGCCGCCCGGTACGCCTCCTCCATGGCCATGCGGTTTTTCATTTCCGCTTCCTTCAGCTCCGTCACATCCTGCACCGCCATCAGTACCGAGACGGGAACGCCGTTTTCCCGCTTCAGACACAGCACGGAAATCTGTTTCCAGCGAATGTTCTCTTCCTGCACTCGATATTCATACTGAAGGAACGGCGTGTCCTCCGTCAGGTTCTGCTGGATGGAAGAGATTGCAAACTGTTCCCGTACATTCGCATCTTCCTGCACGGTGTGTGCATCCCAGTAGTCTCTGAACTGTACGTAGGATCCCTCCCGTGGAAGCACCTCCCCGGCACCGGTGCCACCGACATTGCCATCTGCTTCCCTCTGCTCATCCATATCCCATTTCAGATATTCATAGGTATCATTCTTCAGATCGGCAAGCACAAACCTTTGAAACAGCTGCGAAGTGCTGTCCACAATGTCCCGCATCTCCTGCTTTTCCATGACCAGTCTGGCCTTCTGCCGCCGGTTGTCCATGATCAGAATCAGAATATATGCCACAAACAGCAGCACCAGCCACAGTTCCAGATACATGGCGATTTTGTTGGATTCATTCAGCATGGCATTGGTGACCTGAATCGGGAAAACCTGCAGAAGCATCCAGTCTTTCTCCGGCAGTTTCGTTACATAGGCCGCGTTAGACCCCTGCTTGCTTGTGTAGGTCAGACTTCCGGAATGACCATTTTTCAGTGCATTCTCCAATGTCGTCAGCGTTTTCTCGTCCACACCATCTGCTTCCCGCAGTGCAGTCAGGATGTTTTCAGGCGCGTCATTCTCATTGGAGCTGGAGAATACCGTCCCGTCGGACAGGCACAGATAGGTCATGGCCGGTTCCTCGAAATAGGTAGCCCCGATGATTTCCCGCATCTGGCTCTCACCATAACGGCCGGTAAGAACACCCACGACCTCTCCATCATGCCGCAGCGGTGCATAAAAAATCATCAGATTTTCGCGGGCAAGCCTGCCGTTGAAGATAATATCCATCCCGGAATTGCCTGCCATTCCATCCTGATAATAGAACCGGTCCGATACCTTCGCCTGTTTGCCGCGGTTATCGGTATAAATACCGTCCGTCCCCACGACGCCGATATAATCAAACGGTGTGTCGTCCACCATTTTCTGCAGTGTTTCGAGATCCAGCCGCGCAGAATCCATGGTCTGCCCGTACAGATGGGCAATGGCGCGGATGCTGTTCTCCGCACCCACAAGCAGCTCTTCGATTCGCTTGGCCGTCTGCGTTGCCGCATCCTCCACGTAGCTGGCGTTTCTGGACACCGTCATCCGTCGGTTCACATTTAAGAACATCGCAAAGCTTGCGATAATACAAACCAGCAAAATACTTGCAGGAATGATGCGCTTCCAAATTGTCCCGTTTTCTCTCATACTATGCACTCACCCTCAACTAACGTTTCTTTGCAAAATCCATCCACCGGACGTTTTTCGTCTTCGCCTTGTCTTAGTCTTTTTTTACCCCTTCATTATACGAAATAATCGAAAAAACAGCAATAAAAATCGCCTAAAATTCCTTCTGTTGTGAGATTCCCATGGTGCAATGAAAGCGTCAAGTCTCAGTTTTCCGCAGATCCGCTGCGGCAGATCACATGATCGCAGGCGATTCTATACGTAATCAGGAAATACAGGGCGTACACCCCGGCCACCGTCAGGGAAATCAGCAGGGCAATGAACATGGCATGCTGCCCGCTCAGACCTGTGAAATTCCAGATCTCGTAAACCTTCCCGAAAATCAGACCGAACGGCACCGTCAGCAGCAGCGGCAGGGCAAACGGCATCAGGAAAAAGGCGCCCGTCTGCTGCAAAAGGGCTTTTTTCTGCATGGTTTCATCCGCACCCAGCCGGTAGAGCACCGCAAACCGCCTCCGTTCATCCGGCAGGGTCGAGAGGATTTTGATGGATAAAATCGCCAGCGCCATGCACACGAAGACGGTGGATACGTACAGCGTCCCGATGATCAGGGTCCCCGCAGTGGCGTTTGCATACAGCCGGTAATATTCCCGGACCCGGTAATCGCTGGCGTCCTCCAGCCCATCCTCCGTTTCCCGGTAATACATCAGATCGTCCACCAGGGCCTGAGCGTCAGGACGGTGGTTTTCCAGGGTGTAGACGGCGCATTGGTCGGACACGGTCATGTCCCGGACCGCCTCGTCCGGCACGACGAAATAGAACCATTTCCGGACAAAATCCGGGTAGCCGGTGCTGCTTTCCGCCCAGGTGTAGGTCTCTCCGCCCAGGGTTACGTTTTTTTCCGAAAAATCCGAATCGCAGATGCCCGGTGCGATGGTGATCACCAGGTACTGGTTTTCCAGGGTGACCGGTTCCCGGCCGCAGCCGGTCAGGAGTGCATTAAACTGGCTCAGGGGCATGAAAGTGTCGGTCCACTCCATGACGTCATATCCCTCGATGGTGCTGCAGATGGTGGTTTCCCCGGTGGTATAGAGTTGGAAGCGGGATTCATCGGTGATAGGGCTGTATGTTTCAATGATCTTTTTGCCCTCTTCCATGGAGATTCCGTGTTCTTCCGAAAGATCGAACATGGCTTCCACATCATACGGGCAGTCCAGATCCAGGCTGTAACGGGAGTGTATTTTTTCGCCCAGGGCCACATTGGACATGGCAATGGCAAACACCAGCAGGGTGGCCAGGGCGCCGATCAGAAGGGAGTTCATGGTCATCTTTCCCGACAGGCCCCGCAGAACCACGGTATTGGTTCCCCGGCTTTTCAGTTTCCGGCTCCGCAGCAGCAGTCCTGCCAGGGTTCTGGACAGAGTAAAATGGGACAGAAACACCATGATCAGATCCAGTACCAGCATGACCATCAGTCCCATACTCTCCTCTGCCCGGAAGGCCGCCATGAGAGACTGATAGGTGATCACCAGACATCCGACCAACCCTGCCAGAGTCACCAGAGACAGGGCGCACCAGAGCACCGGATGTTTCTCGGTTTTTTCGGCAGGCTCTTCTTTCAGAAGCTCCGTCACCGTGACTTTTTTCAGATACCGCAGAGAGGCCAGCGACGACAGAAGAAACAGAGCCAGGCTCACCGCCACCGTGATCAGAATGCCCTTTGCGGAGTAGGCAGATACTGCAAACGGAATCTCCAGAATGGAAGCAAAGAGCGCCACCGCCAGCTGATACAGCACCAGGCCGGCACCCATACCGACCAGCAGCGCCAAAGCCGATAGGATCCAGGTCTCGCAGACAAACAAGGTCTGAATGTTTCGCCGTGTCATGCCCAGGGTCAGATACATGCCGAACTCTTTTCTGCGCAGTTTCAGCATGAAGCCGGTGGCATAGCTGAGGACCAGCGCCGTGACCAGGCAGGCCAGGATGGTCACCATGGTGAACATGGTCCCCATATCATCTGACACGTCCGCCAACTGCTGTACCCGGTCGCTGTAGCTCAGGTTGTTGACCGCAAACATCAGGGCTACGGTCATGGCGATTGTAACGAAATAGATCAGGTAGCTGCGGATCTGACGCCGGATGTTCCGAAAAGCCAGTTTAGCGAACATCTGCCTCACCTCCCAGCACCGCCATGCTATTCAGGATCTCATGATACATGGACTGACGGTCCCGGTTTCCCCGGTAAAGCTCGTTCCAGATCCGGCCGTCCTTCAGGAACAGAATCCGGGACGCATAGGAACCCACCACGGCGTCGTGGGTCACCATCAGAATGGTGGAACCCAGCTTCTGGTTCATCAACGTGAAGGTTTCCATCAGGCTTCTGGAGTTGGCGCTGTCCAGGGCGCCGGTGGGCTCGTCGGCCAGCACCAGGGCCGGCTGGGTGATCAGAGCACGGGCGCAGGCCGCCCGCTGTCGCTGCCCGCCCGACAGCTGCCGCGGGAATTTCTCCAGCTGATCCGTGATTTCCAGAGAGGCCGCCGCCCGGCGAAGCCGTTCCTCGGTTTCCCCGGCCGGCCGTTTCTGCAGATTCAGCGGCAGCACGATGTTTTCGCCCACCGTCAGGGTATCCAGCAGGTTATATTCCTGAAAGATAAAGCCCAGACGGTCACGGCGAAAGGCCGCCAGTTCCTGCTCCCGCATGTCTGCAATGTCCCTGCCTTCCAAAACAATACTGCCGGCACTCGGCTGGTCGATGGTGGCGATCACGTTCAGCAGGGTGCTTTTGCCGGAGCCGGAGGCACCCATGATGGCGGTGAATTCCCCGCCATCCATGGAAAAGCTGACGCCGTTCAACGCTCTGGACACCGCGTCGCCGCTGCCGTAGTATTTGGTTACATTTTTGATTTCAAGTAATGGATTCATATTTCATCTCCCCTTTCGCAGCCATTGTACAGCAAAAGGTCTCCATTTGTTCTAACACAGCTTCCATGAAATCTAACAGTTTTGTGAGATTCCGGACGGGAACTGCAGTGAAAACCGGGTAAAGCAGTGCTCCTCCGACGCAATCGCAAGTCCTATGTTCAGCCGTCTGCAGAGTTCCCGGACGATGTACAGTCCCATGCCGGTGCTCTGGCCGTGGCTTCGTCCCGCCGCGCCGGTAAATCCCCGCTCCGTCACTCTTGCCAGCTCATGGGCAGGAATCCCCACCCCGTTGTCCTCAAAGGTCAGGTCGCTCCCGTCCAGAGCAATCCGCACCTGACAGCCGGGGCAGTATTTGGCACAGTTGATCAGAAGCTGCTTCAGGATGAACACCAGCAGTTTCGCGTCGGTATAGACGGCCGCATCCCCCTCGATGGAAACGCTGATCCCCGCCCCGATCAGCAGCTCCATCTCCTCCCGGACCGCCTGGTCACAGGCCCTCCGCAGATCCGTCCGGCTGATCTGGGTATCCTTTTCAGCGGTTCCCAGCTTGGCATAGGTCAGGATGGTCTCCGTCAGATTGTCCGCCCGGCGCAGCTCCCGCCGCAGCTTGGCCGGCTCTCCCCCGTTGGCCAGAATCAGCGAGCAGGCGGTGAGCGGTGTTTTGATCTCATGGACCCAGCGATCCACATAGTCGCAGTAATCCTGCTTTTCTGCACGGGCCTCCTCCACCGCCCCGATGGCGGAGCGGGAGATTTCCTTCATCATGAGATAATATTCCCGCTCCAGCGGATCCACGGGCAGCTCCATGGTTTCTCCGATCAGGTACTTTTCCGGCAAAGCATCCAGCCTGCCCCGCAGTCTCCGAAGCCGCCGGTCAGCCCGCTGCCAGCCGACCACAATGCAAAGCACCACCATCAGCAGCCCACTGGCCAGAAGGATCCCAACCAGAGACGCAGACAACCCGCAAAAATAAAACACCAGGGCAAGATACAATCCCCCGATTCCCGTCATGCACAGAAGGACGGATTTTGCGCCGAGATAGTCCCGAAAACTCATAGTCGGTACCCCACGCCGCGCACCGTGCGCACAAAATCCGCCGCGCCGATCTGGCTCAGCTTTTCCCGAAGTCTGCCGATGTTGACGTACAGGGTGTTGCCATCGATGTACATGCCATTGGTCCACAGGTCTTCGATGAGCTCGTCCCGGGTGCAGAGGTCTTTCTGCATCAGGCACCAGAGAATGCGGGCCTCGTTTTTCGTCAGTTCTGCAGCCCGGCCGTCGAATACGGCTTTCATCCCGGGCAGGTCCAGGGTCAGCCCCCGGACGTTCAGGGTGTCGCCGGCGGTGTTTTTCAGCATGCGGCCGATTCGTGCCAGCAGCACGGCGGAGTTGTATGGTTTGCGGATGAAGTCGTCGCCGCCCACGCTGAAGGCCAGCAGTTCGTCTTCCGGAGTGTCCCGCGCCGTCAGGAAAATCACCGGTGTGGCGGAGGTCTGCCGCAGCTTCCGGCAAAGGGAAAATCCGCTTTCGCCCGGCAGGTTCACGTCCATCAGGATCAGGTCACAGGGCGGTTCGTCCACCGGCTGGTATCCGTTGGCTCGCAGCAGGGTTTTCAGTTCCGTGCGGATCGCTTCATCGTCTTCGATAATCTGAATTCGTTTCATATTCGTTCCTCTTGCGCTCCTCGTTCGGTTGTTTTGCGTATGCTTCATTATATCATTCTCCGGGGGGAAAGTAAATTTCCTGATTTCGGCTTGGCTGAAAGTCGACAATGGTTTCCGCAACGCGAAAAGGACGCCAAATGATGATTTGAGGAGAACTTGGCGTGTATAGATTATCTAGGTATGTACAAAAAATAGTCTATAAATACATTTTTGTAAATATTTTTCTGTAAATATATATAATATATGTTACTATTTTCACATTACGCCACGAAAACGAATACGAAATGGTAGCTGCAATGCAGAAAATGAAGACAATTTCGGCGAAAACTGACCTGGTGGGACGCCAATCAACTTAAAAGTTGTCGTTTGGCGTCCTTTTTCACTGACATTTTTTCTGGAACTTGAGCGAACCCGATGCTGCCCTCCGGAATCCCGTCCGAAGGGCATATTTTCGGGAAAGACGTTTCGAAGCGGTCTCACTGCGCCTGCCACCGCCCTACCGCAGCAGGCGGATGTAGTGATTGGCCTCCCGCAGCACGTGGTCTGCCAGCAGCGGCAGGATCACGGAGCGGATCTTGCACTGCAGAATGCCTTCGGCGCCGGCTTTTTTAAAGTCCCGGAACCGTATGGTTTCCCCCAAAACATCCCCGCACGACCCTGTTTCTCCGGCCATGGTCTGATCCTGGGCATCGCAGCAGGCTTCCAGCAGCTGGCCGTAATCCCTGGCAAAATCGTTGGCGCTCTGGATCAGTGCACCCTCCACCGGATCCAGCAGACCGCGGATGAACAGGGCGTGTTCCATCATGATCCGGTTCCAGAAGCATTCTGTCTCTGCCATGGACTGCTGCGTCAGGCACCCGTCCTTTTCCAGCATCTCCACATACTGGCGGTACAGCTTTGCCTCACGGATAATGTGCTCGATCAGCAACGGATAATTTCCGGTGAACATTTCACAGCAGAGAACCCGCTCCAGTACCGTTTCCTTGAATCGGATGAGTCCGTCCAGCAGTTCCAGCGCCCGCTGGTTCAGACCGTGGACCCGGCAGCACAGTTCCGATGAAGCCCGCCGCCCGCAGGCCTCCGGCCGTTGACCGTCCTCCCTGCAGCAGGCCTCCCCGCTTTCTTCTCTTCCGGCCAGCTGCAGTTCTCTGCGGGTGATTCCCTGATTGATGGCGATGCAGGTAAAGTCTTCTGTCCGGTTCTCTGCCGCCAGGGTATACTCCGTCACCACTTCCCCTGAATCCAGAACCTGCCGGTTCACCACACCGTCGCTGAGCCGCACCGCATGACAGAGCAGCGTTTCAAATTCTCTTTTATAGCACTCTGCCTCTGCAGAAAACTCCGGATTGGCACCGGTGAATCCTGCCTTCAGAAACAGAGCGTGTTCCTTCATGATCCGCCCGAAGAACAGGTGCAGTTCCAGCGAATCTGCTGCGTAGCGATCTGAAAACATATTCATGTTCGTCTCCTTCTTTTCTGATTTCTATAATAGATATATGTAAAAAAACAGAGGAAGTTCCACGGAGTTTCCTATTGGATATTGACTTTTCGCAGATTCAGGCATATAATAGTACTAAGTCCTATTATTATATAAAAGAAGGTGGCAAGATGAAAACGCAAAGAAATTCCAGGCAGCGGCAGATGGTGCTGGATGCTGTGAATGCTAGAACCGATCATCCGACTGCCGACCAAATCTATCTGGACGTACGTGCAAAAGATGATAAAATCAGCCGCGGCACCGTATATCGGAATCTGGGCGTTCTGGAAAATGCCGGGGAAATCACCCAGGTGAAGCTCCCCACTGCCGACCGCTATGACTACCGCCGCGATCGTCATTATCATATGTTTTGCACAGGCTGCGGGAAGGTGTTTGACGCACCGCTGACTTACCGGGAGGAAATTGATACACGGGTCGAAGAAGAAACCGGCTTCCATGTACAGCGTCACCTGGTGGTCTTCGAAGGGCTCTGTCCGGAATGCAGCCCGAAAAAAGAAAATGGAGGTGATTAATGTAATGGCAATCTACAAATGTAAAATCTGCGGATTTGTCTATGACGAAGAAAAAGAGGGCCGTCCTGTTTCCCAGCTGGATGCCTGCCCGGTCTGCCGGCAGCCAGTATCCAATCTGCTCCCGGTTTCCGAAGGCATGGATTGTGTGGGCCGCTGTGATGCGTCAGGTGCAGCAGACGGCGCCAGCGTCGCGGGTGCCGGCAGCGTGCTGAATGCCGGCGACCTGCGCTATGACCCTGCCACTGTCCGTCATGACCCGTCAGCCAGATACATGGAAGAGATCCATGAAATGGCTGTGACCGGAAAGACCATTGGCGGCGCCATGAGCACGAAAATGCCGGTTCCCAACTGGGACGACATTCTGCTGCTTGGCGGTCAGCTGAACCCTGCACCCCTCAACGACGGGGATCCGGTGGACACCAGGACGGTCATCGGCAAACATGCGAAGAAACCGATGGTTCTGGAAAGCCCGGTCTATATTTCCCACATGTCCTTCGGGGCGTTATCCCGGGAAGTGAAGGTGGCACTGGCCAAAGGCTCCGCCATGGCGAAGACCGCCATGTGCAGCGGCGAAGGCGGAATTCTTCCGGAAGAAAAGGAATCGTCATACAAATACATATTTGAATATATCCCGAATAAATACAGTGTGACCGACGAAAACCTGCGCAGTTCCGACGCCATCGAAATCAAGATTGGTCAGGGAACCAAACCAGGCATGGGCGGTCATCTGCCAGGCGAAAAGGTAACAGCGGAAATCGCTGCTATCCGCGGCAAGAAGCAGGGCGAGGATATTCAGAGCCCGAGCAAGTTCCCGGAAATCAACTCGAAGGAAGATCTCCGCGCCATGGTTTCCATGCTGCGAGAGCGTTCGGAAGGACGTCCTATCGGTATCAAGATCGCTGCCGGAAATATCGAGCGTGACCTGGAATACTGTGTCTTCGCAGAGCCGGACTTTATCACCATCGACGGCCGGGGCGGTGCCACCGGTTCCAGCCCGCTGTTCCTGCGGGAGGCAACCACGGTCCCGACGGTCTACGCTCTGGCACGGGCCAGAAAGTATCTGGATGCGGTTCATGCGGACATCGATCTGGTTATCACCGGCGGCCTGCGGGTATCTGCCGATTTCGCCAAGGCACTGGCCATGGGTGCAGATGCCATCGCCGTAGCCAGCGCACCGCTGATCGCAGCGGCCTGCCAGCAGTACCGCATCTGCGGCACCGGAAGCTGTCCGGTTGGCGTGGCCACCCAGGATCCGGAACTGCGGAAGCGTCTCCAGGTGGATGTAGCTGCCCAACGGGTTGCCAACTATCTGAACGTATCCACCGATGAGCTGAGAACCTTCGCACGGGTCACCGGAAACACTTCCGTTCACGGCCTTTCCATGAAAAACCTGGTGACCCTCAATCGCGACATGGCTGCTTACACCGGCATCCGCCATGCAGGTCAGCCATGTGAAGAATACAATATTACCCCAGCCGCAGCCGGAGAAATCGGGCGGGCGGATTTTGAGAAGAAAGAAGAAAACAAGGAGGAAAAGACAATGAAAAAGTACAAATGCACGATTTGCGGAGAAGTTTTTGAAGTGAAGGACGGCGAAACCCCGGTTTGCCCGCTTTGCAAAGCCACCGGCGACAAGCTGGAACTGATTGAAGAGGCTCCGGCCAACAAGTATGCTGGCACCCAGACGGAGAAAAACCTCCACGCCGCATTTGACGGAGAATCCGGCGCCAGAAACAAATACACCTATTTCGCATCCGTTGCAAAGAAGGAAGGCTACGAACAGATCGCAGCGCTTTTCCTAAAGACGGCTGAAAACGAAAAAGAACACGCCAAAATGTGGTTCAAGGAACTGAACGGAATCGGTGACACCGCTGCCAACCTGGCCGCTGCTGCTGCCGGCGAAAACTACGAATGGACCGACATGTACGAAGGCTTCGCCAAAACTGCCGAAGAGGAAGGCTTCCCTGAACTGGCCGCCAAGTTCCGCATGGTTGCTGCCATCGAAAAGCACCACGAAGAACGCTACCGCGCCCTGCTGAAGAACGTGGAAACCGCCGCAGTCTTCGAAAAGAGCGAAGTGAAGATCTGGGAATGCCGCAACTGCGGTCACCTGGTGGTTGGCACCAAGGCGCCGGAAGTTTGCCCGACATGCGCGCATCCGCAGAGCTACTTCGAAGTGAACGCCGAAAATTACTAATCCCGAAACAGAAGAGGTTTGCCTTGCGCAGACCTCTTTTTTCATTTAGAATGAAAGCAGAAATTATACGCACTATGCACTGCAAAACGCACTGTGAAACGGAGGATTGATTATGAAACGTTGGCGCTCTCTTTTGGTTTTCCTTTTGATTCTGACTTTGGTCTTTTCCCTGACTGCAGTTCTTTCCGGCTGCGCAAAATCCGACGTGTCCGACGGATCCGGTAATTCGGACGATTCCGGCTCTGCTGAATATCAGCTGTCCACCCAGTCTTTCACCGTGGAAACGGAGCATCTGGCATATGGCGATCAGGATGCGGTGCCCGGTCAGGACCTGGCTACGGGGGAGATACAGTATCTGCAGCTGGAGGAAGCCGGCCGCGGAGATTTCGAGGCATTGAACGAAGTGCTGCAGAAACAGAAAGAAACGCTGGTCTCCGACGGGATTGATCGCGTCGCAGAGTTCGGTCAGAGTGCCCTGGAATGTGAGGATTACAAGCGGGAAGACTTCTACCCTTACTCCTCCAATGTGTTCGTGTCAATCATTCGGGCGGATAGTCAAATGCTCAGTTACCTGCTGGAATGGAATGAATACTGCGGCGGCGTTCACCCTTCCAGCTATTATGAAGGCTTCAATCTGGACGTGAAGACCGGCGCTGCCATTTCACTGGATCAGGTTGTGTCGGACATTCCGGCTCTGAAGGCCCTGGTCATGGAGAAACTCCTGGCGGAGTACGGTGAGGACGCCTTCTATACGGATCTGGATGCTCTGCTTGCGGATTACTTTGCCTGGGACGAGGAGGCGGAACTCTACCGGCCGTCCTGGACTCTCGGTGAGGAAAGCCTGACCATCTGGTTCAGCCCTTACGAGATTGCGCCGTATGCAGCGGGCCTCCTGCAGGCTGAGATCCGCTTCGACGAAGCTCCGGAGCTTTTCACCGGGGAGTATCTGCCCGCTTCCACAAAGTAGCCGGCAGCCGGTACAAGACGGCCGGCGGGCGACGGCGGGCGGCTTCACAGCGGGCGGCGGTCGGGAGGTACAAGACGGTCGGCGGCAGGCGGCAGGCTGTCCAAATCGCGGAGACTCATCCAAATCAAAGGAAAAATCACAAAAAAGGTTGACTCTCGCTCCACAGCACCTCTAAAAAAGCAGGAATTTCCGTCGGAAATCCCTGTTTTTTATCCATTATATGTAATTTTTGTAACAAAATATATACTGTTTCACTGTTATCGCTTCTGCCCACTCAACCTTTTTTGCGAAAAACGCTTCAATTTGGATGAGTTTGCAGTCTGTTTTATGGTTTCCGCAGCCCTACAGTTCCTTTCGCTCCGCCACCTGCAGCATGATGGCGCATTCCATCCGTTTACGGAACAGCTCGCAGCCGTACTCGTAGACACCGCGGATGTCGCCGGTGGCGTGATAAGCATTGGCCGCACAACCGCCGGAGCAGAACAACCGTGCCCAGCACTCGTCGCATTCCTTCCGGGCGTAGACATTGCACTGGCGGAATTTCTCCTGAGTCTCCAGATTGGTGACGCCGTCCCAGACATTTCCCATCCGATACGCCTCATCTCCCACGAACTGGTGGCAAGGATACAGGTCGCCCCATGGAGTAACAGCGAAATATTCCGTGCCGCTGCCGCAGCCTGCAATCCGCTTGTGAATGCACGGCCCGTGGGTCAGGTCAATCATATAGTGGTAGAATGTGATCGGATGGCCCTCTTTCTTGCGCCGAAGCATGTCCTTCGCCAGAATCTCATACTGCTCAAACAACACCGGCAGATCTTCCCGGGTCAGTGCGTACGGATCGTCCGGACTGCAGACCACCGGTTCCATGGAAAGCTGGGTGAAGCCCAGGTCCGCCAGATGGAAGATGTCGTTGGTGAAGTCCGTGTTATTGTGGGTAAAGGTGCCCCGGACATAATAGCCGCTGTCGCCCCGGCGGCGGGCAAATTCCTGAAACTTCGGCACGATCCGGTCGTAGCTTCCATTTCCCTGGTAATCTTTCCGCAGATGATCGTGCACTTCCTTCCGGCCGTCGATACTCATAACCACATTGTGGCATTCCCGATTGGCAAAATCCATCACCTCTTCATCCACGTCCACGCCGTTGGTGGTCAGGGTGAACCGGAAGTTCTTGCCGGCCTCTTTTTCAATGCTGCGGGCATACGCCACCGTCTGTTTCACCACGTCAAAGTTCATCAGCGGCTCTCCGCCGAAGAAGTCAACCTCTAAATTTACATGGTCACCCGAGTTCTCAACCAGAAAATCCATGGCTTGCTTCGCCACCTCGAAGGACATGAGGGCCCGTTCACCGTGGTACTTGCCCTGGCTGGCGAAACAGTACTGACAGTTCAGGTTGCAGCTGTGGGCCACATGGAGACACAGGGCTTTGATATCCCGGGATCGGTTTTTGAAGTCAAATGCAATGCCCTTGTAGATATCCTCACTGAACAGCTTTTTCTGCCGTTTCAGTTCTTCGATGTCGTCCAGGCAGTCCCACAGGTCTGCCTCCGTCACATCCGGGCGGTCACCGTACTTTTCCAGCATAGCGGCCACGATCTCTTCCGGCGTCGCCGACTCGTACATGGCAATCATATCATACGCCACGTCATCCACCACATGAATGGAGCCGGAATATACGTCCAGCACAATGTTGTATCCGTTTAATTTATACTGATGTATCACAGGTAAGTTTCCTTTCGAAATTATAATGATTTTTAACGATTTTCCGCAAATAATTACCGCCTGCATACTGACACAGGCGGTATCGGCTTAATTATTTATTTTCGTTCTCACAAGCCTGGTTTGCAACACCGCAAGAGGTTTTGCAAGCGGACTGGCAAGAAGTCTGGCATTCGCCGCAGCCACCGTTCTGTGCACTTGCTGCCAGATCACGGGTTTCGATTGTCTCGATACGTTTCATTGGACATGTCCTCCTTTCAAGACAAAATAACGCATATATTATACAATATTTCCCCCGTCCGGGTCAATCTTTTCCGACAAAATCTTTCTGCCCGGCTTCGTCAGCCTCCGTCATTCTTCGTCAGTCATGGTTTCTTTTCCCATCTTCTGCACCTGTTTCCACAGCATGGCTGCTGCGATGACGGCTGCGAGAAAGTCTGCGATCGGACCGGCGTACATGATGCCGTCAATGCCCAGAAACAGCGGAAAAATCACGATCAGCGGCAGCAGGAAAAGAATTTGCCGCGTCAGGGAAAGGAAGGTACCCTTTCCCGGCATCCCGATGGAGGTAAAGAAAGTGGATGACAGGGGCTGCAGGTTATTCAGGAAGGTAAAGAACAGATAAATCCTGAAATAACGCTCCGCGAAGGCAAAATACAGTTCCGATCCGTCACCGAACAAGCCGATGATCTGACGCGGAAACAACTGGAACAAACCAAATGCGATGACGCAGATCACCGATCCGGACAGAATACTCAGCTTCAGAACCTGCTTCACCCGGTCATACTGCCGTGCGCCGTAATTGAAGCTGGAAATCGGCTGCATGCCCTGGGCGATTCCGATGCAGAAGGAGAAAAACAGAAATCCCACCTTGTTGATGATACCGGAACATGCCAGTGGGATCGATTCCCCATAGATGGACTGGGCTCCGTACCAGGTCAGGGAATTGTTCATCACCACCTGCACCACCATCATGGCCATCTGATTCAGGAAGGGAGCCAGGCCCAGACCCATGGCATAGCCTGCGATCTCCTTCTTCGGCCGCAGATGTGCAGCCGTCAGCTTTCCCGCCTTAAAGTGTCGGAGATACTGTACTACCAGCAGTCCTGCGAAAATCTGTCCAAGGATAGTAGCCAACGCCGCACCGGACATTCCCATATCCAGACCGAAAATGAAGATCGGATCCAGTATGGTATTGATCACCGCGCCGGACAGGTTGCAGATCATGGAATACCTTGGACTGCCGTCTGCCCGTACCAGATGGGTGCCGCCGTTGGAAAGAATAATGAACGGGAATCCGATTGCCGTGATCCGCACATATTCGATGGCATATCCCAGCACCTCCTCCGGTGAACCGAAAAACACCAGCATGGGTTCCAGGAAAATCTCCGTCACCAGACAGAGAATCACACCAAACCCGAAGAGAAGCGCAGCGGCATTTCCGATATAGTATATCGCCTTTTCACGATTCCCCCGTCCCATATTCAGATTAAACGCCGCCGCCGAACCGATGCCCAGCAAAAGCGCAATGGCCGTGCAGCTGGTATTCAGCGGAAACGCCACATTGGTCGCCGCATTTCCCAGTTCCCCGATACTCTGCCCGATGAAAAACTGGTCCACGATATTGTATAAAGCGCCCACCATCATGGCAATGATGCTGGGAATCGCAAATTTTCTGAGCAGCGCACCTACCGGTGCCGTGCCCAGCGGATTTTTCATTACCTGTGTATCATTTCTCTCTTGCGTTTCTGCCACGTCTCCTGCTCCGTTTCTTACTTCTTCTATGCATCCCGCTGTGATGCAATTGTTACTGCTTTTTCACATAAAAGCGCATCTCCATGCCGTTATCCAGAATCAGCGTTCCCTTCGGCATATGCAGCGTCAGCCACGTCACATACAGATCTCCCACCGCGCCGCTTACATTGACGATCTGGATCGCATAGAGATACCAGAACCAGCTTGTCGGTACATCCCGAAGCAAAAGCCCCAGCAGGACCGTCCAAACCACCAGAGGCGCCAGTGCGATCACGACATATGGGGATTTTGCGAAGAAGGCATTACTGTACGCATAGGCCATCCCCTTTTTCAGCTCGAACCCGAAGGCCGCGCTCCGCCCCGAAAACAGACGGATAAACACGCCGTGGACCCATTCGTGGGCCAGAAAGTAGATCAGAATACCCACCACCATGAAGCAAAACGCCGCGGCAGTTCGCACGGCCCCCATGGAAAAGGCCTCCCGGATCGGATGATGCCAGAGTCCCAACCCAAATAGCACCGCCGCCAGCACCAGCTGCAGGACGGCCATAATCTTCAGCGCGCCCCGGTCCTCCGACAGCTTCACTTCCCGCTCCAGGATGTATCCCGGCGGTAATTCCCAAAATACATGCTCTTTCATTCTAACCCCCTGAAAAAATGAGAATATAATTTGCCGGCTGACACTCTTTCGCGCACCAGCCGGCTGACTTTCCGTTTCAAAAACTATTTCAGGCTTTTCAGCACTATTTCAGGCTTTCCAGCACTGCCTCCGCCTGCTGTCCAATCTCACAGACACCGGTATGGCGGACCGGCTTGTTCTCCAGCCCTTTCAGCCCCTTCTCCACAGGAACACCGGTCGCCTCATGCAGCGCCCGGACTGCGGCAAACCCGTCCGAAGAAGGCTCCAGTCCGATGGCCCGGCCCACGCTCTCCGCAAACTTGTACGGGCTGGCTGTGGATGCGATCAGCGCCGGCGTCTCGTCCCCGGTCGTCTCGACATAATCCTTGTAAACCTTGTATGCCACTGCCGTATGGGTATCCATCAAATAGCCATGGTCTTTGTACATACGGCCCACGGTCTCCTCTGTTTCCTTCTCCGTGCAGAAGCCGCCGTAAAAGCACTTCATTCCCTCTTTTACCTGCGGGCTGACTTCATAGACCTTTTCTTTTTCCAGACGGCCCATGTAGCCCTTCACTTCCTGGCCGTTTCTGCCGCTGAGCAGATACAGAAGACGTTCCAGATTGCTGGAGATCAGGATGTCCATGGACGGCGAATTGGTCACGAAAAAGTCGCGGCGGATATCATACACGCCGGTATTGATGAAGTCGGTCAGAACCTTGTTTTCGTTGGATGCGCAGATGAATTTTTTCACCGGAATGCCCATTTCCTTCGCAAAATATCCCGCCAGGATGTTTCCGAAGTTGCCTGTCGGCACCACGATGTTTACCGGCTCTCCGGCTTTCACCACGCCGCGTTCCAGCAGCTTCACATAGCCGTAGACATAGTATGCCACCTGCGGCACCAGACGTCCGATGTTGATGGAGTTGGCGGAAGACAGGCGTACACCCATGTCTGCCAGCTTCTGTCCGAAGGCAGCGTCATTGAAAATCTGTTTCACGCCAGTCTGGGCATTGTCGAAATTTCCTTTCAGGGCGTAAACGTGGGTATTGGCACCTTCCTGGCTGGTCATCTGACGCTCCTGCACCTGGCTGACTGCCCCGTACGGATAAAATACGATGATCTCCGTTCCCGGTACATCCGCAAACCCCTCAAGAGCTGCCTTCCCCGTATCGCCGGAGGTTGCGGTGAGAATGCAGATTTTGTCTGTAACGCCTTCCTTCCGAAGGGAAGTGGTCATCAAATATGGTAAGATGGACAGGGCCATGTCCTTGAAAGCAGCCGTCTTTCCGTGATACAGTTCCAGGAAATGTGCACCGCCGGCTTCTTTCACCGGTACGATGTCTTCCGCTTCGAACTTGCTGTCGTATGCACCATCGATGCAAGCCTGCAGTTCATCTGCCGTGAAGTCGTCGAAAAACGCACCGATGATGCGGTATGCGATTTCCTGATAGGATTTGCCGGTCAGTTCTGCCGGTGTACATGGAAGTTTCGGCATTTCAGAAGGAACATACAGTCCCTTATCCTCTGCCAGACCGCAGATGATGGCCTGGGGCGCATTCCTGTATGCTTTGCTTCCTCTTGTGCTTTCGTATTTCATGGTCGTATGTCTCTCCTTTTTGCAATTCAATTACCTTTTAGAATATCACATTTTTCCCTGTATTTCAACCGATTTCCGGATAGATCTGAACATATATGTAAACAATTTTCCCAGTCCCTTGACATCTGCTGCCAGACCGTGGTATATTGGTTTTAACAAGGAAATGCCGCTTGTAGTGGAGCGGCTCGGTCCGAATTGTATATCGTAACCAAAACCGTCAAACGCTTCGTTTGGCGGTTTTGGTCTTATTTACCCCTTTTTATAAGAGTAGCAAGCGCAATCAGTACAAGCGTATAGGTCAGTAAGTCTGACAGCGATATGTACGTCATACAACCACCTCCCTTCCTTTCGGCTGGTTGGTGGACCTCTGCCGCCGGCGGCAGTCCCTGGTATATGAAGCCTTCCGGCTCATAACCATACAGGTTTGTGTCTCAATTATATAGAACATGTGTTCTTATGTCAATTCTTTTTCGTCAAAAAATACGGCAATTCAGTCATTTTCTGTTAATTACACAGGAACTCTTGTTTTCCCCTTCGTGTCGCGGTAAAATATAGAAGCGGCATGCGTCGATTCATGTCTATCCGTGTCGAAGCGTGTCGAGGGGGGATACAAATCGTGAAACACAGATTAAAGAATCAAACGAAATTGAAAAGCAGAAGAATACTTTCGCTGGTCCTGGCACTTGCGGTCTTCCTGTCCATAGCCACATACCAGCTGCTGCCGGGAAGCAATGCGGAAAGCACTGCGCTGGCTGCATCGGCCGGCACTTCTGCTTCCGGCACTGCCTCAGCCTCTGCATCTTCCACCGCTTCCACCGCCTCCACCACATCGTCCGGTCTGAAAGCGCCTTCTATCCAGGTGGCCCCATCCGGCTATGAAGGGCTGAAAATCACATGGACCAAGGTCAGCGGGGCGAAATCCTACGAAATCTACCGTGCTTCGTCCAAGTCCGGCACCTATAAAAAAACAGCCGCCGTCCAGAGCACCGGCTATACGGATAAAACAACTGCCCAGAACCGGACGTATTACTACAAGGTCCGGGCCGTCAGCGGCAAGTCGAAAGGCCGCTTCAGCTCCGTCAAATCCGGCAAAATCCGTACCGCGGTCTCTCTGAAAAAAATCCCTGCATACAGCGGAAGCCCATACGCAGAGATCAACGGCGGGAAGACATATTTTGCGAAGAGTATGTATGTGAAAAAATCCAGCCAGACTTTTTCGAAGCTGGACCGCCTGGGACGCTGCGGCACTGCCTTCGCTGTGGTGGGAAGGAATCTGATTCCTGCGAATGAGCGGGGCTCCATCGGCATGATCAAGCCATCCGGCTGGCACACGGTCCGTTATGACGATCTGATTGAGGACAAGTATCTATACAACCGCTGCCACCTGATCGGCTACCAGCTCACCGGAGAAAATGTCAACGAGCAAAATCTGATCACGGGCACCCGGTATCTCAACGTGGATGGAATGCTTCCTTTTGAGAATCGGGTGGCGGAGTATGTGCGAAAAACAGGGAATCATGTGCTTTACCGTGTAACGCCAATTTACGATGGGAAAGATCTGGTTGCCCGAGGCGTAGAGATGGAGGCGTCTTCGGTGGAGGATCAGGGAAAGGGTCTGGAATTTCATGTGTTCGTCTACAACGTGCAGCCGGGCATCGAAATCGACTATGCCACCGGAGACAGCCGGCGGGCATCAGATGCCAGCGGCGGTACATCCGCTGCCGATCCGGGAAAACAGCCGGAGTATACCTATGTGCTCAACACCAATACGAAGAAGTTCCACTATCCGACCTGCAGCAGCGTCAGTCAGATGGCGGAAAAAAATAAAAAGTCAGTCACCGCCTCCCGGGACGAGATCATCACAGACGGCTACAGCCCGTGCGGAAACTGCAAACCATAGTCATCAGATGCGATTGAACGGTCTTTTCTTGCTGAAAGTATTGTATAATTTTTTTGCACGCAAAAGGTGACGCCAAATGGGTCTTTTTTGTGCATTTGGCGTCACATAGATGCTCTAGGTATCCTCTGTAGCGCGACGTTTGATTACTTTTTATCATATATAATCAGCTTTCGTTCACATAACAGAATGGATTATTTTAGAATTTATAGCATTTCATTTAATATATAGAAATTATTTCTATTATATTCTATTATTTTACTTCCATATAATTCTATTTTACCCATACCTAGATGATCTATGTGACGCCAATCGAGAAAAAAATGTACGTTTGGCGTCACATTTTGCTTGCGCAGCACCTTTCGAGCACCTCTCATCCCCCGGCGCCCCGAGCATCCCCCGGCGCCCCGAGCATCCCCGCATCCCGACACCCCGAGCATCCCCCGGCGCCCCGAGCATCCCCGCATCCCGACACCCCGGCGCCCCGAGCATCCCCGGCACCCCGGCATTGCTGCAAATAAATAGGGCTGCGAGCAAAATCAACTGCCGCAGCCCCATTTTCCGATTTTTTGATTTTTACTGGTTCTCGCTTATTCCTGTTCTCTTTATCTCTATTTCCCCTGCTGTCTGCACCAGGTCTTCATGACCAGGCTTACCGGCAGATGCTTCACCAGGCGCACCTGCATCCGCACCGGCAGTCCCAGAATGGAGACTGCCTTTTTCTTTCGCAGATCCTTCATGGCCCGCTCGATCACCTGCTCTGCCGTGTAGTACCGGTCATAATATTTGATGGTGTCGTCGTGGACCGCATGGTCGAAAAACTCGGTTTTGATCCAGCCCGGCGCCACTGCCATCACATGGATGCCCCGGTTCTGCAGCTCCACCCCCAGCGCACGGGAAAAGCTCATGACGTAAGCCTTCGATGCGCCGTATACGTTGATATACGGCACCGGCTGCCAGGACGAATTGGAGGCCAGATTTACCAGATGGCTGCCTTCCGGCATGTACGGAATGCTGATGTGGCACATTGCCGTCAGAGCCTGGTCGTTGAGCTGAATGATGTCCAGCTGCTTGTCCATGTCCATTTCCGTGAATGTCCCGAAGAGGCCGCAGCCCGCCGCATTGACCAGCACCTGGATCTCCGGCTTTTCCGCTTCCAGCATTTCTTTATATCTCTGATAGCTTTCACGCTCCATCAGGTCCAGGGCTACAGGGCGCACAGCAGTCTGGCAGCGGTCTTTCAGTTCCCGCAGCTTTTCTTCCCGCCGGGCGATGACCCAGATCTCATCCATTTCAAATTCCTTGTCAATGGCATATACAAACTCCCGGCCCATTCCGCTGGATGCGCCGGTGATGACTGCGATTTTCATTCTATTTTCCTCCATTTTTCATATCCACATTGTGAACGGTTTTATGAACGATAATTGACTCTTTGATAAAAGAATTATATCATTCTATATTATTTATAACAAGAAAAACCCCTGAAAAATCAGAGGTTCTTACATTCTATGATATTTTGTTCCAGCCAGTCTGTCCATTGCTCCATTCCCTCTCCGGTTTTTGCGGAAAGAAAGAATATCTCCGCATCGGGATTGCAATTGTGAATTCTTTCTGTAACAGCCGCATCATCAAACGGAAAAAATTCACGTGTGTCGATTTTGTTAATCAGCACCGCATGACAGACTCGGAACATCAGCGGATATTTCAGTGGCTTGTCATCGCCCTCCGGCACCGACAGAATTGCCACATTTTTCGAGGCACCTGTATCCGTTTCTGCAGGACAAACAAGATTTCCCACATTCTCCAGCACCAGCAGGTCAAGGTCTTCAGCAGGGAACGCCTCCAGTGCCTGTAAGGTCATTTCTGCATCCATGGCGCACTGCCCGCCGGTATGAACCTGAATGGAGCGGACTCCGGCATCTTGCATTTTTTCAGCATCCACGGTAGCTTCGATATCTGCTTCCATAATGCCAATTTGATATCGATTCTTCACGGCTTCTATGGTTCGGAGAAGAACGCTGGTCTTTCCTGCTCCGGGAGAAGCCATCAGATTCACCATGAAAGTTTTTTCTTTTTTCAGTTTTTCACGGGTTCGTGCAGCAATTTCATCATTGACTGCGTAAACACTCTGATTCACATTGATTACTTTTAACTTTGCCACCTGTCTGTTTCTCCTTTCCTGTTCTCTTCTCCTTTCCCATTCCAGATCTGTACTTCATGCAGCAGCCAGCTGCACCAAAGTTCCATTCCCTCTCCTGTTCTGGCAGAAACAGGGATTACCAGAGCATCCGGATTCCGCTGGTGAATTACTTCTTCTGCCTTTTTCAAATTGAAGTCAAACGCTTTCATCGCGTCTATCTTATTCACCAGAACCACGTCGCATACCTGAAACATGAGTGGGTATTTGAGAGGTTTATCGTCTCCTTCAGGCACTGAAAGAATCGCAACATTCTTGCATGCACCAGAATCGAATTCCGCCGGACAAACAAGATTTCCCACATTTTCAAGGATCACCAGATCCAGATGTCTGTCATTCTCCCGGCAGCTTTTTTCCAGCTCCCGCAGACCCTGTCTTGACATATCCGCATCCAAATGGCACATGCCGCCGGTATGGAGCTGAATGCACGGAATCCCGGTCTGCGACACCGTCTCTGCGTCCACAGCGGAATCAATGTCCGCTTCCATCACACCAACAGACACGGTTTCTTTCAGTCTATGGATTGTCTGAAGAATGGTACTGGTCTTTCCAGCACCGGGTGAAGACATGATATTAACATAGAACGTCTTTTTCTCTTTCATCTCCTGACGCAGCTTCTCCGCATCGGTATCATTGTCCTCCAGCATGGTTTTTTTCAAATCAATAATCTTATATGGATTCATCACATTCCTCCAAGTTTCGTTTCAATACCCGGCGATCTTTTCAGACCGCCAGGATTTCTTTGATATTACATTCACCGCCTGCAAGCAAAAAAGTGTTTTCGCTGCAGCAGTATGGACAGGTTCTTCCATATTTCACAGTTTCATATTCTGTTTTACAATCCTCGCACCAGGTGACTGCCGGGAGAATTTCGAATTCCAGAGCGGCATCTTCCAGAATCGGATTCTTCTCTCTGAAATACTTCCAGCAATCCTCCAGATACTCTTCCACCACACCGGAAACCTCCCCGATTTCCAACGTTACTGCAGCAATCTTTTCCACCTGGTTTTCTTCAGCAATCTTCTCCACTGTTTTCACCACATAGGTGACAATTCCCAGTTCATGCATGGCTTACTCTCACTTCTTCACAAAACGCATCTTTATTTTTCTCTTGATCATGTACGGCAATACTGCTTTCTTCAGGCCTTCTTCCCCCACATACATCTTTGAATTTTGCGGCAGGTCTCTCGACAGACTGATGGCATCGAATTCGCACCGGGTGGTGCACAGTCCGCATCCGATACAGCGATGATCGTCCACGGTGGTCGCACCGCAACTGAGGCAGCGTTTCGCTTCTGTCCGGATCTGTTCTTCTGTCAGCGGTAAACGCAGGTCGTCGAACGTCTTCGCACTTTCCCCTTCCTTTGCACCTGGGATCTGACGTTTTGCATTGTCGAAGGATTTCACACGGATATCATCACGATCCAGTTCGATGAAATGCCGCAGATCCCTGCCGATGGTCAGACTCTGGCCTTCATGTACGAAACGGTGCATGCTGACCATACCCTCTTTTCCGTCAGCAATCGCGTCGATAGCGAATTTTGCGCCATATCGAATATCTCCGCCAACAAAAATGTCCGGTTCTGCAGTCTGTAGTGTCACTGGGTCTGCTTCCGCCGTACCGTTTTTCTTTACAACCACCTGCGTGCCGTCCAGCAGATTCCCCCATGCGGCAGCCTGGCCGATGGACAGAAGCACGTTGCTGCATTCCATCACTCGAGTTTCCGTTTCGTCATACTGCGGATGGAAGCGATTCTCTTCGTCAAAGACCTGCACACATTTTTTTAGTATAATGCCCGTCACTTTTCCGTTTTCGGTCAGAATTTCCTTCGGACCCCAACCTGTTTCCACGATGATTCCCTCAGCTTCCGCTTCTTTTACTTCATCCGGAGAGGCCGGCATTTCTTCCCTGCTTTCCAGGCATACCATTGTAACCAGAGAAGCGCCTGCCCGAACAGCAGTCCTGGCCACATCGACCGCCACATTGCCGCCGCCGATAACGACGGTTCCTCCTTGGATCGTCTGGGAATGATCCAGATTCACTCTTCGCAGGAAGCCCAGCCCTGCTTCCACACCTTCCGCTTCTTCGCCCGGAATACCGGCTTTCCGCCCGTTCTGAAGTCCGATTGCGACGTAAAATGCCTTATATCCCTGCGCACGAAGCTGCTGCAGCGTCACATCTTTTCCTACCTCTACACCGCAGCGAATTTCTGCGCCCATCTCACGAATCACGTCAATTTCTGCATCGATCACATTCTTTTCCAGACGGAAAGAAGGGATTCCGTAGCGCAGCATGCCGCCCGGTTCCTTTTCTTTCTCAAAGACAGTGACAGGATATCCCTTTGTCCGCAGATAGTAGGCTGCAGAGAGTCCGGCAGGTCCGGCACCGATGACCGCAACCTTATATGCATCACTCCACTGTTTTCCTTCATCATTCGAACATTCTGGAATATATCTTCCCTCTTTCTTCAGTTCCTGTGCTGCAATGAATTTCTTGATCTCATCGATGGCAACAGGCTGATCCACAGTGCCCCTGGTACAGCGATCCTCACATCTTCGGTTACAGATATCACCGCAGACAGCCGGGAACGGATTGTCCTGCTTAATCAGCTTCAGCGCATCCATATAACGGCCTTCCGAAGCCATTTCGATATAACCCTGTACCGCCAGATGGGCTGGACATGCCGTCTTGCATGGTGCTGTACCGGATGCATAGCAGTTTATCTTGGCGTCATCCCGATAATTGTAATTCCACTTATCCACACCCCACGGCGTCAGATCCGGCAACAGTGCCTTCGGATAGATTACCTCGCTTCCGTCTTTTTTGCAGAGCTTCTGTCCCAGTTTAGCAGCGCCTACAGGGCAGACTTCCACACATTTGCCGCAGGCAACGCACTTTTCCTTGTTCACATGCGCACGATAAGCAGAAGCTGACAGATTCGGCGTGTTGTACAGTTGTGAGGTGCGCAGTGCATTGCAGACGCCCGGTGCACAGTTACAGATTCCTACAATCTTATCTTCTCCGTCCAGATTGGTAATCTGGTGCACGAAACCCTTTTCTTCGGATATACGCAGGATTTCCATGCACTCATCATATGTAATGTAATAAGCGTCCTTCTTGGTTTCCACGCAATACTCCGCCATATCACCCAGTGCAATGCAGAAATAGCCTTCAATGTCGCCGGTGCCTTCACCGCGGATTCTCTGCTGACGACGGCAGGAACATACATCCACCGCATATTTATCGTACTTCTTCAGCCAGTGAGACAGATGTTCCACGGATACAGACTTGCTCTCTGCAGGAATTGCCTTCTCTACCGGAATGACATGCATGCCCATACCACCGCCGCCCGGAGGTACCACTGATGCAACCGGTCCTACTGCCTGGGAAGCCACATTAAACAGAGTTGCAATTTCCGGAACCGTTTCCAGCAGCTTGCCGTTCATCATCATATATTCACCGGAACCCACTACGAATTTCGGCACAAAATACTGTTTATGATGATCGCTGTTTTCCCGGTTATATTCCAGAATACCCACTTCACACAAATGGTCGCACAGTTGCTGGGCTTTCTCTACGGAGATATTGTTTTTCTTTGCCAGTTGCTCCACCGTGTAGATATTCACCCGCTTCTTCTCAAAGGACAACATGAACTTCACTTCTTCCTTGTTCATGATCTTATCCAAGGCCCAGACCTCCGGGTCATTATCCTTGATGGATTCCCAGCCCTTGATATCTCGCCGATCCGATATCAGGGCACCCAGTTTTTTCAGAAGTTCCAGCTTTTCCTTATCCTCAACATGATATTCTTCCGGCATGAAATCATTTTCATTGAGCATATAGTCTTTAAACGATTGGTTTGGCATATGATCCCTCCTCATCTTTTCTTTTTTCTCTGCTTTTATTGAGAATATCTTAACGAGATTATATCATCTGCCGAATGTACATCGATTCACATATTGTTGCAAATTTTTCTTGACTTATGCAGTTTCTGGATAAATAATAGAGAATAAGAAGAGAGGAGGAATGAGAATGGATATTTCCAGCCTGCGCGAATTTCTGGTTCTGGCCGAAACCGGCAGTTTCAGTGCTGCCGCATATCACCTGCACATGTCCCAGTCCACTCTGTCCAGACATATCCAGACACTGGAACGGGAGCTTGGCTATTCGCTGTTTCATCGAACCACACGGAACGTACAGCTGACCGAATATGGCAGGCTCTATCTGCCTTATGTAAAAAGAATCACCGAAGATGCAACAAAAGCAGCAGCTGCACTGAAAAATCTGGAAAAACAGCGAAATACCAGGACACTGATTGGGATTGTCCACAATCCGGATCTCTATATGATCACCGAATTCATCCGAACTTTTCGCCGGGATTACCCGGATATTCTGTTGAAAATCCAGGAAGGAAGTCTCCGTGAGCTGCACAGAGCCTTTTCTGCCGGACAGATCCGGATTATTACCATGACCTTCGCAGACTGGGAAAAACCGCAGCATGGGTTTCTTCCTGCGGGAAGAAGCCGCCTGGTTGCCGTTCTTCCGGAAAGCCATCCCCTGGCCTGCATGGAGAAGATTCCCCTCCAAAGTCTGAAAAATGTCCATCTTCTTGTTCCGGATCAGACCACGTTCACATATCAGTATCTGGAGTATATGCTGCGTCAGGAAGGCGTCCAGCCTGAAATTGTTTACCAGGGAAACACTACCGGTCTGTCCGGTCTGCTCAATGACGGAATGGGTATTCTGATTCAGGATCAGGCGCAGGCACAGAAGCAGGCTGAACCTCCGCTGGTCATCCGGCAGCTGGAGCCTGATATTTCCTATGCCTACGGACTGGAATACCGAAGTCATCTGACGAAAAACGAACGTACCTTTGTGAACTTCGTCAGATCGATGCTTTCAAATTGAGTCAGAACCTGCGCATCTGATTCTGGAACAGAGCACAAAGAAGCTGAGAAAGTTCTTTCGGATCGGTACGCATGTCTTCTTCCATCCAGTAAACCATAATACCGTAAAGCGCATTGGCATATGCCAGGCTGATAAGCCGTTCCTTCTGGTCAAATTCTGACTTCAGGCTCAGTCCCACAACGCTGCGAATTACCGCTTCCCGAAGATAGTCTCCCAGATGATTTTTCAGCAGACATCGAATCAGCTTCTGATATTTGCTGAAGTAGTGGAACATCAGAAGCAGATTGGATTCTCTGATATAAGAGGCAAACCCTTCATTCTGTACCACCTCCCTCTCATATTGCTGTATGATCCATGCAATGTACCGTTCAAAGATTTCTTCCATGGAGGAAAAATTCCGATAATACGTCATGCGGGAGACGCCTGCTTTCCTGGTCAGCTCTGAAACAGTGATAGATGAAATCGGCTTTTCTTCCAACAAAAGTACCAGTGCCTCTGCCAGATATTCCGTCATCAGATTTCTTCCTTCTTCCTGAATGGCCATGAATTTAATCTCCTTTTCTCAGTTTTCAAATATTGCAGACTCCTGTTTCCTCTGCATGTTACATATTGTAACACACCCTGTTCTTTCTGTCACGAATTATTCCCTGTTTCGTCACAAACCATGTTTATCCGTTGACTTCACTATTTTTCTGACGGTATACTCAGTGCAGAGCTTCTGTTTCAGAGACAAGTTTCTCAAGCCGAAGTTCACAGAAACAAAAAAATGGGAGGGAAAAAAATGAAATCAGAAGAAATGATAAACTGGAAAATCGCAGTAATCGGTGCAGGAACCATGGGTTTATGTATCGCCCAGTTCTTTGCCATGAAGGGCCACATCGTTTACCTGTATAATCGCACACCGGAAAACCTGGAGAAAGCCATGGGCAGAATACGGGATAATCTAAACACTCTGCTTTCACTGGAATATATCCATTCAGAAGTCATCGAGGAAACCATGAAACGGATTCAATCGACCTCCGAAATAAAAGAAGCTGTTGCCAATGCAGACTATATCATTGAAAATGTGGCAGAAAAAGTCGAAGTCAAGCAGGCAGTCTTTCAGCAGATTGACGCATATGCTTCAAAAGATGCAATCATTGCCAGTGACACTTCATCGATGGATATTTTCCGCTTCGTAGAGATCTCCCATCCGGAAAGACTGATTATCACCCATTTCTTCAACCCTGCTTATGTGATGCCGCTGGTTGAAGTCGTGCGGGGACCGAAGACCTCTGACAAGGTTACGGAAACTATACGCACTTTTCTGGAATATAGTGGGAAAACCGTTGCTGTACTGAATCAAGTGATTCCTGGTTTTATCATTAACCGGTTCACTTCTGCACTGAGCCGGGAGGCATGCTACATGGTTGAACAGGGTTACACCACATTTGAGGATATCGACAAGGCCATTGTCGCAACCTATGGTCCGAGATTTGCTTTCGAAGGTCCATGTAAGCTTGGTGACTTTGTGGGCCTGGATGTCAGTGCCTTTGTCTTCAATGTGATATACCCGACTTTATGCAATGCAGAATCCACTTCGCCTGTCATTCTCAACATGGTCGGCCAGAAGAAGCTTGGAGTAAAAACAGGAGAAGGACTGTGCGGAACCTATGACAATCCTGCGAAAGCCTATCAGAGCCGTGATGCGCAAGTAATCCGGATGCTGAAGGCCATCGACATGGTGAACCAGAAGATGCACGAATCATAAATAATCCTAAAGAATCACAAAAACCTCACCATTCTTAAAAAGCGTGTCGTTCAGACTGGCAAGTCCGCACGGCACGCTTTTCATTTACAGTTCTGATTTATAATTCAGATGAATACGAGCTATTTTTTCCCTCTCTCATAGTAGTGCTTCATCTCCGCCTCAGGCACCATGCTGCCGCCGGTGGCCCAGAGAATGTGGGTTGCGTTTTCCATTTTGTCGGCAAGACCGCGGGCCGCAAGCCACTCTCCATCGGCAGCCACCTGGGACGGTCCCGGGAAGCTTGCGCAGGAAGACGGCTCGATGAAGATGCCTTCCGCATCCGCCAGCTGCGCCAGGAACGGATACAGCTTCTCGTCCTGAATGGTGTAGCAGCCGTCCAGCAAAGTCTTCATCACGTCGCTGACCAGCACAGACGCCCGGCCTACCGCCAGTCCGTCAGCTTCCGTCTTTCCATCCAGACCGATGTCGGAAACGGCGATTTCATTTTTCAGCCCGGTGATCATGCTCAGGGTCATGCAAGGCGCATGGGTCGGCTCTGCAAAGAAAATGTGCACGTTATCCCCATAGATTTCCTTCAGACCGAAGGACACGCCGCCCGGGGCACCGCCCACACCGCACGGGATATAAACGAAGACAGGATGGTCCTCGTCCACCGTAATGCCTGCCGCTTCAAACTGCGCGCCGATCCGCTTGGCTGCCACAGAGTAACCCATGAAAAGATCCTGGGACGCCTCGTCATCGACGAAATGGCAGTACGGATCGCCCTCCGCTTCTTTTCTGCCCTCCGCCACGGCCTTCTGATAATCATCCGGATATTCCACCACGGTCACGCCTCTGGAACGGAGCAGATCCTTCTTCCACTGACGGGCATCGGCAGACATGTGAACCGTCACCTTGAATCCCAGCTTGGCGCTGATGATTCCGATGGACATGCCCAGGTTGCCGGTGGAACCCACAGCCACAGAATATTTGCTGAACAGTTCCTGATACTTCGGCTCCGTCAGAATGGAGTAATCATCCTCCAGCGTCAGCATTCCCGCATCCATAGCCACCTTCTCGGCAAATTTCAGCACTTCGTAAATGCCGCCCCGGGCTTTAATGGAGCCGGATACCGCCAGATGGCTGTCGCACTTCAGGAACAGCCGGCCGCCGAATTTCCCGCATTCTTTTTCCAGTGCTTCTTTCATTTTCGGAATTTCCGTCAGCGGGGACTCGATGATGCCGCCGGTTTTTTCGGTCTCCGGGAACGCCTTCTTTATATACGGCGCAAAACGTGCAAGTCTGGCTTCTGCATCGTCGATGTCTTTCATGCTGAAGGACAGCTCTCTTTCGCATCCCGAATCCGGGTTGGTCCAGTAGATTTCCTCCGCCCGCGCCATTGCCTCAAGCTGTGGATAAGTTTTCATCAGATTCTTCACATCCATCATTTTTCCTCCTGTATCATTTACTGCTTTCTATTTTAAAATACGATTTTTCATACGATTCCTGTCGCAAAAATCCGTCAAGAAATAACACCGCAAAATTCATGCCACCCGGCACAACTGCCGCCGAAGCCGATTTTGCGCCGAAAATCCGCCCGCCGTCCGCCCCGACATGCGCCGTGCAGTGCCGCAGGCAAAACAATTTCTTTTACTGTAAAAATAATTGCCGTTTCTGTCCGCCATGTTCCGCTTTCTGTATTTATTATAATAAAAAAACTGCTTCACCGCAATATGAGAATAAAACCGGCATTTCGGTAAATACCTAATAGAAACAGGAGGTACTTGCTATGCGTAAGAATAAGAACGGGGAGGCACCGGGCTCCCTGAACAAGCTGAATCGTGGGATCATGGTTCCCGACACGTACATCATCATTTTTTTCGTGGTCTGTCTGGCGGCGGTCCTCACCTACATGATCCCCCAGGGGATTTACGAAACGGAGGATATCACCTATCTGGAGGATGGCGTGGAGAAAACCCGCACCGTGATCCGGGAAGGCAGCTTCCGATATGTGACGGATGATGCGGGTGTGCCTGTGAAGCAGGGCATCGGTCTGTTTGCGGCAGGCGGCGACATGGGCCTGTTCAACTATCTGTTTGAGGGTATGGTCAGCGGCGATAAATGGGGCAGTGCAGTGGGTATCGTCGCTTTCATCCTGGTCATCGGCGGGGCCTTCGGTATCGTGCTGCGGACCGGTGCCGTGGAAGCCGGTATTCTGCACATGATCCGCAAAACCAACGGCAAGGAAAAATACCTGATCCCTGTCCTGTTCATTCTCTTTTCGCTCGGCGGGGCGGTGTTCGGTATGGGAGAAGAGGCGCTGCCGTTTCTGATGATTCTGGTTCCCATCGTCATCGCCATGGGTTATGACGGAGTCACTGCGGTTCTGATCACCTATGTGGCCACCCAGATCGGGTTCGGCACATCCTGGATGAATCCGTTTTCCGTGGCCATCGCACAGGGGATCGCCGGGGTTCCGGTTTTTTCCGGAGCGGGGTTCCGGATCGGTCTCTGGATTTTCTTCACGGCCCTGGGTACCGCCATGACCGTACGATATGCCAGCAAAATCCGCAAGCGCCCTTCTCTCTCTGTATCTTATGCTTCGGATGCTTATTTTCGGGAGGATATGGAACGGAAAAAATCGACGGACGATGCGGTCAGCTTCGGCATCGGACACGTGCTGGTGCTTCTGACCCTTCTTGCCGGCATGATCTGGGTTGTCTGGGGTGTAATGAAAAGCGGATACTATATTCCGGAGATTGCCACACAGTTTTTCATCATGGGTCTGATCTCCGGCGTGATCGGCGCGGTCTTCCGGCTGAACGGCATGCGGTTCAACGATATGGCGTCCTCTTTCCGGCAGGGTGCTTCCGATCTGGTCAGTGCGGCCATCATCGTCGGCATGGCGCAAGGTATCATGCTGGTACTGGGTGGTTCCTCCCCGACGGAGCCGACTGTGCTGAATACCATCCTCCATGGGATTTCCAACGCGTTTCTTGGTTTGTCCGGTGCAGCGGCGGCCGTCCTCATGTATCTGTTCCAGTCTGTCTTCAACTTCTTCGTGGTATCCGGTTCCGGGCAGGCGGCGCTGACCATGCCCATCATGGCGCCCATGGCGGACCTGCTGGGTGTCAGCAGGCAGACTGCAGTCCTGGCCTTCCAGTTGGGCGATGCATTTACCAATCTGATCGTGCCGACCTCCGGCACCCTGATGGGTTCTCTGGCGGTGGCCCGGATCGACTGGTCCAGGTGGGTTCGCTTCATGTGGAAGTATCTTGGCATACTGGTTCTTTGCGCCGCAGCCGCCATCCTCCTCGCCAGCCTCACCGGCTTCTGACTATGTCTGGCTTCTGACCATGTCCGTCTTCTGACCATGTCCGGCTACTGACGGGAGGCGGCGACCAGACAGCCTGATCAGACAGCTGGAACACCCGATTCGAGGGGTTGCGCTGTGCATCCTTTTGAGGTTAGTCTATTCTAATGCAACAATATACGGAATTTTTTTCAAAAAAGCACGTAAAATTCTGCTGATTTCCTCCAAAAACCGTAAGAAATCGGCCAAATCCATAGGGTTTCTTCCATATAATCCCAATTTTTACGTGCATATCTCGATTTTTTTGCTTATATTGTTGAAAACGCTGTTCCGCGGGGTCTGCGGCCTCGGCGGTTTCTGCAGATTCAGCGGCCCTCGGCGGCAGGCGAGTAGGCGGGCGGCGGACGCACAATGAAAAAACAGGCCCGGGCCGGAACCATGTCCGGACGAGCCTGTCTTGTATGTTTTTTTTATTTATTTTGCTTCCTTCAGCTTGGCGACCATTTCACCGGCCTTCACCTGCTGGCCTTCGGAAACGTAGATCTTTTCCACGATGCCGCCGGCAGATGCCAGGATATTGGTCTCCATCTTCATGGCTTCGATGGTGGCAATCGGCTGGTTTGCTTCTACCTTGTCGCCCTCCTTCACCAGGATCTTAATGATGTTGCCCGGGATATTGGAGCCGATTTCCAGCGGATTGTTTTCGTCCGCATACAGTACAGAGTTCATAGAGTTGGTCGTTACGTCCTTATCCTTGATCTTGATGATGCGGCGGTTGCCGTTGACCTCGAAGATGGCTTCACGGTAGCCTTCGTTGTTGACCGGACGCACTTCCGCCAGCTTCACGATCAGGACCTTGCCTTCACCCAGTTTCACTTCGCAGGTTTCGCCTTCCTCCAGGCTGTGGAAGAAGATATCGGAACCCATGTAACGGAAGTTGCCGTCCTTGCGGAGAGACTTAATATAGTCTTCGAATACCTTCGGGTAGATGGCATAGGAAATCACTTCTCTATCGGTACCTTCCAGTCCCAGGTCATCCTGCAGGTGCTTGCGGATGCCGTCAAAATCTTCCGGCGGCAGCAGTTCGCCCGGACGGCAGGTGATCGGCTTCTTATCCTTCAGAACCAGTTTCTGCAGCTTTTCCGGGAAGCCGCCTTCCGGCTGGCCCATCATACCTTCGAAATAGGAAACGATGGAATCCGGGAAGTCCATGTTGGCAGCCTTTTCGTAGATGTTCTCCGGCGTCAGATCGTTCTGCACCATGAAGATGGCCATGTCGCCCACTGCCTTGGAGGACGGCGTTACCTTTACAATATCGCCCAGCATCTGGTTCACCGTCTTATACATGTTCTTCACTTCTTCGAACTTGTGACCCAGACCGAAGCTTTCTACCTGCGGCTTCAGGTTGGAGTACTGGCCGCCAGGGATCTCATACTTGTAGATTTCTGCGGTGGAGGTGACCAGTTCGGATTCGAATCCGCTGTATACCGGTCTTACATCCTTCCAGTATTCGTCGATCTTCTGTAAATCATCCGGCACCAGACCGGTATCTCTTCTGGAGCTTTCCACAGCAGCTACCACGGAGTTCAGTGCAGGCTGGGAAGTCAGTCCGGACATGGAGTTGAACGCAGCATCCACGATATCCACGTCTGCCTGTGCTGCCATCATGATGGTAGCGATACCGTTTCCGGAGGTGTCGTGGGTATGCAGGTGAATTGGAATGCCGATTTCTTCTTTCAGAGCTCTTACCAGCTGTCTTGCCGCCATCGGCTTCAGCAGGCCGGACATGTCTTTGATTCCCAAAATATGTGCGCCCCGCTTTTCCAGTTCTTTGGCCATTCTGACGTAGTAGTCCAGGTTGTATTTGGTTCTCTTTTCGTCCAGAATGTCTCCGGTGTAGCAGATGCAGGCTTCTGCGACCTTACCCTGGTTCAGGGTTTCGTCCAGTGCCACTTCCATACCCTGAATCCAGTTGAGGGAGTCGAAGATACGGAATACATCGATACCGCCCTTTGCGGACTGTTTTACGAATTCACGGATCACGTTATCCGGATAGTTCTTGTATCCTACTGCATTGGCGCCGCGGATCAGCATCTGGAACAGCAGGTTCGGCATCTTTTCACGCAGAACGTCCAGTCTTTCCCATGGAGATTCCTTCAGGAACCGGTATGCCGTATCGAAGGTTGCGCCGCCCCACATTTCCACGGAGAACAGGTCTTTTCCGTATACCGCCATAGCCGGCGCGATCTTTTCCATATCTACGGTTCTCACACGGGTGGCCATCAGAGACTGCTGGGCATCCCGCATAGTGGTATCGGTGATCAGAAGTTTCTTCTGGTCCAGCACCCACTTGGACAGGGCTTCCGGACCCTGTTCATCCAGAATCTGCTTGGTACCGCGCAGGCCCTGCAGGTCTTCCGGCTTGAACCGCGGGAAGACAGGCACGTTGAACTGCGGCTTCACACCTCTTGTTTCATTTACGAATTTATTGCCAAGGAACTCGATGACCTTCAGTTCCTTATCGTCTACTTTGTCGATCTGAAGCAGTTCCGGCGTATTGGCGATGAATCCGGTATCGCACATTCCCGCACGGAAGGTCGGATGGTTCAGCACGTTGAGCATGAACGGAATGTTGGTCTTCACGCCCTTGATCACCGTCTCACCCAGGGCTCTGACTGCCTTTCTTCTGGTATCTTCAAAGGTTCTGCTGTAAGCCGTCACTTTTACCAGAAGGCTGTCATAGAATGGGGTGATCTCAGAACCGGTAAATCCGTTTCCGCCGTCCAGACGCACGCCCAGTCCGCCCGGGCTGCGGTAGTACTCAATCACACCGGTATCCGGCATAAAGTTGTTCACAGGATCCTCTGTGGTGATACGGCACTGAATGGCATGGCCCGTCACCTTGATGGAGTCCTGTCCCTGAATGGCGATTTCTTCGGAATCCAGACGGTAACCCTGTGCAATCATGATCTGTGCCTGCACGATATCCACACCGGTTACGATTTCAGAAACCGTATGCTCTACCTGAATACGAGGGTTCATTTCGATGAAATAGTGATTTCCGTGCTTATCCACCAGGAATTCCACGGTACCCGCACTTCTGTAATCCACCGCTTTTGCAATCTTGATGGCGTCTGCGCAGATGGCCTGGCGCTGTTCTTCGGTCAGGCACAGTGCCGGTGTAAATTCGATCACCTTCTGGTGACGGCGCTGGATGGAGCAGTCTCTTTCATATAAATGAACGATGTTTCCTTCCTTGTCGCCCAGGATCTGCACTTCAATATGTTTCGGATTTTCCAGATATTTTTCAATAAAGATATCATCGATACCGAAAGCCTTCGCTGCTTCCGATCTGGCACTTCTGAACTGCGGAAGCAGTTCTTCTGCACTGCGCACGATACGCATGCCGCGTCCGCCGCCGCCGGCAGCTGCCTTCAGCATAATCGGATATCCGCAGGATTCTGCGAATTTGACGGCTTCCTCTTCAGACTGGATGGCCTTTTCCACACCCGGAATGGTTGGAACGCCTACAGAGTGAGCCACGATCTTGGACTTGATCTTGTCACCCAGTTTATCCATCATTTCTGCAGTCGGTCCGATGAATTCAATGCCTGCATCCGCACATGCCTTGGCAAACTCTACGTTTTCTGCCAGGAATCCGTATCCCGGATGGATGGCATCTACACCCTTGGACTTGGCCAGTGCGATGATTTCGTCGATACCCAGATAAGCGCCTACCGGAGTCTTGCCCTTACCGATCTGATACGCTTCATCTGCTTTGGTTCTGAACAGAGAATTCTTATCTTCTTCGGAATAGATTGCCACGGTACGAATGCCCAGCTCACGGCAGGCACGGAATACACGGATGGCAATTTCACCTCTGTTTGCTACCAATACTCTTTTGAATTTTTTAATTTCTCCCATGTCTTCTCTCCTAAAAAATTACTTGACCACATGAACGTCCATCTGTGGGAAAGGTATTGAAATGTCTGCTTCATCAAAAGCCAGCTTCACCTGCTCCTCCAGGAAATACTTCACGTCGTAATACTTCTCTGTATCACACCAGACGCGCAGGTCGAAGAGAACCGCACTGTCACCCTGTGAAGCAACGCCGATGAACGGTGCAGGTTCCTGATAAACGTCAGGATTGGACTGTGCCACGGCCAGCAGGACGTCTTTGGCCCGGGCAATGTCCGAATCATAACTGATTCCGAATTTGCAGTCTACCCGACGGGAATTTTCCCGGGAGTAGTTGACAATTACGGAAGTGTTGATCGTGCCGTTGGGGATGGTAATCACCTTGTTGTCAAAGGTTTTCAGCGTGGTAACGAACAGATCGATGTTCTCCACGATCCCATTGATTCCGGCCGTATCTATCACATCCCCTTTTTTGAAGGGTTTGTTTGCCAGGATCAGCAGCCCGCCGGCGATATTTCCCAGGCTGTCCTTCAGTGCCAGCGCAATGGCCGCACCGCAGGCACCCAGAAGTGTCACAAGCGGAGCTGTAGGAACTTTCAGCTGTCCCAGAAGTGCCACCACCAGTACAAGGTAAAGGACGATTTTCATTGCACTGATGACGAAAGTATAAATGGCACCATCCAGTGTGGTTCGGGTCAGTGCCTTCCGCGTGATTCCCAGAATCACCCGGATCAGAATCAGACCGACCACAAGGATCAGCACCGCACCTGCCACCATACCGATAATGTCAATGGTTTTCTGGCTTAACTCCATAAAAATTCCTTTCTGTTAACGCAATATTTTATATATATACCACAAAATCCTATTCGTAAACACGACCGCTTCTTCTTCTTTCCAGTTCGTGCAAAAGTTTTTTGCGGAGGCGGATGTCGTCCGGGGTAATTTCCACCAGTTCATCGTCATTGATGAATTCCAGCGCTTCCTCCAGGGTGAACTTTCTGGACGGACTCAGTTTGATGGCATCATCGGAACCTGCTGCACGCATGTTGCTGACTCTCTTGGCCTTGCACGGATTGACCACCATGTCATCGTTTCTGGAGTTCATGCCCACGATCATGCCCTCGTACACTTTCGTGCCCGGGTCCACGAACATCTGGACACGCTCGCCGATATTGAACAAAGCATATGGTGTGCAGACCCCTTCCTCCTGGGCGATGGCCACGCCGTTGGTTCTCTGCGGGATTTCCCCTTTATAATCATCAAAGCACTCAAACCGCCGAACCATGGTGCCTTCGCCGCGGGTATCGTTGATGAATTCACTCCGGTATCCCAGCAGGCCTCTGGTCGGTACCAGGTATTCCAGGCGGGAATAGCCGTTGGCGCCGGACATCTGCCGCATCATGCCTTTTCTGATATTCAGCTTGTTGATGACCGTACCGGCATATTCATCGGGAACAGTGATGACCACTTCTTCAATCGGCTCCTGGGTCTGTCCGTGGTCGCCCCGGCGCAGGATAACCTGCGGTTTGGATACGGCCAGTTCGTAGCCCTCCCGGCGCATGTTCTCGATGAGGATGGACAGGTGCAGCTCACCTCTGCCGGAAACCTTGAAGCAGTCGGTGGAATCGGTCTCTTCCACCACCAGACCCACGTTGACCTCCAGCTCCTTATTGAGCCGCTCACGGATGTGGCGGGAGGTGACATACTTGCCCACCTTTCCTGCAAACGGGGAGGAGTTGACCATGAAGTTCATGGACAGGGTCGGCTCTTCGATATGAATCATCTCCATGGGATCCGGATTTGCCGGATCACAGATGGTCTCACCGATGGAAATATCGGAAATACCGGAAACCACCACGATATCGCCGCACTCCGCTTCCGGCACAGCCGTCCGCTTCAGGCCGCGGTAAACGAAGACCTGATTGATCTTTCTCTGCACGATGGTGCCGTCTGCCTTGGCCACAGCCACGGTCTGACCTTCCCGGATCTTGCCTTTGGTGATTCTGCCGATGCCCAGACGGCCGATATAGTCGTCATAAGCCAGGGTGGAAACCTGGAACTGCAGCGGCTCCTCGTTCCGATCCGGATACGGCTGGCAATGCTCGATGATGGTATCGAACAGCGGTGTGATGTCCAGGCCGCCCAGACCGGTCGGGCTCTTCTTGATCTTGTTCTCGCCCTCGCCGATCTCCATGTTCTCCACTTCCTTCGGATCCCGCACGGCGATACCCTGCCGCGCGATGCCGTAAAGGATCGGGAAATCCAGCTGCTCGTCATTGGCTTCCAGATCCATGAACAGCTCATAAACCTCGTCCACCACCTCATCGATTCGTGCATCCTTCTTATCCAGCTTGTTGATGAAAAGGATCGGGTTGAGACCCTGCTCCAGGGATTTTTTCAGTACGAACCGTGTCTGCGGCATCGGACCTTCGCTGGAGTCCACCAGCAAAATCACCGTATCCACGGTCTTCATGATACGCTCCACTTCCGAACTGAAGTCGGCATGTCCCGGCGTATCCACGATGTTGATCTTTACATCGTTATGCATGACCGAGCAGTTCTTGGAATAAATGGTGATTCCCCGTTCCCGCTCGATGTCATCACTGTCCATGACGCAGTCCACGATCTCCTCGTTGGCACGGAATACACCGCTCTGATTGAGGAATGCATCCACCAGGGTGGACTTTCCCGCATCGACGTGGGCGATCACGGCAATGTTGATGATCTTCTGTTTCTGACTCATTTTTTGTCCTTCTTTCTGTCTATCTTCATTCAATTAACACTTACTTGAAAATTTTACTCAATGACATATTATTTTACCACAAAAGCAGGACAATTTCAACGAAAAGCGCATAGTATAACATGTATACTTTCAAAAAAAGGAGGTTTGCCTATGCCTACCGTGTACTTAAGTCCTTCCACCCAGGAATATAACACATATGTCACCGGAAACAGCGAGGAATATTACGCCAATCTCATCGTCGACGCCATGATCCCCTACCTGAGAGCCAGCGGCATCGACTTCGTACGGAACGATCCGGGCGGAACCGTCGCCGACTCCATCGCCAATTCCAACGCAGGAAATTACGACTTCCATCTGGCCATCCACTCCAACGCCGCACCGCCGAACCTGGCCGGCATGCTCCGGGGCCCCGACGTCTACTACTACGCCACCAGCACCCGCGGCCGCTCCGCAGCCGAGATCATCGCCAACAACCTGCGGCAGATCTACCCGCTGCCGGACCTGGTCTCCGTGGTGCCTACCACCACCCTGGTGGAACTGCGCCGGACCAAAGCCCCGGCGGTCCTGGTGGAAGTCGCCTATCACGACAACTGGGAGGACGCCAACTGGATCATCAATAATATTGAAGCCATCGGCAGGAATCTGGCCCTGTCCGTGGCCGACATCCTGGGTGTTCCTTTCGTGGAACCGTAACCTTCCGCACGCCGCACCGCGGCCCGGACTTCTGCCCGGGAAAAAGAAAACGCCGGGGGTTCCGAAAACCTCCGGCTTGCGGATTTTGCAAAGTATGGATTTCGCGAAGTGTGGATTTTGAAAAGAAAATTATTTCCTGAAGCTTCCAAAAAGCTTGCTGACTGCCTCTGCCGCGTCCTTCACGTCGTCGGCGTCGATTTTCGATGCGATTTTTTTCAGATCGCCCAGATCCAGTCCGTCCTTCATCACGTCCTTCAGCAGGCCCTCCAGATCCAGATCCCCGGATTTGGATTTAGATTTGGTCTTCTGGCCCACGGATTTCATGACCATGGGACCGGCAATGGACAGAAGGTCGTCCACTTTGCTGCTGTCCAGGCCGCCGGCTTTGGACAGGCTCTTCTTCACGTCGGCTGCGTTGTCGCCGAGGATATGGCGGATGATCTTCGCACCGTCCTTTCTGTCGATCTGATTCACATCGTCATCATCGTCGGCATGGGCCAGGAGCGCTTTCTGCAAAGCCTGCGCGCCGCCGCTTTTCTTCGAGTTGCCGGACATGTTCTCCAGCAGAGCAGGAACTGCTTTTTTCAGTACGGTTTCCGCGGATTTTTCATCGATGCCAACGGCTTTCGCAATCTGCTTCACGCTGGAACCGGATAAGATGTCTTTGATGTCCATTTTTTGACCTCCTGTTCGTTTGGGGTTGTGATTTGGGTTTGGTTTGATGTGATGTGATTTTACCACTAGCTGTAAGGTCCGGCAAGAATAATTTATAATTCTTTCTGATTCGGGTGGATTTTTATCTGAAATTTGTAGTATACTGTTGCTGTACGGGAATTATTTCCTTGTCATCTTCAATGGAATGGAGGCCAATATGGGTACAGAACACTCTACTATGCGCCGCCGTCAGGCGATTCAATCCAAACAGAAAATTGCCAAAACTGCGATTTCTTTATTTCGAAAGTATGGCTACAACAGTGTCACAATCAATGATATCTGCAAAAAAGCGAATGTCTCCGTCGGCACTTTTTATCATTATTTTGAAACAAAAGGCGCAGTTTTCAAAACGGTAATAGAAGACATCGATCATCGTCTGTTTCAGTATATTGACCATGCAGGCAGTGAAAGTTCCAAACTGAATGCACTGCTTGATTTTGTAATATATTTTGCCAGAAGTCATATGGAAATTGAAATCGATATTTTAACCATTTGGCTCAGTCCGGAATTTCAGGCAATTGGCGATCAGGCAGGTGAAAAAACATTTGTCGCACTGCTTCAGCTGGTTGAAAGCGGACAGGAAACCGGAGAAATCATGACAGATCTGTCGGCTGAATCCATTGCACAGCAGATTTTTATCGGTACGAAAGGCCTTCTTTACGACTGGTGTCTGCATCAGGGAAGCTATGATTTAATGGCCCGTATCGATGAGTATTGCACCCTCTTATCCCGTGCACTAAGCAATAATAGCCAAAAATAGTCAGAACCGGCTGCCTGTTTTTTCCGGCAGCCGGTTTTTCAGTGATTAAATATCCGCAAACTCATTTCTTCGAATGATATCTTCCTGTGTTTCTTTCCCCAGTTCTACAAAGAATGCAGAATAAGTGGCAACACGCACCAGTAAATCGCGATACTGCTCTGGATTTTCCTGTGCTGCCCGCAATGTGGTATTGCTGGTAAAATTGAACTGCACCAGATTCCCACCGTTTTCACAATAGGTTCGCACAATCGTCGCCAGTTTTTTCAGTTTTTCCTGTGTTGCGACAGAGCCTGCTGAGATTCGAAGATTCAGAATGGATCCATTTGTCAGCTTTGTCTGATCCAGTTTTGCTACGGAATTCAGCGTTGCTACGGTACCGGATACATTTCGTCCCTGATATGGTGAAACGCCGCCTTCTGCAAGCGGCTGCCCGGCCAGACGTCCATCCGGCAGTGCACCTACATTTCGTCCAAACATCACGTTGGCAGTCATCGTCAGAATCGTTGTGCCAAAATGTGCTCCCCCGAAGCTTTCCCGATCCTTCACATAATCGCAGCTGAAGCGAACAACATCCTTCAGAATCAGATCAACATAATCATCATCATTTCCAAATTTAGGTGCCTGGGAAACCAGATGAAGAACATCCTCATATCCCTCATAATTGTGATCCAGTGCATCGATCAGGCGATCCATCGTCAACCGCTTGTCATCAAAGACAGTCTTCTTGATCGCCGCAAGAGAATCGGCAACGTTGGCTGCACCGGCAATCGGCATTTGTACGATTACATGCGGTGCACAGCCGCCGTTATACACATCCAGAGCTCGTTCCACGCAACTCGGGAAAAACGCAGACTGCAGCGGACATGGTACATGTGACATCATCTCCAGATCGCTGTGCTGGAAGGTAAAAGCAATCTCCAAAGCATTCGAAACCTGTGTTTTATATGCTGTCATAACATCCTCAAACGATTTGAATGTACGCGGATCGCCGGTGTGAGGACCGATCTGCTCACCAGTAAGCCGGGAACGTCCGTCATTCAGTGCCAGTTCTGTAATCAACCCATAGTTCAGCATCCCTCCGCCATGGGTTCTGGCTACACCAGGGATTGTCGGGTTGTGACAGCCGGTCGAGATATAGTCACGTGCCTGCTCCAGTGTAGCACCCAGGCATAGCATGGAAGGAATCGAGGTATCATCGCTGACAAATTTCAGCTTTCCATGGAGATCTCTTGCCACCTCCAGCGCTTTCATAACATAGCGTTCCGGATTCTTTCGGTTAATCCTTACCACCAGATCCTCTGAACTTAATCCAACATCCCGCTCAGCCTCCAGAATCAGATAGGTGAGATCGTTCACCGCATCGGCTCCATCCGGAGTAACTCCTCCGATGGTGATCCCCTGCATGATCGGATGACCGCCTTTCCCGTCTGCTACTACATAGCTCTGCAGGGCAACGGCTTCATTCATCTTGATCATCATAAGGCTGATCAGTTCCTGCGTCTCTTCATCCGTCAGGCGTCCTTCTTTCTTGTCCAATGCGTAATAAGGATACAGCAGCTGATCCAGACGCCCCACTGTCATGCCGGCGCCCCAGCCTTCAATGCTCAGGCATACATAAAGTATCCATATTCCCTGCAGCGCTTCCCGGAATGTATGCGCAGGACAGCGCGGAGCAACGCGGCATGTTTCGGCAATGGCATGCAGCTCAGAAACACGCACCGGATTTTTCTCTTCCGCTGCCATGGTCTCAGCAAGTCTGGCATAACGTTCGGCAAATGCAATGACTGCACGGAGTGAAATGGCTGCAGCATCATAGAAATGGTATTGATCCAGCGCACCATATTCTGATAATTTCAGTGCATCCCGGCGCCGTTCAATATCTGCCAGAACTCCCTCAATTCCTAACTGCAGCAGAAGCTTATAATCCACTGCCACATGCGCCCAATGGTGACCATTCTCGCAGAAGCCTGCCGTTGCAGTCAATTTATAGTTGGCTTTCAGTGCCTTTTCCGGCAAGCGGGCCATATGCCGCGGGTGCAGCGCTTTATCCTTCCAATAAGGAAGATATTTCTCCAATATACGCTCCTCCCCTTCGGTCAGCGGCTGATACCGGTCAAACGGCCGCGTGGACAGTGTATCTTTCTCATCCAGAACCCACTGTCCCTTGATTTCAGGAATGATCGCACCAGCCCTGTCCTTGCTGGTAAAGTTCCCGACAAACAGCTCTCCTTCATCGATGCGAATGGACATATTCTGCAGAATGTTATCCAGCGCTTTTGCTCGACGAATAATCTCCGGTTCACATTCCGTCTGCATATAAGATTCTGTCATGTACATCAGACGTTCCACACAAATAGCAGGTGTACATATTTTTTTTGCACGGAGTTTCTTCGCTCTTTCCGTTAAACTCATAGCATTTTCTCCCTTCATTAAAATAAGTTCATCGAATTAATTCGGTGAACTTATTTTAATTCAGGTATTTTTATCTGTCAAGAGAGGAAACTACAGAATGCCGCTGTATTTTGAGAGAACGGTTTCTGCAACTTCAATATAGAACGGAAGAATCGGATTGCTGTTTGATTTCGGATATGCCATTACCAGTTTATATGTCGAATAGATCCCTTCTTCGTACTGGCTGTTCACCGGTCGAATCGGAACGTATACAACGTTTGGATGGGTTCGACAAATCGGTGAATGAGGCACCAAGGCGATTCCGTATCCGCTTCCGATCAGCATATACATTGATTCATAGTCTGTGGCAGTATGTGCAATATGCGGAATATAACCATAATGATTGAAGATCGTATATAATGCGCGCTGTTCTTCCGATTGTCCGGATGCTTCAATTAAGATAATATTTTCATTTTTAAAATCTTCCAGCGTCAGACTGTTGGCATTGGCAAGCGGATGATCTTTTGGCAGTGCTACCATCAGGGGTATATCCTTCATTATGGTAAATGTTTCTAATAGCCCTCGTGGATCGTTTACGACAGCGGAACTCTGCATCATGAAACCAACATCTACTTTGTTGGATAGCACATTTGCCACCGTGGTATAGCCGCTTTCCCGTTTCAGGCGAATCGAAATGCCGGGATATTTTTCCCGGCAGATTTTATTGATCTGATAGAAGACATCCATAAAGTCAATGATCTGCTGTGCCCGGTTGGTATACAGAATGGAGAGCGTTCCCATCGGAGTATTTCCTCCCGTTTCTTCTCCCAGCTGAATGTGCTTGCAGTTGATCAGGAAATGATTGACTTCTGCGAAAAAAGCAACGCCGGCCGTGGTCAGCCGCAGATTTTTTTTATCCCTGGAAAACAGTTCCACGCCCAGTTCCTGTTCGATATTTTTGATGCTTTTGCTTAGGCCGGACTGCGTCATGCCCACCTCCTCCGCAGCTTTCGTTATATTGAGCGTCTCTGCAACTTTCATAAAATTATTCAACTCATAAATAAACATATCTCTGCCCCTCTTTTTTCTAATACGTGTACGTGAGTTGCTTTATTGTACCAAATCGCTGGCGCGATAGCCAGCAGCGCTTTAAATTTTTTTCTGC
>JBJFHL010000037.1:0-11932 GCA_051893555.1 Anaerovoracaceae bacterium
TAACACATTTTATACTGTTATTCTATTTTTTAGTTACTTAAGATTGTCTCCTTGTTGTTCTTTCTGGCTGCACTTCGTCCTATATCTCAATCTTCATCTGGCCTTCCATAATCGGATTTCCGTCAGAATCCTTTTCCACTTCCACTTCCACATCTGCTGCCATGACGCCTTCCAGATCGTCAATCGGCGGCAGTTCTTTCAGGGAAGAAAATCCGAAGTTCTGCAGGAACACATCAGTGGTTCCATAGAGGATCGGCCGCCCCACCGCATCGGATCGTCCTTTCTCGCAGACCAGCTCCTTCTTAAGCAGGCCGTCCATGACACGATCGCACTTGATTCCGCGGATTGCTTCAATCTCGCCCTTGGTCACCGGCTGCTTATACGCCACAATGGCCAGGACCTCCAGCGCAGACTGGGACAGTCTTCTGGCTTTCACCGGCGTACAGAGACGCTCGATGTAGTCCGCATTTTCCTCCCGGGTGACAAACTGGAACGCCTTGTTCACTTCCCGGATGACGATGCCCCGGCCCTCCTGCTCGTACTCTTTCTGCAGTTCCAGAAAGCAGTCGTAAATCTCCTGCCGGTTCATATTGAAAACATCTGCTGCCGTCTTTACGTCCAGGGGCTCACCCCAGACGAACATCATGGATTCCAGCGCAGATTTGATCCGCTTATTACTTGCCATCGCTTCCTTCCTCCTTCTCAAAATCCGTCACCCCCGGCATATCCAGGCTCACCGTGCCGTCCACATTTTGTCCGGCACTGACCTGAATGTCGCCGTAAGTGGACGCCTGGTCCACCTGAATAATCCGGTTCTTCGCCATCTCCAGCAAAGACATAAAAGTGACCACCACATCGTACCGGTCTTTTTTATCCCGGATAAATTCCCGGAAGCTGAACACCTGCCCCAGGCTTTTGCGCACCATGGAGGCGATATAGGAGATCCGTTCCTCCATCCGGGCTCGTTCCCGTTCAATCCGGGTGTAATGGCGGCGCACGGAATCCACCTTCTGTTTTTTCTGGAGAAACAGGTTGAAGGCACCGGCAAACTGACGCAGATCCAGACTGAGATATTCGTCCGGCTGCTCCAGGTAGGCGGAAATATCCTCCTGGGGTTTGGCATAAATATGGGAACACCGCTCTTCTTTTTCCTGCAACATCTCGGCGGCATTTTTGAATTTCTTGTATTCCAGAAGTCTTGCCACCAGCTCGCTTCTCGGATCCTCCTCCACCACGCTGCCGTCGCCCGGATCCACCACCCGCGGCAGGATCATCTTGGATTTGATCTCGATCAGCGCCGATGCCAGCACCATGAATTCCGAGCCCACATAGACATCCATCTCCTGCATGGTCCGGATATAGTCCAGATACTGGCTGGTTATTTCACTGATGCGAATGTCGTAAATGCTCATTTCCGCATTTTCGATGAGATAGACCAGCAGGTCGAAGGGTCCCTCAAAGGATTGCAATCTGACTTTATAGCTCATACGGTTTCTTCTCTGCTTTCCTGATAGTTATAGTAGAGCAGGGCTCCCACCACGATGATGCAGCCCACAATTTCGTAAAGCGCCGGGATCTGTCCCAGGCAGACCACCGCCACCAGAATGGAAAAGACCGGATCGCCGGACTCGATGGTCGACACATATAACGAGCTCACATGGCCGATACACATATTGAACACCGCATGGCTTCCGATCTGGCAGATAAATGCCATCAGAACCACATACAGGTAGTCCTGGAAGGTATAGCCCAGGATTGGTGTTCCGCTTGCCATGACTCCCCCCGCAAAACATACCCAGCAGGCGCTGAACACCAGCAGAACATATATGTCTCCGTTCACGGTCTTTCTCGCGGCATCTCCCACAGAAAAATACAATCCCATGAACATGCCTGCCAGGAATCCCAGAATGTTTCCGGCCAGGTGGCCGCCGGCCAGGGTATTCAGGTCGAATCCCATGATAACCGCACCGCCGCATAATGCCACCAGAATGGCCAGCACGGATTTCCAGCTGACTTTTTTCTTCATGATGAAGACGGTTACCAGCAGCACTACCAGCGGATGGAGAGATGCCAGCACCGCTGCACTGGCCACATTGGTCAGCTTCACTGCGCTGAACCAGGAAAAGAAGTGGCCGAACAGAAAGACGCCCGACAGGACGCATAATCCCAGATCCCGGCGGCTGAGCGCCTTAATCTGGCTGCGCTTTTCCTCACTGGCCAGGGCCGGAATCAGAAAAAACGGCAGTGCGATGGTCAGCCGCAGGAAGCCGATTCCCATGGCGGGAATGGCCGTCATGGCGCTGAGCGATCCGGAGGTTGCACCGCAGAGTACCGCAATGACCACCGCCAGTTTCGCATGTTTTGCAATCAGATTCAAAATACTACACCTCTTCCTCAAACAGTTTCCACAGATTCACATCGTATGGCGGATACACCACGCCCTTTTCCGTTACCACTGCGGTGATATATTTATGGTCTGTCACGTCGAAGGCCGGATTGTAGGTCTTCACACCGGCAGGCGCCATATCTTTTTCATACCACATTTTATAGATTTCTTCGCCCTTCCGCTCTTCGATGACAATATCATCTCCCGTGGCGGTAGAAAGGTCGATGGTGGAGGTCGGCACGAACATATAGAACGGAATACCGTATTCCTTCGCCAGGATCGCCACACCGGAGGTGCCGATCTTATTGGCGCCGTCACCGTTGGCCGCCATCCGGTCGCAGCCCACCACAACCGCGTCGATCCAACCGTTTTTCATAACGATGGACGCCATGTTGTCGCAGATCAGCGTCACATCGATGCCTGCCCGCTGCAGTTCCCAGCTGGTAAGGCGCGCACCCTGCAGCAGCGGACGGGTCTCATCGGCATACATATGGAAATCATAGCCCCGCTCATGACCCAGATAAATCGGTGCCAGACAGGTGCCGTATTTGGCCGTGGCGATGGTTCCCGCATTGCAATGTGTCAGAATGCCCATACCCGGTTTCAGCAGAGACAGTCCGTGTTCCCCCATGGCCCGGCAGGCAGCCACGTCTTCCTCGTGGATCCGTCCGGCTTCCATGCGGAGGACTTCCTTCACCCAATGGATCTTCCGTTCTTCTTCCGCGCTGCCGCCGGTTTCTGCCGCAGCATCTTCGCAGCCTTCCAGGTACTCCTCCATGGTCCCTACCATTCGCTTCAAAGCCCAGGACAGATTCACCGCCGTCGGCCGGGAGGAATTGAGATAGTCGGCGGTCTCCCGTACTTCGGCAGCAAACTCTGCTGCAGTATCCGCCTGCAGATTCCGCACGGAAATATACAGTCCGTAAGCCGCCGCCACGCCGATGGCCGGTGCACCCCGCACCCTCAGCTTATAGATGGCGTCCCATACATCTTCTTTGGTTTCCATTTCTATGTATACTTCTTCGCCCGGCAGTCTGGTCTGATCCAGCAGCAGAAGCTTTCCCTCTGTAAACCGTACCGGTACGATATCCTCAAAATTCATGTTCCTCATTCATTTTCTCCTGATACATCTATCTGAGCTGGTCCTCTGCCACATCACACAGAAACTGCAGATAGTCATTATAATTCAGTATTACTTCACCGGAATACCAGCTTATCGCACCGGCAATTTCCTCGAAGGCCGGCGGATTCATCAAAGAAGCCAGTGTCCTGGCATTGGTCAGGTCATCGTTCTCCCAGTAGAAATTTTCGTCCCCGGTGATTGCGGTGACTGCAGATTCCACATCATACAGACCCATACTCCAGGCCAGTTCCTGCGTGTTATCAAAAAGGGCCTCTGCCGTCTCGTCGCTCAGCTCCCACTCGATCTGATCCGCAAACGCTTCGTAATCCGAGAAATCAAGGCAGGTGTCGTAATCAATCTCATCCGCTTTCTGCTGGATGATTTCAATCATCTCCGACTCTTCCAGCTGAATTTCCGGCACAGGCTCATTGAATGAATCTGTGATCAGTTCTGTGCAAGTGCTCAGAATGCCGCTGCCAAGGAAAAGGACGACTGCCACTGCAATGATCTTGCTGCGCAGTTGATTCTGACCCTCTTTCTTTGCCCCTCTCTCATGGGGCGCATAATATGTCTTTTTTCGTCCTCCGCTGCCGGACTGAAAAACACGGCTTCCTTTTTCCGCCGCCTCATCATCCAGATCACAGACCGCATCATGTCCCAGTGCCTTCAGCTTCGACGCACCCGTGCGGAACGCTTTTTTCGCCTCCCGGATAGCATCTTCTCCTTCATCCTGGGCATCCTTCCACTTTTCAAATCTGGCTTCTTTCTGGGCCCGGGTTGCCGGTGCGGCGCCGCCGGTCAGCACGCTGTAGGCATGACGCACTTCCTGTATTTTCCGCGCCACATACTCCGGATCATCGGCATAATCATCGGACCGGAGCTTATGCATTTTTTTCTCATAGGCATCTTTGATCTGTGCAGCAGTTGCGCCTTCTGTCAGTCCAAGCAGCCGGTAATATGGTTTTTTATCCATCCGCAGTCTCCATTCTTTGAAACATCTCACACACTATGGCATATCAGTTTATTATAGCACATAACCCACACTGCCGCCAATAGCAACATGACACTTTATACTTTCCGGCTTGCATCCACGATCCTCTGGCATACAGGGCCGGTCCTCCGGCTGATGAAGGCAACCACCCGACCGGTCAGTATCATGGTCAGCACGGTACCGATCCCGATGCCGATGATCCTCCCCTCCGCCAGAAGTCCCAGGGCCACTGCAAGCAGAATGCAGCTGAGATCCAGTACGTTTTTTCCGAACCCCAGATTCCGTTTCAGAACCTTTCCCAGCACGCTGGCAAATCCATCTGCCGGATTCGGTACGATCTCCATGCCTACCGTGAGAATGATTCCCATGGAAGTGATTACAATGGCCGCAGCCAGCAGAACCAGACGAACCGTCATGGACTGCGCGGTGGGAAGAACGGTATCATAGATATCAATAAAAAAGCTGGTCAGAAAGCTCGCACCGATCTGTAGCAGCTGCCACGGCTTGAAATTCCTGCGCAGAATGGCTGCCTGCAGTCCGATCAGAATCATATATTCGATAAATGTCGCCATGCCGAAGCCGACTCCTGTCAGCTCTGCGGCACAGTAAGCCGCTGAAATCACCGGCGAAACTCCCAGGTTTGTCTTCGTATTCAATGTGATGCCCAGTGCCAGCACGATGATTCCCAGCACATAAATCAGGATCCTTTTCAGGACTGCATAGCTCCGTTCTTCTTTCATTTCTGTCTCTCCTGTGTTGTCTTATATGATATGAATCGTTGTCATCACGTCGCGTTCTGCGAAAAAGCTGCCGGCCGGTTCTCCGGCACAGCAGCTTTCGTGTGAAAACTTTTTTATTCTTCTGTCTTTTCGATTTCTGCGCCCAGTCCCCGGAACTTTTCTATGAACTTCTCATATCCCCGTTCAATGTGGTAGATCTCTGAAATTTCCGTAGTACCTTCTGCAACCAACCCGGCCAGGACCAGCGCTGCACCTGCACGCAGATCGGTAGCCATCACCTGGGTTCCCCGCAGCACTGCACCGCCCTTGACAATTGCCTTGTTTCCTGCGGTTTCGATGCTTGCACCCATCTTTCTCAGCTGGCTTACATGCATAAACCGATTTTCAAATACCGTCTCGATGACGGTTCCTGTGCCCTCTACTGTGGTGAGAAAGGCCATAAACGGGGACTGAATGTCAGTCGGGAAGCCGGGATACGGCAGCGTTTTGATGTCCGTTGCACTCTGCGGTCCCAGATCACCCCGGACAATCAGATACTCATCTCCGACTTCGATCCGTACACCGCATTCCCGAAGCTTGGCGATGATCGGCTTCAGATGATCCGGCACGGCATTGTTAATCCGCACATTTCCTCTGGTAATGGCAGCTGCCAGCATGAATGTCCCTGCCTCGATCCGGTCAGGGATCACGGTGTGCTTCGCCCCACCCAGATGTTTCACGCCTTCGATTTTAATGGTATCTGTACCGGCACCCTTGATCTTCGCTCCCATCTTGTTCAGAAAGTTGGCCAGATCTACGATTTCCGGTTCTTCTGCAGCATTTTCTATATAGGTGATGCCTTCTGCCAGAACTGCGGCCATCATAATATTCTCCGTCGCGCCCACGCTTGGAAAGTCCAGATAGATGGTGTCGCCAATCAGGCCCTGTCCGCCTGCCCGGGCTTCCACATAGCTTTCCGCTTCGTTGAAAATGATCTCTGCTCCCAGGGCTTCCAGTCCTTTCAGATGAAGGTCAATGGGCCGGGCACCGATGGCACAGCCGCCGGGCAGAGGCATTCTTGCCCTTCCCTTTCTTGCCAGCAGCGGCCCCATGACAAGAATGGAAGCACGCATTTTATTCACCAGATCAAACCGGGCCTCCGTCGACACAATGTCCTCTGTGACGATGGAGATAATATTATCCTCCACATCTTCGATTTCTGCACCGAGGGAAGTCAGGATCTCCTTCATAAATGCCACATCCCGAAGCTGCGGCACATCCCGGATGACACACTTATCCTCCGACAGCAGTGCGGCTGCCATGAGGGGTAATACCGCATTCTTGGCACCGCTGATGACCACTTCTCCCGAAAGCGGTCCGCTCTGATGTACTAAATACTTTGCCACGTTCTGCCTCCTGCCTATAATGATTTCAGTTCATCGAGGCAGGTCCTGCAAATGTTCTTACCATGAATATTCTGCACATCCTTGGCATTGCCGCAGAAAATGCAGGCTGGTTCGTATTTTTTCAGCATGATGAAATCTCCGTCAACGAACACTTCCAGAGAGTCATCGGTCTTGATTCCCAGATTTCTTCTCAATTCTACCGGAATTACCACTCTTCCCAGCGGATCTACCGGTCTTACAATTCCTGTTGCTTTCATCTTGGTTCCTCCTCCAATCTAATCACTTACTTGTCCTTTTTCGCATCGGCATTTTTGCCTTTGATGATGCCTGCACAAGCGGCAGCTGCGTTCACTACACTGGATGCTGCCTTTGCAATATTCTGGTTTCCCTTCACTGCATCCGTCATGATTCCCACAGCTTCTACCACGCCGTCCACCATACCATCTACATCTGTGGTACGTCTTGATGCAACTTCCGTGATGACCTTGGAATCCTCCAGCAGAAGATCCACCTTTTTCAGCGTTCCGATCAGCTTCCTGAGAAGCAGTATCAGATAAACCAAAAGCACCATAGCCAGCACGGCAATGATGAACCAAGCCGCTCCCTGCGGCGTAATCGTAATGGTCATATTTTCTCCTCCTTCGTAACGCTTGTCCTTATTATAACCCAAAACTGGAAATAACTTCAACCATTTTTTGTACTTCAGCCGAACCTTTTTTTCCCATTCCGCCGCATGTTTCTGCCCTTCATGCCATATATTGATAGGAGAAAGGAGTCCTCTCATGATGAATTCCATCTGGTCCGTCATTTTCCTGACAGCCTTTATCTATGCCTGTTTCAGCGGCAGTCTGACAGCTTTCGGAACGGCTCTTACAGACAGTTCTGCAGAAGCTGTGACGTTTCTCATTGGCCTTGCAGGCATCATGGCCATGTGGAGCGGCTTAATGGAAATTGCCGAGCGCACCGGTCTGATCACCAAGCTGTCCCGCCTGCTGATTCCGCTCACGGCGTTTCTCTTTCCCCATGTGAAAAATCCACAGACCATATCTTCTATCGTTCTCAGCTTCATGGCCAACATCTTCGGTGCCGGAAACAGTTCCACCGTCTTCGCCCTGCGCACCATGGAAAAGCTGGATGAAGAAAACAGATACAGCAGTGAAGCCAGCAACGACATGTGTACCTTCGCTGTCGTCAACATGGCATTTGCCCCCCTGCTTCCCGTCGTTATGCTGCAGATCCGTTCGGAAGCCGGGGCAGAAGATCCCTATTCTGTGGTACTGCCATCGATCCTCACCGCGGCCTGTACTGTCACCGTATCCATCCTTGCCTGCAAAATTCTGGAGAGGAGGCACTGACTGGCATGGCACAGCTTTTTTCTGTCATCACCGCCGGCTTCATTCCAGCTATGGCAGCGATCATCATCGCCTACGGCTTCCTTCACAAAGCGCCGGTTTACGACTATTTCATCGAGGGCGCCAGAAAGGGGCTGGAAACTGCCCTGGATATTCTCCCCTTTCTGATCGGCATCTTCCTTGCCATCAACTGCCTTTCCGCTTCCGGCCTTCTGAACCTGATAAACTGGATTCTGCACCCCTTCTTCCAGCTGCTGGGCATTCCGCCGGAACTGCTGCCTCTCATCTGCCTCCGTGCCATTTCCGGCAGCGGCAGTCTCATCATTGTACAGGACATCCTGGAAGTGACTGGCCCCGATTCCTATGCGGGAAGAGCTGCCTGCGTCATGGCCGGCGGCTGCGAAACCATCATCTATGTTCTGGCCCTCTATTTTGGCGTCACCGGCGTCAAAAAAACGAGACACGCCCTGACTGGAGGCCTGATCGGCTACTTCACGGGCGTGATCGTATCACTTGTCATTTGTAAGTTTCTCTGAGTGCCTGGGTATACCCGCCCTCTTCATCATGTACGGCAAGAGGCGGAAGCAGTCTGACTTCCCGTCCGCCGCCTTTCACCATATGAACCAGAAGAATGTTTGCCGCCGCATCCCTTGTGGGACTGACGAACTGAAGCTCTTTTACTTCCAGTCCGTGGGCTCTGCCCATGCAGCAGATATCGGCAATGCGGGAAGGCCGGTGTACCATGACCAGATCTCCCTTATCCCGCAAAATCCATGCTGCCGCTTCCAGAAATTCTTCCAGGCCTGCGGTGGTCTCGTGGCGGGCGATCATCTTTGCCCGGTTGGTGCTTGGGATGCCGCCTTTTCCTGCAGTGTAGGGCGGATTGGTCGTTACCAGATCGACGGCTCCCTTCCAGTCCCTTCCCCAGCCGGATCTGCAGTCTTTCACATCGCCCAGAACGAAATCCAGACGATCTTCCAGACCGTTCAGCGCCCTGCTGCGCACAGCCCGGTCAAAAGATCCCTCCTGTACTTCGATTCCGGCGATCTTCGGAATCTCTGTCTTATGGGAGAGAATCAGCGGAACGATCCCCGTGCCCGTGCCCAGATCCACGGCAAACCGGAACGTCGGGCGTGTATATTTTGCGCCGAAATCGGCTAAAAGCACCGCATCCACACCGTAACAGAACTCTTCCGGTTTCTGGATCAGCTTCAGATTTCCGAAGCCGGTCTCGTCCACCCGCTCCCCCGGAAGCAGATGCATATCTCTCTCTTCATGATTCATCAGTCTTTGATCAGCTGCTGGATTTCCTTCATGGTCGCTGCATCCACACCTTCAAAGATGTTCTTTTCCTTGTTGTGGCGCTTCTCAATGCGACGGATGTCCTCTTTATGGTACACATAGATTTCCGTGGACAGCTTTTCCTCCTGATTCTGCGGCTCCTTCTCTTTTTCCTTGTCTTTTTCCTTGCCGCGGCGGCCGCTGTTTTCCGGCTTTTCGTCCAGGTAGAGGCGAACGCGGATGATATTCTGTAGCAGATTGGTGTCTACAACCTTCGCCAGACCGTCCGGCGTCTTGATTTTTTCACCCGGCTCCGGCATGCCCTTGCGCATTTCCATATAGATGTCGTTTTCATACTTCAGGCAGCACATGAGCCTTCCGCAGATCCCTGAGATTTTCGACGGATTCAGGGACAGGCTCTGAACCTTGGCCATCTTGATGGATACCGGTTCAAAGTCGGCCAGCCAACTGTGACAGCACAGTGCCCGTCCGCAGCTGCCGATACCGCCCATCATTTTCGCCTCGTCCCGCACGCCGATCTGCCGCAGCTCGATCCGCATCTTAAACACGCTGGCCAGATCCTTTACCAGTTCACGGAAATCCACCCGGCCGTCTGCGGTGAAGTAAAAAATGATCTTGCTGTTATCAAAGGTATATTCCACGTCGATGAGCTTCATGACCAGACCGTGTTTGTCGATTTTTTCCTGGCAGAGCTGCAGGGCTCGCTCTTTTTTCTTCACGTTTTCTTTGTGTTTCTTATGGTCTTCCGGTGTGGCAATACGCATAATTTTTTTCAGCGGTGCCACAATCTCCGTCTCCGGTACTTCCTGCACATCCATGGTGACTGTGCCGAATTCCATGCCCCGTGCGGTCTCGACGATGACGCTGTCCCCGTTCTTCACATCGAACGTATCCGGGTCGAAATAATAGATTTTGCCGGCTGTCTTGAATCGGACGCCTGCAACCTTTACCATGCTGGTATTCAGATTTGTATCCAAATGTTTCATCCTCCAATTTTTATGATCAGGTTCTTCATGGCATAGTTATGATTCACTTTCATGACCAGATCTCGTCTGGCTTCTTCAATGAGCCCGATATGCCGGAAGATTTCATCTCTTTTCAAAAGCCTGCCCCGGGAATCCTTCCCTACGAGAAAATCCCGATACAGACGTTCCATTCCATCCAGAAGCTGATAAGCGTCGTCTCTGGATTTCATATACTTTCCGAGAAGCTCCTTCATGGTGAAAAAGTTCTCATGGTCCAGGAGTCCTTCCAAAATCGCAGAAGCACCCTCCATGGCAGCTGCCGTCAGGTCAGTTTCCAGACTGTTTAAACGATAAGCCACACAGCGGGAACGGATGGTTTCCAGCAGATTATCTCTGTTCTCAGAGAGAAGCAGTATCACCGTTCCTTCCGGCGGTTCCTCCAGGGTTTTCAGCAGCCGGTTCTGCGCCCGCGGTGTCATGGTGTCTGCATCCTTAATAATGGCGAAATTCCGGTCACCGGCTGTCGGTCTGCGTTTCAGTTTTTCCTGCAGGGCGAAAACCGGTTCATCTTTTACCGACAGACCGTCGGATTCTATGAAATACAGGTCTTCATAGTTGTCATGATCCATTTTCCTGCAGCAGATGCAGCTGTCGCAGCCCACGCCGGGGCGCTCCCTGCAGAGAATCGCTTTCAGCATATCTTTCGCGAAAGCCAGCTTATCCACGCAGGTATCGCCTTCAATGATATAGGCGTGAAATACATTCCCGGAGAGAATGCTTCCCGTGATCCGGTCTACCAGTTTTTTATCTGCGTTCCAGTTATTCAGTGACACGGTTCAGCACTTCCTCCAGTTTTCTGCAGATCTCTGCTTTGATTTCTTCAATACTGCCGCTGGCATCAATCCCGACAATCCGTTCCGGATAATCCTTCTCCAGCTGCAGATAGCCCTGATACACATCTTCATGGAAAGCCGCCTTCTCTGCATCCAGCCGGTCTTCTTTCTCGCCACGGCATGTGATACGACCCTTCCCCACACGGGGATCTACTTTCAAAAGGAAAGTCACATCCGGCATGCAGCCGTCTACCGCATAATTGTTGATGATACGGACGGCCTCTCCAAGCTTACGTCCATATCCCTGGTATGCAATACTGGAGTCCACAAACCGGTCACAGACAATGACTTTTCCCTCTGCCAGTGCCGGACGGATTACCTGAGATACATGCTGCGCACGGGAAGCTGCATACAACATGGCTTCCGTCATATAGTCCATTTCCGTACAGTTTTTATCCAGAATGATCTCCCGTATCCGCTCTCCAATGGCGGTGCCTCCAGGCTCTCTGGTAAAAAGAACATCGATATGCTTCTCTGCGAAGAACGATTTGATGTTTTCAATCTGTGTGGATTTGCCTGAACCGTCCGGTCCTTCGATGGAAATGAAAATGCCTTTTCTGCTGCAAGTATCCATGGCTGTCTCCTTTGGTGTGTATGTATTACTTTTTCTTTATGATCTCGTCCACCAGCTTGCCGAAAAAATGGCTGACAAGCAGCAGAAGAGGCACGCAAAGCAGAAAGTCAAATAGAATTTTTAAAAATGTCATGCTGCATATCCTCCCTGAAATCATAGATAAATGTATTGTACCAAATCGCTGGCGCGATAGCCAGCAGCGCTTTAAATTTTTTTCTGCT
>JBJFHL010000038.1:0-11588 GCA_051893555.1 Anaerovoracaceae bacterium
CTTTGTTATATTACCACTTTCTCGCTTCCCCGTCAAGGGGGTTTCTCGATTTTTTTGTCAAATTATCAAATTTCATTTGGTTCCTTTTTATAGAGTCCTGTCAAAATATACAGTGCAACTGCAGCTGCATTATATAAACTGAAGAAACCATAGACGGACTGCACACCGGCAGCATCCAGAATCACACCGCCCAGCAGACTGCAGACGATAACGCTGAGACTGTTTCCGATGGCATAATACACTGCGATGGCCACCCCGCTGTATTTCGGTTCCACCAGCCGGTCCACGTATTTCACCAGTTCTACCAGCAGTATACCGTTGACCATGCCCTGCAGGAAAAAGGTAGCCAGAAGAAGACCGGAGGATGGTCCGGTGGAGTAGAAACCGAAGCGCAGCGCCGACAAGACCATGGCAATAAGAATCATGATCTCTGAGGAAAACTTACGCGTCAGCTTCGGCAGAAGCATCATGCATGGTGCTTCACTGCCTGCCATCAGTAAGAAAGCAAATCCAATACCTGACAAATCTCCGCCGCCCGCACGGAACAGGTATCCGAAATACGTGCTGTTGGCCACGTTGGTTCCCATGACGAAAAAAGCACAGAGCAGAAGTTTCAGATACCGGTGGTTTTTCAGCAGAACCACTGCCCGTATTTTTTCTCCCTTTTCCCTGTGATATGGAGGTTCTTCCTCTCGCAGCAGCAGGAAAATAACCACCAGATACGCAGCCGCATAGATATAGAAAATATTTTTCAGTTCCGTTGCTTCCGCATACTTTCCTGCGGCGAAAACAGCCGCTGCATAACCAACCGCCCCGAAAGAGCGGATCAGAGAAAAGTTTCCGTCTTTACTCAGAACCAGAGAGTCACAGAGACCGTGAATTGGACCCTGAAAGAAATACATGGCACTGTAAATCACCGCATAGACCACAAATATTTCGGTTTTCGTTCCGGCGATGCCCAGAAGCCCTGCCGAAAAGCACATGAATCCGATCAGATACCGCTTATGCCGGCTGTTGGCATACACCTGTCCCCAGAACATACCCGCAAAAATCGCCGCTGCCGTTCCCAGGGAAGTAATGACTCCCACCTGCGTGCCTGTAAACCCAATGGACGACAGATACTGGCCGATCAGCGGACAGACCACTCCCAGAGGACAATAGATAAAAAAATACAGAGCAGACAGTCTGACCGTTTTTTTCGTGTTATCTCTGTCCTGCTGTACACAATTTGGTTTCATACTTTTTTGCTTTCCTTTCCTGCGCACTAAAATAGTAGTATATCAAATCTTTGCTTTGCAAACAATACTTTCGATAAACAAAATCCGGGAGGTGTTATTTTGTGTTAATCGTTGCGGTCAGAACGCTGATCTTATATGTGCTTGTTCTTTTCGCCATGCGTCTCATGGGCAAATCGGAGCTGTCAAAAATGTCTCCTTTTCAGCTGGTGATCGTTTTCATGATTGCGGAGCTGGCGGCAATCCCCATCGATGATCCAGCCGTCTCTCTGGTAAACGGTGTCATGGCTATCTTCACTTTAATGTTTCTCCAGATTCTCATTTCATACCTGTCCATAAAAAGTGAAGGGTTTAAAAATTTTGTCACCGGAAAGCCAAGTATACTCATTGAAAAGGGAAAGCTCAATGTAAAGGAGCTGCGCAGACTACGCATCACCAGTACCGACCTGCTGGAGCAACTGCGCCTGGAAAACTGTCCTTCCCTCGCCGACGTCCAATATGCCATCATGGAATCCAACGGCCAGCTGACGGTCATTCCGAAAGCCGATGCCCAGCCGCTGAAACCAAGGGATATGAAGCTTGCCGTTTCGGAAGGAGGATTGCCGGTCATTCTCATTTCAGACGGAAACCTATATGAAAAAAATCTGCAGTTCGCCGGCATCAGTGAAGACATCTTCCAGCAGAAACTGACGGCAAAAGGACTCCATTCCTACGAAGAAATATTCCTTGCATTCTGTGATGAAAACAAAAAAATCCACGTATATCTGCATGCCGGAAAGCGCAGCTGTGCGGATTTTGCACAGGAGGTGAAGCTGTGAAAGACCTGCTCATTGCAACCCTGACCATTCTCCTGCTCATCGGCGGTTGGCTGGCGTTCATTCACTACGCTGACAGTCAGAGCAAAATTTTTCAGAAGGACATAGAAAAAAAAATAATACCGGGAATCACGGCAGAAAACTGGGAAGAAACCGATAAACGGCTGAACCGGCTGGACAAAGACTGGCATGAATTTCGGAAAATTTCTCTCTTTTTCCTGGACACCCACACCATCAATGAGATCGATTTCGGTCTTGCGAAATCCATTGAGTACGCTCACGCGCAGGATGTGTCGAATTCCACAGGAGAACTGGCTGCCATGGTGGAACAACTTTCCTTCCTCACGGCAAACGAGTCTCTTTCCCTGCAGAACGTATTCTGAAGAATAAAAAAGACCTTTGCAGGTCTTTTTTATTGGATTATTTCATACATTGTTGCTGCGGCTTCTTTCTTACAAGATTCGGTAAGATTCAGGACTCTGGCTGTAATGGAGCTGTTGCCAAACTCAATATGAATGATGTCGCCCACTTTGACTTCAGTTCCCGCCTTGGCAACCTTCCCGTTGATGCTGACCCGGTCCTGATCACAGGCTTCCTTGGCCACGGTACGGCGCTTAATCAGTCTTGAATTTTTAAGGAACTTATCGATTCTCATAAGCATTTCAACCTTTAAATGAGCTATAGGTTTTATTTTTTAATAAAGACATTCCTGTCTAAATTAACGAAATGAAAAATCAACCAATCGTTGACTTATTTGTTTACTGCATCCTTTAATGCTTTACCAGCCTTGAATACCGGAGCCTTGGATGCTGCGATTTCGATCACTTCTTCCGGCTGTCTAGGGTTTCTGCCCTGTCTTGCCTTTCTTTCTCTCGTTTCAAAAGTACCGAATCCGATTAACTGTACTTTTTCGCCCTTCACTAATGCTTCCTCGATGCTTGCAACAACGGCATTGATTGCAGTTTCAGCATCCTTCTTAGTGAAATTAGTTTTCTCTGCAACAGCAGCTACTAATTCAGCCTTGTTCATTGATATTCCTCCTTAATAAATAAAAAACTTCTGCCAGTTCAGGCCTTTTCACAGGCTCTCAGCTTAGCCTGTTCCCATAACGCGTCCATCTCCGATAAGCTCATATCTTCCATCCGCCTGCCGCAAGCCATGGCTTCTTTTTCAATATATGCAAATCTTCGGATGAACTTGTCTGTTGTAAAGGTCAGTGCTTCTTCCGGATCCACTTTCAGAAAGCGTGCTACATTGACCACAGAGAAGAGCAGATCTCCCAGTTCTTCCATTCTGTCATGCCCATCACCGCTTTTCAGAGCTTCCCGCAGTTCTGACATCTCTTCATCAACCTTGTCCAGAGCCGGGGTGACCTCATCCCAGTCGAAGCCCACGTCCGCTGCCTTTTTCTGCACCTTCTTCGCACGAATCAGTGCAGGCAGCGCCCGCGGAACCTTTTCCAGCCTGCTGGTATTGTCTGGTTGTCCAGATTCCTTTACCTTGATATTTTCCCATTTTTCAAGAACTTTGTCAATAGTTTTCAGGTTTTCTTCCAAAAAAACATGTGGGTGGCGGCGAATCATTTTCTCACATTCTTCATTTATCACATCGCAAAGGTCGAACTGCTTTTCCTCCTCCGCAAGCGAAGCATGAAAAACTACCTGAAGCAGGACATCTCCAAGCTCCTCCCGCAGATTTTCCGAATCATTTCGGTTGATCGCCTCTATTACCTCATAGGATTCCTCCAGAAGGCAAGTACGGAGGGACGCATGATTCTGTTCCCGGTCCCATGGACACTCTTTTCGCAGAATCTTTATGATCTCTGCCAGGCGGCAGATGGCATCCGCGCTGTTTTCGGCCGGCATGGCAATTCTTTTGTATTCTTCTTTCATTTTCTGTCTCCTTTCCTGTAACCTCCAGGAATCACTATCTCAGGAATCTGCCCAGCAGCCGCACCAGCTTATCGCCCTTCGGCAGGTGTTCCACCTCTTCTCTGGAAATACCTTTCATCAGCAGAATCAGAGCAAAATATACAACGACCGCAACCGCAATGGACAGAAGCGTGGAAAATCCATTGCTGTCCGTCACCACATAGAGCAGTTTGTAGCAGGCAACCGTTCCCAGACCCATCAGACAAGCTGCTGTACCCGGGATCAGGTAGGTGGTCCTCATATCAAACGTAGTTCCTGTGTATTTTTTTACGGCGCGAAGATCCAGTATCATGGCGATAACATATGCCATGATCGAACCGATGGGAGCCCCTTTCACATTGATTGCAGGAATCCCGACACAAATCCAGGTCACCACAAATTTAAATACCGCGCCGATGGCCAGATTCCAGACCGGAATACTTTGTTTTCCCACACCCTGCAGCGCGCCGGTCAGCGTCTGAACAGAAGCAAGGAATACCACACTGACTGCCATCACCATCAGAGTCGGTGCCGATGCAATTGCCTCCGCCGGTCTGCTCGGAAACAGCAGAAGCAGAATCGGCTGTGCCAATGCAAACATTCCTACCGCACAAGGAAAACCTACGATCATCGTCAGCCGCAGACCCATTTTCAGGTGATCCTGCAGTTCTTTCTTCTCACCGCGAAGAAATGCTGCAGAAATAGCAGGAACCAGGCTGACAGCGATAGCCTGCGTAAAGATCTGCGGCAAACCGATCAGCGATGCACAGTAACCGGACAGCTGTCCAAACAGGCTCTTTGCCTGTTCATGGGTCCACCCGGTAGCCTCAAGACGTCCCATCACCACCGTAGAGTCAATGGCGTTCATAATTGGCATGATGGACGCACCCAGTGTAATCGGAATCGCAATCATCAGAATCTTTTTCAGTATGATACGCGTCTCTTCGTAATTATTCTCTCCTCTGCGGATCTTGATATGGATCGTCTTACGGTTCAATGCATAAATCAGCGCAATCACCACCATGGCGGCAAAGGAACCGGCCGAAGCACCGAAGGTGGCTCCGGCAGCAGCCTGCGGAAGTCCTACCGTCAGAAAGCTGTATGCCAGTGTAAGACCTACGGCAGCACGAACCGTTTGTTCCGTCAGTTCAGATACCGCCGTCGGGTTCATATTCTGTCTTCCCTGAAAATATCCGCGAAAAGCGGATAAGATGGGAACGAACAGCAGCGCCAGTGAAATGGCACGAATGGAGGAAGCCGCCTCCGGATTGTTCTGTACCGTCCCCGCAATAAAGTCTGCTCCAAGATAACAGATCAAAAATGATATCACACCTAATCCGGTAAGCAGCCCCAGCGAAACCTTAAACACCTTATGGGCGCCGCCGTAATTGCGAACCGTGATTCGTTCAGATACCATCTTGGAAATGGCCACGGGGATGCCTGCGGTGGAGATCGTCAGAAACAGAGAATAGATCGGATATGCACAGCCATAATAAGACATTCCGTCCTGACCGATCCAGTTCGTCAGAGGAATGCGGAATACTGCACCGATCATTTTTACAATAACACCGGCAATCCCCAGTATGGCTGCCCCTTTCAAAAATTTATTATTCGACATAAAATGCCCTCACATTTCAACTTCAATTTTGCCGCAATCCTGTGGAATATCGTTACAGCATCCGCAGGATGGCCTCGGTTTCTCTGCCAGCTTCAAACATGGTTCTTTCGATATCAATGGTTTTGAACACTCCGTCACGGTAGAGAACCTTTCCGTCAACCATCGTTAATACTATATCACTGCCGGAAGCAGAATATACTAAATTATTCGCCATGTTATGTATCGGCTGCATATTTGGCTGGTCGATATCCACCACGATCAGATCCGCGCGGCAGCCTTCCGCGATGCGGCCGCAGTCACCTCTTCCCTGACTCAATGCGCCGTTTACCGTAGCAGCCCGCAGTGTTTCCACCGGAGTTACCGCCGTAGGATCCTGATAGTACATCTTGGAGGCAATTGCAAATACCTTCATTTCCTCGAAGAAATTCAGGCTGTTATTGCTTGCCACACTGTCTGTACCGATGGCGACCCGGATCCCGCGCCGCAGCAGCTCCGGCACATTGCAGACACCGCTGGCCAGTTTCAGGTTGCTCACAGGATTCGAAGCAACGGTGACTTTTTTCTCCTTCAGGATATCAAAATCCTCTCCTTCCACCCAGACACAATGTGCTGCGGTAGTCGGCATGTCCAATGCACCAAGGCTGTTGAAATACTGCACCGGCGTCATACCGCCGTGACGTGCTTTGCACTCTTCATGCTCCAGTTTTGTTTCGGACACATGAATATGCATGTTCGCCTGCTTTTCTCTGGCATAGTCGGCCACAGCACGTACACCGGTTTCATTGGAAGTATATTCCGCATGAATACTCATGTCCATTTTGATTCTTTCATTCTCTGTGTTATGGTATGCTTCATATGTCCGCTTCATTTCCTGTACAGATGGCAGATTCCAGATATCGTTGTTGTCAAAGTTTGTAATTGCCCGGGAAATATTGGCTTTGGCACCGCTGTCAGCCACAGCCTGCACCATATCATCGATAAAATAGTACATATCGCTGGAAGAAACGATACCGAAGCGGATCGATTCTGCCATGGCAAGCAGTGTTCCCCAGTAAACCGCCGGACTGCTCAGTTTATCCTCAAAAGGGAAAATCCTCTTGTTCAGCCAGTCCTGCAGTGCCATATTCTCCCCATATCCGCGCATCAGTGTCATCGGAGAATGGGCATGTGCATTATAAAATCCCGGCATCAGCAGTCTTCCCTTTCCCTCATAAGTTTCTCCGCGGTAGTCCTCCGGCGCAGTATCGGCAATGGAAGCAATCCGTCCGTCTTTTACCAGTACGAACCGTCCTTCCTCTATTTCAAAATTATCATTGAGAACCGTAATGTTCTTAAAAAGCATAAAAACCTCCTGACGATAAATTTTGTGCAGTGTTTCTAATAGAATAGTATACCACAGACCGGTGAAACTTTCCAAGTGAAGATGCGGTGAAACCAAAGATTTGTCTTTATTATTTGACGAATATAGTGTACAATGGAAAAAATAATGATTTCTAGATCAACAAATCATACAGAAAGTAATGAGACATGACTTTATGAACAGCACAGAACTTATGGCAATCAGTTTAAAAAAGGGATGGAAGGAATACAAAATCTTCCTGCTTCTTATCGCGTCACTTGAAATATTCATGATGATATATGGAATGCTTCTTTTTGATTTTCATGATGTGCGGCGAATTCTCTATTTTGCATCGTATATTTTTCTCTTCTGCATCACAGTACTCACGTTTTTTTCCACACAGTACCTGATAAAAAACGAAAAACAAATGTACCTGATTGCACGCAGTACTTATATCTACAGTTTTATTCTGATTTTCTGGAGCGCCTTTATTTCCGCGCTGGATATCCGGGGCGGAGGCTATCCGGTTACATACATGACAATTCTGGCTGCGATCGGCAGTATTTTGGTAGTGCGTCCTGTATTTTATGTTATCATGGCAGCAGCCTCAAGCATATTTATGATCGCGGCTTCCGGGGATTTGCTGCATGTCAGCTGGTTCTTTTCGTTTTTACTGAATCTGGTCATCTTTCTTGTTGTGATGATCGCCGTTCAAATCAGAAACTATAATTCTGTTCGTCAGCAGTATCTACTGAACCAGAAGCTTGAAACATGGGCCGGTATTGACAGTCTCACGCAGATTTCCAACCGCCGCTCTCTGAACAGTTATATAGAAGATCTGCAAAATGGGAAACAGGTTTACACGGTAGCCCTGCTCGATGCGGATAACTTCAAACCGATCAACGATACCTACGGACATCAGGAAGGCGACCAGTGTCTGATTGAGATCGCTGATGCATTGCGTCAGACATTCGGCAGAACTGTTTTTCGATATGGAGGCGATGAATTTGCGGTTATTTCCTTTGAGAGTCCCAATGAAGTGGCGAAAAAAATCGACGGAATCAACCAGATACTGAAAACCGGCAGAACTTCCTTCCTGCTGCAGATCAGCTGCGGAATCGTTCAAAACAATGGCTGCCTCAATGAGCAGCAGATTTTCGAATATGCAGATGACGCACTTTATCAGGCCAAAAATCATGGAAAAGCATGTGCCGTCATCTATGAAAAGGAGCGGAATCATTCGAAACTTTAGGACAGATTCCGGGTATAAATAGTACTTCATTTACAGATACTATTTCCAGAAACGGAAACGTTGGATAAATGGAGGAATTTTTATGAAAGCAACAGGAATTGTCAGAAGAATCGACGACCTTGGAAGGGTGGTCGTTCCCAAGGAGATCCGGCGGGTGCTGCGTATCCGTGAAGGCGACCCGCTGGAAATTTACACCAGTAATTCAGGTGAGGTAATTCTGAAAAAATATTCTCCCATCAGTGAACTTGGCCAGTTCGCCGGGGAGTATGCCGAAACTGCGGCACAGGTCCTGGGTGGTACGGTCATCGTTTCTGATACAGATCAGGTCATTGCCGCGTGCGGCCCTTCCAGAAAGGAATACAGCGAAAAGAAGGTGGACAGCGATCTGGATAAGATCATTCAGAGCAAAAATCGCTACTTAAACGACACGCGGATCGTGGTCCCCATTATTTCCCAGGGCGACCCGATCGGTTCCATTACTATCTTGCCGAAGGGCAGCAAACCCCTGGGGGATGCAGAACTGAAAGTGGCAGAGATCGGTGCGTGCTTCCTTGCCCGCCAGATGGAAAACTGACTGCATCGACTTACACTTTACAATGACAACAATCGCTTCCGCCCGCCAACCGGGTGGAAGCGATTGTTTTTCAGACAAACCTTCGTTATGCCGCTCTCACGGTTCTCCATGCTTTCGTCGAAAAGTCAGTGTATACCTTCTGTCCGTCAACCAGCACATAACCGCGCACCTTGTAATAATATCTGGTTTCCTTTTTCAGATCTTTGGTGTTGATATAGTATCCTGTGGTTCCTCCTTTTATGGAAGTATAGAACGGTTTCTTTCCATAACCCTTGTTTCTCCGTGTGGACCGGAAGATTTCCACGCCGTCGAAGTGCATTGTTTTTCCGTCTGCAGCTTTCCAGGTTACTTTAATTCCTGTCTTCCCATTCTTCGTTGTCACAACTGCAGAACGGGCAATGAGACGCAGATTGCTGAGCGCAGAAATGATTTCGTCTTTTGTCGGATTTTTTTCAGGCTCCTGCGGATTCTGAATCACCGGAGTATCTGCAGTCGGCACTGTACTGCGTGCAGAATCGCACTGATATACTGCCAGGGTTCCGGAGACCTCACAGGCAGCAAGGAGCATTGCTTTACCGTTGCTGCCAGCTGCCGGAACAAAGCACAATCCCTCCGGGGATACGTCGCCCTGAATCACGTCATCGAATTCACGGGAATTGATGTAGTTGACAAATTCCGCATTCGCCGGATCGGTGATATCGTAAACCATCACGCCGCCAATACGTTCAAGAGCAATGAAGGCGTATGTCTTTCCGCCCACCGTGCCGGTAACCACGGATTCCGGTTCCGGGCCTTTCTTTCCGGAGCGGTTGTCAATGCTTATCTTGTCGTTGGAAGTATTAAAGTATTCCGGAAGCTTTTCTGCGGTGATCTGTTCAAAATCGCTGCCGCTGTCATATACAAGTCTCAGTCCGTTTTCATCCGCCTCATAGATGGAGAAGGAACGTCCGCCGAATACATAGGCTTTTTCGCTGTCAAGACCATCCCACAGATTCGCATTGAACCAGACCACTTTCTTATCCAGAGTTACATTTCCGGTTGGAGATGTCACATTTTCATATTCGTTGTCAAGACCCGGCCAGTCTGCCCTGCTGTCGCCTTCGTTGGCTGTCAGCAGATACGTCTTTCCTCCGATGGTGATGACAGAAATGCCGTCCGGCATCTTGATGCCATAGACATTTTCATAGTTTTTCAGTTCGATTGTGTCATTCTTCTGAAGGTCAACCTTCGTCGTTCCGTAGTTCTGGAAGCCCAGCGGATATACGCCGAGGAACGTGCCGGCAGTGATATCCAGTACAGCGATGGCGTTTGCCTCCTGCAGTGACACATATGCGGTATTTCCGCTGACGGCAATGTATTCCGGCTCAAAATCCGTCGACGGCTGGCTTCCTTTCTGAATCAGCACGCCTGCAGCCGCAAGCACGTCTCTCTGCGAATCGAAACGGTCGAAGTATGCGGATTTTGCGGTGAGTCCATTTTCCGCTCCGATGGTCACGATGGTCACGGATCCCTTCGGATCGACAGCGGTTGCGCCTTCTCTCGGCTCTCCTTCATCGGCTGTAAGAATGGTGCTGTTATCAGCGAAGGTGATCATATCCGGCTGCACACCAACCGTTACCGTTGAAATCGGTTCCAGCGAACCATCCGCATTACAAGAGAACAGCGCTGCCAGACCATTATCTGCATATCCTTCCGCCTGAATGGCTGCTGCGAGCTTCGTTCCGTCCGGAGAGATTGCAACAGAGGTCATATCACCGTATGTGAAGCCTTCTTCGCTGACCATGGTTTTCAGGTCATACTCGGTTCCGGTCAGGTTTACCACTTTGTCCCCGTCCAGCTTGCCGTTCAGGTCCACGGCAATTAGCTTACCCTTAATTCCACTTACAGCATAGGCAAAGCCGTTTACCGGGTTGTATGCTACGATTTCCAGGCTGCCGCCGTCTGCATTCATGGCGCCGGAGTTATGTCTGCCCGCAAGTTCCAGCTTCAGAGACCCTTCAGCGTTATAATATCCAGTTACACGGGTATCTCCGGTTACGACCGGTGTAAATGTCGGTTCCGGAGCAGGGTCGGAAGCACCACTACTGTGCACGCTGCCGTATTCCCCTTTGCTGTTTCTCGGAGCATTGGCAGCCACATATGTTTCGTCTACGGTTGCCGATGTCTTTTCCCAGGTAATCAGGCCAAATGCACCGTGCTCGATTCGTTTCAGTGACTTTTGTTTCGAGATTTTCGTTTCAGCGCTGTCTCCCGCGGTCACGGAATCGATGACATTATCGCCTTGTTTCAGATCGATTGTATAGCTTTTATTATTGACTACCCAATCACAGGTCTGGTCTGCTCCCGGCAGATCATACGTCAGGAATTCGTCCGTCGTCGTCTCTGCTGCACCGACAATCAGATAAGAACCCTTCGCAGGGATCGTGCCGCTGAGTTCCAGGGTATTCGTTCCATCGAACAGTGAATACCCCAAAAGATCCACAGCACTGTCTGCAGGGTTGTACAGTTCAATAAAGCTGTTGGAAATTGGTGTATCTCCTTTTCCTCCGCCGCCGTAAACCTGGTCGATGATCAGGTGATCCGACCCATCCGCTGCAAATGCGGTGGGAATCATGGCAAGGATAAGAGCAAACACCAGCAAAATACTTGTCAGTCGTTTCATTTTACTCCTCCAGTAAATCATTAAGTATCGTTTATATCGTTCGAACAGCATTATAACGACCCTATGTAAAATCTGAAACCAAACCTGTGTAAAATCTATATGACACTGTAGAAATTCTTATTTGATTGTGTCAAGCGTTTCTGAAAATGTCCTGAATTTTTTTTAATATTAGCACCGGAAAAT
>JBJFHL010000039.1:0-11502 GCA_051893555.1 Anaerovoracaceae bacterium
AGCCCGTAATTTGTGAGATGTTACCTCTTGACGGAGGTCATTTCATAACAGCGCATTACTATACATTGCATTCCCTTTGGTATTCTTCTTGATAAAGTGCTGATCGTGTAAAATCACTGCAATGGCAATATCGATTTCAATCTCTGTCATCTCATAAAAGGGCTTAGATATTACTCCCAACGCCAACATTTCTTCCATAACCGTATCAGCCGCATGGCTGTATTTATATATGGAAGAATCGGACAATCCCGTATTCGTTTTAAGCCATTTGGCAAAATCACTCATATTGTTATCCTCAAAGCAAATAACTCTAATTACTGCTTATAAATCGATATCATCCCAGAAACCGATTTCCGGGTTTTCATATGTACCAACGATTACACCACGATCCAGGAATGCATTTCGCTCTTCGCAACAAGTTTCCGGGAGGAGACCACAAGCATGGCACGTAGCCAGGTTCAAGGAATCTCGCCCTTGTCCTCTGCTCATGATGCACACAGGATCATTAGAGCAGGTTTTCGCATTTGCAATTGCTTTTTTTAGGATTCGCGGGAATGCGTCAGGTCTACCCTGGCGGACAAGGCCTCCCAAAGTGCCTTCTGCGTCACCACTGGCAGTATAGATGAAAATACCGGCCATGGTCTTGCCATCTTCCGCTTCGGAACAGTACAACCGTTCACTCAGAGATGCAATGCTATAACCACACTCAAAGCTCAGCTGAGAGATAAGTAAATGAGAGAGGGTGTGTAGCATGAGGAACTTCGGTGTAATCGTACGAGGATGATTTTTTCCGATATAGGAAACCGCATAGCTATTATTCAAACGTGCAGCACGTTCCATTACTGCAGGGTTTGCCTCTACCCAGGTATCGATATCATCCTGTTCAAACTCTATAAAGATACCCTCGCCACGAACTTCGTATGCCGGATACCACTTGGTGTCCGATTCCTTTGCACTTACAAAGCCGTTATCATCACCGGTCATTGCCGGATGGATTCTTGAGAAACCAATAAGAGCATTTACCACTCGGACTTTGTCAATCAAAGAAATAGCTTTGATATGAGGCAACTTATATTCGGAAATGTCCATTTCCTCGCGAGAGAAATCGCCCAACCCATCACCGGCAGATGCCCCCATCTCACCGGACAATGCCACATACTCTTCCATGCGATACTGAATGCTCGTAACATCTGCATTGGCAGGTTCGGAATCTAACCACAAATGTGTCAGAATCTTTTCCACTTCCGATTTTGGAGCGCCGATCTCAAGTGCTATCTTATCTGCCCATTTCGGCATTTTCTTAATGATTGTATCGATTTTATCTTCGGGATCTTCATCCTCGATGATAACCTCACAATCCTGATACGCCTGGCTCTGCTGGATTTTTACATTAAGCTGATCCGCATACGGAGGAATCACTAACGAACTGTGTGCCAATGGGAAGTAAACGGAGGACGCACCGCGTTGCACCGTTTTGGGGTAGCAGTTACATTTTTCTCTTGTGTGGCGGAACGGGTGGTTTCCGTCGCACTTAAAATGACCGATTCCGACCTCCTCATCCAACTTTTCAAAGCAGTCCTTGTCAAATGCACCTTTCAGTGTTGCAATCGCACCGCAAGAGCAGGTAACACTCAAACCTTCAAGACCTTCCGTACCGGATGCACCGGTCTTAAACTTCAGTTCTGGATTACCGCAGATTTGCTTTTTTGCTTTCGCATGGACCCACTTAACCCACGGAAAATCATTCAAATGGCCGTCTTCACACACGGTCACAATACGCGCAACGACCAAATCCTGGTGGCATTTGGGGCATTGCATATGCTCAGCCATATGAGGGTCTCTTTCAAGTGTTTTTGCGGCTGCACCTTTACGGTATTCTGCAATCCATTTTTTTAGCGGCTGAAATTTTCTGCATTTTGGGCAGAAATACCACTCAGGGAAACGCGAATATGCAATATTCGTAGGGAGAGCAAAATACTGCACTCCCAATGCTTTTGCAAATCGGTGGTCATATATGCGTGATACACCGCCCCAGTATTCGGGAGCTGCCGTCACCAGTGTCTGATCCGGAAAATCAACCATTGCACCAACACCATACTGGAGAACCGCTTGGGCCGCACGCACGGAGTGGGTCACTTTATTCAAATCTACCTTTGTTTTGATTGGCTCAGACATTATTATCCCCCCAAACAATTATGCTTCCGGTAACCGGTGTGTCAACGTTTCGCATGGATGTCAATGTGTTGATTGCTTTGTCTTTGCCGCAGGCGCCATACTGCTTCAGCAGTCGACGTATCCCGCCTGAAGGTGGAGTAACCATAAAGCGCCGGCCAAAGAACAGTGGCACGGCAGGCTCCTCACCATTACATTCATCAACATAATCCTGCCATGTATCAAAGAACGTTTGAATTTCCGTACGGATTTCATCGATATCGTCCTTGGCCTGACCATCAGCACGGGAATTTATTCCCTTGACGCGCTCAATAACAAAACTTTCAATCTCTCGGATGGTATCTTCGAAATACTCTTTGTCAAAATTGATTGCGTCCTTGTCTTCGCTCATGTCGGTCATCTGCCTCATCATGGAGATAAGTACCGCATGAAGCGCACGCTCACGGGCAGGACGAGAGAACGGGGTAGCTCCGGTCGGTTCAACGAAGCGGTAGAATGACTCGTGGTAAGAACGGAAACGCTCGTAATGAGAACGATCTCTGCTCTTTGTAGCATCATACTGGACAAAAGCAACACCGGGGAAAGATCTGCCCACACGACTGGAAGCCTGAATGTATTCACTGGTCAATTTCGGCTGACCAATCATAAGCATTACATTCAATCTTGCCACGTCAATACCTACGGAAATCATATTTGTTGCGAGCAGAACATTGGATGCATATCTCTTTTCTGCTTCATTTTCCTTGGAATACTCGATTTTTTCAAGTTTATCCAGGGTTTCGTTTAGTTCCGTAGTCGACACACGGCTCGTTAATTCATCTGCACTGATGATCAGTCGTCTTGTGGTAAACATTCTGTTTGCGGTACGGACGATAAAATCCTTAACGTCATCGTCAACCAGTGTGGAAGCTTTTCCCAAATCCTTCAGACTGTTAAAATAGACCGTAAGCGTCCATAACTTGTCCTTCACAGCATCAGGCAAATCCATGGTATATACTTTTTGTAGCAATGCCGCCATTGCACGAATTTCAGCCATTGCTTTGGTTTTACCGGAAGGCATAATGCCGACATATTTTCGGCCATATACCCCCTTTTCATAATCGATGCTCGACTCTTTCGCAAAGAAGGAATCTTCCGCATCCAGACCGGGAGCAGGGAACTGCACAACTTCACGATTGTACAGCACAGAACATTGTTCCTTCGCCCGGCGAATGGTAGCCGTGGAAGCAATCACCTTCGGGGAAACACCTTTTTGTCCACAAATCGCATCTACTGCGGTTTCATACAAACCAACCACAGTACCCAAAGCACCGGAAATCAAATGCAATTCGTCTTGGATGATGAGTTCGGGGGTTCGGTTGTCTGACCCGATTCCAAAGAAAGAACCGATCCGGCTGTCCCACGGAAGCATGGCAAATTTATCTACGGTTCCAAACAGCAATGTAGGTGGCGCATCATAAAGTTCTTCGTCAATGATTTGAATGGGAAGTTTTTTTGTGAAATTGCAATCTTCATGAGGACAGAACATATAGAAATGTTTACCGCTCATGCTGTATCCCCATTCACCGACCAGCTTCTTATCCTTATCATCCTTGACCATTTTTGTGCCACACCATGGGCACTTCAGTACTTGGAATTTGTTGTGCCGTTCCTTTTCGTTACGGACATAATAATAGTTGCTGACCTTTCGAAGCTTGTCCAAATGGAAATCTGCATCCTCGTTCTTGTTCGGGATATGTGTACCACCAATCCACAAACCGATCGTGATTGGATTTTTTCCGAGCGGATATGCAGGATATCTATGACGTTTCTGGGCACAATCCTGGCGAATGTACTCACAGGCACAAATCAAGGTGGCGGCACGGGTAAACTGCTGCGCCGCTAACAGTCGCAGTGTATACCGCATGATGACCGCTGTTCCAGAAGACTGTTTGGGATGTGCCAATTTTCGGTAGAAGATTGTAAATGCAGTCAGGCCAAGATATGCCTCTGTTTTACCGCCACCGGTGGGGAACCAGATCAGGTCAACAATGCTGCGTTCCGGAGAGTGGTCATCCACAATAGAATTAATGTCCATTAGCAGAAAAGCAATCTGGAACGGTCTCCAACGGCAATTTGCATCACTTTCGCGGGAATAATCCATCCCATTCAATCTATCCGAAATTTCTTCGTCTCCCGGATAACGATCGGCATTTGCTTGTGCCATCTCGGATTGCATGGCGATATGGATTCGCTGCATAAACATGGCTCGATTGGCAAGCAAAAATGCACTGTAGGCATTATCATTACTGCGCAGAGTTTCAATGCCTGCATACATTCGCTGGTAGGCACGTTTACATTCCTGGATATTCTTCGCCGCCGCCGATGCATATCTTCCATCCAATTTCGCAGCAGTTTTCCCCAGATCCTCTACCCACTGTCTGTACAAATCCACCAGGCTGCGCATAGATTTCAGTTTCGTTTCTCTGTCCGAAGAATCCAAATCCGAGAGATATTTCATGGATAATTCTCCGTCTCCCAGTAAATCGTTTTGGGGAAGCGAGAAACTCATGGATGGCACTTCGGTAATAGGGAAGAAATCGTTCCATATAGAACCCTCACCACTATCATCAATTTCCCAATCAACGGAAGTACCCAATCCGGTTCCGTAAATCTTTTTGTGACGATACAACAGATCCAGAGACCTCTCCTCATCATCCATTGCGGAAATATCCGAATTAGGGTTACCTTCCACAAACAAAAAGCTATTGTTATGCGTGCCGATTTCAATTTTGGACTGGAATATACAGCGATTGGCCTTGACCGGGCTTTCAATTAATCCGTTGACCAGCATCACCGTAACAGACCAGAGGTCCTCTGCAATCTTCCGTCTTAATGCCACCAGCTTGGCATCAGTTCCGTCAAGGTTGTGATTCTCCTCATTATCTGCATAATCTCCGTTTGAGAAGTCAAGCACAAATTCCGGAACTTCATGCGGAACACGGACATAACCCATACCACAATAATCTACGAACCGATAAGCAATTTTCTGAAGAATCTGGAATTCAGCCTCCGGAATTGTATCCCGTTCAAAAATGGATCGTACTTCCTTTGCCGTTATGGACGCAACAAGGCGGAGTACTCCGCACTCTTTGTCAAAGGTGATAAGATGTGCCAATTCCGGCGGAACGGAATAATTGTCCGGATCATCAGGAAAATACGGAATTGTGCAATCCGGCACTTTGGCGTTTCGGTATGTAGCAAAGGTCAATTTACCGCGCACTTGGTTGCAATTACCCTTGACCAAAAATGTAATTCCCATGGACGAGGGCATATACTGCGTCGACATGCCGATTTCTTCGTCCAAATTTTCGTCAGCGGTATCGTCTTTTTCATAAGTGCGCTGTTTTTTGATCGCAACTGGATCATCTGCACGAGTGGCTTCTCCGGGAATTACTGTCCGCTCCGCTCCGGTTTCTTCGATCGACACCGTTTCATCATTATCTTGGCTGACTTCATTTCCCTGCGGAAATAAGATGCCGACAGAGTAACGGCTGGTGGGAGTGCTGGAGATCAGTTCATGCTCAGCATCGGGCAATGAAAACTCAGAGCCGGGGCCAAGCAGTTCGGCTCTAATGATGCCAATATACTCTTCGCGTGCGGAAATCATTTCTTTTCTTATTTCACTACCGGTCATACCGAAACCTCCGCTTCTGTAATGGGTGTATTCACGAGATTAACACCGATGTTGACGCTTTCGGTCAGTTCCGAAATATACTCTAACTCCATCGTTTCAGAAAGGCTGTCCACATTATCATAGACAATACTCAGCACGCTGCCTTCGGGGGGCAAATTGCCGCTCAATTTATCGTTTATAGCCTTTGCGATTAAATCCAGTATTTTTCGTCTGTCATGTCGTACAGCGCTACAGGCGGTAAAGAATCCGTGCGGATCTGCTAAAAGGTGCGGATCTTGCGTTACGGCAGCAATAAACTCCATTGTCCTCTCGTTTCGTGGGCCAACAATGTGGCTGTCCTCGACAAGCCACTGCCTGATTGTGACCTCTTGCATTTTGCTTCCCGCTTCGCTCATTTTCTGTGCAACTTTTCTGTAAGTGAAGCCATTAACCTCTTTGTACTCTCGCAGAGCTTCTTTCCAGTACTGAGATTTTTCATATGCATCTACAGCACCCTGACCCAATCTACCCTCACGGAGCAATCTTTCATAAATGAAGTCCACGATGTTTTTTGTATAATCATCTCGTTTTACAAATACCAGAACATCGCCCGGGAGCAAGTGTTCCGGTGCTTTTTCAATCACACTTCCAGATGCGCTATCAAAAACAACCGCAGAATAGTATTTGGAAAAAAAGATTTGCTCTCCTGTGACAAATGCTCCGACAAATTTTACTTCCGCCACCGGAATATATCCACTTGTTGGTGGTCCGGAATATGCAAACTTTCGGATATCAAAAACATTGAAGCTATCGATATACTCCTCTAATGTGGAGAACTGTTGCACATCAAACTCCAATTCTGTCTCTGCAGGAATCGGCTCCTCTTCAGGCTCAACTCCCTCCTTGGTTGCGCCAATTCGGCGATTCAGTTTTCGCTCGTATTTCTGCTGTTTCCTCTTTCGGAAGGTAAAAACCTTCTCTTCGCAACTATAAAGAAGCACATCGATATTTCTTGCCGCCAAGCACTGCAGCGGATCAAATCTCTTATTGTTGAGTTCGCCAACACACAAGATCGCATCATATTTTTGCTGAGGATCAAATCGATTGGCAGTCACACAAATAATTTGTTCATCCTCGAAGTATTCTGGATGAGTAATCCGTAGCATATCTGCATAATATGCTTTGGGTAAAATGATCGCAATTCGGCTACCCTTACGTGTCTTAATATATGCGTCCAATGCATCCGCTTTCGGAGCCTTAACCATCCTTTCCTGGTACTTTCGTTCCAGGGCATCCGCCACAATAATACAGTGTTCCTGCATAGAACCTGCCTTGTCTGCAATATCCCAGAGTTTTGCTATACGAGCCATTGGCGATAATACCGCCTGATTGATTCTGCCGTCTTGAATCGCCTGCTCCAACTTCTCCATGGGGAAGACGGCAGTATTCATCAAATTTAAGAGACCGTGCGCCATTACCACGAAGTCGTCTTTTTCGGTGGCCTGCCAGTTCGATTGCTTTACTGCCAGAATAGAATTTTTGATGTGCCGGTAGTCGACCCACTCCCATCCATCCGAAACCGCAATCGGAGTTACGGTATTATGAACCACATTCATAATCTGTCTGTGAAGTTCCGTCGTGAGGGGATTTTCGGATCGAATCATCTGGTTGCTGTGTGAAAGCAGCTCCTTTGTACAGGCAAACAAAGATGCACCTTCATACATATCAAGAATGTGTTCTCCCATGCCTGCTTTCATTGGTGAGGTAACGTGGGCAAACCGCAGTAGCTTTCTTCTCAGAAGGTCAGCCAACTCTGAGCCGTTTTCAGTGAGCGCAACACCTCCCATGACCAGCAAACCTACAACTTTATTTCCGTGTTTGTCCAAAACCAAATCTCTCGCCGTAGAAATCTTACCGGTCACTTTCAGTACCGGTTCTGCCTTAGTAGGATTGAGACCATACTGATGTTCCTCGCCACTGCCGGTGTAATATGCAGCCGGAACGATATCCAACAGGCCCACGGATTTCCCATCACCGTAAACGATCCTAACCTGTTTGCATATCTCGCCAAAGGTGCCGCGCTCTGCGACGATAACAATGGCTACATCGATCTGTGTAGGGACTTCGGTGACATCTACATCGAACGCAAACGACAGAAAATCCTCGCGGTTCGTTTTCCGTCTCTTGACACCCCGGCCGTCTGTAATTTGAGAATCTCCAAAATAGCGTCTTATTAGGTGCTTGTTGCGTTCCAAAGGAAGATAACTAACCGATTTGCCGTTTTTTCCCTTTCCATCCTGCTCGATAACCATACAAAGGTTGCCATTCTCCTCGCAAGTACCTTTCCACCGATACCGTTGCCCCTTGAAGAGAACCATATCGTTCTCCTGAAGGGAGGAAATAATGTCATCATTTGTTGATAGGTTATAGGACAAGCATCCCAATGCAACAGCAACGACAGAAATCACATCAAAGCAAATGGAGCCGGTGTGCAGGGCGAAGTTTACAGTACGCTCCCTTGATACCAGTGAATCGGCAAAGAAAGCAAGGTATTTTTCAATTATTGCCTCTTTAGAAACAAGTGCATCGCCGTAATAAATGTCGCACTTATTTAGAATAGCGTTTGCAAGCTTGTCTGCCGTCATGATATCGCACCTCCAATTATTATGCTTCCTGTAAAACCTCCAAGCAATTGAGAATAAAATGTGCCATTTCCTCAATCACCGGGATTGTTACCGAGTTTCCGAACTGTTTATACCGCTGTACGTCCGGAACTCCATCCGGGAATGAGAATTCATCCTCTCCCGCTTCATTGATAAAGCCGTAGTTTATAAAGCCTTGCAGCTTTCCCCATTCCGAAGGTGTCATCACGCGGATACCCTGATCGTTAAGTGGTGTTTTCTTTCCTCTGATCTCCTGGCCTGCGATACCTTCTTGGGGATCATAAATCAGATTGCGCTCTCGTCCTGAGCCACCGGTTGCCAGCAAGGTGTTAGCAATCGGTCTTTCAATTCCTTCCGCATTCACTATACGGTATCCGAAACCATATCCCCGTCCTTCTTGTCTCGCTCTGTGTCGTACAAGTGTGTCCAGATAGCCAGATGCCATATAATATTTTGCCGGAACATTATGCTCTAACAAGTCATTTAAATCGTGGTAAATCTCTTCTGCACGGGTTAAAGGCAGTTCGTGAGGTAACGCTGTCAACCGTTCAGGTGAAAACCGCTCCGTGTCAAAGCCAATAATATATGTCCGGGGACGATTCTGAGGAACGCCAAAATCACGGCTATTACGTACAAATGCTTTGGGATTGAATTTAAGTGTGCCATCCTCCTGCCGCTCCACGCCGATGACATGATAACCACATTTTTTGACCAATGTATCGATAATTGTTTGAAATGTTCTGCCATCGTCATGGGATACTAAGCGGTCCACATTTTCAAGAAAGAAAGCAAATGGCCTTGTTCTTTTGATAATTTCGGATATGTGGAAGAAAATCTGCCCTTTTTCTTCATTATCAAAGCCCTCTTGTAAACCAACCCGGCTAAATGTCTGGCACGGAAATCCGGCTAATAGAATGTCATATGGTGTATTTGCTACCAACTGTTTGAACTCATCGCTGGTAAGATCACGCTGCGGATCGTCTCCAAACAGGTGTTGATAAGTGCGGCACGCATATTTGTCTATCTCCGAAGATAGCACGTTTCGGAATTGTCCGGTCAATTCGAATCCTCTCCGAATGCCACCAATTCCGGCACACAAGTCAATCGTTCTATAGGGTGGCTGCGGTAAAGTGCGGAGTTCATCCAGAATGGTGGATATGCAATAATCCGTTTCTTTCAATATTTCATGCCCCCAGAACCTGAGAACAACCCAGCCTTGCTCCTGCAGACGAGTCGTAACTTCTTGATCTCGCTGCATATTGCGCTCAATTTTGGGTATCCAGAACTCCCGGTTGCTTTTTATCTCATTTTGCGCATTTTCCCAATCGTAACCATGCCAGAAGTCTCCGTCACAAAAAACGGCAATCTTTCGGGCGACAAATGCTATGTCGGGTTTTCCAAGAATTGATTTATTATTCCTTGTGTAAGTAGTAACACCATTGCGGTTCAGCTCTTCACAAAGCAGCTTTTCAAGTGCAGTATCGCTATTGCGCACCTGGCTCATGTTGTGCTTAATTTGCTCTTTTGTTTTTTTACGAGCCATTGTGCATCACCTCGTAATTCATAATAGTAACTGACTTGTCACTGGCACATACATGGTTATGCGATACCAAATATACTCTATCAGTTCCAGCATCCAATAAATCGGACTATTTCTCTCTGTGCTTAAGATTCTTTTACATACTCAACTATGTCCCCAAAGTCCGTATCCAGAGTGGCACAGATTTTTTCCAACACAAGCATAGCCACGGGTTCGTCCCTGCGGAGTTTTGTCATGGTATTGGGGGCCAGTCCAGCAGCCTTGCGCAAATCGGCTTTGCTCATCTTTCTGTCAATCAACAACTTCCACAGTCTGTTATACGAAACGGCCATATAGGAAACCTCCTGACAACATTACAAGTATACAGAAAAATTATATCACATCTTGTCAGATTTTTCAAGATACTGTCGCAAGGTCGTGCGATTGTATAACGAAATAGTTGAACTTATGCTTGTGGTAAGGTACAGAAAGGTACAGAAATCGCAGCATTTCGCCTTTCAACTCTGTGCCAATCATGCACATATCCAAGTGTGATTTCGCTACCTTTTGGCATATCCACTCCGATAATTTGCTTGTACAGTCAGCCGTTTCTCGTTTTTGGGGTATCCCCCCTTGCGAATTCCGCAAAAATTTGCGTGAAACCCTGCGCCGGTCTTTCTGTGAAAGGGCGTAGAGATTTGGATCCCCCCTGGAGTCAGAGTTCAGCACTTATTTCGTTTTACCCTTTGCTTTCTCTCGGTAGTAATACTCCTTTGATTTGAGTTTATTCCTCACACTCTGACATTCCAGTGTCCCGCAATACTTCTGTCGGTTCCCTCGTTTGATGAACGCCTTACCGCAAGCCTGGCAGAACGCAATATTGGTTTTACCGCCGTAGTCATCCAGAGCGTTGGCATTCACCGCCATAAATCTGGCAAGACCGAAATAGGCTGCGTCCACCACGGATTTGACGGAAGGCTGCAGCTGGATCTTCCCGGTGGCGAGGTCATATTCCAGTCCCATATTCAGCTTCGATATTTTCTCGACAAACCGCTGCAGCACCAGGGGACGGTGGGCGCTGTCTGTTCGATACCACTCCCGGAGCAGATTCTCTTGTTCCGGTACGCTGACGCCATCGTAGATTCTCTGGGCATCGGCTGCTTTGCCCTCCATCAGACTGCGGATGGCGAAGGCTGTCATGGTGTCGGTATAGAGCTGCTCCAAATCCTGCACCATATCTTCCACAAAAACGCGATAGGATTCCAACATATTCACCATGCAGTCCCAAAAGCCATTCGGATCATCGTTGCTCATTTCCAAGTGCGCCACATCATCTCCGTAAAAATAGTAGGGATGAATATTCTCCAGACTCCACCGAATCAGAATCCGTGCACATTCTTCCAGAGGCTTGTTCCGAAGTTCCAGGTTCAGATTGCACAGCTCAATCAGCAACTCCTGCCCGGAAGGGTAACCCATATAGACCTTGGGAAATT
>JBJFHL010000040.1:0-11074 GCA_051893555.1 Anaerovoracaceae bacterium
CTAAAAATACATTGGAGCTGTCAACAAAAAACTCCACAACAACTTGACACGACCCTGTCGATTGCTGGAATTGCGTATTTTGCGGGGATGTGGTATTGTTTGTGTTAAGAAAACGTTTTCTTTATCCGATGTAGTAATTGTTTCAGAAACAGGAGAGGAAAATGAAAGAGTATACAATTTGTAATCCGATTATGTTTGCACTGATCATGAAGAACCCTGTGCTGTGCAGGGGGCTGCTGGAGCGGATTTTTCCAGAGCGGAAGATTCGGGAGATTCGGCTGATTTCGCCGGAAGAGGAGGAACCGGAACAGGAAGCGGAAACTGAGGTGACGATTTTGACGGGAATAGAAACGAAATCGATTCGCATGGATGTTCTTTTCGAGGATGACGATGCCTGGTATGATATTGAACTTCAGATTCATCCAGGAGATCATCCGGCGAAGAGGAGCCGGTATTACCATGCGATGAAGACGGTGGCCAGCCTGGCCAAGGGAAAACCATATTCTGATTTGAAGCAGGGATATGTGATTTTTATATGTCTGTTCGATTTGTTTCAGAGAAATCGGCCGGTGTACTCCTTCCAAATGTATGATGAAAAAAACTGCTTGCCTCTTGGTGACGGACAGTATACAATATTTTTGAATGCAGCATGCATTGAAAATGTTCCGAAGGAACTGGACGGCTTTTTCCGATATCTGCGGACTGGCGAGGTACAGAAAGGGGATTCTCTTCTGATGCAGATGGATCAGGCTGTCGCAGCGGCCAATCGGCAGGAGGAGGTCAGGATGATGGCAACTGTGCAGGACGAAATGGAGAGAATGCAGACAATTGCGGACCGAATGAGGGCGCAGATTAAGGCGCTGGAAGCGGGTATAGAGGAAAAGCAGCAGGAGCTGGACACGAAGCAGCAGGAACTCGACACGAAGCAGCAGGAAATTAAAGCAAAGCAGCAGGAACTGGATGATGTGAAAGCAGATGCGGAAAAAATGAATCGGCTGACGGCCATACTGCTGAAAAACAACAGAACAGAGGATCTGCGAAAGGCTGTGAACGACCCTGCGACTCGGCAGAGGCTGATGAAAGAATTGCTGTAGCACGGGTATGTTCTGCGAGGCTGAAAAGCAGGAAAACGGGATTGTTTTGCCACAACAAACCACTACGAAAGTATTTGTAAAAATACACAATTCAAGGCCGCTTTTCTGGCGGCTTGCTATTGACTTTACCGCGAAAAAGGAGTAAAATGCTCATAGAATTGAATAAGCGACCAAAGACTTTGACGGAGACAGTAGATTTACGTTGAAAAGGCAGGAGCGAATCGGGGATGGTGCGAGCCCGAGGCTGAAGGTAGACGTTTTTCGAATATCACTCCCGAGTTGCAGGGCCGAAAGGCGGATGCAAGCGCAGATGCCGAGTAAGTTCTGACGGGCCTTCCCCGTGATCGGAAGAACATATGATGGTATGTTGTAGCAGGTGGTGAAGCGGAATAAGAATATAGAGAAAACTATATCTCCGTCCTGATACAGGACGGAGTTTTTGTTTGAAAAAAGGCTGCATACACAGGAGGAACAGATGGAGCAAAAAAACAAAACAGTAGAAATCAGATGGCACGGTCGGGGTGGCCAGGGGGCCAAGACGGCCTGCCTGCTGCTGGCAGATGTGGCATTTAACTCAGGCAAATACGTGCAGGGCTTCCCGGAATACGGTCCGGAGCGGATGGGTGCGCCGATCACGGCCTATAACCGGATCTCCGACACGCCAAACCGGGTCCATTCCAATATCTATGAGCCGGACTTCGTGGTGGTGGTGGACGAGACGCTGCTTCACACGGTGGACGTGACCAAAGGGCTGAAGGAGGACGGTGCCATCATCATCAACAGCACCAGAAGTCCGCAGGAAGTGCGGAAGCAGCTGGGCGGATACAAAGGCCGGGTCTGTGTGGTGGATGCAGGCGGAATATCCGTTCGGACACTCGGGAAGGAATTCCCCAACACGCCCATGCTGGCGGCTACGGTGAAGGTCAGCCAGGTCATTGACCCGGAAAAGTTCCTGGCGGACATGGAAGAGTCGCTGGGGCACAAGTTCGCCAGCAAGCCGCAGGTGATCGCAGGCAACATGGAAGCGCTGCGGTTTGCCATGGATGAGATCAGGGAGGTGCAGTAGGATGGACAGCAGGAAGGAAACGATGATGAGCGGAAAACCGGATCCGTTCCGGAGCGCGAAAAATATACACGAAAACAGCACCTGGCAGGAGCTGACCTGCGGTGCGGAGATCTACGAACCGGCCACCTCGCGGCTGGTGAACACAGGAGAGTGGCGGGTGCTGACCCCGGTGCTGGAGATGGAAAAATGCAAGCACTGCATGCTTTGCGTGCCGTTCTGTCCGGATGTGTGCATTCCGGTGAAGGAAGGCCGCCGGCAGGAGACGGACCTGCACTACTGCAAGGGCTGCGGCATCTGCGCCAAAGTCTGCCCGTTCAAAGCAATCACCATGAAGAGGGAGGAGAAGTAGATGGCAATCAGAGAAAGAATGAGCGGCAACGAGGCTGTGGCATATGCGATGAAGCAGATCAATCCCGACGTGATGGGTGCATTCCCCATCACGCCGTCTACGGAAATTCCGCAGTATTTTTCCAAATACATCGCCGACGGTCAGGTGGACACGGAGTTTGTAGCGGTGGAGTCGGAGCACTCTGCCATGTCGGTCTGCATCGGTGCGGCGGCAGCCGGAGCCCGGGCGGTGACGGCCACGTCTTCGGCGGGTCTAGCTTTCATGTGGGAGCTGCTGTACGTGGCGGCCTCCAGCCGGATTCCGATCACCATGGCGGTGGTCAACCGGGCGCTGACCGGACCGATCAATATCAACAACGACCATTCCGATTCCATGGGTTGCCGGGACACGGGCTGGATCCAGATCTATGCCGAAAACAATCAGGAGGTCTACGATAACTACATCCAGGCCATGCCGATTTCCGAGTACTGCCGCCTGCCGATCATGATCTGTCAAGACGGCTTCATCACCAGTCACGCGGTGGAAAACATCACCCTCCTGGAAGACGAGGCGGTGAAGAACTTCGTGGGCGAGTACGAGCCGGCCCATTATCTGCTGAAAAAAGACGAACCCCTGGCGGTGGGCCCTTACGGCGTGAGCCCGTATTACATGGAGATCAAAAAAGCCCAGGCCGAAGCCATGAAAAGCGCGGGAGAGCGGATTTTGTCGGTGGCCGAAGCGTTCGAAAAAATCAGCGGACGGAAGTACGTTTTCTTTGAGGAATATCGGCTGGAGGATGCGGAGATGGCAGTGGTGGTCATCGGCTCCTCGGCGGGGACCGGCAAAGATGCGGTGGACCAGCTGCGTGCGGCGGGCGTCAGGGCGGGACTTCTCAAAATCCGTGTGTTCCGGCCTTTCCCGATGGCGGAGGTTGCGGCGGCTCTTTCGGGGGTCAAAGCGGTGGCTGTCATGGACAAGTCGGAGGGATTTTCGGCTTGCGGCGGGCCTCTGTTTGCGGAGGTCAGGTCTGCGCTGTATGATCTGGCGGACCGCCCAAAATGTGTAAACTACGTGTACGGACTCGGCGGACGGGATGTGACAGTCGGGACGTATGAGACCATATTCGGTGAGCTGGCGGAGATTTTGCGGACCGGCGAGACCGGCCAGGTGTACCGGCACATCGGTCAGAGAGAAGGGGAGGTGTAAACCATGCGTTATAATCTGAAACGGGAACTGGAAAAGAAGGGGCGGTTTGCACCGGGACACCGGCTTTGTGCGGGCTGCGGCGCTGCGGTGGCGGTCAACGGGGTGCTGCGGGCGCTGGAACCGGAGGACAAGGCGGTCATCTCCAACGCCACGGGCTGCCTGGAAGTGTCTACGTTTATGTACCCTTTCACGGCGTATGAGGACAGCTACATCCACAGCGCCTTCGAAAACGCGGCGGCTATGACCGGCGGCGTGGAGGCGGCGTACAACGTTCTGAAGAAAAAAGGCAAAATCGACGATACGTATAAATTCATCTGCTTCGGCGGCGACGGCGGGACCTACGACATTGGGTTCCAGTCTTTGTCGGGTGCCATGGAGCGTGGGCATGACATGGTGTACGTGTGCTACGACAACGAGGCGTACATGAACACCGGCACCCAGCGTTCTTCCTCCACGCCGCGGTTTGCCAACGCAACCACTTCGCCGGTGGGGTCGGAATCTTACGGCAAGGTGCAGAACAAAAAGAATCTGACGGAGATCATCGCGGCGCACAATGTGCCGTATGCGGCGCAGACCACCATGATCGGGGATTTCAGCGATCTGTACAACAAAGCCCACAAAGCCATCTATACCAAGGGCCCATGCTTCCTCAATGTTTTGTCGCCGTGCCCGCGGGGCTGGGGCTACGACATGAGCGACCTGGCGGAGATGTGTGACCTGGCAGTGAAGACCTGCATCTGGCCGCTGTATGAGGTGGAAGACGGGGTATGGCGTCTGAACTATGAGCCTTCGAAGAAGCTGCCGGTGGAAAAGTTCCTGGAACGGCAGAACCGGTTCAAGCACATGTTCGCCCCGGGCAACGAGTGGATGATTGAGTCCGCGCAGCTTTGGGTGGACTCCCAGTGGGAAAAGCTGAAAGCCCGCTGCGAACAGGAATAGGGTGCTGTGTGACGAGTTGAGTGCGGCTGTGTAGCGAGTTAGCTTAGACTAATGCAACAATGAAGAGGGCTTTTTCTCAAAAAAGCACGTAAAACCGAGCTGAAAAGCACGTATAATTCACAGGAAATTACAGATATGGATAAATATCAAACGATTCCGCGTGAATTTTACGTGCTTTTTTGAATTTTTTGCGAAATATTGTTGAAAACGGTGGAGGCGGTGGCGGAGGGTGGGACCGGCTGGCTGCCACAGGGCGATGCGGGGTGGAGGTTGGCCGGGATCGTTGCTACAAGGCTGTGCAGGGATGGGCAAATGGCTCTGGGTGGCCGGCACAAGGCTGTGCAGGTGGTGTCGAGAGGTTAGAGCAGGACAGGAGTGAGCTGCGCGGATGGATTCTGAGAAGGTTAGTTTAATCAAACCCCCTAAATCGGGCAGCCAAAATCGCAAAAGAAGGGGGTACCCCCTTTGTGGATGGGAAATTTTAGTCTGAAAATTGAATAGTATATGGTTGAAATGGAATATAATGGTTTAAAAATAGAAGGGATTCGGGCAAATTGACAGTGAAGCCCCCCTTCTTTTTCAGTTTTTGAAGCCAGAAAAAGGGGGTTGCACTCAACTAACCGCGAGCGAAACCAGTATTTTACAGAAAAATCCGTCGTCCAGTTGCCCTGTAGCCTGCCGCCTGAAAAAATAATTGGCGGCGGGACAGGGTTCGACAGACTTTGCGGGAAGGATGGTGTATGATACGGGGTATCAGCCAGACAGGCCGGCCGGCGTGGCTAGCATGACGGCCAATGCAGTGCCAGCGGCACGGTTGAAACCAGGACGACCGGCGCGGTCAGTAATCAGTTGGCCGGATGGTGTGTCGGCTGCTGTGGTGCGACCTGTCGCGGCGTTCGAAGGTCGCCGGCTGCAGGAGAATCTGACCGATAAGTATGGTATGCTGCGGGAGGAGTACATGGTCGTTTACGGGGAGTATCTGTTTCTGGAGAATTTCATAACGGGACTTCTGTTGCTGTATCTGACGGCCAGGCTGGTGACGCCGGGGCAGGGACCGCTGCAGTGGCGGTCCCTGCCCCGGCGGGAGATAGCAAGGAGGGGTTCGGTGGCCCCCGGCCGCCCCAGCCGGGGGCGATTTTTGCGGCCCATTGGGCCGCGGAAGTCAGTGACCACCGGTCTGCGGCGAGGAACCGCAGCGAGGGATTTGGTGCTGCGGCGGGCCGATCATGCACCGCACCAGACCCCCGGGCCGCACCCGGCCGACCGACAGACTGCGTGTAACCCGGCCGACCGACAGACTGCGTGTAACCCGGCCGCCGACCAGTTGACGTCGGGCGAGGCTTCACCCCGGCACCCGGCGGCCGGCCGGGTGCCGCTGTGGCGGCTCCTGGCGGGGGCCGCAGCGTGCGGCGGGTGCGGGTTTCTGATCTTCCTGCCGCTGCACCCGGCGGCGGGAATTCTGGTGCGGGTCCTGCTGTCCGCCGCCGTGACGGCGGCGGCGCTGGGCCGGCACCAGCTGGTGCGGAAGACGGCAGTGTTTCTGGGGCTGACTTTTTTGACCGGGGGGACGGCCATGGCGGTGCTCCTGTGGATGCAGGAGCCCGCCATCGCCGGCAATGGCGCCATGTACGTGGGCGCCGGCACCTACGGCAGGCTGCTGGCGGCCGGCGCGCCGGCCGCCGCCATGGGCCTGTGGCTGGTGAAACTGGTCAAAACCCAAAGAATGCGTGTGCGGACCACCGGCACGGTGGAAATAGAAATGGAAGGCCGAATCTACCGGCTGCAGGCCATGGTAGATTCGGGCAACTGCCTGAGAGAGCCCATCACGGGGAGACCCGTGATACTCATCGACGAGAAAGGAAGAAGGGACTGCGGATTTTGCGCAGAAAAAGAGCCGACAAGACTGACCCTGATCCCGTATGAGACCGTCGGCGTGAAGAAGGGACTGCTGCAGGGGGTGCGGCTGGACGGGATGCGGTTTGGGGGGCGGGAGTTCGGCAGTGTGGTGCTGGCCGCCTACGCGGGGCGTTTTCCGGGGTTCGAGGTGCTGCTGCATCAGGATATTTTAGAGGAGGGACTGTTGGAGGATGGACAGAATGCGGATTGAAAGTTGGATGCAGGAAGTGCGGGCGCTTTGGCACAGGGTGCTCGGGGCGCGAGACCGGGGATTACTGAGCCGGAGGACGGGACGCCGGGGGCAGGTGTTTTACATAGGGGGCAGCGATGTTTTGCCGCCGCCGCTGGAGCCCTGTGAGGAGGCCCGGCTTTTGCAGGAGTACGCGGCGGGCAGCCAGGACGCGCGGAACATTCTCATCGAGCGAAATCTGCGGCTGGTGGTGTACATCGCACGGCGATTCGACAATGCGGGGGTCAACGTGGAGGACCTGATTTCCATCGGCACCATCGGCCTGATCAAGGCGGTGAACACCTTCAAGCTGGACAAAAACATCAAGCTGGCCACCTACGCCTCCCGCTGCATTGAGAACGAGATCCTCATGTACCTGCGGCGGAACACCCGGCTGAAAAGCGAGGTGAGCCTGGACGAACCGCTGAACGTGGACTGGGACGGCAACGAGCTTTTGCTCAGCGACATTCTGGGAACGGAAAGCGACCTGGTCTACCACCATCTGGAGGACGAGGTGAACCGGAGCCTGCTCCACGCGGCCATGAAAAAACTGGAACCCCGGGAAAAAGAGCTGATGGAGATGCGGTTCGGCCTGCGGACGGGGCGGGAAATGACGCAAAAAGAAGTCGCCGATCGCCTTGGAATTTCCCAGTCCTACATATCCCGGCTGGAGAAGCGGATCATCTCCCGGCTGCAGCGGGAGATCCGGAAGCTGGGCTGATTTTCCTCGAATAAAACACCAACCTGACGTACATAACAATAGAAGATTGTTATGGCCTCGCGGCCCCGGTGCTTCGGCATTTCGGCGTTTCGCCTTGCGGCATTTCGGAGCAAAATCCGTCGTCACCACGTTTCGGCATTTCGGAGCAAAATCCGCCGTCACCACGTTTCGGCGGGGGGAGGAACACCCCCGGCTGCTTCGGTGCTTCGGCGGGGGCGGGGCAAAATTTACGGACAGGGATGGTGTGTGAGTATGGCAGGCAAAGTTGAGATCTGCGGCGTGAATACGGCAAAACTTCCGCTTTACAAAGAGGCGGAGATGATGGATATGCTGGTGAAAATCCAGGCGGGGGACAAAGAAACCCGGGACGAATTTATCAAAGGAAATCTGCGGCTGGTCCTCAGTGTGATCCAGCGATTTTCCAATCGGGGCGAGAATCCCGACGATCTGTTTCAGGTGGGCTGCATCGGCCTGATCAAGGCACTGGATAATTTTGACATGAGCCACGGGGTGAAGTTCAGCACCTACGCAGTGCCCATGATCATCGGCGAGGTGCGCCGCTACCTGCGGGATAACAACGCGATCCGCGTGTCCCGGTCCCTGCGGGACCTGGCATATAAGGCACTGCAGGCGCGGGAGGTGCTGGCCAGAACGCTGCAGCGGGAGCCGACCGTTTCGGAGATTGCCGCGGAGCTGGGGGTGGAGCGGGAAGAAGTGGTGCTGGCCCTGGAGTCCATTCAGGAGCCCATCTCCCTGTACGAGCCGGTGTTCCACGACGACGGCGACGCCATCTACGTGATGGATCAGGTCTCCGACACAAAAAACACCGACGCCCGGTGGATCGAGAACATCGCCCTGTCCGAGGCCATGAAAAAGCTGACGCCCCGGGAGCGGAAAATCCTGAACATGCGGTTTTTCGAGGGCAAAACCCAAATGGAGGTGGCCGAGGAAATCTCCATCAGCCAGGCCCAGGTCAGCCGCCTGGAAAAGAACGCTTTGAAGTATATGCGTAAGTTTGTGTAACGGGCGGGGCTGGCTGAGCGCCCACCGCCCCGGCCCAGCTTGCGCACGCGAAAAAGGACGCCAATGGGACATTTTTACGTCCATTGGCGTGTATAGATCCTCTAGGTATCAGTGAAATAACTAGATTATTACATGATTTTTTTATATAAATATTACTCTAATAACCTATAATAGTAAATATTTACTTTAAATCATTTCCATTTCCTTGCCTTCGCGTTCAAAGCTGCTGTAAAAAATGCTTCAGCCAATGTAAAATCTGCCCCTGCGGGACGCCAATCGCGCCGGAAGGCGTCGATTGGCGTCCCTTTTTGCTTGCGCGGACCCGCCTCGGCGCCCGGCAGAGCTTGTGCACACAAAAAATGACGCAAATGCATCCATTCCGAATGCATTTGCGTCACTCGCAGCCTGCTGTCCGTCACCCGAAGCCCACTGCACCAGCCTTTTTCTAAGAATAAAGGCCAGGAGGACGGATTTTGCGAAGAGAAAATGAAAAATAATACCATATTATTCTATATTATTCCATTTTATCCCGCACTGCTCACTGCCTCGCCCGGAGAGACAGGCTTCCCATGACGCAAGAGCAGCTTTTGAGGGATGTTTTGCGTCATTTTCGCGTGTCGCAGGTCGTCGGTGCGTGTCGCAAGGTCGTCGGCGCATGCCGCAGGTCGTCGGCGTGTGTCATGCCTTTCCGGCGCAGGCCCGCCCGTCTGTCGCAGGTCGGTCGGGTGCAGCAGGCATTCAGAGAAAAACCGGAAGAAATCTCATTCCTTCCGGTTTTTATTGGCATGGCTGGACAGGAGCTTGTCCAGGTAGACCGATTTGAACTGCTTGCTGGCCAGGGCCTGCTTCAGCGGCGGCAGCTGCAGGATGGTCTGGAAGACTGCGGCCATGGCACGGTGGTTGGCGAAAGCCTGGTTGTCGAAGATCAGGTTTTGGAGGGTGCCTTTTTCGATGGCCTGCAGCACGAAGCGGTGGGTGCTGTTGACCGGCGTGATGACCTGAATCGGCCGCCGCTCCATGAGGATGGCTTTTGTCGGGCAGTTTTTGGCGCAGACGCCGCAGCCCAGGCAGATTTCGGTGTCGATGACGGCACGCTTGCGGTGCGGGGCGGAGTCGGGCGCGACCTTAGAGGAAGATGTCGGTGTCCCGACCTGAACGGCGGATGTCCCGACCGTAGAGGAAGATGTTTCCTCCTCACCCATCGATATGGCCAGAATCGGGCAGGCCTTTTCGCACTTGCCGCAGCCCACGCAGGCCGCAGCCGAAATCCGCGGAATATAGTTGGTGGTGGCCACCGGCTGCATCGGGCTGAACCGCCGCGCCGCCTGAAGCGCCTCACAGCAGCAACCGCAGCAGTTGCAGATGAAAGCCGGATTTTCCCGGACGTTTTCGCCGATCTGCACCAGATTATAATCATACGACCGCTCCAGCGCGTCCATGGCCTCCGCCTTGTCGATCAGCCGCGCATAGCCGCCATGCTCCGACAGCGACCGCGCCACATTACCGAAGGTCAGGCAGACATCCAGCGGCGCATCGATCTCACAAGGATGGCCGGCATGAAGCATTTTGTGACGGCAATAGCAGATACCCAGACCGATGTACTCCGCCTCGTCGATGATATGGCTGGCACGCTCATAATCCAAAATGTGCAGCGTGTGCTCGTTGGTCAGCACCGGCTCCTGGACGAACACCCGCCCCAGCCGCGTCTCCGTCACGAAAAACAGATCCTTCACAAAATCCTCTTCCACGTTCATGTACTGATAATACAGCTCGCCCAGGTACTTCTGGTCGATGTCGCCCCGGGTCCGCATCAGCGCGAACTCAATGAACCCCGCCATCGGAGGCGGCATGACGAACTTCCGCACCCCGTTGTGATCCGAATCCACCAGCAGCGCCTTCTCGCACAGATGCAAGAGATACTTCTCCGCCTCCGCCTCGCTGACGTGCCAGATTTTCGCCGCCTTCTTCGCCGTGAAAGGCCGAACCGGCAGTAGCGCCACACGTTTGGCCTCGTCTTCCGTATACAGAACCTGCAAAATCTTATAAAGCGTTTCCGAAACCGGCGCGCCCTGGGTGAACCAGTTGATCCGGTCCGTCAGATTTTTGTAGGCATCTTTGCTTGCTAAATGTCCCATGATGCTGTCCTTTCGTTTTGTTTTGTCAGTTGTGTTCTTCTTCCATTATACCCCTGTCCGTGGGATTTCGGTATCTTTTTTTCGATTTTTTTCGGCGTCCGCCCATCTCCGGTCCCTTCGCAAAATCTTTTCGCCCGGCTTCGTTTCAGGTCTTGCGGCTGCGGCGAGAATCGGGTGGTTATGATAAAGTAAGGAATAACCGTTGACAAAGCAGTACAGGAAGTGTATAATATTTCCATAAACAATCCAAAAAAAGGCAAACCTGTCGAAAGGCAGGGACGCAAAGCTAAAGGGCCTACAACTCGGAAGAGTATGGCTGCCAGTTGCATGAGGCATATTTCTATTTTGATATGTTGATTACAAGGCGAGCTTTGGCTCGCCTTTTTTGCGGTGCGCCCGGCGGGCGTGCGTTCTAACGGGTGAAAGTCCCGAATCTG
>JBJFHL010000041.1:0-11027 GCA_051893555.1 Anaerovoracaceae bacterium
AAACACTTTCATCACTATTTGTGCCGCCAGCCAAAGGCGGCGGAATGGAGATTTCGATGAAACTGATTCTGAAAGAAAGGCTGATCAGCTGGTTTGACAGCTTCAATATCTACGATGAAGACGGGAATATTTATTTCAAAGTGAAGGGCAAGCTGGCCTGGGGTCACAAGCTGGTCATTTATGATGCAGCCGGCCGTGAGATCGGCATGGTCCGGGAAAAGATCGTGGACATTCTGCCGCAGTTCAACCTGTTCAAAGACGGCAAAAAGGTGGGCACCATCACGAAGAAGCTGACGGTCATCCGGCCGAAATTCAAGATTGATTTCAATGGCTGGGATATCGACGGCAACTGGCTGGAATGGGACTACTCCATCCGGGATAAGAAAGGCCACAGGGTCGCCGCCATCTACAAGAAGCTGCTCCGCCTGACGGATACGTATGTCATCGACGTAGAGCACGAAGCTGACGCCCTGGATGCCCTCATGGTGGTCCTGGCCATCGACGCGGAGAAATGCTCCGAAGAAAAGAAGGAAGAAAAAAAGGACGAGAAGAAGCGGAAGGCCGAAGCCAAGGCTGCGAAGATGGGGAGATAGTCCTCACCCGAGGCATATTCGTTTCCGGATATCCGCAAGCATTTCATCCAGAAGTGCTTCCTGGTATCCGGCCTTTTTTTCTTTTTGAATCCGTACGGCTGTTGACCGGAGCAGCGGATTCTGCAATCTGTTCAGCATGGAAAGGCGTCGGTCGCTGATGTCCTCTTCAGATCTGGATTTTTCATAATCTTCCGGGTCCATCCTCCACAAGTGCACCTGCTCCGGATACCGTTTCCACATCCGATCTGCGATATCCATGCCTTCCGGATCCAGATCCCCTGCATAGAAAATCTTCGGATTTTCCGCAGCAAGGAGATCCAGCAGCTGCCATGCTGCTTTCCGCGGCTGTCCCATGGTGCAGATCAGCGCAGGCTGGCAGCTATCCGGCAACTGGCGGCACTGTTCACACAGATGACTGAAAACCATCTCGTTTTCCACCACAAACACATAGTTACCTGCTCCGTAAGCACGGGTCACGCCGTCCAGATTTTTCTGCATAAGAAGAAAAGGTTCCTTAGCCTGTAGGAAGCCTTCCGGTCCCGGATGCAGCGTTCCATTCCGCTCCATATAAAGGCCGAACACGGCAACCATGCTGGAGATCTCATCCATCTGAATCCCGTATCGCATATAAAGCCCAGATAGTTCTTCCGCATTGGACGGAATTTCCATGCCTGAATCCCGGCACAGACCGCAGACCAGCACCTGTCCAGCCGCAGTTCCGCGATCAAAGCAATGGGGATCGCCGGAAACCCTGGCAGCCAGAACCGCCAACATGACACTGCCGCCAGCAGAGGCAGCATCTCCCGGCACCACTGCATCCAGCGCTTTTCCAACAATTCGAACCAGCCTCTCCGCATTCTTCGGATTTCGGTTCCATTCCTTCATAATGAGTTGGTACCCGTATTTCTTCTCTTGAAAGACCGCTTCAATCCAGTCCGCTGCCATCCCGGCTGTCTCACTCGTCACACTTGTCTTGCTCGTCTCGCTTTCCCTGTGCATGAAAAACTGTCGGCACTCTTCGAAAAACAATCGAATTTGTTCTTCCCGTTCTGCCTTCCGGGCAGCATTGGTCTGCATCGGTTCACCGAAGTACAGTTCCAGCAGTTGCTGTAGATTCAGGTCTCCATACGCCGTCTCTTTCAATGCCGCTTCAAAAGACTGCACCGAAAAAGACAGCATATCTCCCGACTTTCCGGCAAACGACTTGCCGAAAAAGCCTTCCAGAGCACGCCGTTCTTTTTCTGAAGCGTGTTCCAGCTTCACGATGCCCGCCGCACGCCCATAGGAATTCCATTTTTTTCTGAGCTGCTGAAAGCACCGGTCAAACCCGGGTGTCTTTCTGAAATATTCGTATACTTCCTTCCTTCTGTCAGGCATCCAGAATCCGTTCCTTTCCGTTCCATGTATAGTGAATGATCGTAACAATCTTTGAATTTCCCGGCCGGTGCATTTCTGAAATCCGCAGAGCCGGCACAGTTTCGTAGCAGCCCCACAGAGACTGGGAATTCATGATATAATCAAAATCCAGCTGCCCCACCAGTTCAAACATGCTGCTGATGTTCTTATCGTCAACTCCGGCGAATGCTTCATCCATGGCGACAATCCGCGGATGATCCTCCTTTGACGCCTTCTGATACTGGGCATTCAGCGCCGCCAGCAGCGGAACATACATGGCCATGGCCTTCTCTCCGCCGCTGAACTTGTTGAAGGCACTGTCGGTCAGTGTCTTTTTTGGATCCTCGCCGCGGTAATAGGACATCTGGAATTCGAACCACTTTCGATAATCCAACGCATCCCGCACCAGATCCATATAGTTGACCGGCTCCTCCGCCTCCTCGGCGCGGAGTTTTTCCTGGCGGATTTTGCTCCGGAAATGTGCCGCAACCCGTTCCATATCCGCCGCCGTCATCAGCTTCCGGTCTCTGAGAAGCAGTTTTTCCAGCTCAACGGTATCCAGCTGTTCGTCATTTTCTGCCGGTTTTGCCTTCCAGTCCAGCGAGAAGCGGAGGCCCATGGAGGTTTCCATATTTTTCATCAGCGCCGACATATCGGCAACCCAGCGTCGGCTTTCGGCAATCCGGTCTGTCAGCTGCTGGCTCAGGGTCCTGGAAAGAATATCTTCAAACAGTTCCCGGTCCTTCTGCTGAATCAGCAGCTCCGTCTCGGCAATCTGTTTTTTCAGCGTTTCGTGAAACTCTTCCATCCCGATCTTTTTCCCGTTCCAGACCGCAGTAAAAATATGCCGTTTATGCAACGTCCCTGCCGGTACACCGCCTTTTTCACCATCAAACCATTCTGTCAAAGCCGTTCCATAGGCAATCAGGCTGCCGTTGTATTTATGAAATACCCCCATGAATGCAGCCGTCAGTTCCGAAGCTTCCCGTTCTTTGTCGCTGTCCCGGAGTTTTTCCTGTGCCGCCCTGGCGCAGTCCTCCAGGGTTCTGTTTTCCTGGGAAAGCACCAGCTTCAGGTCCAGTTCCTCCGCAAAATACGCACGCAGCACGTTTTCTCTTTCGAGATACGTTTCCAGGTGTTCTTCGCTTTCCGCCTGCTCTCCGGCAAGCCGCACCAGGTCGCTTGCCGCCACTGCGAGTCTTTCCCGGAGCGTTCCGATCTGGTCGTCCAGTTCCTGCTTTTCTTTTTTCAGGTCTGTAATTTTCTTCGCTTTTTCCTGGTTTTCCGGCCGGTTCAGGAATTCATCCAGTTCCTGAATCTGTACGTCCAGCTTTTTGATTTTCCTTGTCTCTATGCTCTGCTGCAGGGAGATCTCATCGATGGTTTCCTCTTCCTGTTCCATCCGGCTTTCTTCTGCCTTCACCTGCATAGACAGGTTCTCCAGTTTCGAAAGGAGTTCAGACGTATTTCCCCACGCAGTGCTGTATTCCTCCAGCACTTCCCCGGCTTCGAGGTAGCATTCGATGCTGCGGCTGTAGGGCAGGTTTCTGCAGACAGTCAGCACCCGCTGCAGCATCTCAATCTTTCTGCTCTTCCATCTCGCCTCTTCCTCCTGGGCTGCCCGGAGCTGTTTTTCCACCTGCTCCAGCTCCCAAACAGCATGACGAATCTGTTCCAGCGCATCGCAAAGTTCGACGAAATCCGGCAGGCTTTCGTATTCTTCCTGCAGCTGCTCCAGCTTCTGCCGGATTTCTGCGGCAGCGGATGTCAGTTCCCGCCGTCGTTCTTCCATTTCGTCAATTTCCTGCTGCAACTGTGCTTCCATCTGTTTCCGCTTCCGGGCACGGGCCAGAACACCGATAAAGCCTTCCGCATCTTCCTCACTGGAAACACCGCACAGCACGCCGTTGCGGAATACGCCGCTTTCATCCAGGTATAAATATTCCTCGGTTTCAGGCGCAGACGCACCTGCCGCACCCATCATTGTCCGGATATGGCACAGAATCCGCTCCGTCTCCTGCTTCAGTGCATTGGGAAGAGACTCACTGACGGTCAGAGCGCCGAACGGCTTGCCGCCCTTGCCCCGAACCCGCAGAAAGACATCCTGCACATCGGAGAATTCCGTCTGGATCCGCATCCAGTCTCTCTCAGAAACCACCAGCGCATCCAGCACCCCGGCATCCGAGAGCTGTGCTTCCAGCAGATTTTGCGCCGTCTCCGAGAGACCTTCCGCAAACTCCACCGCCTCAAAAAATGCTGCATATGGAATGTCTGCGTCGCGAAGCCTGCTGCGAACTGCCTCCGTCCGGTCTTTTCGCCGCGGCTGAATGTCCTTTTTCGTCAGAAGTGCCTGCAGTTCTTTCTTCTTGTCTGCCAGATCTTTCTGGAGCAGCAGGTCCTGATGTTCCAGCTCCAGCTGTTTTTCTTTCAGACCGGTTCGGATGCGATCCCGGATTTTTTCCACGGCGGAACGGATTTCCTGCCCATCGGCAGCCCCTTCGAAAGCCGTAATCTTATTTTCAATCTGCAGCATCACATCGCTGTCCAGCTGCAGCACTTCAAACTGTCTGTTTCGTTGGTAATATGCCTCAATCAGCTGCTCCCTGCACTGTTCTGCCGACTGTGCTGCCGATTCCACACCCGAATCCGCAAGGCTTTTTTCCCGCTGCATCTGCTGCAGATATTCTGCTGCCGCATCATATTTTTCATTGCAGTCGTCCTGTTCCCGGAGCACGAGGATTCCTTCGCTGACAGCAGCCTTTCTTTCTTTCAGCGCGGCGCGGATTATCTCACCTTCTGTGCACTGTTCCGCATCCAACTGCCCGATCACTGTTTCATGGATCGGCAGACAGGCCGTTTCCTGCAGTTCATCCAGTTCCCGTCTTTTTTCTGCCAGGCGGTCTCTGTACAGCTCCCGGGTCTGGGTGATGTCTCTTAAATTGCATTCAAATTCCCGAACCCGCTGCCGGCTCCGTTCCAGCTTTTCTTCCAGTCTGTCCGCATTTTCGGAAACAATCTGCCGCTCTGCAGCCGCCTTCATCCGCCGGTCTGCTGCGGATTCCAGTTCCATGTCCTGCAGACTATCCAGCTGTCCGGCGATGATCTGGCTTCTTTCTTCCGCTGTATTCCGCGCCGCTTCATCCTGCTGCTGACGCTTGCGCAGTTCTTCCATCTGTCGTTTTCGGGTTTCCAGCAGGTTCTTCTGTCCGTCGGCTTCTTCCTTGGCGGTCAGATAGGCCTCGCCCTTTTTCGCCAGGAAATACTGATTGTATCTGGTGTATTCATTGCGGATAATCTGGGTGTCATGGAGGGCACGTCGCAGATCTTCCAGACTCCCCTGAATGCTGTCCATCTTTTCCATGGCCTCCACCATGGCACGCAGTTCTTCATCCGTCAAAGTCTGCAGGGAATCATTCAATATCTCATATACCTTCTTCGGACGGAATTCCTTCGACAGTTTCGGTGCACGAACTTTTACCAGCAGCTGAATATACTGCTCATACTGATCCATCCGAGGAAAGCCGAACAGATATTTATTTACCATTGACTTGTATTCGCCCTGTGCGTCGGTAAACGGAACATCCTCTCCCAGGACTTTTTTCATGTCTTGCTTCGAGTATGGAATTTTCGTGGAACCCACCTGCTGATACAACTGCAGATCGTAACCGATTCGCCGTCCATCCAGCAGAACGAAGCCCCAGAAACTCATGGGCTTACCTTTCTGCGCCCGCTGCCCGATGCAGATGGTCCGGTACTGATCGGTCTCCGGCTTGCGAAACTCCAGGAACAGATAGCCGGTGGACTCTTCTTTTTCTCCGTCGCCGAGAAAATAATATTCCATTCTTCGGTCGCTGGAGCCGAAAGGATCCAGTCGTCTCGGCGTCCTGTCCCCATCCAGGATAAATGGGATAAAGCTCTGGGTCGCAATGGATTTTCCTGCGCCATTCTGCCCTCTGAGCAAAATCTTCCCGTCGCACAGATCGAAGGTCTCTTCATCGTACAGCCAGAAGTTGACGAATCCCATGCGATTCATTTTCCAACGGTTATGCATCTTCTCCATCTGCCCCTTTCTGTATCTTAAAATCATTCGGATAGAATCCGCTGGTTTTCCCCGCCGCAGGCAGAATCCAGACATGACTGTCATTCTGTTCCAGCATCATCCAGTTTTTCATATATTCCTTTACGTTCTGCAGCAGCCGTTCCTCGTCCATTTCCCGGTATTCCTTGCTCCAGGCACCGCTCCATTTTCTCCGGCAGCGGAGAATCAGCTTGTCCAGCTGTAGCTCTGTCATTCGAATCATTTCCGCTTCCTGCCGCGTGTTTTCGCCGGCCGCTCTGTGCCGGATCTCACTACAGACCAGACTCACCAGCTCTGGCAGCATGGCCTCCCGCGGATGCACCAGTCCGTAGGTGTCATCTTCCTCCAGCATCCAGAACGCGGCATTTTTGTGAACATCCAGCCTGCCGCCCAGGTTTGCTTCCATATAACGCTCCACCCACTGGCGCTGATTCTTCAGATACAAGGCATCCGCATCCTCATTGCCGTCCCAGTACATGGCCGGACAGACTGCCAGCTGTCGATATACCCGGTTTACTCTGCTGCGGACGCGGTCCGTGTCCGGCTGCATGCCGTCCGCTCCGGTCTCCTTCTCGAAATCCTTCCAGGACTGAAATTCTGAAATATCTTTCATAAAGCCCACTGCAAAATATCGTGAAAGACCGGTGTTCTCATACAGTACCTCCTGTCCGATCCCTTCACTGAGATGGTCACTGCTGCCTTCATACACTTTCAGCATTCCTTTTCCCTCTGCGTACTGCAGGGCACGGACCAGAGACTTTCTCTGGGAAAAGGAATTCCAGTCCACTTCCATCACACGCTTCAGATGCAGGCTGATGAAATCCACCAGCTCTGACAGCAGAAACTGCTCCTGCTCCTCCTTATCCTCCAGAAAAATCAGTACCACGCAAAGTATGCAGTAATCCCGCACCTCCTGGAATTCCGTAATTCCCATGAAGCATTCCGCATGTGCCGGAATCTTTTCCAGCTTCAGCAGTTTCTCGTTCTGAATCAGCCTCCATCCCAGCTGCTCCTGTATGAACTTCCGGAAGCGGGGCAGATCCCGCTTTACCCGGAAATAGGTTTCCTTATCCGTTTCTCTTGCAATCCAGAATTGCTCCAGCAGTGTTCTTACTTCATTCATGATAGAAACTCCAGTACATAATTGGGCATGGTCAGATCCCCGTCTTTACACTGCAGAATACAGTTTCCCGGCTTCCTGACCAGCCGAAATTCCTGCCCGTATTCCGTTCTTCCCTTTTTCTCGCTGCTTAGAGATGCCATGGCAATCCAGCGAAGCAGTACGGTTCGCACCCGCTCGTCGACCGTTTCATGGATTTCAGAAACTTCCAGCTTTCCGTCATGAATGTATTTCAGGATCAGGCTCCGTTCCTCTTCCATTTGCTGCAGATACGCGTTTTTCTGAAGCAGCTTCTCCATGGTTTTGTCATGGAATCCGCTTTTGTCCTTTCGCGGCCGGTATGTTCTGGTATGAGGCTTCAGACAGTATTCCATGGCATCTTCTTCGTAGACACTGCTGTTGATCCTGTCCGTGGACCGCTCTGCGTTGGCCTTGAAATGAGCAATATGCTGCACACCGAAGACATGTGCTGAAAGCCTGTGGGCATCCTCTATGGTTTCACACCGGCTGAACAAATCCAGGAATTTGAAATAGTCGTCCTTCCTGCTGATGCCCCAGTTCTGGGACTGAACAATCAGTGCCGCATTCTGAATGATGCTACGTATAATATCGTTGGTGATTTCCAGAATGCGCACGGATTCCGCAGGACGACCCTCCGACCCCAGAAACCATTCTTTTACCGAAAGCCACTGGCCGAATATATTTTGTCGGATCTGTTCCTCCCGCATCTCCGACGATTCGGATAACGCATGGGGGATTTCCAATTCACTCTGCACCACCTTTTCCAGCAAGTCCTGCTCCACGCAGTCACCGTTTCGCTGAATGATATCGGAAATGCGCCCGGCATGGTTCTGCAGTTCCTGTACGAATTCTTTCAGATAGGAAATAAAGCGGTCCTTATGGAGAATAAACTCCACCGACTTCAGCAGCTTCTCCGACCGATCCGAATAAAACTCCCGCAGATAGTCTTTATAGTCCTGATTCAGCCGCCGGAAGTCTTCATGGATGTTCTTCCACCATTCGTTGATTTCTTTCGGGCTTTTCTCCTTCATGACAGGCGCCTGCGCCAGACTTTCCGCCAGCCTTGAAAACAGGTTGGTGGACAGACTGCCGCTTTCCACAAACAGGTTTTCCAGCCGCACGGTCATCCGCTCAATCTCCAGCGCATATTCCGTCATGGTATAGCGGTACTGCTTATTCTTATATTCTGCGATGGTATACACCCGCTTCGGATCCTGTAGGGTGGACAGGTTCTTCCAGTTCACCAGCGCATCCAGATCCAGCTTCAGCTGATCCATGGAATAATCCGCATAGAGCTCATCCTCCCGCATCCGTTCCAGCACATCTTCTTTATATAACTGAAAATGCATCTTTTCGTATTCATTGAAAAAGATGCGCATGATTCTCCGATACTGCGGTGCATTGATCGCAGACAAATATGAAGTTTCCGTTATGGGTTCCAGGTATTTCAAGTTGGTTCCTGCTTTCTGTGGGTTTCGCTAGGGCTGTGACAATGGTTCCGGTTTTGGTGACACGTCTTTCATGTCTATCATATTGTAATCGACCGGGAATTGCAATGGTTTTCTTTATCGAGCAGAAGGCTTCTTCAGCATATCACTGATATATCGGTTCATTCCCGCTTCAGAGTCAAGTCCATATTGCTCGTGAATGGATTTATAATACGTTCTTATACTCGCTTTTGGAATCAGTTCAGTGGATGGAATGCCGTCACCATATCCTGCACGTGCCTCTCTCCAGGGAGCTTCATTATGTGTAATCCGTTCCAGAACCTTTCCCCCATATAAGCCAAATGTATTTAATACAAGGTCAATCGCATTTCGTTCCTCTTCCGTCAGTTCCTCCGCAGTTCCGTCAAGTATCGCAAACCGTGCATCCTCAATCGGGTTGTATTTAAAATCTTTGAATAAATCATAAACCTCGGGATAAACAGGCCCATGCACCCATGCCTGACAGTCTTCCACAAACATACATCTCCCATATAAAGCATAGGACGTTCCCTGAATAAAGTACAGCAGTTTCTGCAGCATCAATGGGGTTACTTCTTCCAGTCTTTCAAACACATAAGAAATCACTCTCAGCATCTTTTCGGATACAGAAAAAAGATTTTCAAGCTGAGAAACTGCGTCCATCGCTTTGCTGTATGCCGCATCAGCTATTTTATCTTTATTTTTTACAAGCATTTCTTTCATATATGCCGGTGACGAGAGTGCTTTCCGCAAAATGTCCGAATACTCTTTCGACGGAATCTGCCCGGAAAGGTATCTGGTAACAGTAATCTCCCCAAAACCAAGTGCTAAAGAAAGGGGGGCTTTCCCAATTTTATAAAGTTTCATCATTTTTTCAATGTCTTCAGTGGTAACAATTCCTTCCACTGCACGGTACTGTTCATCCATTTCCTGCACGTTCTTATCAATAAGACCGGGAGGACACATCTCTCTGCCACACTCTGTACACACCGCAGCTGTAATGTGAAAGTTATAAATCTTATCCTTTATTGTTTTCACAATATTTTTCTTTTGTAATACATATTCAGTCTCTCTTCTGCACTCCGTGCAAAAGTCCTTTCTTTCTTTTTCAGTCATAATGATGAATTCCTCCTGCTAATTTCAGTATTTTCTATTATTTGAAATAGAATTTCAGTGGATATTTCTGCTCATGAAACGAAATAACAATTAAGAACTGATTTTCCAGCTTGTTGAATTTTATGTACAGATGCACCTCTTCTTCCCCGGCTCCAAATCTTTTCAAAAGCGAAACGCTCTTCCCGAAAACATAAAGCCGTTCATGCTCAAATCCATGATGCTTATTCGGTAAAACCTCTGAGAAATCAGCGGGATCAAGACTTAATAAAATATCTTTTGTTTTGGCCTCGTCAATAATATACTTAAAAAACAAATCCAGATTGTCTTGCCGCTTTTCGTTTTTCTCAATTCTATATCTTCCATTCAATACTGCCTCTTTTACTTCAGACAGATAGATTTCAATGCCCCTAAATGTGACCCTCAAATATTTATCCCCCATATGCTTTATTGATATGATTTTTTATTTTTGCTATCATCATTATACGAAAATGATAGGGTAATGTCAATATCCTATCATCTCAACTATTAATTATATTTTCTTTTTTACCCGTGCTGCGTCCACGAAATGTGTTGCATACCATTTTTGATTTCCGGTTTTCCACATGAAAAAATCTGATCGATATTTTTATCCTGCAATTTTCACCTATGAACCCGGACAGGAAATCGCCGTGGTCTTTCCAGATTTGGACTGTGCCACCAGCGGTGTTGACAACAATGATGCATTTCTTTCAGCTCGTGAATTGCTGGGCTGTGTCATGTTTGGTCTGGAAGAAGATGAAGAAGAAATTCCAGCACCGACACCAATTTCAGAAATCACCGTTTTTGCAGGAGGCTTTGAAATCGCTGCTGAGTGAATACCGTCATTCCGGTTCATCAATCTGAAGTTCACCTAATCTCTACTCCCCTTTTCTATTTTATTCATCGCGTTAGCCAACCCTTTAACACTTCGTTCTTCAAGAACTGGATCAAACAGATCTAACATTCTCATCAGATAATATACTGTTATTTCAGCAGATTTGCTGGAATATCCAGCTTCCAATGTCTTCTGACAGATTCTTTTAAATGTAGGATTGCGATCAAGACCCAGTTCAAACATCATTTTAGGTATTACTTCACGTTTAAAATGCAAGAAATCCGTATCCATAATACTATCTGCAAATTCAATATTCGCATGCCTTCTTCCTATTGTTGTTGACGAATTGATTTGACACCACAATGCTCTGCTTGCATGTCATGAA
>JBJFHL010000042.1:0-10797 GCA_051893555.1 Anaerovoracaceae bacterium
CTATTGAAACCGCCGTATACCGAACGGTACGTACGGTGGTGTGAGAGGACGGCGGCTAATCACCGCCTCCTACTCGATTGAAAATTCGAAAACTTTTCATCCTGATAAAGGGCGGTGCGCAGGAGAAGCGCGCCGCCCGGGGCGGAGGGAATTAATATATGGCCTGGAAACACAGACTCCGGAACAGAAAAAGAATACACGGCGGAAGCTGCGCATCAATCATCAATGAAAGTTTAGTTCTTGCAGCAGAAGCTTTGTAGATACGGCGGGCAGTCGCTGGAAAACAAATGAAGAATAAATTTGAGAATGAAAGTTGCATACTGCCATGCAATGATCAGACTCAGAAAGAAAGGAGAGAGATTACTATGAAGAAAAATCTCAAAAAGGTCTTAGCCGTCGTATTGGCACTGACCATGGTGTTTGCGATGAGCAGCATGGCGTTTGCCAGCACAAACGGAACTGCAACGATGAATCTTATCATCGTTGACACAGATGGCTCAATTGGCTATAGCGAATCAGTATCTGTAGCATCAGGCCAGAGCGTTTACGATGCAGTCGATGCTGCATTTTCGTATTATGAACCAGAGTGGATATCCGGAACGGACGTGTATGACGGTTCCACTACAAAGTATCTTAATTCTCTTGTAGGCTATGCAGCAGAAAATGTCACCCACCAATACAACGCTGATGGGAGCGGTACATCTACAGACTGGGGCTGGCTATATACGGTAAATGACGTAATGCCGTCGTTTGCAGATAACCCGGATCATGGAATGGCGATGAACCAGTACACGATTCAGAATGGAGATTCCATTGACGTTGTATATACGCTGACCAATACGTCTTGGGATGCCAATTATAACACTGTCTTTGAAATCGTATATCCGTGGTAATTTAATGAAAAATGAAGCTGGTCAGCCGATGTTCATTCGACTGACCGGCTTCATTCACAGGTGAAAAAAATGTTTAATAATCCGAAAATATATGCAGTTTTCAAAAGGAGCTTTATCTCCTTTCTGATAATTGCGCTTCTTTTTACCTTTTTGCCGGGAATGGCTTATGGAGATGTTTCAGAAACGGGACCTGTATTATCAGATTCTGGAATGAATGGATTTGTAGAAGGAATTTCTATTTTCGTAGATACAAAAGGAACGAATCAACTCCAGGACTATGAGTTTCAAATGGATCGACAATCCTACGATATAACTTTTCCCGATGCAAGACAGGGAACAGCTCCTTATGTGATTACAATTCCAGATGAATATGTTAGTGGGGATAGTAGCCTTTATTGTTCTTTCGAAATAAATGGTACTATGGTGAATTTAGGAACAAATAAGAATAAGGTTTACTACAAAGCACTCTCTACAAAAGAAACAAGCATTTATAGTCCTGTAAATTTAGGAACTGCAAAGTTCCCTGTAGGAAAAGAGACGACCTTAACTATTAAAGTTGGAAAGGTTTCTTTTGAAGAAGATGGTGCGACACCGTCCGCATATACAGACTGCGATACCTATACGTATAGTGTGACTAGAAGCCTGACCTTAAATGCAAAGAGTGGTCTTTCCGTTAAAATTAAATCTGAGAATAGCGAAGATTTTGACCAAGTGTTGGAACTATCTCCAAAATTTGACCCTCAAAATAGTCCATACGATCTGGTCTTCAGTACAGTTGTGGGAGAAGCAGAAGAAGTACAGCTTAATTTGACAGCGACCACATCAAATACTTCAATATATGTTGGAGATAAAGAATACAGCAGCACAGATAACGTATATCAGATCAAGGATTATCTATTAGAATCTTCTGAGAATGTGGCAATTTTTCCGATCCGGTTAGAGTATGAACTTGAAGATGGAAGAAAATTAGAAACAAGGTATACCCTATATGCGAATAAAGTGAATTTAAGCCCGGTCATTACGACGCAGCCTATATCGCAAACTGTAGAAAAGGGAAGCGACACAAAGCTTTCGGTTTGCGTAGAAACGCCATCGGAAGGGACGCTGTCGTATCAGTGGTATACAGGAGAAAATCCTGTCACTGGGGATAAAATTATTGGTGCAACAGAAGCAGAGTATCTTCCGCCATCGATCTATGCAGGAGAAACCACCTACTGCTGCGTCATAACAAATACAATAGGAGATAATGCCTTTGTAACAACATCTGACCCTGCGACATATCGTGTAAACCTCACGTATCTTACTGCGCCTCAGATCTTAAAACAACCGTATATTTGTGGCAACAATAATAGCACGATCTTCGTTGAGAATGGAACGCCTTGGATCGATGTTGGCATACAAATGAGTAAAAATCAATTTATCGAAGGAGTACCGTATGAAGTATCCATTTATAGAAATACGGAAAATTCGACAGAAGGCGGTACTTTGCTCGACTGCGAACCTTCCAGTGGACATCAATCGATTGGCGGAGCTGAAATTTATTCTTTTAGTCTGCCGTCCCAGGAGATTGTTGGAACGTACTATTATTACGTTCAGGTGAAGGTATCAAAGGAGGGAATGGCAGATGCGGTTAGTGTAAGTACGCCATTAAAGCTCACCTTTAAATCTGCAAAAGAGGTTGTTGATAACCTTGAGGGCGACGGAACTGCTGCAAGTCCATTCCTTGTATATAATGAAGAAGATTTACAAAAAGTGAAAGCCTATGTGGAAGGCTATGGAGGAAGGGGGAGGAATGTTCTGTATAATCTTGCAGGACAAACCATTGCCCTGGCCAATGACATTCAGCTATCAGAGTCCTGGGAACCGATTGGGAATCTGAAAGAAGGCGGAAGAGAGGAAGATAGGGGCATCAGCTTGCAGCCGTTTAGTGGGATACTTGATGGAAAGGGATATACCGTAACGGTTGCCGATGGAGGTAAACCTCTTTTCAATTATGTACGCAAGGCTACGGTTAAAAACTTAAAAATTAAAGGCAGCCATATTCAAGGCTATGGTCTTGTGGATAAGTATGTAGTTGACTATGGCGAAACGGGTTCATACGTCAATGACCCGGTTAAAAACAGAGTAATTGACATTGAGAATGTTACCATTGTGTCTGGGACGAAAATATTGAAGGCAGGTTTTATTGGCGGATATGCGTCTGGAGCAAATGCTGTTAACATCAGAAATTGCACCGTTGAAAAAAACGTAGTGATCGGTGATGATGGAGGTTGGGGGGATTTGGGCGATACGTCATACGGATATGGGTATATATCCGAATCCTTTAATCATCAGGACAATATAGGCTCCTTTGCGGGCGCATTCAACGGAACGATTACAAATTGTGTCAGCTATGCCACTGTGTATGGAAGGAAAAATGTCGGCGGACTCGTTGGCATGAAGGGACAATCCATGGGATCATGTGATGTATTAAACAGTTCCTTCCAAGGACAAATCATATCAACCGGAGATCGAGTTGGGGGCATTGTAGGCGCGGGGTATATTTCCGACAGTGGACCAGACACCCCGACCGTTGAAATACATAATTGCTATGTTGATGCGACGATCAAAGGCAATGATAAAGTAGGAGGACTTATCGGATCAGAAGAAGGTGCGCATAATTTTAGTGATACGGATAATGGTTATGGCGTCAAAGGCGCCCTGTCTGTTTCTGATAATCACTTCTATGGAAAATTAGAAGCAAATGGAAGTAATGTTGGCGGAATACTGGGATATGTGTATGATTTCACAAAGAAAAGCGGAGATGCGACAAACTTCTATTTAGACTCCTGCGGCGCTAACAGCGCTGTTGGTGGCGCAAAAACAAATACGCTGGTTGGAGTAGAAAAATATGGAGAAGCTGCAAGCAAGGAAGCGTTTTCGGATGGTACGATACTGACGAAGCTGAATGCGTCAAATACAAGCTATCTGAACTGGGAAATGAATGCAAGCAAAACATATCCGATTATAAGCGATGCAGCTGTGGTAACCAGTCTGAGCATTGAAGGCGAATATAAAACGGAATATGTGCTGGGAGAAGCTTTGGATCTGAGAGGAATTGAGATTTATGCAAACTGGTCAGATAATACAAGGACAAAACTTGATCTGGATAGTGAAGTTACAGTTAGTGGATATGATCCAAATACCAGGGGAATGCAGACGATCACTTTCCAGTACAAGGCAATCAAAGCAACCATAAGCGTTACCGTATTGAAACCGATAGTAGAAGGACAACCAAATGAAATTACAGTGAGATTCACCCTGTATGGCGATGGCATACATAATAGCGATGCGGAAGGTGCAACTGTCCATACACTAAGCGGAGGAAACTTACAGCCTTGGTATGCAAATGAAACGTATACGGTGGGTGTCAACAGCACTGTTTGGGATGTTTTACAGCAGGTAGAGCAAAGACATAGCAGTGCAGTGAAATTCCACAATCAGGGCAACTATATCGACTATTTATATTATGATAGCAGCAACGGCGGTAAATTTGATAATACAACAAAAATTGGAGAATTTACAAACGGAAAATATTCCGGATGGATGTATACCTTAAATGGAACACATCCGCTGCTTGGTGTTGAAGAACAATATCTGGATGCAGGCGACGTCATCGTATGGCACTACACCGACGACTACCGCAAGGAAGAAGGCTCCGATAAGTGGATTATCCCAGGTGAAGAAACTGATGATAATATTGTCAATGAAGTCACCACCACCGGCGCTGCGGGTTCTGCGACTACGACTGCTCCAACCGAGGTCAAGGTCAGCGGTACTACCGCGACAGCGACCATCAAGGCTGAGAACCAAAGCGAGATTCTCAAACAGGCTGTTGATAAGAAATCCACAGAGATTGTACTTGAGGTCAGCAAGGCAGACAGCAAGGGCGCGGACAGCGTACAGCTTTCTCTGGAAGTGAGCTTCGTGAAGAACGTCGCTGACAAGACCGACGCCGATTTGACGGTGAATACCGAAAACGGCAAGGTGACGCTCGACCAGGAGACGATGAAGACCGTACTTGCCGAGGCGAAGGGCAGCACGATCATCATCGAGATCGCGAAGGTAACGAAACCGACCGAAGCGCAGAAGGAGGCTGCCGGTACAAACGGCGACATCTTCAGATTGGTTGTGAAGTCCGGTGATAAGAACATCTCGGAATTCAACAAGGGCAAGGCCACAGTAACCGTTGAAATCCCATCTAAGCTTCAGGATAAGAAGGTGGCAGCAATCCACATCGCAGAAGACGGCAAGATTGAGCAGATGTCAGGAAAGACCGTAAAAATCGACGGCAAGGATTATTACATCTTCGAGACACCTCACTTCTCAGCCTTTGCACTTGTAGACGCTGATGAGCTGGGACTTGAAGTAAACGATGAAGAAGAAAGCATCGAAAGAATCAAGGAACTCGTTTCCGACATGAGCCTTAAGGCAAGTTCATCGAAGACTTCCAAGAAGAACATTAAGGTTACTTTGACCGTGGATGACAGCACAGCAGCAGCCATAAAAGAAATAAAGAGCATGGGCTACACTGTGAAGTACAGGTACTATCGTTCCACCAAGAAAGCCTCAAAGTATCAGGCAAGGATAACCAAGACAACTAAATCCTTTACCAATACTGCAGGCAAGAAGGGAACCAAGTACTACTACAAAGCCCGCATCCAGGTTTATGACAAGGATGGCAAGCTTGTAACACAGACCGCACTGAAACAGTGCAAATACGCTGCAAGAACATGGACTAAATAAACTGAAAAGCCAGATTTAACCAGCCTGCCGGCAGCCAGAAACTCCGGCAGGCTTTGGCATAAAATCAACGCAGAAAGCGAAAGGACACACAGGAAAGAATGGATGAAAAGGAACAGAAAGAACTGGCTGCGAGGCTTAAGAGTAAGCGGTACAGAAAATATATACTTACGGCACTTGCAGTCTTTATCTGCTTATCTGCTGTAGTCGGCATCTCCATAGAAGGAAAAGATGCCAAGCTGCCTGACGGGCAGGGAAACATAGTAACAGGTCAGCAGGAAGATATGAATCCGGATACAGATGCAGATTCGGATACAGATTCAGACGCAGAGAAAGAAGAGATTGCAGCCGATGCCACAGATAAGGGTGCAGACAGCAGCATAGATGGAAGTGAAGCCAAGAAGGAAGCAGAAAAACAGGCAGAAGAGCTTTCCCAGCTGACTGACGAAGAAAAGGAAAAAATCGACCCTTCCGACGTGAAGGTGGATAACAGCGAGGACTTTACCGCATCAAACGGCGGCAATGCAGCCCTCAGGCCAAAGGAGCCAAAGCCTGTAACCGTCACTCTGGAAATCCGCTGCGACACCCTTTCCTCGGACATGAGCAAGCTGGAGAACCCGGCCATTGAGGACTATATACCGGCGGACGGAACCATATTGGCAAAGTCCACTTACAAGGGTACCACCGACAACACGGTTTTCGATGCGCTTAACACCCTTTGCAGAAACAACGATATACAGCTGGAATTCAGCTATACCCCGATATATGAATCCTACTACATAGAAGGAATCAATTATCTTTACGAATTTGACGGAGGCAATCTTTCGGGCTGGATGTACAAGGTCAACGGCTGGTTCCCTAACTACGGCTGCTCCTCATACTATCTGAGCGACGGAGACGTAATAGAATGGGTATATACCTGCGACCTGGGAAAAGACGTAGGGGATAATTCCATGGTATAAAGAGAGTCTTTAAAGGAGAGGAGAGAAAACAGCATGAAAAAGAGAATAGTATCACTGCTTCTGATTATGACCCTTGCTCTGACCATGACCTTCGGGGCATCAGGCTTTGCGTCTGCGGCATCCCAGAGCAAGATAACAGAAGCCTTCGAAAAATGCGGCGATTACATCTACGAGACAGTAACGGAACCCATATTCGGCAGTATCGGCGGCGAGTGGGTAATGTACGGCCTTGCCGAGGCAGGCTATCCTATGTCTGATGAATACATAACCAAATATCAGGCAAGTGTAGAGAAGGCAGTCAGGGAGGGCTACCGGGGAGTTCCCGGACAGCTTCATGACCGCAAGTACACCGAATATTCCAGAGTAATAGTGGCCTATGCGGCCTTGGGACTGGACCCGACGAATATTGCTGGATACAACATGGTGGAAAAGCTTGCTGATTTTGACAGCGTGGTATGGCAGGGAATCAACGGCCCCATCTGGGCACTCAGGGCACTTGATGCAGGGAAATATGAAATCCCTAAGATTTCGGGCATTGGAAATGTGACGACCCGCCAGAAGCTCATAAACTACATTCTCAGCAACCAGCTTGACGACGGCGGCTGGAACCTTTATTACTCCGAAAGCGATGATGCGGCAGAAAATGCCAAACAGAAGGCATCCCTTAAGGGGGATCCCGATCTTACGGGAATGGCTATGACAGCCCTTGCTCCTTATAGGTCGCAAAGCAAGGTGAAGGCGGCTTTGGATAAGGCAGTAAAGTGTCTTTCATCAATGCAGAATTCTGACGGAGGCTATACCGCATGGGGTGCATCCAGTTCAGAAAGCATCTCGCAGGCCATCTGCGGCCTGACATCGGTGGGCATTAACCCGAATACGGACAGCCGCTTCAAGAAAAACGGCAAGTCGCTGGTCGATGCACTTCTCAGCTTCTATGATGAGAAAACCGGCGGATTCAGGCATGTAAACACTGCATCGGGAGGATATGAGCCGGTAGTGAACCAGATGGCCACAGAGCAGGCATATTACGCACTGGCAGCATACAGGAACACCGTCCCTGACAAGATGACCATAAGCAAGGCGGTAAAGTCCGGCAGCACTTCTGTCAAGGTCACATGGAAAAAAGCCGCTTCATCGTCGGCATGCACAGGCTATCAGGTGGTTCTGGCGACCAACTCCGGCTTTACCAAGAATGTAAAGAAGGTGACTGTATCAGGCAGAAGCACTGTTTCAAAGAAGGTTACGGGCCTTTCCAAAGGCAAAACTTATTATGTGAAGGTTCGTGCCTACAAGACAGTAAACGGTGTGAAAGTTTACGGAGCCTACAGCAGCGTGAAGAAAGTGAAGCTGTAAAAATATTTAATTGGTTGATTGTATAATCAAGTTGAACAATTAAATAAAAATCCATAGTGATGCTTCTGTGGTAGAATGTAAGTGCTCAAATCACAATCACCAAAGGAGTCATCACCATGGATCATGTATATTCTACCACAACTGAACACCAAAAAGGGAAACATCTTTCATACGATGAAAGAATTCTTATCCAGATTCGCCTGAAAGACGGCTGGTCAGCCAACAAAATCGCCAAGGAAATCGGCTGTGCTCCGAATACCGTCCGCAACGAGATCAAAAGGGGCACTGTTGAGCTATACAACGGTCGTGTTCAGCGCTATAAGGCAAAAGCCGGACAGAATGTATACGAGCAGCATCGCTCTTCCTGTGGCAGGCACTTTGATAAGCTCTCAAAAGCTCATTTCCTTGAATACGTGGATTCTCATGTTCGAGAAGACAAGTGGTCACTTGACGCCTGCTTCGGAAGAGCTCTGCAAAGCGGTGAATTTGACCGTTCTGAGGTTGTTTGCACGAAAACCCTGTACAACTATGTTGATCTGGGTTTGATGGAAACACGCAACCACCATCTCCCCGAAAAGCTTCGTCGCAGCACCAAAACACGCAGAGTTCGAGAGAACAAGAAAAAGCTCAGCCGCAGCATCGAGGAACGTTCACCGGAAATTGAAAACCGTGAGGAATTCGGGCATTGGGAAGCTGACCTGGTTATTGGCAAGAAGTCTGGAAAAGACCAAGTGCTGCTCACTCTTGCAGAACGTAAAAGCCGGCAATACTGGATGCTGCCAATCAAGGATCGTGAAGCCGACTCTGTCATGAATGCTTTCGAGAAGCTGCAGGAAACGTACAGTGAGCATTTTTCTGAAGTATTCAAGACAATCACAACAGACAACGGCTCAGAGTTTTCAAGGCTCTCAGAGCTGGAGGAACTGGCTGAGACACTGGTTTATTTCACACATCCATACACATCCTGTGAGAAAGGGACAAACGAGCGCCACAATGGCATCATCCGAAGATTCATCCCCAAGGGGAAGCGAATCAGCGACTTCGACATGGATGAAATATCCAACATCGAAGTTTGGTGTAATAGCCTGCCTCGCAAGATCTTAGGCTACCGCACGCCGGATGAGGTCTTCGAAGATGAGCTGGACCGTATCTACCGGCAGCTTGCGTCGTGATGTGGATTTTTAATTATCAATGTTCAACTTATTATTGCAATCTACGAAAATATTTAATTACTGCATTTGTTTGAAAAGTGTGTGAATAACAGTCAATCAGAATTGGAGAACCCTGAAAAGGGGTCCTCTGGTTTTGGTTGACTTTTTTATATGAATAAAGGGCTTGACCATCTGAGTCGGTATCCGTGAACTCAGCTTTGTCTCGTTTATTCAAAGTTTGAAATCAGATTGTATCTTTGCAGAGAACCTCTGACGGAAAAACAGGCAGCCAGCGTATTACATATTTCCAGCAGGCAGTAAATAAAAGAAAAATGTTAAAATACATTGGAGCTGTCAACAAAAAACTCCACAACAACTTGACAGACCTTCATACTTAACGTTCTTGTGTTTTCAGGGCGTCTGGGGTATAATAGGGGCAGAAAGTGTGATGACGTGCAGATTTTCAGAGAAGAAAGGAGCCGGAGAGCATGGGCGGAGAAGAAAGAAAGATCATCTCCATAGGGATGGAGGATTTCAAGACGATTATGGAGAAAAACGGATACTTCGTGGATAAGACCCAGATGATACAGCAGCTTCTGGATTCTAATTCCATGGTGACCCTGTTTACCCGTCCGCGCCGGTTCGGCAAGACGCTGAACCTTTCTATGATCCGGCGTTTCTTCGAGGACGAGAGGCTGGATGACGGCGCACCGGTGGATAATCGGAAGCTCTTCGACGGCCTGTATATCAGCCGGTGCGGAGAGAAGTACCTGCAGCATCAGCAGCAGTATCCGGTCATCAGCCTGTCGCTGAAGTCTGCGAAGCAGCCGGATTATGAGCTGGCATATGGTATGCTGAAAAAAAATATCGTAGAAGAGTTTGAGCGGCACGCATACGTACTTGACAGAGGCTGCCTGACGGAACGGGAAGAAACAATCTTTCGGCGCACACTGAAGATGGAAGATGATGTTCAGCTGTATATTGACGCACTGAAGACGCTTTCTGGTTGTCTCGAAAAATACCATGGAAAGAAGTGCATCATCCTCATCGACGAATACGATGTGCCGCTGGAAAATGCATGGTTTTGCGGTTTCTATGATAAAATGACGGGTTTCATCCGGTCTCTGTTTGAGTCTGCACTGAAGACCAACGCCAGCCTGGAGTTTGCTGTGATTACAGGGTGCCTGAGAATCAGCCGGGAGAGCATTTTCACCGGACTGAACAACCTTGAGGTGAATACTGTACTTGGGCCGGAGTACGGTGACAGTTTCGGATTCACGGAGAAAGAGGTCGAAACAATGCTTTCTTACTATGATCTGGAAGAAAAGCTGGAAGAAATCAGAATCTGGTACGATGGCTATCTTTTCGGTGATAAAGAGATCTATAATCCATGGAGCATTTTGAACTATGTGAAGAAAGCATACTATGATCCCGCAACCTTTCCGAGAGCCTACTGGGCCAACACCTCCTCCAACAGCATTGTGAAGGAACTGATCGAGGAGGGCAGCGAAGAAATCCGCAGCGAAGTTGAGCATCTGATTGCAGGAGGCTTTCTGGAAAAACCGATCCATGAAGAGATCACCTACGGAGATATTCATGCTTCAGAGGACAATCTGTGGAACTTCCTGTATTTCACCGGCTATCTGACATCCTGCG
>JBJFHL010000043.1:0-10695 GCA_051893555.1 Anaerovoracaceae bacterium
CCGGGCGGATTAGGGACTTTCACCCATTAGAACGTGCGCCCGCCGGGCGCACATCAAAAACCTCTCGCATGGTTTCCCAGTTGAGAGGTTTTTTGTTTCATATGCTTTTATCTTACCGCACTACTGGCACTTTCACGTCGATGCTTTCCGGTTTCAGCGTGATTATCGTCACAGTGTCCGGACGCAGGGTCTGTTCGGCGTCGATGCCGTAGAGAATCAGGCCCAGCTTATGACCTTTTTTCAAAGTATGGTCGGTCGGCACCATATCGAATGCATAGTGGTAATACTGTCCCGGGATGATTTCTTCCTTGCTCCACAGACAGGTGCGGTTTTGTGCATTCAGGTGGCCCCGGCTGATGACCTTATACTTGGATGGGGTTTCCTCCAGGCCGAATCGGAACAGCTCGGTGAGAACCGGCTGATGCTTTTCACCTTCCGGTACATCTTCCGGTGCGTCTCCCGCTGTCGTACTGTCATCCGCCACCGCTTTGGCCGCTGCAGCCGGTACCTGTTCTGCCGTAATCCGACAATCTTCTCCCAGATCCACTAGCATGGCGCTGAGAATCGCAGTGCCCCGGTCGATGGCAGCATCGAAAGCAACCTTCACGGTTCCGGACACCCGCAGCGTCTCGGCTTCGGCAGCCCCGTCAAACGGATCCCAGACCAGCTTCAGGCGGTTTTTGTATGCCGGATCTTCAGAAAGAATCAGTTCATCCCGCCATTCCTTCTGGTTGTCTGTTCCTTTGTCATAGACCGTCGCAGACAGGTCATCCACAATCACCGCTTCGAAGCAGTCTTCTGTACCGGCCGCAGCACAAACTGCTTCTTCCTTCACAGGGAATGTTTCATACGTCCAGCCCTCAGGCGGCCAGGTGTCGGAAGTCATCCACTGCATCTGATCCACATTGCTTTCCACCAGAACCTTCGGTTCCTTTTCAATGCCGTTATCTGCACCCCGCAGATAGTGATCCAGCCACCGTTCCACCATGGAAAGGGTATTGGAGCCTTCCAGATCATACACATACACATGCTCTCCCTGGTGCAGCAGCATCTTCCGCTCTACACCCTGCTGCTCCAGTGCCTGGAACAGCGGAATGCACTGATTGGTCTTCACATTCCAGTCGTTGATGCCGTGGATGATGAACACGGAAGCCTTGAAGTTTTCGATCTGGTTCAGATAATTCCGCTGATCCCAGAAGATGTTGTAGTTTCCGCTGTCCCGGTCTTTGGCTTTGATCATAGCAGCCAGCGCCCGGTCATACCCGTCCTTCACCTTCGCATAGTCGGATGCATCCTTGGCACGGCTGAAACAGTACTTCGCCAGAAGGTCAATGTCATCCCCCTGCCACTCCAGCGGCGGCACAGCCAGTCCCCCTTCCCGGTAATAATCATACCAGTTGGAAATGCCGGCCTCCGGAATGATGGTCTCCAGACCTTCCACACCGGTAGCGGCCACTGCGATACACATGGTCCCCAGATAGGATTTGGCTGACATGGCCACTTTCCCCGTACACCAGTCGGCACGGATCTCGATGTTGTCTGTCTTGTTTGTAAATGCCCGGGCCCGGCCGCACAGCCAGTCGATGACTGCTTTGAAGGCCAGGACTTCCTGACGGGATCCCGTCAGGGTATACCCTTCCGAATCCAGGGTTCCCAGACCGCCGCAGAATACAGAAGCGTATCCCTTCTGATTCAGATAAGCATACAACGGGGAGATACATTCAAACTCCACGCCCACTTCGCTCTCATCGATGATGGCAGTCTGTGCCATACCGCAGGTTTCCCGCAGGTAAGCAGGCTCCGCTTCCACCGGCCGGCGGAAGTTGTAGTGCACCGCTTCTTCCGGGATATTCTGCTGCGGATATACCGCAAGCTCCCGGTTCACATCGTTCAGGTTGTACCAGTCCTCATTGCAAGTCATCAGGTAAGGATTGGCCACCAGTACCGCTGGTACCTTTCCTTCCAGAGGCCGCCTGATCCAGGCGGCCACTAAATCCAGTTTTCCGTCGCCGTCGGTATCCACCGGCGTTTCGACGTATACCCTTTCAAAAATATAATCCATTTTATTTTGCTTCTTCCTTTTTCTTTTTGTTCAGATACTTGATCCAGATCATAACCAGCACAGCACCGATTACCAGCATAGCTGTCACAAATCCGAAATAGTTTCTGTAGCCTTCCCAGCCCGGGTTCTGGTCGATCATGATACCAGCCAGCAGAGAACAGAAGATTTCCGGCAGATAACCGATGGTGGAGATCAGACCGGCTGCACTTCCAGACAGTCTTTCCGGAATGGCACCTTCGTCCATCATAGCCCAGGTCATGGCATAGTTTACGTTATAGAAGATGTATACGATGACAAACAGCACGGTGAAAATCATAATGCTGCCAGAGTTCTGCGGAAGCAGGAGCATACCTACGGTACCAACCGCCATCACAATGAAGGAGATCAGCAGCATTCTTCCGGTACCTACCTTATCGGTAACGATACCGCCGCCTACATTTCCCAGCAGAGAGAACCAACGCTTGGAAGCTGCCAGTGCTGCTGCGAAGGTAACGGTTGCACCCAGAATTTCAGTCAGGTACGGTGTGAAATAGTACATGGACAGGGTGAATACATAGTTGCAGAAGGTTACGAAGCCGATGATCCATACTGCCGGCATTCTCAGCAGCTCGCCGATACCCTTGAAGGTCACACGGTCGCTCTTTTCCATCTTTTCGTCCTTTACCGTGAAGAAAACCAGCACACCCATGAGAATGGTCAGCACGGAATAGAAAATGATCGCATACCGCATACCTGCAACCTGGTCTTCCATCTGGCCTGCACCAATTTTAAAGGCAAATACTGCGCCGGTGGCCATCAGACCTGCACCGATACCGCGGCCGCCTTCAAAGAAACCGAAGGCCTTGCCCTGATCCCCGGAGCCGGACAGAATACGAACTGCCTTGATGCAGCAAGGCCAGAAAGCGAACAGGGAGCTGACGCCCCAGAAGGCATACAGACATACCAGTGCTGTAAAGTTCAGCGGCAGCAGATGTACGAATCCGCCCAGGCCGGTACCGATCAGGGAAACGGTCAGAATGGTTCTGGTAGAAAACCGGTCAGACACGATACCACCAAACAGGTAGGAAATCATACCGAATACGCCCAGAATGCTTCCGAAAATACCCATCTGGGTATCTGTCAGATTGTATACTTCCAGATATGCGTCATAGTAGTCATACCGGAAATACGGAAGTCCGTAGATAATGGCGCCGCCGAAGGCAACGATGATGATCGCCCAGAAGTTTCTGGCCATCTTTTCATCCAGACCAATTTTTCGAAGTAAGTTATTCATTGCTCTTCTCCTTTTCATTTTCGTTCGTCAGATTATATACCTCGGAAAATTTCTTCCGCAAGTAATCCATGTAATACCCGGAAGTCAGCGGCTCCCCGGTGGCCCGCAGAGTCAGTTCCTCCGCAGTGTATCTCGCCCCGGAGCAAAATATGTTCGCCCGGAGCCAGTCTGTGATGGCAGCGAAGTTTCCGGTTTCCATGAGTGATTCCAGACTTCCGCATTCTTTTTCGATGGATGCTGCCAGCTGTGCAGCAGTCAGATCCGCCACGATATAGGTCGGGAAATAGCCCACATAGCCTGCTGCCCAGTGAATGTCCTGCAGCACCCCTTCCCGGTCATTTTCCGGGCGCATGCCCAGATAGTCTTCATATTTCTGGTTCCATGCCTGCGGCAGATCGGAAACCGCCAGTCTTCCGTTGATCAGTTCCCGCTCCAGCTCATAGCGGATGATAATATGAAGCAGATAGGTCAGCTGGTCTGCCTCGAGGCGGATCCGGGATGAAGAAACCCGATTGACATCCTCATAGAGATCCCGCGGCGTCCGCCCAGAAAAATCAGGCACGGCCGCACAGATTTTGTCGAGAAAGTAATACCAGAAACCATGGCTTCTGCCCAGAATATTTTCGTAGAATCTGCCGATGCATTCCTCCATGGCAAAGGACGGCACCTCCGCCAGGAAGGTTCCCAGCAGGGCAGGATCGATGGACTGCTGATAAATGCCCTTGCCACCGGAATGCAGCACATTAAACAGGCCGTAGCGCAGATCCTCCTGTCGATATGCATTTACGATCCGTACATCCGATGGGGAGCTTGCCAGAATCGTCGGATGGGCTCCCGTATCCACACGGCCGGCAGTGAAGGAAAAGCCCAGTTCAGAAAGGATTTCTTTCCACAGGTTTTCCTGCTGCTTCCGGTCCGCAGGCGGCATGGTCAGACGGCAGCGAGGGCTGTCTTTTTCCGCTGCCCGGACCTGGTCCAGAAGGGTAATCAGAAACGGCTTCAGTTCCTGCACCAGGCTGTCGACTTTTTCCACCGTAAGGCCCTCTTCATAGTATCCCAGGAGCGCATCATACGGGTCCGTTTCGTAGCCCCAGTATTCCGCAAACTTACGGAAGGTCTCCATAATATTTTCCAGATATGGCCGGAAGCTTTCGAAATCGTCTTCCTCTCTCGCCTTTTCCCAAACCTGCTCAGACCGGGCAATCAATTCGATGTACCTGCGGTATTCTTCTTCCGGAATCCGGCTGATGAACCCGGAGCTTCTGGTGATCCGGTTCATCATGGCATTGGTCAGTTCGTCGTTTTTCCGATGTCCCGTAAAGTATTTCACATGACCACGGAATGCAGGTCCTGACATGAGCTTGTACTGCTCGTCTGCCAGGAAGGACATGACCTGCGACCGGTATTCGATGCCATCCGGCGGCATATAGGTGATTTTGTCCCAGTAGATCAGGGAGTTCAGTGTATATTTCAGATATTCAATCCGGCGAATCAGATCCCGGAATTCTTCCAGTCTGGTTTCGTAACTCATGGCTGCGCCTCCTCTCCGTTTGCCGCCTCCGGTTCGTCGGAGGCCTCCGCTGCCCGGTTATATTTCCGCAGCCCGAAGAACAGCAGGCAGGCAGCCAGCAAATACAGCACCGCCGCGATATAGTACGCCGTCCGGTAGCCCTCCTGGGTGACGAAGAGGATTTTGCCGGTAAAGGTGCCGCTGAGAATGCTCACAAAGCCCGCCAGGAAATTCACCAGGGAGGTGTAAGCCGGCCGCAGAGATGCCGGAACCACGGACATGCTCAGGGCGCTTTCAGCCGGACTTCCCAGGTTGGCCAGGCCCGCCCGCATGAAGAGGGCGAATCCCACCGCTGGGATCATGGCACCGCCGAAGGCATCCCCATTGGCAATGATCAGCATGAACGGCACGGAGCCAATAACCGTAAAGCAGATGGTTCCCACGGTTCCCAGCTTTTTAACCACCATCGGCGTGAACAGCATGAACAGCACGATGGCCGCATAGGAAATGGACACCAGCAGGGAGGATGTGGCTTTGTCGATATGCAGGTTTCGGTTGAGAAATACGGTATAATAGGAAGTAAACAGGCCCATGGCAAAGGAAATGATGGTCCAGTATCCCAGGTAGATGGCTGCGTCCTTTCGGAACAGCACCGCCAGCACGTCCCTGCCCTTTTCCGTCAGCGAGCGATGGTCCTTTTCCGCTTCCGCTGCGGCAGAGGTATAATCTTCTTTTTTCTCCCGGATCAGCAGCACCGGCACGATGCACAGGGCCGCCAGGATGCCGGTCACCACCAGCACGTCTTCATTTCCCTGAATGTAAGCGGACTTCAGTGTCGGTGATACATCTGCAATATATGCGGTCAGTTCCTTGGCCGCTTCATAGGTGACCCCGGCACGCAGGGAAAACATCTTCACCACGAAGACGCCGCCCAGATAGGTGGTCAGGAAGTAGCCGATATATCCCATGTAATAGGTTCTCGTATACCAGTCGATGTTGTTCTTTCCGGCGCTGGCCGTATAGGCTGCCACATACGGCGCCAGCATGATGTAATGAAGCTGCACGCCGGTCAGTGCCAGCAGTGTGGTGGCATACAGCATGAACTGCCAGTCCAGATACACCACGCAGAACAGGGCTGATGTGCAGGCCACCGCACAGAACAGCAGCAGCTTTTTATATCCCGTCTTCGGTACCAGCAGCAGCACTGCCGCACTGATGAAGGTGGCATAGCCGTAAAAAGCCCAGAAGGATGTGGCGATGGACACCGACACCTCCTGCAGATAATTGACATAGGTATCATACAGCACGCCGCTGACCAGATTGTTCAGCACATAGCTGATGATGAACATGGTCAGATTCCAACGGTCGCGGCGGGCATCCTTTCCCGGATTCGATTGGATCAGAGTGTTTTCCATGACTGCTTCCTCCTACTTCAGATGAAACTGGGTGAAGAACGGGTGGAGACTGTTTCCGGTCATCGGCCGGTCCGACAACGTCTCACTGCTTCCCATGCCCGGTGCCATGGCCATGGGCTCCTCCGGTTCCAGCCGCTTTCTCGCCGCCACAACCTCTTCGTTCTCAATCTGCTCCAGCATAGCCAGCAAAATCCGGGCTTCCCGCTTCATCTTTTGAATATTGAATTTATGGGTCCGTACCGTAGCCGCGCTGATGCCCAGCTCCTCTCCCATTTCCTTGTTATCCTTCTCCAGATACATGCCCTCCAGGATTTCTTTCTGGGTGTCGGACAGTCCGCTGACCTGCCGATCCAGCTGCATCAGTCCGCAGAATACGCCGCCGTGGACATCGATCAGGTGCTCCCGCATGGCCCGCTCCGCATTCACCATGCGCCCCCGTGACTGGTAGATCAGGTCTTCTTCGTAGGTCTCCCCGCAAAATATGCACGTGCAGGTTCCTTCTTCTTCCGACCGGATGTATCCGTCGGTCAGTTCTTTCAGCGTCAGTTCCTTGAATTCCATATGCATTCTGCCTCCCTTCGGCGAAATCTTCATGGGCGTTTGCTTATTATTAAACATTTTTAGTTTTCGTTCGATGATAGCTAAACAATATCACAATTCATTTACGAAATCAACAGATTTTTTGCAAAATAAATCACAAACCGGGATTCTGTAAAAAATAATGTGTTTTTTAGTCGTTTGTGGTATACTCTTTAGTGTAAAAACGCATCCTATTCAGTGAAACGCATGAGGAGAAACATATGAATTACGGATTTATCAAGACAGAAGCAGTCAGCCCGGATCTGCGGGTGGCAGACTGCAGATATAATACAGAAAAGATCATCGAGGCCATGGAGGCCGCCGGCGAACGGGGTACACAACTGATCGTGTTCCCGGAGCTTGCCGTGACCGCCTACACCTGCGGCGACCTGTTCCTGCAGACCAGTCTGCAGCAGGCGGCGGAAGAGGCGCTGGTGGAGATTACCGGTGCCAGCCTGGGTCTCAATCTGGTTGCGGTGGTGGGCGTTCCGCTGGTGGTGGAGGGCAAACTCTACAATTGTGCTGCGGTCATCAGCGGTGGGGAAATCCTGGGTATCGTACCGAAAACCCACCTGCCGAATTACGGCGAATTCTATGAAAAGCGATGGTTCACGCCGGCACCAGAGGAAACCATTCTCATCAGCCTGGCGGATCTGGAATATGAGATTCCCTTCGGAACTGACCTGCTGTTCCGCTGCAGCCAGATGCCTTCCTTTGTCTTAGGGGTGGAGATCTGTGAAGATCTCTGGGCCGCCCTGCCGCCAAGCACCTTCCATGCCCTGGCAGGCGCCACCATCGTGGCCAATGCCTCTGCCAGTGATGAGGTGGTGGGCAAGCTCCAGTACCGCCGGGAACTGGTGGGCGGACAGTCGGCCAGAATGCTGTGCGGCTATGTCTATGCCACCTCCGGCAGCGGAGAGTCCAGCACCGACTGCACCTTCTCCGGTGCCAACATGATTGCAGAAGACGGCAGTATTCTGGCAGAAGCCAGACCGTTCGGAGACGGCTTCTGCAGTGCCGAGATCGATGTGGAGCGCCTCATTGCCGAACGAATTAAGAATACCACCTTCGAACCCCTGCCGGGTGCGGAGGACGACTATATGGATATTTATTTCGATCTGGACGTGGTTGAGAATGACCTTCGCCGGGAATTCTCGCCGACACCATTTATTCCTGCGGACCAGACCCAACGTGCAGAACGATGCGAGCTGATCCTGAACATCCAGTCCTCCGGTCTGGCCAAGCGAATGGAACATACCCACAGCAAAGCCGCAGTGATCGGGATTTCCGGCGGCCTGGACAGCTGTCTGGCCATGCTGGTGGCAGTCCGTACCATGAAGAAGCTGGGACGGCCGGCTTCCGATGTGTATGCCGTCACCATGCCATGCTTCGGCACCAGCAAGCGGACCCGCTCCAACGCACAGATCTTATGTGAGGAGTTGGGGGTCACCTTCTGCGAAATCAATATTAAGGATACGGTGCTGCAGCACTTTAAAGATATTGACCAGGATCCGAAAAATCTGGATGTGACCTTCGAGAATGCACAGGCCAGAGTCCGCACCCTGGTACTGATGGATAAGGCAAACCAGCTCTCCGGACTGGTGGTGGGCACCGGCGACCTGAGCGAGCTGGCCCTGGGCTGGGCCACCTACAACGGGGACCACATGAGCATGTACGGCGTCAATGCCGGTGTGCCGAAAACCCTGGTGCGCCACATTGTCCGTTATGAAGCAGACCGGGCAGCATCTGACGGCCAGCAGAAGCTGGCAGACTGCCTGCTGGATATTCTGGATACGCCGGTCAGTCCGGAACTGCTCCCGACGAAGGAATCCGGTGAAATCGCGCAGGAAACGGAATCCATCATCGGGCCTTATGAGATCCATGATTTCTATCTCTACTATGTGCTCCGGTTCGGCTTCAGCCCGAAAAAGATCTTCAAGATCGCCCGCAAGGCGCTGGGAGATAAGTACACCGATGAAGTGCTTCTCTACTGGCTACGGAACTTCTACCGGCGGTTCTTCGCCCAGCAATTCAAACGCAGCTGCCTGCCGGACGGCCCGAAGGTGGGAAGCGTCACCCTATCTCCACGTGCAGACTGGCGCATGCCAAGCGATGCCGTCAATGCCGTATGGATGGCCGAGGTGGAAGAACTGGAAAAGGAATGGAAGAAATAAAACAATATTGATATCACGAAGGGGGCTGTAATAAACAGCCCCCTTGTGATCAGTAATTCTTATCAGCGCGGTTAGCGGTTATCCTCGTAGGCATATCCATAAACCGACCAGATGAGTTTTTCCCCGTCTCGATTGACATAATGCGTGTGCTGCATCAATTCCTTATCCGCTTCACGCATCATCCCCACTATCGAATTGTTGGCTTCCATGACAGCCTCAAATCCTGCATTGTAGTCCTCATCCCAGCCCTTTGCCGCCGCCATATTGAAAAAGCTTCGTGCCATATCCTGATTCACAGGAACGCCCAGACCCTTTGCATACATCACGCCGCATAAGTACGCCGCTCTCGGCTCTTCTGCGCAGATTTTGCTGAGATATTCTGCCGCCTCGGCATAATTCACATCTACATCTATCCCGTAATAGCAGCATAAGCCATACCAGAAGTATGCCTCTCTGACTCCGCCCTGTGCCGCTGCCTTATACATACTCGCGCCGCTCCTGCCGCCTCTGATTCTCAAATAATTGCCCTCCGCCGCATAGCCCTCCGGCGTTTTGGTCGAATATGCGCGACGGGTAAAATAAACCATTTCGTAGCCTGCAACCTCGTGCACGGTATTGTCGGCTGCCATTTTCGCAAGCTGCGCGGCAGCTCTTCCCACGAAAGGCTTGATGATATCCTGACTCTTTTCTTCGACAAGGTTCACAACCTTGCGATAGAGCTTGCATGCCGCCTCCCTATCGCCTTCCTCCATCAGCCTGTCCGCCTCCTGAATCTTCTGCTCGGCTTCCCGTCTGATTCGCTCTTTGTAATCCCTGATCCGCTGATAGGCTTCATCGTCCTTAAAATACCTGAACGGTCGGTTGTCCATATCCTCTTCCATCATTTTAACGAAAGCATTATAGCTGTCATTGAATTCGGGATCGTCACACCCTGCCGCAAGGGCCATCTCAAACCAATGTCTCGCTTTTCGTGCCTTTTCGGGATCCAGTTCGCTTTTGCTTTTATACGGATCCTGCTTGCTTGTCCATGCGTAATGCTTTGCCAGCGAGACCATCGCGGGGATATACTCTGCCTCTGCTGCCTGCTCATTCAATCTGAAATAGGCCTCCAGATTCACGTTTTTCTTACTGCCGTCCCCACATATTGCCCTGTTCGATTGTGCGAGCATGTATTTCACCTCCGGCGACAGATCGCTCTCGTCCGCTCCGTCCAGCAGACTGACCACCTTCCTGTATTTCCCCTTGTCGAACAGAGCCTTAACCTCTGCTGTCCTGTCTGTGCCATTGCTGTTGCTTTTTCGAAAGAGTCCCATTTTAACCTGCTACTCAAAACATAGACAAAAGTGTCCATATCGAGATTATTACTGCTTCGTCCTGTGTGCTTTTGAGAAGGCATGCCTTACTCTACTCGCAGGTCCTATGCACAGTCCACAGTCGTAAATTCCCGACTAGCCATCGGTACATGTGTATGCTTGCTTTTTAGCTTGCAACCGCATACACTTTTGCATCTCTCAGATTCAGCGCCGCATTCAGATCTCTGTCTATGACTGCTCCGCAGTGCGGACAGTGGAAAACTCTGTCTGACAGCTTCAGATCCCGTTTCAGATTTCCGCAGCGATGGCACGTCTTGCTTGAAGGATACCATGTATCTACAATTCTCAGTTCGATTCCGTTTTCTTTAC
>JBJFHL010000044.1:0-47438 GCA_051893555.1 Anaerovoracaceae bacterium
AAAAACTGTGTATTTTGTGGCGAAAAAGTGTGCATTTTACTTGACTGCTTACAATAGATTTATGAAGAAAGACAGTAAAAATGTCAAATAAGGAAGTGAAGGCTATGTTAAAATTTGAAGACATCCAAAGGACAGTTGCCAAATATGGAAAAGAATATGGAGCCCAAAATATTTATCTTTTTGGGTCTTATGCTCGAGGCGATGCAAGCGAACATAGTAATGTAAATTTAAGAATTGATAAGGGTAGTATTATTGGTGGTATTGCACTTGCCGGACTCCTGCTTGATATTGAAGGGGAACTCGGTGTACAAGTCGATTTAGTCACGACAGGAAGCCTGAGTGAAGACTTCTTATCTGATATTAGCAAAGAGGAGAAACTTTTATATGCAAACCACTAAATCTGCAGATTTAGCCATAATGCTGTGGGCACGATTGAGTGGAATAACTGAAGGAGCTAGTTGGTTGTTATGGTTTTGAAATTGCAATGACGTGGAAACACTGCTTAAAACTGACTACATATGAAATGGAGTAATTGGAACCCATGAAAAAGCTGTATTTTTGGTATAATAATCTTTCAAAACGTGTTAGGGACAGTGTTATCACTTCTATAACTACAATGGGACTGATTTCAACAGTACTGTCCATAATAGGTATTTCGTTAGGGGACTGGAAAGGGTCAAGTATTATAATACGAATAGGAGTTGTAATTGGTCTATTCTTAGTGATATTTGGTGTGGCCTATTATATAATTGGAAAAGTTTTTAGAGACTCCGTAAAAACTACGATTAGAAAAACTCCGGTTTCAATAGGTTGTGGAGATATTTTTAACGCTTCTGGAATGAGAGTGATAGGATGCGATACACATTTTGATACTAGAGTTGACGATGTTGTAATATCAAAGAACTCATTACATGGCCAATTAGTTTTGAACCATAGCGTAAAAGAAGAAATTGAACAGATCGTTGATGTGGAAGCAAAAAAACTTAAGTTAAAGAAAAACAAGGATGGTTTATATGACTTTCCACTGGGAACGATTATAAGATATGATAGTAGTGTTGATGGTTATACATATTTGATGCTTGCAATGACAAAATTAAATTCACAACACGAAGCACATACAAATATGGCTGACTTTGAGTCAATGCTTATGAAGATGTGGAAAGAGATTAACCGTGTATATGCTCGGAATGATGTTGTATTACCTATACTAGGTACAGGTATTTCTAGGTTTGATGATGGTCCCAAAGACCCTGAAGATTTATTACGATGCATGTTGTGTACGCTTAACAGTAGCGGAGTAACTTTAAAATCAAATGTTAAAATAGTTATTTATGGTGACGCTAAAAAGATTTCTTTATATGAGTATAGAAATTTATTTAATGTGATACAAAGGAGGTAAACTATGGTAAACAGAACAGCAAATTATACGGCATTTTATGTTTCAGAACCGTTTAGTGCAACAAGTTTAGGTGCGAATGCGACACCCGACTTTATTTATTATAATCAATTGCGAGCATGGAAAGGTGCTGATAGTTCTTTTCCTTTTGTTGATGCTCACGCAAAAACATATAATGTTCGTGACGGTAGTGAGTGGGAAACTCTGAAGAAAAGATTGCACGAAAGACTTAATATGTCAAAGAATATTGTATTATTCTTGAGTGAAAATACAAAGAACAGTAGAGCTTTGCGTGAGGAACTGGATTATGGGATTAATAAAAAGGGATTACCCGTAATTGTGATTTATCCGGATTTTAAAGATAAGACAGATATTGCAAGTTCCTCTGGTATTCGCAAACAGGTTAAGGATTTGTGGGATAAAGTTCCTGTCTTCAGGGATAATATGAGCAAGGTTGCAACACTTCATGTGCCATACAAAAAAGCTTTGATTACAAGTGCATTAAAAGATGCTGATTTTAAAGTACAAAGCATGACAAATGCAGGTGCTTATTATTACACTCTTTATTAGTAGCTTTTTCTTTGATGGCAATATTCTTGTGCAAAAAAAGAAACCTGTTGACATAAAAACAAGAGAAGCATATAATAATATTAAAGATAGGTATGCCTATCATGGTGAGCTGACACCCTAAAAATCTGATAGATAAGCCGGTTCGTGAGCCGGACGGTTGGAGAGCAACAGAAAAACTCTATAGATTAGCCGCATTCGTAGGGTGGCAAGTTGGCAGACAACAGAAAAATCAGCATGTTAAAAGGTTGTTCTTCGGAGCAACCTTTTGTTGTAGGGGAGAGATTATGGCAAAGTGTAAAAATGTGGATATTAAAACAGCGATTAAAATTGTGACGGATGCAGCGAAGCAATATGATGAGCGATTGAATGATCGTAACTTTATGGTTGTGTATCAAGAAGGTTCAGAAACAAAAACTGTTCAGTTTGGTTTTAGAGATATGAACTTCCTTCATTTGACGGGTATTGAAACTACTTTGAAGGCAAAGCAGTTTTACAGAGCATGTTTAGATCATAAACTGGCAGAACGAGATATAATCAACTTTACAAAAGGGAAAATACAACAGAAGCTTGCGGTGTTGCCATTTTTGTCAGATGTTTTATACAATAACTGTATGATAGGATATTCCATTAATAATGGTGTATACCTTAAGGCAGATTATTTTGTAGGTAACACAAAAGCAGTTTTAAGCGTTGGCTTTCGATTTGGAAAAACTGTGGACTACCCTGTTACATTATATAATGGGGATGTCCGCAAAATGATTAGCCCAGTATGTAAGGTGCTAGCGATATTTTCTAAGGCATACAATGAGGGAAAGTATAACGAGTGTACATATTTATCAAAAGGGCAGCAGATTGACAAGCTGAGATTAGATAAAGAGTCAAAAGGATTGCTGGAAGAAACTCTATTTAGCTAATTGTAAATGATTGGTATATGTTGCTACATACAAACTTAAAAAAATTTTTTATACATACAATGTGAGGAGCGAAAATACATGAAAGTATGGTGTGTAAAAGACGCAGGAGGCAGACTGTTAAAAAATATGAGTTCTAGTTTTCCTGACTTACCGAAAGCTTTGCCATGGGTAGAGCCATCTATTAATTGTTTACATAAAGAGAGTGTGCTATCTTTCATGGTTGGCAATGTGGAGTGTGCTATCCTTTCAATGTGTTCCTTAATGGAGCATGTCTTGAGACTGGCGGTTATAAATAAAGAAGAATGTGGATTGCAACGCCCTGAATCGATATCTCAAATAGATAAATATAATAGCTTAACAGCCATTATTGATGCAGCATCAGGACAAGATGTGTTTAATGGATGTGATGAAGAATGGTGGAGAGCAGTATCTAAAAATATAAGAAATAAATCTGCACACTACTTGCTTCCGACAATTCTGAGAAATTGTGCAACAGAACCTAAGCTTAAACATTACATTAATGACTATGAATTGCCAGAAAATAACGATGAATGGTATTATGAGCGTTATATCACTGACTGGGGCGCATTTTATCATAGTGCGGGATGGAACTTGGCGGTTAATTTTTTAAATGACGCGACGGAAGAGATTAGAATTATAATCAATAATACTAACTGGGTCGGAGATGAATCTTGGTGGCTCTCAATGAAAGAAGCATATGAAGCGTTCTTTGAATACGAATGGTCTGTAGATAATGTTAAAAGAAGTTTTGAAGACGCATATAAGGAGTTTGGGCAAAGATAAGATTAAACAGAGGTGAAAGTAATGTTTGTTCCAACAAAAGAGTGCTTTTGCAATATGTCTCCAACTGATTTTGAAAAATATTCTTTATATCTTTTGAAACAGCAAACACAGGGACTTGAAAATGTGAAAATAGAGCATAATGTAATTGTTGAAAAAAGTGACGGTAGTTATCAGATTGATGGTATTGTTAGCTTTGATGTAATGGGCGTTAGATATACTACTATAGTTGAATGTAAGCGTTACAAAAATACAATATCACGTGAGAAAGTACAGATTTTATATGATAAGATTAGGGCTATCGGTGCACAAAAAGGAATATTAATTTCCACATCTGGATTTCAAAGTGGAGCAATTAAATATGCTAGTGAGCATGGTATAGCACTTATACAGATAACAGAAGCTGATACTATATTTGAATCACGTGGTCAATTGAATGTTATACAAAACAGCCTTAATTTATATAATGGAGGCATACCATATATTGGAGTTATGCAAGAATCTAAAGATATAGGGATTACTTGTAAATATTTACGTATGAATTCCGGACATCTGAAGGAATTTCTTAGTGCTGATTGTGCCAAAAGTAATACAGCTTGTTATTGAAAACTACCATTATGACGAAATCACTGCTGCAAAAGAGTTTTACGAGTCTAAGACGTATTCGCTTCTGGAAGAAGAAGAAACGAAGCTGTGGCATCTGAGCCCGCTGACTTTATTCAATATGTTTGACGAGGAGAAGAAGACGGGAAAAATAACTTTTCCGGAGGAGGCTTGGCTATGAGCAGACAAGGAGATTTTATGATATACTGCATTGAGCAGTACAAGACGGCTAAAAACCTGACCGGCAAACAGGTGTCAGAGCTATTTAGCGAATATAATGTATGGGAGTATATCTATTCATGCTTTGAAGCCCTGCACACCACCTGTGCGGGTTATATTGTTAATGATATTGACATGTATATTGAGCCAAGATGTTAAGCCCAGTCACACTGTTTACAGACAGAGGGCAAAAAATGGGCCCAAAAAGCTTGATAAAACGTGATAATGCAGATAATATGTATATATGTAGTGGTTAAATAAAAAGAAAAACCACTATGTATAGGCAAAGCCAAAACCACATTATCGAGTGGGAATAAAATCAAAAAAACCGAAACCCCTTGGAAATCCAGGGGGGTCTTTTTTCGGAGGACCGGCGGCGTAAAACGGAAAAGCTGCTGCAGCCGGATTTTTTTATGGCGCGGGCGAAGAATAAATGGTATGATAGAAGTAAGAATGTCAATGACTGGAGGAACGGAGGAGAAAATGACGGAACTATTGGCTCCGGCCGGTAATATGGAGGCGCTGAAGGCTGCCGTTGCAAACGGGTGTGATGCAGTCTATTTCGGCATGCAGAAATTCGGAGCGCGGGCATATTCAACAAATTTTGACATGGACAGCCTGCAGGAGGCGGTGGCGTATGCGCACCTGCGGGATGTAAAAATATATGTCACAATGAATACCATCGTGTTTGAAGATGAAATCGAAGAAATGAGGGAACAGCTGCAGCAGTTGAACGAAGCGGGCGTGGATGGCGTCATCGTGCAGGACATGGCGGTTTTCGATGAAATCGTCCGGAAGTACCCGGATATGGAAGCCCACTGTTCTACCCAAATGGGAATCGACGATCTGGAGGGTACGCTGCTCTGGAAGGAGCTGGGGGCGAAGCGGGTGGTCCTTTCCCGGGAAGTGCCCATTGAGAAAGTGAAAGAGATCCGGCGCATTGCAAAAGTACCCATTGAGATCTTCGTTCATGGGGCGCTGTGCGTATCCTACTCGGGGAACTGCCTCATGTCCGGGCTGATCGGGTACCGGAGCGGGAACCGGGGAAGATGTGTGGGCTCCTGCCGGAAGCCTTATGAACTGCTGGACCGGACTACCGGAGAATCGCTGGGAACCAGCTATCTGCTGTCCACCAAGGACCTGAACACCATTGACCGCATTGAAGAGCTGAAGGACATCGATTCCCTGAAGATCGAAGGGCGCATGAAGGAGCCGGCCTATGTGGCCAATGTGGTGTCTGCATACCGGGCAGCGCTGGACGGCAGGGCATCGGCAGAAGAAAAGGACAACCTGAAAAAGACCTTCAACCGGACCTTCACCAAGGGCTACCTGTTCCACGAGGATCCGAAGGATCTTTCCAATATTCAGAGGCCCAACAACTTCGGCTATGAAATCGGCAGAGTCACGGGTGCCTTCCGCGGCATGTATGAGATCACCCTGAACCGGCAGCAGCGTCTCAACCAGAACGACATCATCCGGATCGATCACAACAATGAAGACGTGAATTTATCTGTGGTGAAGCTGTACGACCGGGACGGAAACCTGATCAACCGTGCAGATCACATTTGCTATATCCGGATCAAGGAAAAGCTTTCTGCCGGCGATGTGGTGTACAAGACGAAGGATTATCTGTTTTATAAAGAACTGGACGACAGGCTGGAGGGAGAGTTCCGGCGGTTCCCGCTGGATCTGAAGGTGTATGCATATCCGGACGCCCATCTGGTCATCGATGCGGAGGGACTGGGCTGCAGTTACCTTTACGAAAGCGAAGAGATTCTGGAGGCTGCCGAAAAGAAACCCACCACCAGAGAGCAGGTGGAAAAGCAGCTTTCCAGACTGAACGATACCGTTTTCACTTTGCAAAATCTGCACTTCGAGGAGTACGGTGCTTTCGTCCCTGTGAAGATGCTGAATCAGGCAAGACGTGCGGTGGTCCAGGGACTATACGGCATGAAACTGCAAAGCAAGCCGAGACGGGTGCTGCAGACGCCGGAGAAAGATTTGACCGCAGGGGTAAACCAGACCGCTGCTGTGACCCGGGCTGCAGTCGAGGAACCGTACCTCACGGCTGCCGTCACCACACAGGCCCAGTATGACGCCTGCGTCAGATGCGGAATAAAAGAAGTTTATTTTGAAAATATTATCCGAAGAAACCAGGTGACTTATGAAGAAAAAGAAGGTCAGCTGCTGATCGGCGGATATGGAGGGCTTTACCATTACAGAAACACCAACCCGTTTGTCACCGACTACTCTTTTAACGTGGTCAATGCGGTCAGCTGCCGCCAGCTGTATCGGTTGGGCGCCGGACGTGTCACTCTGTCCTACGAGATCAACCGGAAGCAGATCGGCGACCTGATCGACGCATACCAGAAAGAGAATGGCACCGCGCCGGCGCTGGAGATGATCGTATACGGCCGTGCGCCTCTTCTGTTTACGAAATATTGTCCGCTGAAAAAGATGGATCAGTGCGGCGTCTGCAGAACCAGATCCTATGAGATCCGGGACGAGTACGGCACCTTCCCGATCCTGAACCATGCCGATTGCACCACTACCATCCTCAACGGCAAGATTCTGAATCTGCTGGATGAAATGCCGTCCATCCGGGGCGTGGAGGCTTTCCGTCTGAATTTTACCATCGAATCAGAAGCGGAAGTGGAACGGGTCGTGCAGGCTGCACAGGGAAAGCTGAACGGTACCGGAACCAGCGCCAGCGCGTCTCTTTTCAATCCAAAAACGGACACCAGAGGTCACTTCAATAAGGAAATCATATAAAAGGAATATTTAGAAGCAGAGGGCAATCACATGATCCAGGTAGAAAAGCTTTCTTACGGTTTTCCCGCGAAAGACTTATATCATGAAATATCATTTACCATCGAGAGAGGGCAGCACTGCGCCCTGATCGGCAGCAACGGCACCGGGAAATCCACCCTGGCCGATCTGCTGATCCACCCGGAGGACTATCTGTACGACGGAAAAATCACCAGGGATGAAGACTGCAGAATTGGCTATGCAAGCCAGTTCAGTGTACGGGAAAAATCCCAGGAATGCACCGTGTTCGAATATCTCAGTCAGCGGTTCCTGGAAATCCAGAACGAGATTGCGGCGGTCTGCGAAGAGATGGCCGATCCGGACCTGGAAGCGGAACAGATGGACGCGCTGTTTCGGAAGTACCAGGATCTGCTGGATGCAAACGAGGCCATGGACGGCGACAATTATGAAAGCAATATCCGCCGGCAGCTCCATGTGGCGCGGATGGAACATCTGGAAGAAACCAGACTTTCACAGATCAGCGGCGGCGAATACAAGCTGCTGCAGATCATGCGGGAAATGCTGCTGTCTCCCAACCTGCTGGTGCTGGATGAGCCGGACGTGTTCCTGGACTTCTCCAACCTGAGCAGCCTTTGCCAGCTGATCAACGGGTACAAAGGCACGCTGCTGGTGATCACCCACAACCGGTATCTGCTGAACCATTGCTTCAATAAGATCCTGCACCTGGAAAACAGTGATCTGCAGGAGTTCGACGGCAATTATACCCAGTACCGCTGCTGGATCCTCCGGGAAAAGCTCCGGCTCCGGATCCAGAATCTCGAGGAGCAGGAGGAGATTGCCCGGACAGAGCAGATGGTGGAACGACTGCGAAAACGGGCAACGCTCATGGTGAACCCGACCATCGGTCAGTCCGTCAATGCGAAACAGACTCAGCTGGACCGCCTGCTGGCCAGACAGATCAAAGCACCGTTCATCGAAGTGCGGGAGCCGCAGATCACTCTGCCGGAGGTCGAGCCGGCTGCAGCGGCTGAGCCGGCTGCAGACAAGGGCGCAGAGCCGCGGGAAATCCTGACGGTCACCGATTATCAGGTGGATTTTGACCAGGATCTGCTTCAAAACGTCAGCTTCACCCTGCGGGCAGGAGAAAAGGCAGCCCTGGTAGGCGCAAACGGAACGGGGAAAACCACTTTAATCCGCGACATTTTGAAAAACCAGAACCCGGCCATCCGGATCGATGAAAATACCCGCTATGCATGCCTGTCCCAACTGCAGGCGGATGCCGCCGACGGGCAGCGGACGGTGCAGCAGGTGCTTCTGGACGCAGGTCTCGGCAGCCGGGCTTCGATGGAAGATCTCTTAAGCCAATATACTCTCCCGGCCGAGATGCTGGAGCAGAGGGTGTGCGAGCTTTCGGGGGGTGAGCAGAATCTGCTGCAGATCGCGCTGGTTGCCTGCTCCGGCGCGGAGTTTCTGATTCTGGACGAACCCACCAGCCACCTGGATCTCTATGCACAGACGGCCTTGGAAAAGGCAGTGGCAGAATACAAAGGCACCGTACTCATGGTAACCCACGACTTCTATCTGGCGGCCAACTGTGCAGACTTCGTACTTCTGACAGAAGATAACACGGTGCGGAGAATGCGGACCCGGAACTTCCGAAAGATGGTCTACGAGAAATATTTTGATCAGAAATATCTGGAAAAAGACAAGAAAAAACAGGAACTGGAAGCCAGCATCACGGCTGCGTTTCAGAAGAACGATCTGGCGGCGGTGGACAGATTTTGCGCAGAACTGGAAGCACGCAGTGAGGAATGACGGGGACGGAAATGAGAGAAAACTGGAAAAAATGGTATGAGGCACATCTTTCACGCTGGATTCCGGCGTATGCGTTTTTCCCGCTGATCGGGTGTTTCCTGTGGAACTGCCTGATTTACTGGGGGACACAGCAGATCATTCTGGGCCTGGGGCTGCAGGCGCATGACATCACCTCTGCGCTGGATCGGATGGTGCCCTTTCAGCCGGTCTGGGTGTCTGTCTATGTGCTGAGCTATCCGTTCTGGGTGGTCAGTTACGCTCTGACTGCCCGGGAAAGCAGCCGGGAGGACTGGTTCCGGTTTGTATTTGCGGACATGCTGTCCCGGGTCATCTGCGGGATTCTGTTTCTGGCATATCCCACGACCAATGTGCGGCCGGAAATCCTGGGAAACGGTTTCTGGGACGGGCTCATGGGGCTGATTTATGCGCTGGATCCGCCGCTGAATTTGTTTCCGTCGATCCACTGTCTGGCCAGCATGATGAGCTGGCTGGGCGTCCGGAAGTGCACCGGGATTCCGGCGTGGTACCGGAACTTTACGCTGGTGTTTGCGCTGCTGATTTTTGCTTCTACGCTGCTTACGAGGCAGCACTGTATTGCCGATGTGGTCGGAGGGGTTTTGATTGCCATGGGGTGCTATTGGCTCAGCCGTCATCTCAGATGGCACAGGTGGCAAAAAAAATGAAAAATCTCCGGAAATCTTTGCGAAAGCGGTAGAAAAAGGGAAATTCCAATGCTATAATCAGATTATGAAAGTGGCTCTTGCATGTTCGGCATGCAAGTCCTGGTGACGTGTAAAAAAGGATACCCTCTATGACGCAGCTGATTTATATTGTGATGTTTACAGCCTTTGCGGCGGCGAATCTGTTTGTTTCCACCCGGTGTCTGGCGTATCAGAACCGGGAAGGGCGCATGCTGGGCTATGCCCTGTGGTGGGCGGCCCTGGTGAGCCTGTCTTATATGATCAGCATTCTCACAACGAACGAAAATACCATGTCTTTGAGCAACAGTGTGTATTTCGCCAGTATCGACGGAATGCTCTATTTCCTGATGTGCTTTTTCTTTGCACTGTCGGGAGAAGATGAAAATACGGACTTCAATCTCGTACGAATCGGGCGGCTGATACGGCGATTTTTTGTTTTCTGGATTCTGGTGGATGCAGTCATTCTTCTGACCAATCCGCTGACCGGCATGGCGATTACATATGTGGCTGTGATTCCGGAACCTGCAGTTGCCCGGTGGTTCTTTATTCCCGGTGGGGTTTATAATCTCCACCTGCTGCTCTGCTATCTGATGCTCGGTTCCGGTTTTCTGGCTGTGGTCATGCGGGCAGTGCGGGTTCCGCGGATGTACCGGCACTACTATCTCCGTCTCATTCTCAGTGCACTGGTGGTAGTCGTGGTAAATGCCGGATATCTGCTGCAGGTGACCCGCAATCATATCGACTATTCGATCTTCTTTTACAGCGTTATGGGCTATTCTATATTCTGGAATGCGTTTAAGGCGAAGGATTCGGGGTTGCTGAGTCAGGCGAGACAGACCATTCTGGAGCATCTGAGCCAGCCGCTGTTTCTGTTCGACTGGGATGACCGGTTGATTTTCGCCAACGAGAATGCCAGAGCGCTGCTGCAGGATCATCAGGTGTCGGGACAGGCCCTGACAGTGGGAGAATTTGTCCGCCTGTGGGGTGTCGAAGGCATGATGCCCGATCTGGAGCACGACCGGCGGTTCTACTGGAATGACAGGGCGGGGAAACAGGAATCCTACATCTGCGATTACCAGCTGCTGCGAGATCGGAAGCAGGAAGCGGTGGGTCGTATCTTTATCTTCACCAATAACACGCTGGGGGTCGACCCGGTCACCGGCTTTCAGACCAGACGGTATTTTACCCTTCACAGTCAGGAACTTCTTCCGGAAGGAAAAGGGAAGATCGGGATCGCAGTCTGCGATCTGAACCGTCTTACGTTACTGAACGATACGATGGGTCATGATGGCGGCGACAGTGCGCTTCAACTTCAGGCCCGGTTAATGAAACATCATTTCCCGCAAAACGCTGTTTTCATACGACTTCAGGATGCAGTGCTTTGTGTATTGTGCCGGGGACTGTCCAATGGGGAACGCAAGGAGAGGCTGGAGGCGGTCAACCGGGAACTGGAGGAAGCCGACAGTTTCCCGTTCCGCATCAAAATGGACTTTGCTGTTTCAGAGTCCGGGGAAGATAATATCGCAGCTGCTGTACAGGAAGCGGTTTCTGTCATGCGTACCCGAAAGCTGCTGGACAGCGATTCTGACGGTTCTGCCGTCATCGATTCTCTCCACCAGCTTCTGCTGGAATGTGATTCGGAGACGGAATTCCATGTTCGACGCACACGGGAGATGGGGGAACGCCTGGCCTATTTGCTGGGACTTTCTGACCATGAGCGGGATCAGCTGTCGCTGCTCTGCCTGTTCCATGATATCGGCAAAGTGGGTATCCCACAGGAGATTCTCAACAGTTCGGGAAAACTGACCCAGGCGGAATATGAAATTATGTGTACCCATGTGGAAAAGGGTTATCGAATTGCCAAGGCCACACCGGAGCTGAACATTGTAGCGGAGCCGATCCGCTATCATCACGAGCGCTGGGATGGCGGCGGTTATCCGGAGGGACTGAAGGGAGATTCGATTCCTCTTTTATCCCGTATTATCGCGGTGGTGGATGCTTACGATGCCATGGTATCCGACCGCTCCTACCGAAAAGGAATGGGAAAAGACGAAGCATGCCGGGAACTGCTTCGATGCGCCGGAACGCAGTTTGACCCATATATTGCAGAGGTTTTTGTTCGGATGATTACAGGCAGGAAGGAAGAAACCGATGCAGCAGATCAGAGTATTCCGGCGGAGGGAACCGATCTGCTGCCGGAAAAAATCGGTCTGGTCAATTCTGTGTACTGCTCCAGGTATATCCTGGGACCGGGAGAGCGTATTCTTGAAGCAGACGATCATTTCGAAGAACTGACCGGATATACCGCTTATGATGTTGCAAGCCTGGGGCTGACGCAGAACGATATGATTTTTGAAGATGACCGGCAGCTGTACTGGAATATGGTTGCAGAACAGGTGGATTCGCAGGGGATCGCCTATCTGGAGCACCGGATCCGCCGAAAGGATGGCACAGGACGCTATGTCTACTGCACCGGTCTGCCGGCGGTGGATCCGGCTACGGGAGAAAAGCGGGTCACCGTCATCGTCTCCGATATCACCGATTCTGTTTCCGTTCAGCTGCAGGTGGGCATCGCGCGGAATCGTGCCATGATGAGTCTGCACCGACTGGAGCAGGCCAACCAGCGGGATCCGCTGACAGGGCTGCTGAATCGTTCTGCGTTTCACAAAGCCTGTGAGCAGAAGTTGTCGATGGATGGACAGCGCTGTCTGATGCTGATGCTGGACGTGGATGATTTTAAGAATTACAACGATACTTACGGCCACCCGCAGGGGGATGAACTGCTGGTCAATCTTGCCAGGACGTTATCCGCTACGGTGGAACAGGAAGGGCTGGCGGGCAGAATGGGCGGCGACGAGTTCTGCTGCCTGCTGCATATGGAACCGAATATTTCGCTGTCCCAGATCCGAAGCCTCGGTGAGAAGATTCTGAGACTGGTCAATGAACAGACCGCCCTGCTTACCCAGAGTCCGACGGTGTCTGCCGGTGCAGCCTGGTCGGATCCGAAGGGTTCCGACTTTAACAGCCTGTATGCGCGGGCCGACAGGGCACTCTACACCGCCAAAAAACGGGGAAAAGCGCAGCTGTGGATCGAGGAGGAAACACAGCCGCAATAAGCGTATACTGCAGAAATTCTCTTGACGAAGTGCACAGAGAATGATAGAATATACCAGTAAAAAATCTCAGTAAAATATCCCATGAGGGAGTAGCAAGCGCAAACGGAGGCGGAAAGCCTGACCGGGCAGATTTTGTCGGGAGGGCGGATTTTGCCGGATGAAAGCGCAGCAAGTCAACATACTGGCCGCGGGGCCTGGCTTGCTTTAATTTGCGAGACTCATGTATAACTGCGAAGCTATGCATGAAGTCTGTATTTTTTGGAATTGACCCAGGTATGGCGTTGCAGCTTTGCCTGGGTTTTTTGCATGTAAAATCAGAATCATCACAAAATTCGGATGGAGGAAGAAACGATGGAATGGAATCTTATGTTTTTCTTTAACAGTGTGCTGCTCGGCGTGGGACTGGCCATGGATGCGTTTTCCGTGTCACTGGCCAACGGACTGGGTGAACCGGACATGAGGCGGGGCAGAATGTGCAGCATCGCAGGGGTGTTCGCCTTCTTTCAGGCGCTGATGCCCATGATCGGCTGGATCTGCGTCCATACCATCGTGGAATATTTCAAGTCCTTTGAATCCTGGATTCCATGGATCGCTCTGGCACTGCTGGGATTCATCGGCGGAAAGATGCTTCTGGAGGGCCTTCGACCGTCGGAAGGCGAGGAAGAAAAAAGGTCGGTGGGACTGACCGCGCTGCTGGTGCAGGGGGTGGCTACCTCCATTGATGCGCTTTCTGTAGGGTTTACCATTGCAGAATACGGATTGCTGATGGCGCTGGTCTGTGCCCTGATTATTGCAGCGGTGACCTTCGCAATCTGCATGGGCGGCCTGGCCATCGGAAAAAAGGCCGGAACCAGACTTTCCGGCAAAGCCTCTATTCTCGGCGGCGTGATTCTCATCGCCATCGGACTGGAAATCTTCATCACCGGTGTGTTCTGATCGGTGATGGCGGGTCGGGCCGGGGACACTCGGCATGGAAGGTCGGGTCGGTCACACCCGCCGTGGACATCAGACATGGCGGGAACATCAGACTCGCCGGGCCGTTACACACGCCGGGCCAGGGCGGTGCCTGCCAGCACACCGGCGATGCACGCGCTGAAACTGAGTATCATATAAAGCAGGGCCATACCGGTCCTGTTTTCGTTTATCAGCGTGAAGTTTTCCAGCGCAAAGGTGGAGAATGTGGTGAATCCCCCGCAAAGCCCCACTTTCAAAAACAGCGTGGCGGGGTCTCCGGCGGTCTGCCGGTCCGCAGCCAGCTGGGAAACGAAGCCGATGAGGAAGGAACCCAGCAGATTGATGCAAAAAGTGGTCAGCGGGAATCCCGCAGGCTGCCCCACCGGCAGCATGCCCGCCAGGTAGCGGAGTACGGCGCCGAGAAAGCCGCCGGCGCCAACGGCAAGAATGTTGATCATGTCATGTTTACCTCTTAAAAAAATTGCACGCCCAAAGTGACGCCAAATGCACATTTTTTTGGCGATTGGCGTGTATCGATCCTCTAGGTATGTGCTGAAATGGAATTATTAAACTGGTAAAAATAAACGATAGGCGTGTCGAAATGTAAGTTTATGGGTTTATTTGTAGTAAATACAATTCGCTAGGCAATAAGCACGAGCGGAAAATGTATTATACTGTAAAATAAACCATATTTTTAGACATACCTAGATGATCTAGGTGACGCCATTTTACTGAAATCGACCCGTTTGGCGTCCTTTTTTGTTTGCAAAATCTTTTCTCCCACCATTTTCATTCTGCCGGCGAGCTGATGGCTGGCTCCAGCTGCCCGCCAGTCAGTGCTTTCTGCCCGTCCGCCGGCTCCGGCTATTCGCCGGCCGGCTTCAGCTGGTCGATGGTCGGATGCACCTGATAGAAATCGCGAAGGGCTTCGTACTGCTGCTGTGCCCGGGCGGCCTTCCAGGCAGCCTGCTTACCGATGGCAGGAGACTTGACCGCCTTGATCATGATATTTCTGGCGGTGTGCTCCAGACTGGTGAATTCAATCATGGCAACATCGTAGCCGCAGGCCTCCAGCTTCAGGCCGCGCAGGCCGTCGGTCAGATATTCTGTAAGGCGGTCCTTCAGAATGCCGTGCTTCAGCATGGGCTGGTGTACTTCACTTCGGATCTGGCTGAAAAGCTCATGCTGACAGCATGGTACGCTTAAGATCACCCGGGTATTCCAGGACACCGCATTGATCAGAGCAAAGTCCGTGGCAGTGTCGCAGGCATGGAGGGTCACCACCATGTCGGCGTGGTCGCTGGTATAATCGGCGATGTCCCCCATGAGGAAACGAAGACCATCATACCGGAGATCCGAAGCCACCTTGCTGCAGAATTCGATCACATCGGTTTTCAGATCCAGGCCGATGATCTCCACGTTGCGCTGCTTCAGCACCTTCAGATAATAATAGATGGCAAAGGTCAGATAGGCCTTGCCGCAGCCGAAATCGATGATTCGCAGCGGCCGTCCGTCCGGATAGACGGGCAGCGATGGAAACACGTCCTCCACAATCTCCAGGTATCGGTTGATCTGGCGAAACTTACCGTAATGCTTCTTGAACACCCGGCCGTCCCGGTCCATGACCCCAAGACGAATGAGAAAATCGCAGGGCTCCCCGTCTGGAATGATGTAGTTTTTCTTTTTATTATGGGCAAGGCTCTCCTGTTTTTTCGTGCCGGTTTTTCGGGAAATACGGGGCGTTTCCGGTTTGGAAGCCAGGATCTGCATGTCCTCGCCTTCCAGAAACACGTTGATCTGCTTAAACTGCTCACCGATCAGAGAAAGGGACCGGCTGACCGCCTCTTCCGCAGAAAGGTTTTCGTGGGTCACTTTTTTCTCCCAGGTGTATTCCACCTGAAACAGCAGCTGACCGCCGATGGTGACCGGGCGAATCAGCGCCTTCTGGCATTCCTGCGACTTCTTTCGCCGGTCGCTGAAAATCATTTTGATCAGACGACCGCCGCTGAAAATATCCTCAAAAACAGGGGTAAGCTTGTTCATATGTTATCCTCCGATGGGTTATTTCGAAATTTTTTGACAATGTTTGATTCCTTTCCAGTATAGCATAAAATTCTGCCTGTTTCACGGAGAAATTTAGAGAAAGAAGATATCGATGTGCATTGGAAGTTCTGATGAAAAAGAATGCATGCACAATAATAGAAAACCCCCAGAAGGGGGTTTTCCAAAAGGCATTGGGCAGAACGAAAACAAACATAAGTCTGTCTGCGTTCTAACCTGATAAGAGGTAAGCAGATTATGATACCATCCATGAGTAGTCAGGATCCTGAACCACACATTTTCCTCCGGTCACTTCGATAATCTGACCGTTGATTCCCTGACCCTGTGCAGAAGCGAGGAAAACCATTGCAGCTGCGATTTCCTCCGGTTCTCCCATGCGCTGAAGCATAGCACTTCTTCCAAGAGAACGATAATCTTCCGGATCAGGATGATTGGCCTTCACCATATCGGTTCCCACCATACCGGGTGCAACTGCATTTACCCGAATGTTTTTGCCCTTCAGTTCCTCTGCAAGGGCTTTTGTGTATGCATTTACACCGGCTTTGGTGATGGCATAAATGCTGCGGACGGTGGCAGCAATTCTGCCGCATAATGAGGAGGTGGATATGATGCATCCATGTCCCTGTTCTTCGAAATATGGGAGAATCAGGCTGCACGCAGAAGCTACAGCAGTCAGATTCACATTGATTTCTTTGAACCAGAAGTCGTCCTGAATGGTAAGGAATCCGTTCGGACATCCCATTCCCGCGTTATTGATCAGAACGTCGATCTTGCCGAAGGCTTCCTTTGCGCGGTCAAATAAGTTTTTCATTTGTGAAACATTTGTAATATCTGCGACGACACCCAGCAGCGGTATGTTTTCTTTTTTCGCTCTTTCGTTGACTTCCTGTATCAGATCTTCTCTGAAATCGCATACAACCACTTTGGAGCCTTCTGCAAGAAACAAATTGGTTGCAGCGAGACCAATCCCGCTGGTACCTCCGGTAATGATGACTACTTTGTCTTTCAGTTTTGTATCCATATTATTTGTCACCCTCCGTTTCAATATGATCCACCTCAATCATGCATCCGGTAATATATGATGCTTGTGGAGAAACCAGAAACGCAGCAGATCCTGCCGCTTTTTCCGGACAGACATCTTCATCCACAGCAATGGCTGTCATACGAATATTTGATGAAGCAATTTCCGAGGAGAAGTTTTTCGTAATGGACTCGATGGAAGTGGAACAGATGGCGGTCAGCACATTTGTTTTTTTCGGATGACGAACACTGTTGTTTGTGATGAAACATACTGCACCGTGATCGGATTCCTTTAAATATGGAACCGCATACAAAGCACTCTTCCATGCATAATAGGTTGTTTTCTTCATTGCCTCATTGATAATATCTGCCGTTAATTCCGTCGCAGTCATTCCCGGATCGGAGAATCTGGTATCACAGAAAACTGCATCAATATGGCCTTCTGTGATACCAATTTCTTCTAAGGATGCATTTAAACAAGATATATCATCAATAGAGCATGAGACAACCTTCACGTTGGTGGAGTCAAGTTCACTTAACTGACTGCGGTCTTCTCCGATGGCGTAGACTCTGGCATTTTCTGAGGCAAACATGCGGCAGAGTGCTTTGCCAACCTGGTGGTCTGCACCTGTAACTACGATAACTTTTTGATTCCAGTTCATTTTGATACTCCTATTTTATACTCCTGTACTCCTGCGTATTTAAATACCCAGATCTTTCTGCACTTTTTTTATGTCGAGCTGAGGAATTCCCAGCATCTCTCTGGCTTCTGCAGGTGTTGCCACTTTATTTCCATAGATTCTGACAGCTTCCGCAGCCCGTGTAACAAGCATTTGATTGGTTGCAAAGATTTTGTTCCCTTCCTCATCCTTGCCGTAAACTACGTTGTCTTCCAATCCAACACGAATATGGCCGCCGAACGCAAGGCAGGCGAAAAGAAGAGGCATATGGCCCGCACCGATTCCAAAACCTGACCATGTGCAGCCGGAAGGAAGGTGACGAACCAGATATTCCAGATTTTCCACAGAAGCATTCATCGCTCCTTTTACACCAAGACACATCTGATAGTGTACCGGATCAATCAACAAGCCCTGCTTTCTGAAATAATCTACATTTGTAAGCATACCGTAATCGAAGATTTCGCATTCAGGCTTGATTCCCTTTTCGAGGTAGAGTTTCGCCAGATCTGTTAAAAAAGCACCTGTGTTTTCAAACATTCCCACGGTTCCCCAGTTGAAAGTACCTGCATCGAAAGTGCCCATTTCAATACCCGGCACTTCTCTGTGATGCGCCATTCGATCATCGTTGGTTGCAGGATGTGCTTTGGAAGCACCGCTGGAGGTGCAGTTGATGATCACATCACAGTCCTCATGGGAACGAATCAGTTTAATGGTTTCTCTGAATTTTTCTTTGTCCATTGCACCGAAGCCATCATCTCCGCGCATATGCAGGTGCACGATGGAAGCACCCAATTTCCAGCATTCGTATGCATCTTTTGCGATCTGCTCAGGAGTTTCGGGGATCTTGTAACCTGCAGGTGTTACTGCTCCGGTTAAAGCTGCGGTAATTATTGTTTTTGCCATTGGTATCATTTCCTTTCGCAATTAAAAATCATATTTTGAAAAAAGTAACTGCAAATTGTGTACCAAATCAGGACATGCTGAGAAAAAGATTTGAGATGTTTTGAGATGTAAAGGATTTCATTTATTTAAGGTTATTTTTTTGATATTCCTGAAATGCCGGAAGGACGGAGAAGAAAAATATTTTGCTTTTTTGCAAAATAGATGATTCACTTTTTGCAAAATTATTTTGCTTTTTGACAAAGAAAACAGGGGGAGGGGAAGCAAATTGCGATTATTTCAAAAAGAGAAGACGACGGATCGTGCGGCGTTGCCCGTTGAAATGCAATGGGCTGAAACGGAATAAAAAAGTGAGAATACGACGGATAAAAAGTGGCATGGAATTTGCTCTGATACTTTTTCGAATTGATTTTTTATCAACAAAAGATTTGCATTATATACAATTCAGGAGGAAATATCGATGTTACATGAAGCGGTGATCGTAGCATACGGACGAAGTCCTGTATGCAGAGCCTTTAAGGGTGCTCTTGCACAGGTACATCCTGTCGATTATGCAGCTGAAACACTAAAAGGAGTTCTTGCTCAGGTGCCTCAGCTGAATCCGGAAGAAATATCTGATCTGGTTCTTGGATGTTCTATGCCCGTTAAGACCTTGAATCTCAATGTGGCCAGACAGGTGGTACAGCGTGCGCAGCTTCCGGACAGCATTTCAGCGCAGACCATCAATCGCTACTGTGCGTCCAGTCTGCAGGCAATTGCAACTTGCGCCAATGCCATAATGTGCGGACAGGAGGAAGTGATGATTGCCGGTGGTGTGGAGGACATGACTCACACCTTCCATACCGCGGATCCAAAGGAAAGAAATCCATGGCTCAATGAAAATTGTGAAGGTGCATATATCAGTATGGGATTGACAGCGGAGAATGTCGCTGCCAAGCATGGTGTGCAGCGCGCAGATATGGAAGCTATGGCCGTGGAGAGCCACGCAAAGGCTGCTGCTGCGCAGGATAACGGATATCTTGACATGTCTATCATCCCGGTAAAAGGAAAAGATGCAGAAGGAAATGAAATTACTGTCACAAAGGATGAAGGAATTCGCAGGGGAACCAATGCAGAAAAGCTTGCAACGCTGAAACCTTGTTTCAAGGAAGACGGTGTAGTAACTGCGGCTACTTCCTCACAGACCAGCGACGCAGCTGCGTTTGCGGTGGTTATGTCCAGGGAAAAGGCGGAACAGTTAGGAATCAAACCGATTGCACGGTTTGTTGCTTTTGCTGTTGCCGGCTGTGATGGAAGATATATGGGGGAAGGCCCGATTTATGCGGTACCGAAGGTAATGGAAAAAGCCGGTCTTTCTATTGATGATATGGATGTAATCGAACTGAATGAAGCTTTCGCAGCACAAGCTCTGGTTTGCATTGATCAGCTGAATCTTCCAAAGGAAAAACTGAATCCATGGGGAGGCGCCATGGCCCTTGGACATCCAATGGGTGCAACCGGTATCTTCCTGATGTCCAAGGCATTGGATTATCTGAAGGTGACAGGTGGAAAGAAGGCCCTCGTTACCATGTGTATCGGCGGAGGAATGGGAGCTGCAGGAATCTTCGAAATGTGTTAATTATCCTGAAAGGAGTGAAAAAAGATGAATATTGAAAAAAATATGTTCGATTTAACTGGTAAGAATGCAGTTGTAGTTGGTGGTGCCGGAGGCATCGGCCAGGCCATTGCACAGGGGCTTGCCATGTATGGTGCACATGTTTCCATAGCCAGTAGAAAAGAAGAGGGGCTGCAGCGTGCGCAGAGAGAGATCAAAGAGGACTGCGGATGTGACGTTAGTTACTATATTGTGGATGCCGGAAATGAAGAAAGCGTAAAGGCTTTCAGTGAACAGGCCATTTCGGATCTGGGGCATGTGGACATTCTTGTAAATGCGCAGGGGTTCAATAAAAAGTTCCCGATCACAGAGATGGACGGAGATGTATGGGATCAGATGTTTAATGTAAATGTGAAGTCAATTATGCTGACTTGCAAATATTTCGGCCGGCACATGAAAGATGAACTGGGGCATGGAAAAATAATTAATTTATCATCTGTAAGAGGCATCCGTGCATGCGGCGGAGGTAATTCCGGATATGGTGCGACCAAGGGTGCGGTGGACATGCTCACCAGAATGGCGGCAAAGGATCTGGGACCGAATGTGTATGTGAATGCCATCGGACCAACCATGACGTATACCCCGATGATGGTTGGCGTGATGCCGGCAGATCCGAAAGAAAGAGCAGCCAAGGCAGCCAATATGCCGCTGCAGAGAATCGGTGAACCGGAAGACTGCGTTGGACCGGCAATCTTCCTGGCATCCGATGCTTCAAACTTTGTTTCCGGACAGATTATCTATCCGGATGGAGGTCTTACGGCAATGGGCTGATGATCGGCTTTCGAAGAATCAGATCATTTTCGAATAAGCACGAAACAGGAAAGGATAAAAAAATGAGCTTCAAAATTACGAAAAGAGATCAGGCAGTAGCTTACGAACCGCCAGGACATTTCAAAATGCTGGCAACCAGATTACATAATCCGGCAGATGTGAATCAGGGTCATATGACACAGGGCCTTTCACACTTTCTCCCAGGAGGAGGATGTGAATATGGTTCAAATATGCTGGAATCCATCTATTATATTGTAGAAGGTGAAATGGATATCGTGGTGGAAGAAGGGACGCCGGAGGAAGTGCGGACTACATTACATAAAGGAGACTCCTTCCATTGCGGGCCAAACACCAGAAAAGGGATTATCAATAACGGCACTGTAACTTGTCAGATGTTGGTTACCCTTGTGAAACCAGAGTAATACAGGAGAAAATCGGACATGAACGATTTGGAAAAACATATTCTGACCATTAACCCGGGATCGACATCCACGAAAATATGCCTTTTCAAAGATGAAAAGGAAGTTTTGAAGGAGGAGCTGTTTATCGACGCAGAGGCAATTAAAGATTGCCTCCTGATGATAGATCAGTTGGATATCCGGATGAAATCAGTGCTCGACTTTATCGAGCGTGCAGGCATTGACATGAAACGCATCGATATGATCGTTGCCAGAGGAGGCTCCATCAATGGGGTGAAGAGCGGCGCATATATGATCAACCGGCATGTTGATACGGTTCTGCGATATGCACCGAGATCGCAGCACGTAAGCTCGCTGGCAGGTATTATCGCATACCAGCTGAGCCAGGAATACGGAGTACCGGCCATGTTCTACGATGGAGTTTCCGCAGATGATGCAGATGAAATCATGCATTACACAGGTCTGCCGGAAGCAAAACGATTCGTTACCTCGCATTGTCTGAATTCAAAGATGGTAGCAAGAGAAGCCGCGCAGATGATGGGAAAAACCTATGAGGAGTGCAACATCATTACAGCACATCTCGGAGGCGGTATCACCATGGCATTTCATTCAGGAGGACGGATGATTGATACTCTGCTGGATGATGCAGGACCGATGTCGCCGCAAAGAGCTGGCAGAATTCCAGTAACGGATGTGATCAATCTCTGCTACAGCGGGAAATACACCAAAGCTGAAATGGCAAACAAAATGCGTGGAAAAGGCGGTCTGGTAGCCTATTTCGGGGTGCAGGACGCCAGAAGCGTGGAAAAACTCATTGCAGAAGGAAATCAGGAAGCAAAAGACATATACTGGTATATGGCTTATCAGATTGCAAAGGGCATCGGCGAACTTTCCGTATGCCAGAAGGGAAAGCTGGACTGCATCATCCTGACCGGCGGCATGGCATATTCCAAGATGCTGACGGATTGGGTGAAAGAACGTGTGGAATTTCTGGCACCTGTCATGGTAATCCCTGGAGAGCATGAAATGCAGGCACTGGCAAACGGAGGTCTGAGAGTACTTCGCGGCGAGGAAATGCCGAAGGAATATACATGGTATCCCCCGGAGTTTGACAGTTTTGAGGCATTTTACGAAGCTTGTCAAAAAAAGAAATAAAACATTCACTTTACGCAAAGAAAAATTGCAAAAAGTGAATTGTTGCAAAGCGGTGGCTTTCCGGCAAAATCTGGCGTGCAGAGTGCGCGGGTTGTCAAACCCTATGTTTTCAAAGCATTTGGGAAAAGAAGCTTTTTTCGTCAGGTTTGGCATAGAAAATGCGTTTAAAGTTTTTATAACAAAATGACTGCAGGAGGAAAAAACGTGATTTATACAAAATTTGAGCAGCTTACACAGCGAATTGCAGAGCGTACGGTAAAAGCCAGATGTGCTATTGTTGCGCCGGAAGATGATCATACCATCGATGCAGTGATTCGTGCGTATCGCGAGGGCATTATTGAGCCGATTTTGATAGGAAATAAGGTCATTATCGGGGAAATGCTTGCCGAAAGATATTTTGACGAACATCAGATTACAATTATCGATGAGAGAAACCACCTGGCAGCCTGCCAGATCGCAGTAGATCTGGCCAACAAAGGCGGAGCAGACTGTATCATGAAAGGCCTGGTTCATACGAAGGATTTCATGCACACCATTTTAAAGAGAGAAAATCAGCTGAAAACCGGACAGCTTGTTTCCATGCTTTCCATTCGGGAGCTTCCTTTCTATCATAAGCTGATTGCTTTTACCGATGCGGGGATATGCATGTATCCTACCTTGGATGAAAAAAGGCAGATTATTGAAAATGCTGTAAAAGCCCTTCGTGCAATGGGGTATGATACGCCAAAGGTTGGTGTTCTTGCTGCGGTAGAAGTAGTAAATCCGAAAATGCAGGAAAGTGTAGATGCAGACAGCCTGAAAAGAATGAATCAGGAGGGAATTATTAAGGATTGCATTGTGGAAGGTCCGATTTCCTATGATGTGGCTGTCAGCAAAGAGGCTGCCGCGATCAAGGGCTTTGACAGTCCGGTGGCAGGGGACGCGGATCTGCTGGTATTCCCGGATCTGGTCAGCGCAAACTGCACCACGAAGGCGATTACACAGACCTGTCATATTCCGGTCGGTTCGTTGATTCTGGGTACGAAAGTACCTGTAATACTGAGTTCCCGCGCGTCGATGGCTGAAACCAAATACATGTGTATTGCGCTTGCAGCTGCTGCAAAGGAATCGTAAATAATGATAAGAAAACATAGCAATATGAATTCGTACATAAAGGAGGAAAAAAGAGATGTACAGTGGAACAAATGGAAGAATGTCAATGGACAGAATTGGCGGCATTGATTGGAACAGAATGCGTGAATACAGACTTCAGCGTGTAAAGGAATCCATGAAAAAATATGGAATCGATGTGCTGATCACCTGGGATGCATATTCTATCCGTTATATCTGCAGCGGATATCCGACGGTTCCGTGCCGTTACAGTCAGGCGCAATTCGTTGTGCTGCCGATTAACGGCGACCCGCAGGCATTCCTGACGACCAGCTTTTCTGCACAGGCATTGAGAGAAGAAATGCCATGGATGAAGAATAAACTGTGGGCACCTCCGGCAGGATTAAAGTGGTGTTCTACCATTCCGGATCTGGATCCGCACATGAATAAGATCATGCCGATTATCAAGGAACATGGTCTGATGGACGGCACGGTTGGCCTGGATGGATGCACGCTGGAACTGCTGGTAAGCGGTGCATTGAAGGAACAGGGCATTAAAAACATCAAGTCTGCACATGACATGATGTTTGACGCCAGAAAAATAAAAAATGAAGATGAGATCGAGTGTATGAGACTGGCATGTGACTCTGCAGATGCTGCGTTTTATGAAATCAAGCAGGCGATTCATCCTGGAATCAGAGAATGTGACCTGGTAGGCATCGGAATGAAGAAGTTATATGAGCTGGGTGCGGACGAAACACAGGAATTTGTATGCTGTTCCGGACCGAGAACCAACCCGCTGCACATTGACTATACGGATCGTGCCATCGCGCCGGGAGATGTAATCAATATCGACGTAAACGGAAATTCCTATATGGGATACAAATCCTGCTATTACCGTTCCTTCGTCTGCGGAGAAGCCACTCCGATCCAGAACGAAGTGTACGAACAGTGCCGGGCAATGCTTTATGACGGCATGAAGGGTATCAAGGCTGGCAATACCACAGCAGATATTACAGCTGGCTGGCCGCAGTCGCCGGAATACTGGGGTGAAACCAATCCGCTGGATGTAGCAGGTTATGCACTGGGTCACGGCCTCGGCTTATCTCTGCATGAAGCGCCGGCCTGCTTCAAGCCTGCTACTGTACAGGCAGGAAAGATTGAAACGCTGGAAGAAGGCATGGTAATTGCTGTGGAAACCTATACGAAAGGCGTTGACCCGAAATATGGAAAGTTCGGCGTTCGTCTGGAAGAAGATATCGTAGTGACCAAGGATGGTTATGAATTGCTGACAAAATGGCCAATCGACAAAATAACCGAGTGCCCATTTTAATAAATGTTAGTTGTAAGAATGCCCGAAGTGATTGGAATTAGGAATAATGAAATAGTATTTATATGTACTGTATTGTTTAGGAGGAAAAAATGATAGATTATAGAAATAAGCCTTGGTGGCTCTTGATGGCAGTACCTATTATTGTAAACTGCTGTATTGGATTGTCATATCAAACCATGAGCGTTTATCTTTCTGCTTTTGTCATTAATGTGTTGGGCGGAACTGCGACTCAGTTCGGTCTGGTATCTACCGGTTGGACCATCATCGCCTGCATCATGAGACCGGCATCCGGTCCGCTGTCGAAGAAATATGGATCCAAATCCATCATGCTCATTGGTCTGGTTATCTGGACAGCCATGATCGCCTCTTTCGGGTTTATCATGTCCGTTGCCGGATGGTGTGTTGCCAGACTGATTCAGTGCGTAGGACATGCTTTGTGTTACACCACCTCTCAGGCAGCGGCTGCAGAAACTGCACCGAAGCAGTCTCTCGGAAAAGCAACGAACATCTATGTAGGTATTCCGCAGGTACTTGCTGTTGTAGTTGGACCGGCCATCGGTCTTGCATTCATCGGTGACAATCAGTGGACCAGATTTTTCTTACTGACTGCCTGCATTGCCCTGGTGGGTATCATTCTGGGTGTTATCTTCCTGCCGGGAAAGAAGCAGACGGAAGAACTGTTAAAAATTAACAACGAATCCATTGCGGATCAGATTGCAGAAGATGAGAAAATCGAGTATCATGGAATCTGGAAGGTTCTTGAAAAATCTGCACTTCCTGCATCCATCATCATGGTGTTCTGTTCCTTTGCACATCTGGCTATGATGTTCTTCTCCGCTTACGTGGTATTCCAGTATGGAGAACTGGGCGGTGCAGCCATCTTCTCTTCCTTATATGGTCTGATGCAGCTGCCTCTGATGTTCGTTCTGGGTCCGATCCAGGATAAGTGGGGTACGAAAGTGATCTTTGTTCCTGCTGTAATTTTCTGTGCAATTGCAACATCCATGCTGGCGATGGGCAGCACAAACTGGGTTCTGTTAGGAATCCTCTACGGCATCGGTCAGGCTGGTATCAAGCCGGTTCTCAATGCGCAGCTGGTTAAGGCTTGTCCTACCAACAGAATCAATGAAGCAACCGGAACCTTCCAGATGGCAAACGGCGTAGGTCTCGGACTGGCTGCTACCATCGGTGGTTTCATCATTGACGGAGCAGGATATTCTGCAATGTGGTGGTATTGTGCAGCATTATTCATTCTGTGCGGTGTTGCAGCCATCTTCGCAATCAAGGAACCTTGGTTAAAGCAGGCAAAGGCAAAATAGTAAAAAAGTATTCAGACGTATCAGTAGACATAGAAAAGTAGTATAATTCTTATAGAAAAAAACACTAACATTTATTCTCTTGTGTATATAATCCCCCGGTTCTGTGCCTGGGCATCGCAGAACCGGGAAGATTTATACACGATTTACACGGTTTGTATGGAGGAAAACCATGGCAAAACATTTAACAGATGCAGCGGAGCAGAGACTTCTCTTTCTGAGAAATGAAATGCTCACAACACCGGAGGTTTGCATTCAGAAAGCGAAATATACCACAGAGTCGTATAAGCAGACGGAAGGCGCGCCGTTCCATTACAGAAGAGCAAAGGCGCTGGAAAACGTGCTGACCCATCTGACGGTAGGAATTGGGGACCAGGAACTGATTGTAGGCCGTCCGACCGGAAAGAAGCGGGGCGGACCGCTTTCTCCGGAAGTAAACTCTTCCTGGTACACGAAGGAGATGGATTCTTTCCACACAAGAGAACAGGAAAACTATGCTGAAGTATCAGCTGAAGATAAAAAAGTAATCACGGAATGCTGCGAATACTGGAAAGGAAAATCCCTCTTTGACCGGTGGAACGCAGCGATTCCGGATGACTTGAAATTTGCCAATGGACCGATTATCGGAGGAGGCGGATTCTGTCTGAATACCCAGTATTTCGGACATATCAGCACCGACTTTGAAGTGGTCATGCAGAAAGGCATCCACGGAATAAAAAAGGAAATTGATGAGACCATTGCAAAGCTGATGGAAGATACCATCGGAAATGTAGACAGCTTTGATAAGATCCAGTATCTTGAGAGTATGAAGATTTCTCTGAATGCAGTGGTGACTTTTGCCAACCGATATGCGGATCTGGCGGAAGAAATGGCAGAGAAAGAAACGGACATTCAGAGAAAAGCAGAACTAAAGCAGATCGCAGTCAACTGCCGCAGAGTGCCTGAATTTCCGCCGGAATCCTTCCATCAGGCGCTGCAGGCTGCATGGTTCATGTACATCGGTCTGAATAATGAGGCCTGGGGCGCAGGTCCGTCCATGGCAAGAGTAGACCAGTATCTGTATCCGTTCTTTAAGGCGGATCTGGATGCAGGCAAGATCACAGAAGAAGATGCCGTGGAACTGGTAGGCTGCTTCCTGATTCGTCAGAACGGACAGTTTACTGTTTACAGTACGCCTGCGGCAAAGATTTATGGAGGCCTCTCTTCCAGACTTGGAAACACCATCGGAGGAAACAAGGCAGACGGTTCCTGTGCGGTAAACGAGCTGAGCTACGTGTTCATGTATGCTGCCAGGTATGGTCTGACCGAGGATCTGATGATCATGACCAGCGACAATACGCCGCAGGATTTCGTGGAGGAAGCAGTTCGGACAGCAGCATATCTGCGCGGAAAGATGAAATTTATCGGAACCAATGTGGTTGTTGACCAGTTCCTGAGCATGGGAAGACCGCTGGAGGTGGCAAATACCTGTGCGATTACCGGCTGCAATTCTCCGTCCGTCCCGGGTTATTCCCTTGACTTGCCGGGAGGAATGATCAATATGCCACTGATTTTTGACTTGGCACTGCATAACGGCGTTTCTCCGATGCTCGGTAAAAAATTCGGCATTGAGACCGGTGATGCAAGACAATTTACCACCTTCGATCAGGTGTATGATGCGTTTAAAGCACAGTTCAGATATCTGGTTCCGTATATGCACCTGTACAAGAATATGGATAAGAAGATGTTCCAGCTCTACAGCCCGTGTCCGCTGCAGTCGGCCCTGATGAGAGGGTGTATCGAAAAAGCACAGGATATCACGGATGGTGCAGCAACTTATATCTCCTTCGCCATGTCTCTGTCCGGTGCGCCAAATATGGGTGATGGGCTCTATGCACTGAAAAAGCTTGTATTTGAGGACAAGAAATATACCATGGCGCAGGTCATGGATGCGCTGGACGCCAACTGGGAAGGCTATGATGAGATGTATCGTGATTTCAGCAGTCTCCCGAAATTCGGAAACGACATTCCGGAAGTGGATGCCATGGTGAACGATGTGCTGGAATTCTGTTCCGCAGAAGTGGCGAAGATTCCTGGCCCGTTCGGAGCCAAATCCATCTGTGCGGCAGCTACGATTACCGGAAATATTCAGATGGGTGCAGATACCGGTGCACAGCCGGATGGACGGCATGCCGGCGAACCGATTTCAGAAGGCGGAATTTCTCCGCACCAGGGAAGAAACAACAGTGGTGTGACGGCCACCATGGCCTCTGTTGCCAAGCTGAACCCGCTGTCTTTCTGCAACGGATCGGTTCTGAACATTCGAATCAATCCGGATGCAGTGGCCGATGATGATAAGATCCGCAAACTGGCAACTCTGATTTCCATCTTCCATAAGATGGGCGGTTTCCTGGTACAGTTCAATATCGTAAGTACAGAGACCCTTCGGGAGGCACAGAAAAATCCGGAGCAGTATAAGGATCTGCTGGTTCGGGTTTCGACCTACTCTGCATACTTCGTGGAGCTGTCCACTACGCTGCAGAATGACATCATTGCCAGAATGGAATTTGAAAACGTATAACGCAGAACGATCTGATTTATGAAATCATACAGAAAAGAGGGAGAGCAGCAGGAAATGCCGCACTCCCTCCCTTTTCAAAGATGAAAGAAAGGGGACAGAATGGAAGACAATAAAGCATTGATTTTTAATAAGGTGCAGGGATCCTTCGTAGACGGCTGGGGTGTAAGAACCACCATCTTCCTGAAGGGTTGCCCGCTGAAGTGTAAATGGTGCTGTAACCCGGAAGGACAATCCTTCCTCCCGGAACTGAAAGTCATCTATGACGACTGCAACGGTTGCGGCAGGTGCGTGGATTTATGTACCCGAGGCGCACTTTCCATGAAAGACGGAAAGGTCGTTGTCGATCGAAACCGGTGTGATGTCTGCGGAGAGTGTAAAGAATTCTGCTATACCGGCGCGCTGACGCCGTTTGGTGATTATTTCACCGTGGAGGAAATGTTCAATTTCCTGAAAAAAGATAAAATGTTCTATGAAGCTTCCGGCGGCGGTGTGACCATCGGAGGCGGAGAAGCCACGTGGTTTCCGAAGTTTGTATTGCCATTGATCGATAAGCTTCATGAAGAGGGCATTCAGGTTGCCATTGATTCCAGTGGCTATGTGGAAAATCCGGAGGGAAAGAAAATTCTGGAAAACGCAGATCTGGTTCTTTTCGACATCAAAGGTCTTGACAGAGAAAAGCATAAAGCCAATACCGGCGTGTACAATGATCTGATCTGGGAGAATCTGCGCTGGTTGAATTCGATCAATAAACCCGTGATCATCCGTATGCCGATTATCCCGGGATATAACGATGCGTGGGATGAAATCGAGAAAGAGGCTGAACTGCTTTCAGAGTTCAGATGCATTAAGAGAGTGGACATCCTCCCGTATCATCCATACGGTAAATCAAAGTACACGGAAATCGGTATGGACTATGTGATTCCGGAGGGAACGAAAGTTCCGCAGGAATATCAGCAGAAGATCAAGGCGCTATTTGAATCCAAAGGTTTTTCTGCACAGATAGGCGGCTGATGTGACGAAACATATTTGCGGATTTTTCATATTGCTTACCTGATGTTGCAGCGCTTATAATATTTGTATAGAAGATATGTTATAAACCTCAACTTCTTCCAAAAGGAGGCAGGAATATGGAAAAACTAAAACGAATCAGAGAACTTGCACGTAAACTGAATAATAAAGAACTCATGGAAGCCGTAGAAGCGTTTGAACAGGAGTATGTGGACGTCAGAGATTATTGTGAGAGCTATCATCAGGCTCTGTGCATTACGGACCGCAATGGTGTAATCATATATCTGAATCCCCAGTATGCAAGAGATACCGGACTGGATCCTGAGAATGCGATTGGAAGCATAGAACCTTTCATCGACCCGATTTCCATGAAGGTTATGGAAAAGAAAAAGACGATTTCTTTCGGCAATACCGGAGCAGCCGCTCCGACGAAAACAGGAAGATTTGTAACAGGTGTTCCCGTTTTCGATGAAAATCATGAAATTCGTCATGTTGTCATCACCCTGGCGCCGGAGAGTGAAGTCTACCGGCGGTTCAGAGAACTGAAAAAGCTCATGAATCAGGAACAGGCAATCCGTATCATTGAGTCAGGAGAAGAGGGCGCTTTGAGTCTTCTGGGAAAAGATCCGAAAATAAAGGAAATCCGGAGTCTGATCCGCAGAGTGGCACCAACAGAGGCGACCGTTCTTGTTGTCGGGGAATCGGGAACAGGCAAAGAAGTCGTTTCAGACTGTATTCAGGAACTCAGCAACAGAAATAAGGCACCCTATGTAAAAATCAACTGTGCAGCCATTCCTGCAAACATGCTGGAGGCCGAGCTGTTCGGCTATGAAAAGGGTGCGTTTACCGGGGCTTCCAGCCAGAAACTGGGGCTGTTTGAAGTGGCGAATCACGGGACGATTCTTCTGGATGAAATCGGTGATTTCCCTCTGGAACTGCAGCCGAAACTGCTCAGGATCCTGCAGCAGGGGGAAATGTACCGAATTGGAAATAACAATCCGGTCAAGCTGGACGTCCGTGTGATCGCGGCAACCAATATTGATCTGCGGAAAAAGATGTTATCCGGACAGTTCCGTGAGGACCTCTACTACAGAATCAATGTATTTCCCATCGAAGTGCCGCCTCTTCGAAAGCGACAGGAGGATATTCCGGGGCTGGTGCAGTATTTTCTGCAGAAGTATTGTCAGCGATATGATCGTGTGCTGCACATGTCCGATGAAGTCCTGAATCTTCTTCAGAATTATGAATGGCCGGGAAACGTAAGAGAATTGCAGAATATCATTGAGTATTATGTGATCTGTTCGGAAGAGGGAAAAGAACTGGATAAGGATTTTCTTTCGCAGATCCTTCAGCGGGGAGGACAGAATCCGGAGTCTTACAGGGAATACAACATGGCAGATCAGAACGCGGAATATACCCTGAATTATGCAAAGAACCGGGCAGAGATCCATCAAACCGGTAAAAATGCAGATATTCCGCTGGAATTTACCGGCGAAAAGACCTTGTTTGAGCTGCGGGATAATTACGAAAAACTGCTGATTGAAGATGCACTCGGCAGGACGTCCAGCGCAAACAAGGCCGCGAAACTTCTGGGCATATACCCGTCATCTCTTTATCGAAAAACTCTGAAATACGGGATTCATTATCATGATGAAGAAGAAGGAGAATGAGATATGTATTCGTATGACGAAATAAAAGAGGGCATCTATACCATTGAAGAAGGTAATGTGCGAATGTATCTTATCTGCGGAAGAGAGAAAGCACTTCTTCTGGATACAGGAAACGGAAGCGGCGATCTGAAACATCTGATAAGCGGTATCTATGCAGGAGAAATTCTGGTAGCCCACACCCATGCACATTCGGATCATACCGGATGTGATCACCAGTTTGAAACAATCTATGCCAACAGGAAAGAGTGGAATTCCATCCTTCAAGACGAAAAAAATGAAAATGTGATATTAAAAAACATCACGGATGGAATGAAATTTGATCTGGGAGGACGTTGTATCGAAGCGAGGATGACCCCCGGACATACGGAGGGCAGTGTGACCTTCCTGGATTCAGAAAATCGCCTGCTCTTTACAGGAGATAATGTTTCTGACAGGCCTGTATTTATGTGTCTGAAAGGTGCGGATCTGATCTCCTACAGGAATAGCCTGGAATGGATTCTGTCCATGAAGGACTCAGTTGATGTACTCTTAGGTTGCCATGGGAAGATGGAACAGACTTTTGAACAGGTAGGAAATATCCTGCAGCTGCTGGACAATCTGGAAAACGGAAAAGCACATGAAGAAAAAGTGCAGATCTATTCTGGTGACTGGGTTCTGAAAAAAGAGTACAACGCTGCAGCATTATATCTCCCACTGTAATTTGCATTTGCGGCAAATTAGACAGTAGACTTGGAAGGAGAAACCACCATGATTCAAGTTTCAAAAGATACACAAGAGCGGATATCTCGTTTGCGCCAGCAGGTTCTCGTTACTCCTGAGGTTTGCGTGGAAAAAGCCAGATATATGACGCAATCCTATAAGGAAACGGAAGGAGAACCATCATATTATCGAAGAGCAAAGGCGCTGGAATGGATACTTCGCAATATAACTGTAAGCATTTCTGACGATGAACTGATCGTGGGCCGTGTGACAAGCAAAGCTCGCGGAGGAGCACTCAGCCCTGAAATCAACTGCCGCTGGTATGTGGATCAGCTTGAACTTCTTTCTGAAAGACCAAGCGATCGTTTCCGACCTATCCCAGAAGAAACAAAACAGGAAATTAAAGAGATTGTTGCTTACTGGGAGGGAAAATCCCTTTGTGATTACTGGCATGAGACGGTAAGCGAAGAAGCAAAGAAATTAACGGGTATTCTGTTCAATGGCGGTTCATTTTGTTGTAATACACAATATTATGGACATATTACGGTTCAATATGAAAAGGTTCTGCGACTTGGCATTTCAGGAATCCGTAAAGAAGTGGAAGAAGCTCAAAGCCGGTTGGATCCGGATAAGGATGCTGAGAAAACAGAATATCTCAATGCGATGAAGATTGCTCTGAATTCCGCAGTCATCCTTGCACACAGGTATGGTGATCTTGCAAAAAAAATGGCAGAAGAAGAATGCAGTGAAAAAAGAAGGGCAGAGCTTCTGCAGATTGAAAAAATCTGCAGAAAGGTACCGGAATTCCCTGCAGAAACTTTTCGGGAAGCGATTCAATCAACCTGGTTTGTATACATGGCAGTAATGATTGAGTCTTGGGGAGCAGGTCCTTCTCTGGATAGCATTGATAAATATCTGTATCCATATTATGAGAAAGACATGGAAAAGGGCATTCTTTCGGATGAAGAAGCGTTCTTGCTGATTTCCATGTTCTTTGTGAAATGCAATGAACAGCTTACGATTTACCATACAGATGCCACGAAGACCTTCGGGGGCATGTCTTCCCGGGTATCGGTGAATCTCGGAGGGAAAAAAGCAGATGGAACGACAGCTGTGAATCCATTGTCCTATTTATTTCTGGAGGCTGAACGAATTGTCGCCTGCGGGGAAGATATGGTTGTTCAGGTTGATTCTGAAACACCGGAAGACTTTCTCATCCTGGCCGTAGAGGTTGCAAGAGATGTACACGGGAAAATAAAGTTTGTAGGGGATGAGGTCATTGCAGGAAATCTGATATCATACGGAATCCCTGCAGAAAAGGTACACGAACTGGTTGTGACTGGATGCAATACCATGGGAATTCCTGGAGTCACGCTAGAAGCACCGGGAGGAATTCTGAATTTACCATTGCTTTTAGATTTGGCTTTGTATAATGGCTATTCACATCATCTGGGAATACAGTTGGGGCCTGAGACCGGCAACGCGGCGAAATTTACCGGATGGGAAGATGTATTTGATGCGTTTAAAGCGCAATTTGAATATTTCCTTCCGTATATTATGGAAATCCGGGACAAAGATAAAGCGCTCTACGGAAAGTATATGCCGGCTCCGTTTCAATCCGCATTATATGATACATGTATTGCACATGGAACAGATGTTATGAATGGTCCGGAGGGTGTTTACATGGCGTTTGGCATTTCGCTTGCAGGATTGCCGAATGTCGGCGATGCGCTGGAAACGATAAAGGAAGCTGTATTCAAAGAGAACCTGTTTACCATGGATACGCTCCTGAAAGCATGCATGAACAATTTTGAAGGATATGATGATATACTGCATCTGATTAATAAACTTCCAAAATTTGGAAATGATATGGATGAGGTTGATGACCTGGTCAATCAGGTGTTAACTTACTGCAGTGACAAAGTCGCGGAATATCCGGGCTATCTGGGAGCACGTTCTACAGTTGCCGCAGCGACAATTACCGCTGATGTGCCTCACGGACAGAATGTGGGGGCGCAGCCTGACGGCCGCAGGGCCGGAGAGCCGATTGCAGAAGGCGGAATATCTCCGCACCAGGGGAGAAACCAAAGCGGTGCAACAAGTACATTTCGTTCCGTAGCAAAGCTGAATCATCAGAAACTTGGGAATGGATCTGTTCTGAATATGCGTTTTGATCCTGCAGCTGTGGATTCGGAGATTAAAGTCAGGAAACTTGCTGATTTAGTAAGAACTTTCCATATGATGGGAGGATTTCTGGTCCAGTTTAATATCGTAAGTACAGAAACCTTACGCGCTGCACAGCGAAATCCGGAAGATTACAAAGACTTGATTGTTCGTGTAGCTACATATTCTGCATATTTCATTGAACTCAGCAGAGAACTTCAGGAAGATATTATCAGCAGACTGGAATTTATGGAAGTATAGCAGTAATTAGAAAGGAATGGAAATGAAACCGAAGAAATACAGCCATATGCTGGAACCGGTCAGAGTTGGCAATCTGGTACTGAAGAACAGAATGACTGCTTCCAATTCTGTTCTTTATTTTTTACAGGGAAGTGAAAACTATCCTTCCCAGCAGTATATTACCCATGTGGCAAACAAGGCAAAGAACGGAGCGGCGATTGTGGAAGTAAGAGGGATTGCTCCGAGAGTCGGTCCGGGAAGAGTGGCACCGGAAGAAGGGCCTTTTTTACATATGGCGGGATTTGATTTGTATGATCCCAAAGCGCAGAACTACCTTTCTCAGCTGGCGGATGCTGTACACATGTACGGATCCAAAATCTGCATGAATCTGGCGTGCAGAATTTTCCCGGGATACGATGTATCCGCAGGTTTGCCGCCTCGGCCGGGGCAGACGGAGCCGAGCAAAGAACTGACCAAAGAAATGCTTTATGAGATTGCAGACGAATTTGCGGAACAGGCAAAGATTCTGCAATCACTGGGATATGACATGGTGGCCATGCATATGGCTTACCGGCATCAGACCACCGGCAGAATGCTAAGCCCGCTGCTGAACCACCGCACCGATGAATTCGGCGGCAGCCTCGAAAACCGGGCAAGATTTCCGCTGCTGTGCTGTCAGAAGATTAAAGAGGCATGCGGACGGAACTTCCCGGTGCAGATACAGATCAGTGCGGAAGAGAATCTGGAGGATCCTATGGCGAAATATGATACTCTGGGCTGTTCCATGGTGGAAGGAAAAGACGCCAAAGGATTTACACTGGACGACTCGGTTGCCTTCGCCAGACTGGCAGCACAGGGATATGTGGATATTCTTCAGCTTCGCGGCGGCCTGGTGGATCCATCGCACCCGACAGGCATGACACTTGAAGAAGCACCGTTTCTGCGCTATGCGGAAATCGTGAAAAAAGCCCTTCCTGCGGACACGAAGATGTTAGTGGAGGCTATCGGCGGTTTACAGTATCCGGATACTTGTGAAGAGGCTATCGCATCGGGGAAAGCCGATCTGATCGCCATGGCCAGAAGCTGGATCTCCAACGCAGAGTACGGGAAGTGTGTCCAGGAAGGAAGAGATGAGGATATTGTCCCGTGTATCCGGTGCAATAAATGCCACATTGCTACAGTAAACGACGGATGGATCAGTTGCTGTTCGGTGAATCCGGCCATGGGTATTGAACATAGAATGAAAGAAGCCATCGAGGCACCGACCAGAAAGAAGAAAATTGCCGTCGTTGGCGGAGGTCCTGCAGGCATGAAGGCAGCCATGGAGCTCTGCGACCGGGGGCATGACGTAACTCTCTTCGAACAGGATGCAATCCTGGGCGGACTGCTGCGGCATGCAGAGTTCGTAGAATTTAAATGGCCTCTGTACCGTTATCTGAATTATCTGATTCACCAGGTAAACAAGCGGGATATACAGATTGAATTAAACCGCAGAGTGGTTCCGGACGAACTGAAAAACATGGGATTTGATACGGTGGTCATGGCTATCGGCGCGAGACCGGTGATTCCACCTGTGAAAGGATTGTCCGAGGTAGCATTCAAGACTGCGGAGACCATCTTCGGACGGGAGAGCGAACTTGGAAAGAAGATCGTCATCATCGGCGGAGGTGAAATCGGTGTGGAGACCGGAATTCATCTGGCCAGAAAAGGCAAGCAGGTTCTGATTCTGGAAAAAAGAGATGCGCTTGCGGCGGACGCTGCACCGCTCCATTACAGAGATATGCTGAAAGCAGAATGGGAAAATCAGGCGGGACTCTCCTGGGAAACCGGCGCGGCTGTGACGAGAGTTGAAAGCGGGCGTGTATATTTTGCAGATAAGGAAAACCGAGAAAAGGAAGCTGTTTTCGATAATCTGATCCTGGCAGCCGGTTTTGAAATGAAGGCAGAGGAAGCCATGGATTTCTATGGTACAGCGGATGAATTCCATATGATCGGAAACTGTGCCGTTGCAGGCGGTCTGAATAAGGTGAACCGAAGTGCATACTGCACATGCGTGCGCATTTGATACTTAAAAAGCGAAAAAATCATTGAATAAAAATGAATAAAGAGGAAATAAAATGAGCAAATATCATATTACATTTGTTGGGACCGGTATGATCGGCGGAGGACTTGCAGTTAACGCAATGCTGACCGGAAATGAAGTAGTTCTTTATGATGTGATTGAACCGGAGAAGGTGAGAGAGAACATTCAGGGCATTATGGATATTATGGTCCGCGCAGGTGCTGCGGATGAGGAGACTGCGAAGAAGGCCATGGACAAGGCCGTGTTCACCAGTGATCTGGCGCAGGCTGTGAAAGACGCAGATTTCGTTCAGGAATGTATTCCGGAAAGAGTCAATCTGAAACAGTCAACATACAGAGCCATTCAGGAAATCACGGGGAATCATGCGGTGATTGCCAGTTCTACATCATCTCTGTTCCCGTCTCTGCTTCAGGAGGGAGCGTTATATCCGGACCGGATTCTGGTTGGACATCCATACAACCCGTCCTATCTGCTGCCGCTGATCGAGGTATGCGGAGGCAAAGAAACCAGCAGAGATGCTGTGGAAAAGGCCATGGATATCTATTCTTCCATGGGTAAGGTTCCGATTGAATGCAGAAAGGAAGTGAAAGGGTTCATCGTCAACAAGGTATCCTGGAATGCGCTGGCGACGGCGAAGGAGATCGTAGACGAGGGGATCTGTTCTGTAGAGGATATGGATAAGGCCATCATGTATGGCCCCGGAATGCGCATGGCTGTGACCGGGCAGCTGCTGACCATGTCACTGGGCGTTGAGGGCGGTTTCCGGGAGTATGAGAAAAAGTATTCCGGAAAGGAGACAGCCTCCCCATCGTATCTGGCTCTTGCAGACGGAATCGATGAAGCTCTGGCAAACCGACCGGAAGAAAAAGGAAGGACGGTGCAGTCCGTCATTGCTTACCGGGATAAAATATTCGCTGAAATATTGAAAGCCCAGGGAATGCTTTAGGAGAGAAAGAAGTGTTTACAAAGGAAATCATAAGCCAATGGATTGAGAATCTGAATGGGGATAAAGCGTACCGACACTGGGCGAGAGACCTGAATGTGAGGCTTCGGATCTCTACGGGTGAAGAAAGTTTCCTCGTGTCAATTTCCGATGGAGAAGTCCGGGAAGAGGATTCCGGTGCGGCAGATCTGATTTTTTACGGAAGCAGGGAGGAATGGAAGAAGGCGCTGGCAACTCCGTTTCATTGCGGATTCTATGATATATTTGAAGGAGCGTGCCTGCTTCATACAACGGCAGAGCCGCTGCATATCGCGTCCAACGCCAAGGCTTATACCCGTCTGTGGAAACAGCTTCGCGCAGCTTTAAACGGAGAAGAGCGGAGGTGGGACTGGAATGTATAACATATCGCAGATTACCGGACATTACGTGGAGGTAAATGGATTTGAAACCTACTATGAAGAGGCAGGAAGCGGACAGCCCATTCTGTGTCTGGCCATGGCGGGTGCTTCCGGCTCCCAGTATCATTTTCTGATGCAGGCATGTGCGTCAGAGACAAGGCGGTTCATTGCAGTGGACCTGCCGGGAAGGGGAAAGAGCCTACCGAATATGGACACGCTGAAACCTATCGAGGAAAAAGACGAGTATCTGGATTTTATCTGGGCTCTGGTGGAAAAGCTGAATCTTGCTCCTGTTATCCTTCTTGGAACCGCTATGACAGCCACGGCGGTTCTGATGGTTGCCAATGCACACCCGGATAAAGTAAAAGCAGTCATTGCATGCAACGGCGGTGTTGTGCCGAAAGCTGCCAATGATCCGGGCTACAGCCTGATGCTGAATCATCCGTCTGTTAACCTGTCTGACTATAAGGAAGCCCATATTCCGGGACTTTGCGGGAAAAATACCCCGCAGAAGAATCTGAACCTGTGTATCTGGTACGGGGCGAAGACACAGGTTCCGGATACGGCAGTGGCTGATGTGAAAGTATTTTCCAGGCTGACCGTTGATGGAAACCTGGAAAATCTGGAACGTCTGCGGGTGCCGGTGCTGCTTCTGAACGGCGGAGAAGATGTAACCATTTCTGCCGCTGCAAAAAAGAAGATTGAAGCGCTTTCTGCGTGTAAATCTGTCACGGTTCCCGGCGCAGGTCATTATATGATGATGGAAAAGCCGGAAGAAACGGCAGAAGAAGTTTGTCAGTTTTTAAATAAAATCCTATAGATTGAAATGGAAAAAAGGAGGAGAAGAAATGCCATTATCAGAACGTTGTCGCATTCTTAGAGAAAAAATGGTAACAGATCCTGCAATCTGTACACAGAGACTGAAGTATATGACGGAATCCTATCAGCAGACGGAAGGTGAATCCAATGTAATGCGAAGAGCAAAAGCTCTCGCACATATTCTGGAAAACATGGAGATTCGGATTGATGAAGGAGAACTTTTTGCCGGCAATTTTACCAGTAAGTCCCGGGGCGGTGCCATTGCACCGGAACTGAAAGGACAGTGGCTGCTGGATGAGCTGGATACTTTATCCACTCGACCGTTCGACCGGTATCAGCCTCTTTCTGAGGAAGAACTGGAGGATCTGCATAAATATTTGCCTTACTGGAAAGGAAAATCTGCGTTTGAACACTGGCAGGCAAAGGTTCCTCCGGAATATCAGCGCCTGGATCATATCATGGTTCCGACCGGAGGATATACAGAGAACGGTCATCACTGGTCCCATGCTGCTGCGGACTATGAAAAGCTGCTGAAGGTGGGATGTCTTGGCATCATTGAGGAGTGCCGGCAAAGAATCGATGCGCTGGATTATACGGAATCGGATGCGCAAAACCGCCGGCAGTTCTGGTTAGCGGCACAGATTGTTCAGCAGGGGGTAATCACCTTTGCAAATCGCTATGCGGATCTGGCCGAAACATTGGCTGCAGAAGAAAAAGACCCGCAGAGAAAGACAGAACTGGAGCGAATTGCCGTGACCTGCAGAAAGGTTCCTGCACATCCGGCGGATACGTTCTTTGAAGCGATTCAGTCCATCTGGCTCATGTATGTTCCGATCATGATCGAAGGCTGGGGCGCAGGTCCGACCTTCGGACGTGCTGATCAGTACCTCTATCCGTATTACAAAAGAGACAAGGAAGCGGGCATTCTGACGGATGAAGACGTGTATGAATTATTCTGCCTGCTCTTTATTAAAATGAACGGCGGTATCAATCTGCAGTCCTATGTGGTGGCGGATGGTAAAGGCGGACATCCGACCATGCAGTCACTTTGCGTCGGCGGTATCACGCCGGAGGGAAGCGATGCAGTAAATGAGCTGTCCTATCTGTTCCTGGATGCAGAAGGCGACGTGGGCCTGGGTGCGGAAGATATGATGGTTCGTATCAATCGTCTGAATCCAAGAGATTATGTGAAACATGCACTGGAAACGGCGAAGAAGTTAAACGGAAAGCTGAAATTTGTATCGGATGATACCAGCATTCAGTCCATGCTGTATCTGGGTGTGCCTCTGGAAAAAGCCAGAGACTACATATCCACGGGCTGCCATAACCCTACGGTGCCGCACTATACGAGAAATACCGGAGGCGGTGCCAGCAATTCAGGATTGTGTCTCGAACTGGCATTGAATAACGGGCGCGGCAGAGTGATTCAAGAGCAGCTGGGACCGGAAACCGGAGATCCGAGAAAATTCCAGAGCTTCGAAGAAGTGTTGGAAGCGTTTGAAACCCAGCAGAAAGCCGGACTGCGGCTGCAGATGATCAACAAACATGCAGATTTTGAGGCCTTCGGAGAGTATCCTTGCGTTCTTTTATCTTCCATGTATGATCCTTGCATGGAAAAGGGCGTAGATGACTATAACGGCGGTACCGCTCCGTACATTACCTTTGCCCTGGGCATGATTGGCATACCGAATGTGGCAGACTCACTGGCAGCGATAAAGAAGGTTATTTTCGAAGAGAAAAAGTATACAATGAGCGACTTGATCGATGCATTGGATCATAACTTTGAAGGATATGAAGGGCTTCTGCATCAGCTGGAGCTTGCGCCGAAGTTCGGAAACGATGATGATTATGTAGATCTAATTGCCAGAAGAATCCTGTCAGATATGGGCGATTATGTAGCACAGTTCCAGACGCATTACGGCGCAAAATTTGCAACCGCCTGCTTTGCCATGACGACCAACGTAATGTTTGGCAGAGTTGTAGGAGCGCTTCCTGACGGAAGAAAGGCAGGTAAGCCGCTGTCTGAAGGCGGAATTTCTCCGTATCAGGGAAGAAATACGTCCGGCATAACCGCAACGATGCGTTCTGTAGCAAAGCTGGATCAGGTAAAGCTGGCGCTGGGTTCCATCCTTAACATGAGAATTGATCCGGAAGCGGTAAAGAATGACCAGAAAATGGAACTGATGACAACTATGCTCCGTACCTTCTGTGAGACCGGCGGCAATTTGGTGCAGTTCAATTTCGCAAGCAATGAAGTACTGCGTGATGCGCAGAAACATCCTGAAAACTACAGAGATCTTCTGGTAAGGGTTGCAACTTACTCTGCCTTCTTCGTCGAACTTGGAAAGGAAACGCAGGACGATATTATCAACCGAAACGAATTGGATTAGAGAAGCTGCAATATTATGAATAATGATTTCAAACTCAACTATTTCATAGGGGAAAAGTCATTATACAGAGAGATGATTCGAATTGCTGTTCCGGTATCTCTGCAGATGCTGATTACAGTAGGAATCAACTTAATTGATACAATTATGTTGTCAAGTATGGGGGACGCACAACTTTCTGCGTCCTCTCTTGCTTCGCAGTTTATCAATGTGTTTCAGATCTGCTGTATGGGTATTGGGATGGGGGCGTCCGTTCTGACATCCAGATTCTGGGGCGCAAAGGATGCGGTATCGCTGAAACAGACGATCACAATTATGGTCAGAATCTGCCTTGCCTTTCTCTCTGTATTCACGTTTCTCACTGCTTTTGCTCCGGGCTGTATCATGTGGCTGTATACGAAGGACACAGAGATTACTGCATATGGGCTGATCTATTTAAAATGGATGATTCCCACGTACTTATTCATGGGTTTTTCTCTCACATGTACAGCAGTGATACGAAGTGTCGGACAGGTCAGAATCCCATTGGCAAGCTCGATTGCAGCATTTTTTGTAAATGTGTTCTTTAATTGGGTTCTGATTTATGGAAAACTTGGTGCCCCGCGAATGGAAATTGCTGGTGCGGCACTGGGTACCCTCATCGCAAGGGCTTTTGAATTTGCCTTTATCGGAGGGTATTTCTTCTTTTTCGACAAGAGAATCGGCTATCGATGGAAGGATATTCTGCTGGACTGCAGCGGACTGATCCGTGAATATGTGCGAATCAGTATCCCGGTTATCGTTTCGGACTTGCTGCTTGCCCTGGGAACAAATGCCCTTTCCATGGTAATGGGACATATTGGAAGTGCATTTGTTGCAGCAAACTCTGTGACAATGGTGGCGCAGCAGACAAGTTCTGCCCTTTATCAGGGTATCTCCAATGCCAGTGCCATTCTTACCGGACATACCATGGGACAGGGAAATTATGAAAAAGCCAGGCAGAATGGTTTTGCATTTCTGTTCATGGGCATTGTGATGGGGATTCTGGGCTGCGGGCTGATTCTTGCGGTTCGGGAACCTCTGATCAACTATTACAAGGTATCCGAGGAGGCAAAGGACATCGCGTGGCAATTGATGAATGCCATGTCCGTCATCATTATTTTCATGTCCATAAGCCACATCCTGACGAAAGGTGTTTTACGCGCCGGGGGTGACACACGTTTCCTCATGGCCGGTGATATCATCTTCCTGTGGACGGCCTCCATTCCTCTGGGTGCTCTCGTGGGACTGGTTCTGCAGGGACCGCCTTTTCTCATTTACTGCTCACTTCGAATTGATCAGCTCCTGAAATGTATTCTGTGCATCTGGAGACTGCGAAGCGGAAAATGGATGAAAAAGATAGAAGGTACGGAAAAGCGCAAATAAAAGGAGTTATCATACAACAGATAACTCCTTTTATTTTATGAGTGGATTAAGTAGATAGCTTGCAATTTAATAAACGGAACTTGCGGAGGAATCAGAAAAGATCCCAGAGTTTATCTACGGAAATATCTTTCGCCGTTCCGTCGAAAATAACTTCTCCGCCTCGCAGCGCGAGAACATGGTCTGCAATATCAAGGGCGGCCTTTGCGTTTTGTTCCACCACGATGGCACCAAGCCCCTGCTCATCAGCCAGTTTCCGTACTGTTCCCAAAAGGGCCTGAACCAGATTTGGGGAAAGTCCAATGGATGGTTCATCCAGGAGCAGCAGCTTTGGATCAGCCATCAGCGCAATGCTCATAGCAACCATCTGCTGCTGACCGCCGGAGAGATCCCCTGCAGGGGTGTCAAGTCGACTTCGAAGATCAGGAAACGTGTTCAGACACTTTTCTATATTCTGCTGAAGATGTGCCTTATCTCTGAAAATCTCTTTTGGTGCGGCGACGGTGAGATTCTCTTTTACCGGACGGGTACGGAAGATTCCGCGGTACTCAGAAGGAAGCATTCGGATACCGGCCTGTGTTGTAATTTCCGTACTGGTATTCGTAATATTCTTTCCGTCCATGACGATCGTGCCGCTTTCACAGTGAATCAAGCTCATAATAGCCTTGCATAAAGTCGTCTTTCCTGCACCGTTATGTCCTACAATCGCCAGTATTTCACCTGGCGCAACATGAAGTGAAATTCCGTCCAGGACGACCCGTTGACCATATGATACTTTTAAATCTGTTATATCCAGCATAATTTCACCTCATCAATATCCAAAATAAATCTCTGTCAGATGTTTATCTGAAGTGATTTCTTCCATACTGCCTTGTGCCAGTACTTTTCCCTGATGAAGAAAGATGACTTTCTCTGCGATGTTTTTCACGAAATCCATGTTATGTTCCACCAGGAGAATGGTCTTTCCGCTTTCTATAAAAATGTTCATCGCCTGATCCATAATCGCATAGCCTTCCTTATCCATTCCGGAAGCAGGTTCATCGAGAAGAAGCAAATTCGCATCTACGGCATACAATCTTGCCAGAGACACCAGTTTCTGCATGCCGTAAGGCAGTCCGCTGACCAGTGTATCTGCTTCATCATTCAAGTCAAACAGGCGAAGAATCTCATGTGCTTTTTCCAGATCCTTCTGTGCTGCAGCAGATTTCTCGGAGTAAAAGAGGCCCTGCAGAACTTTCTCGCCATGTCTTCCGCGCATGGCTACCATGACATTCTGAAGAACCGTGAATTCACTGAAAAGCTTCAGATCCTGAAATGTTCTGGCAATTCCCAGTTCTACCGTCTGTGACACTTTTTTACCGATCAGCTCCTGCTCTTTGTAGAGAACAGAGCCGCTGTCGGCAGGCAGAGAACCGGTAATCAAGTTAAAAATCGTGGTCTTGCCGGAACCGTTTGGTCCGATGAGACAACTGATTTTATTTTCTTCAATGGTAAAGGAAGCTTCGTTTACTGCGACCAGGCCTCCAAATTTCTTTGTTAATCCCTTAACCTCTAAGACCGGCATCCGTACGATTCTCCTTTCTGCTGTTTTTCATAAAAGTGAGTCGGAACCATTCTTCAATGGATAAAGCTGCATGACCGTTTTTCTTTTTGACCAATCCATCCGGACGGAACATCATGAAACCCACCAGAAGCAAACCATAAATCAATTGTTCCACAGCACCCGTCATAGCCGCAGGGATCGGAAGGAATGCGATCAATCTTGGAATCAGCAGCATGAAGACCGGACCGGCAATGCTTCCCAGCATGGTAGCGGCTCCTCCCAGGAATACATAAATGGTGAAGGTAAAGGATGCATCCTGATTAAAGTTTACCGGGTCAGCATATCCGATGTACTGAATATAAAGTGCTGCCGCGATTGCACAAAATACGCCGCTGATGGCAGCGTTGATTACTTTGACCATGAACGGACTCTTCCCCAGAGATTCCAACGCGGTTGGCTCCTGACGCATCGCTTCGACAAGCTCACCGTAAGGAGAACGCATCAGACGATTGGTAAAGTAGAAACAGATCAGCAGAATGAACCACACGAAAAACATCTGCTCCACACCGCCCAAAATACTGTGACCGAAAATCGTCGCATTTGGAATTCCGGACAGACCATAGCTGCCGCCGGTTACCTCTGTCCAATTGGTGAATATGGCGTTCATCAGTTTACAGAAACCGAAAGATACCACCATGAAATACAATCCGCCTGCACGGACGGAAGGAAGGGTCATTATAATATTTGCCAGTACACAGAGTAGGATTGCCGGAACAAGCGCAATCCAGAAATTCACGCCATGGAGTGTCAGGACCCCCACACAGTAAGCGCCGATACCAAACACACCGGCCTGCGCCATGGATACGATTCCGCCGTAGCCGATCAGAAGATTGGTGGAAAGGGTCAGGATACTGTAAATTCCGATTAATGCAATAAGAGAACAGAAGTATGTCATTTACAATCCACCTCCCAGCTTTTCTTTCGCCATTCGCTCCGGTGTTGCACGAAGGAGAACGATCACCACAAATATTACAAACGCCAGACTGGACGCCCATTTGGCAGGAACGAAAAGAAGCGCCAGATTTTCGATCAGTCCGTAAATAAAGCCCATAACAATGATGCCTTTCGTATTTCTTGGGCCTCCGATGGCCTTTACAACGATGCCGACCAATGCAAAGGACATACCGCCGTACGCATTGATCCCATGGCATATGGCTTCCTGCGCACCTACCCATGCAGCCAGGATGGTGCCGATAATCATGCAGATGAGATAAACCTTGTTCAAGTTGATTCCGATGAGCCGTGCCATTTCACCATTCGATGCAACGGCCTGAATCTCTGAGCCGGTTCTTGTGTGGTCAAGAAAATAAAGCATGAGCCACAGGAGCAGTCCGCTGATGACGAAGGATACCAACTGCCATCCGGGCAGCACAACGGGACCGATAAAGAGGGATGGGAGCATTGCGTCGGATGAGAAATACTTCATATTATTGCCGAGAAACAGGGCAAGCAGACTCTGGATAATGGTCATACATCCCAGGGAGACAATCATGGTGAGCAGGAAAGGCAATCCATTTTTTCGCAGATGACGGTAAATGAAAAGCTCAATAAAAACACCGACCAGAACTGCAGCTGCGATACCGATGAATATGGAAATAACCACAGGCACTCCCTTTGTTACGGCAAAATACCAGGTGAGCAGACCGCAGAGAGACAGGATCCCGCCATTGGCAATATGCATGAATCTTGACGTAGCGAAAATCAAGGAGTATCCGGAAGTAAATACCGCATACACCATTCCTGCCAGAATTCCATTAATCAGGTACTGAGGCAAAAGTGAAAAAAACATAGATTCTCTCCTTATTCTTCGAAGTACGATGCGACCATTTCTGCCTCACCGCGAACCACCCGATAGATGTCGATCGGAGTCTGGACCGTATTCCCTTCCATAAAGGTAAATGCTCCTCCGTATATATCAAATGATTCGATGGTGTCAAGTGCCGCCTTCAGATTTTCGCCGGTTATCTCCAGATCGTTATCGATGCAATATGCGATACACTGATAGATCACCTGAATCGCGTTCCCGAAATTGGCGATGGTGTATTGCAGTGATGAAAACTCCATTCCATCCACGACATAGGCTTCGTTATACCGGTCTACGACCTGGTCAGGACAGTACGCTCTGACATCGATGGCAAATGATTCATAGTCGAAATCTTTTGCAAAATTTTTGTTTCCGGGACCCACCATCGCAAAAGAGACATTCGTGGCCAGGCCCAACTGGCTGAACTGCAGCATTTCCCTCTGCTGCATATCTTCATCTGCAGAACACATGATGATGCATTCCGGCTGTTTTTTTATGATCTGTGCGCAAACAGAAAGAAAGTCGGTCGTGTTGGTCTCACACTCTACATCTAAAGCGACGGTACCGCCAAGTTTCTTCCACTGGTCTGCAAATACTTCACGCTGTGCCAGGGAGGTAGAACTGTCATCTCCTAGAAGAACTACTTTTCGAATTCCCTGCTCCTTGTAAAGATACTGACTCATAGCTTCGCAGGTTGTGGAATAAGACGGACAGATATTATAGAGCCAGTCATTGAGACCTACAAGCTGATCGCCCATTGCAAGTGGATTAATAAGAACCACTTTATTTTTTTCAGCGACAGAGGACATGGCCACAATCGGACCAGTATAAGTTGCTATGACAGCAGGTGTATTATAAAGCTCAATATCCTTCGTAATATCTGTTGCAGCCACATCACTGGATGCCTGGTGATCATTTACAATCAAATTCAGTTTGATTCCCAACGCTGCGAAATCATCCTCCATGTTCTCCAGCGCAATCTGACAACCGGCGTTCATGGCTTTTCCTGACCAGGAACCGGAACCGGAAAGCGGAGCCTCCAGCGCAACATTGACGATAGTAAGGCCGTCTGCTGTTTTATCTCCGGTGGTTCCTCCAGACCCTGCAGACGAATCACATCCGCAGCAAAGCAGGAATGAAAGGGATAAAATAAGAACTGCAGACAGAACTTTTTTGAATGGAATATTTTTCATAGCATTCCCTCCTCGCACATTTTTCCACAGTAAATAATATTTTTCTCTACAATATAAATATATCATAACGTGTTTCTACTGTAAAATTTCCGTTATGATGATTTTTAACGAACTATGAAAATTTGGAATAGGTATTGTTTATTTTTTGCACAAACCATGATATAATTCTTTAGGGAAGTATCACAGCATGAGCAGAAAAAAACAGCCAGCT
>JBJFHL010000045.1:0-10565 GCA_051893555.1 Anaerovoracaceae bacterium
ATGGAAGAAATGCGATGCTAAATCCCACTGATTTTTAGAGTGACCCTTTTTTTTCGTGAGACCTATTTATTCTGTCCGTTCATCATAGAAAGAAACGGTCCCGCCATTTCCATAAGCTGTTGCATATCCGGAAGCTGTACGGAAGAAACTGCCTGAGAGACCGAATCCGCAGCCCCCTCAATATGGGAACGAGGCGGACCGGACAACTGCGGAATGCCTGCCATCTGGCCAAGACTGGACATATGATCCATCATCTCCACAACACGGTGCATGTCACGGGCGAAAGAACCGAGGGGGATTGGCGGAATGGGAAGTCCTGTATTTGACTCTCCCCAATTTCCGGTTCCGGCTCTGTGCTTATTTCCGGACTGTCCGCCAAGCAGGACGAGGACTACCACCAGTCCCAGTATTTCATTGTTTTTCCAAAAGGGTGCCATATCGTTACCTGACCTTTCTGCCAGCCGCAGGCTGCTCTGACCTTCTGAAATATAGTATGAAATTTTCCCGGCCCTTGTGCATAATGTAAAGAAGAATCCAAATAGAAAGAAGCAGGAGGTAGAAACTTGAATCTCGATGACAATATGATCGCTGATATCGCACAGCAGCTGGGCCTTTCCGGAAATCCGGGCATTTCACCGGGGGACCTTCGCCGCATGGAAGGAAAATCTGATGAGGAACTGAAGCGGGAAATCCTGAGAATGCGGGAGCAGCTGGCAGCCAGAGGAATACCTTACGGAAAGCAGGCTGCCATGCTGCGCAGTCTGATGTCTATGATGGACAATAAACAAAGAGCCCGATTACAGAAAGTAATCGAGCTCATCGAACGCTGAAATCAGCTCCAGTTGATCTTGCGGGCAATATCTTTTTTCGTAGAACCTTTTTCGAAGACCATGGTGCCGGCACTGACCTTTTCATGGTTCAGGCCGGTATCTGCACAAATCTGCTGATATTCGGCATAATCTTCAAAGAGCCCGGCATCTACCAGGCAGTTCACTGCTGCAGTAGCGCTGGTTCCGGTTACATTGACCTCTACGTCGCGGGTCAGCTTTCCGTCTGCAAAGAGGACGTCCGTGCCCTGACTATCTCCATCCCCCGTCTGACCATTCTCACCGGTATTCTGCTCGTCATCCGCATTCTGTCCGTCGCCGCTCTGGCTGCCTGCTTCTTCGCCATCTTCCAATTGCACCGCGGAATCATCTCCGCTGTTGAATACTGTCTGCGGATAAGCCATGATGGCTTCCATGCGCCACAAAATCAGAAGGGCAGCTGCCACCAGAATCAGCAGAGCAATCAGTATGTCGTTTTTATCATAAAGAAAATCCTTGAATTTTTTCATAATCTCAACCATCCTCCTTGCGGGAAAGGGTACATCCTGCATGCACACCGAATTCACATATATATTTTAGCAGATTACCGCTTTTTTCTCAAGCCGTTTTAGTGTATAATATGTTGGGATGTTATGGTACTCACTTAGTCCTCGACCCACAGGGCCTGCGAAATCGTTCGACCATAACATCGCCAACAAAACTATGGCATTCCAGCCACAAATCCCAGACCAAAACTGTGGTTCCGAGCATGGAGGGGTATTAGATGATTGAAATCATAATTACGGAGAACCAGGGCGGCCAGCGGCTGGACCGGTTCCTGAAAAAATATTTTGACAAGGCCCCTCTGAGCCTGATCTACAAGATGATCCGAAAGGACGTGAAGGTCAACGGGAAACGGAGCACGAAAGAAGCCATGATCCAGGCAGGAGACCGGCTCGCCGTTTATCTGAACGAAGAGGAGGCGAAAGCGCTGCAGACCCAGAAAAAACGGGTGCGGGCCAAGCGCCAGTTTTCCATCGCCTATGAAGATGAAAACCTGCTCATTGCCGAGAAGCCCTTCGGGCTGCTGACCCACGGAGACAAAACCGAAAAGAAAAACCATCTGGCCAACCAGGTGGTGGATTACCTCATTGAAAAAGGCGAATACAACCCGCGGGCAGACAGGACCTTCGCACCGGCACCGGCAGGACGGCTGGACAGAAATACCACAGGCCTTGTCATGTTCGGAAAAAACGCCCCGGCGCTGCAGGAACTGAATCGCCTCATCCGGGAGAAGGACGCCATCGGCAAGTATTATCTGACCATCGTATCCGGCCATATGACCCGGTCCCTTCAGCTGCGGGACCGGATGACCAAGGATGAAAAGAAGAACATGATCTCGGTGCTGCCGGAAGAATCCGACGAAGGCAAACTGATGGAAACCATGGCATGGCCTCTGGAGACGGTCCAGTCCAATGGGAAATGGTATACACTGGTGAAAGTAGAGATCATCACCGGCAGGACCCACCAGATCCGAGCCCATCTTGCTCAGGCAGGCTACCCGGTCATCGGAGACACCAAATACGGAAACCCCGCTGTCAATCGACAGATGCAGCAGGCATTCGGACTGAACACCCACCTGCTCCATGCCTGGCAGCTGGAATTCCGGAAACCGGCCGGCGTGCTGGCTGATCTGGAAGGAAAAACCGTTGAAGCGTCGCTGCCGGAACAGTTTGAAAGAATAAAAACCAGCCTTTTTGGCAAAAATTAAAGTAAAATTGGAGATACATAAATGAAAAATGTTTTAGAATGGGTAAAAGAAATCATCATTGCAGTCGTCATAGCGGCAATTATTCTGGCCTTCATCAAGCCGATCGTGGTGCGCCAGAGCTCCATGGAGCCGACATTTTACAGCGGTGACTACATTTTCATCAGTAAACAGGCATATCACCTGTTCGGAGAACCGGAACGGGGCGACGTCATTGTCTTCCGGACCGACATGAAAGATGAAAACAACAAGGACAAAAATCTGATCAAGCGCATTATCGGCCTGCCGGGCGACACGGTGGAAATCATCGGCGGCTACGTCTACCTCAACGGGAAACTGATCGATGAACCGTATCTGAATGAACAGGGCATATCCGGCGAAATGGCTGAAGTCACTGTGCCGGATGGGAAACTGTTTGTGATGGGCGACAACCGGGGCGTCAGCCAGGACAGCCGGGATGTGCTGGTGGGCTGCGTAGACGAAGAGAACATACTCGGCAAGGTCTTCGTGCGCCTTTACCCGTTCAATCGGATCGAAACCTTCTAGGCACTGACCTGCCGGAAGGCGGGAAGGAGTCTGGCATATGCATTCAATTCGCAAAATCCTTGCGCTGGGTTTTTCGGCACTGCTGGGGGCAGTGCTGGGGGTTGTGCTTTCTGCATGCCTGATGATGACGGAAGTCGCCGGCAGCGATATGCTGCCGTCTCTGGAGCCGGGCGAGAAGGTACTGGTGCTTCGAAGTGCATTCGTCGATGCATATGAGCCCGGAGATCTGGTCGTCTACCAGACACCATATTATACCGCAGACGGCGGGGATGACCAGCTGATTCGCCGGGTCACCGGCATACGGGGAAGCTGGATCCGTCTGAACTGCGATGCAAAGACCACGCGGGACCGGGCGGTGCTGACAGAGCCGGGACAGCTGCTGGGAAAAGTGATATTTTCTTTTGGCGGCTTGTAACCTTTTGCCTTCGAAAACCGAGTTATTTACAGAAGCAACGGAGAAAGACATGGTAAAAAGAGAAAAAAAACTGGTGGCAAACAATAAAAAAGCGCGCCACGATTACTTTATAGAAGAAGTCTACGAAGCCGGCATTGTCCTGACCGGAACCGAGATCAAGTCGGTGCGCCAGGGCAAGGTCAGCATCAAGGAAAGCTACGCGAAAATTGAAGATGGAGAAATGATCCTCTACGGTATGAACATCAGTCCATACGAACAGGGCAACCGGTATAACGTGGATCCGCTGCGGCCAAGAAAGCTGCTGCTCCACAAACAGGAGATCCGTAAACTTATCGGTTACACCACCCAGAAGGGACTGACCCTGGTGCCGCTGACCATGTACATAAACACGGAAGGCCGCGCCAAGGTGGAAATCGCCGTAGCCCGCGGTAAGAAAAACTACGACAAGCGGGACGACATCGCCAAGCGTGATGCCAAACGGGAAATGGACCGCAAGATGAAGGAGCGGTATTAGCAGACGCACCGGAATTTGGAACTTGCCTGGCGGCAAAAAGTAGTCTATAATATTGATGTGAATAAAACGGCAGAAACCAGTCGGTCTGCCTCAATCATGGGGGTGTAAAGGTTTCGACGGGGGTGTAGAAGCCGGATAAGCGAGCGGTAGTTTGTCCAGTCTACCTTAAAAAGGACACGTTAAATATAAACGCTAAAAATAACAACAATTTCGCATTAGCAGCTTAGTTCTGCACCGCGCGTCAGCCCGGGTTTACCTGTAGGCCCGGAACCTGGCGTCGACTATACAGGAAAACTCTGTGAGAGCTCCCGGTATCACAGGGGACCAACGGGATAGCCGATTTCGCAGCCTGTTAATGGGCGGCGAAAAAGGCGAAACTTCAAATCATTAACTGCGCTCGGAGAAAGTCCTGTGGAAATGCTTTCGGACGTGGGTTCGACTCCCACCATCTCCACCACGAAATGAAAAAGGTCCAGCACGAAAGTGCAGGGCCTTTTTTATTTCGTAGCGTACAGAAGAGGGGAGTCGAACCCGCGAGGGCGCGAGCGTGAAGGCCGGCAGTCCGGTGGACTGCCGGACAGCGAGCGGTCCGAAGCCGGCCGTGGGGACCGGCGAGGAGGAAGCACGCAGGCGCAGCGGTGCGGGCGGTCGCTCCCACCATCTCCACCACGAAATGAAAAAGGTCCAGCACGAAAGTGCAGGGCCTTTTTCATGTGTGAAGTTCTTTGACTTAGGAATAAGAGCAGAGATTCATCAAGTGGGTATCTCAAATTCTGCGACATCCACACATCATGGTGCTGTCGGATGAAGAATAGTAACAACGAAATCGAATCAGAAACAAACGTAAAAACAAACGAAAAAAAATACGTTTGTTTTTGTGTTTGTTTTGGTATAATAAATATATTAAACCAATACGGAAGGGACGCAAGATGAAAGAAAACAAATCTTTAGAATTAAAAGAAAGAATCACAAATACATTTTTAAAGACAGTCAGTGCATATGCCAATTTCGGCGATGGAACAATTCAGTTTGGTATTACTGATGATGGAGTGATTATTGGGATTGAAGATGCAAATATCGCTTGTCTGGATATAGAAAACAGGATAAACGACAGCATTTCACCGGTACCTGATTATAAAATTTCCGTAGACAGCAGGACTAATGTAATTACATTAGCGGTTAGAGAAGGGCGCTTTAAGCCATACTATTATAAAGCAAAAGCATATAAACGGAACGACGCTGCTACGATTGAAGTTGACCGTATCGAATTAAACCGTCTTATTTTGGAAGGTGAAAACCGTTCTTACGATGAATTGATTTCCAATGAGACTGAATTACATTTTTCAATTCTGGAACAGAAGATGATGGAAATGACCGGAATCAGTTCAATAAACAACGACATTCTCAGAACGCTGGGTCTACTTGGTGCCGACGGAAAATACAGAAATGCAGGAGTTTTATTGGCGGATGATAACAAATACTATGGAATTGATTGTGCACGGTTTGGTGAGAGCATAGATATAATTCTGGACAGGGAAGTTTTCGAACATAAATCTATTCTAAAACAATATGATGATGTAGTGACGCTTTACCGTAAATATTATCAATATGATGAAATAAAGGGTGTAATTCGAAAAACCGTGGAGACCATTCCGGAAAAGGCATTTAGGGAAGCAATTGCAAATGCACTGGTACACAGGACATGGGATTTAAATTCGCATATACGTGTAGCAATGTTCAAGGATCGCATTGAAATTTGTTCTCCAGGAGGACTGCCAAATGGAATAACAAGTGAAGAGTATCTAAATGGACAGATTTCTGTGCTGCGAAATCCAATTATTGCTTCCGTTTTCTTCAGGTTAAATATTATTGAAAGCTTTGGAACCGGAATTCAAAGAATGAATTCCGCGTACGCTGACAGTAAAGTAAAGCCAATCCATGAATTCTCTATGAATGTAATTAAGGTTATTTTACCAGTCATTTCAGGTGATGAAGAATTGTCCGAGGACGAAAGAATCATATATATGAGCTTGGATTGCTTTGGCAAATCAAGTGCTCAAATTGTAAAAACTTCTGGATTTGGAAAAAACAAAGCGTTGAAAATCCTAACAGAACTAGAACAAAAAGGATATATTGTTAAAACCGGAAATGGCAGAGGAACAAAATATTTGAAGAATTCCTGAGTTATATGGTGAACACACGAATACTCATACATGAAAGGGCTACATGTGCGAAGCCCTTTTTTTCATTGAAATTGAACAGAATATTGAAATTTCAACGAAAACAGGATGAAGATATCCTTGAGAGTTTTTTGGTTCAAGGGTTTCACTTATATCCGTTGCTCTCAAAACTGCAGTAGAGGACGGCAGTTAATCACCATCTCCTATTCGATTGATAGCGAAACAAATCTGCGAATGCACCGACAAATGTTTTCCAAAAGCCAATTGCTTCTTTTTCTTTTTTTAACTGAACACTTAGCGAATCTACTTGTTGCAGTTTTGTGTTTTTTACAAAAAGTAAAATAAATCCAAATAATCCACCAAAGGCATTTGTTTTAACACAAAAAATAGATTCTTTTAAAGTTTTATAATCGTAGTACAGAAAAATCTTTAAGGAGGTAAGAATCGTGGATAAGAATCTTAGTGTAGCAGTTCTTGGATGTGGAAATGGTGGAGTTGCAACTGCAGCAGATCTCACCATTAAGGGTTGTAAAGTGAATCTTTGGGAACATCCTGATTTCAAAGAAAACATTTTTCCAATTCAGGAGGAGGGCGGAATTGAGCTGGAGACTGTGCCTGAAATACCATTAACACCAGGGTTTGCAAAGCTTAATAAAGCGACAACTGATTTGAAAGAAGCAGTATCTGGTGTGAATTTAGTTCTGGTTATTACTCCTTCCTTTGCGCATTTTGACATTGCACCTCAGTTGGCCGAAGTGCTTGAAGATGATCAAATTATTGTAATTTGTCCAGGCAATTTCGGTGCTGCAATCTATTTCAGGAAAGTGTTTGAAGAAAGAGGATCCGCCAAAAATGTTCTCTTTGGAGAGGCAGAGTGTATGATATATGCATGCAGGAAGAAATCACCTACGAAAATCTTTGTAAGAAGATATAAAAAAGCAATGAAATTTGCTGCGCTTCCAGCAACAGAAAATGGAAGACTTATGAACATGATTAATAAGATATATCCGGAGGCTATCGCAGCAGCGAATGTTTTAGAAACAGGTCTAAGCAACCCGAATGCTACTCAGCATACGCCAATCATGATTCTTAATGCCGGACTGATTGATAGAACAAAGGGCGATTTTCTCTTTTACAACGAGGGAGTTACGCCGGCAGTAATGAGAATCATTTATGCAGCGGATGATGAAAGGATGAAGCTGTGCGAAGCATTTGGCGTAAAAATAAGGTCGGGGTATGAACAGGAAGTAGCATGGTACGGATACCAAGGAGCGTCAGGGAATAACTTGTATGAAGCAATGCATGACTGCAGGTTTTACTCCACCAGTAAGGCACCTTCATCTTTCCAGGACAGATATCTTACAGAGGATATTCCGTATGGTTTGGCACCTTTAGAAGAGCTTGCTAAGCTTTTAGGTATGGATACACCTGTGGCATCTTCCATTATTAATTTTGCGTCGCTGCTCACAGAGAAAGATTTAAGAGAAAACAGAAGAAGTTTTTCAAAATTGGGATTAGAAAAAATGAGCGCCGAAGAAATTCTGCGCATGGTAAATGGATAAAATTGTGTTAAGAATGAATTTTCACAAGATAATGGATTGAAAAAGTACAAAAAAGGACAGCCGAATTTCGTTTATTTTACAAACTATTAAAATTAAACAAATGGTATGATGAACTATGTAAAGTTTAGTTTTACAACATGGTTAGATCTATCGAATAATATGAGGAAATGATATGATTAAGACACAGAGAGAAAAGAAACGTGTGCCAATGAGTACTATTACAGTGCTCGTAATAATAATTTTAATTGTTGCGGCGCTAACTTACATTATCCCAGCGGGCGAGTTTGACAGAGAGACTCTTGAATCAGGGAGAACTGTCGTGGTACCTGGCAGCTATCACACAATTGAATCTACGCCTGTAGGTTTTAAAACGCTTATGGCAGTGATGTATAATGCAATTATTGCGGCTTCGAGCCTGATAGGTTTCGTATTTGTTGTAGGCGGCGCTTTTGGTGTAATTAACAGAACAGGGGCAGTGACTGCAGGTCTTAACAGACTGGTCGGACGACTCAGCGGAAGGGAAACCCTTGTTATTCTGATTGTAATGGCAATCTTTTGTATTGGCGGCGCAACTTATGGGATGGCAGAAGAAACGATACCTTTTGTAGCGATAATGGTTGCTGTCGCGATAAAAATGGGTTTTGACCCTATAGTAGGTGTTTCGATGGTTATTTTAGGAACCTATGCTGGTTATGCAGGCGGAGCTCTTAACCCATTCAATACAGCGATTGCTCAAGAAATATGTGAGTTGCCGACGTTTTCCGGAATCGGAATGAGAGTTTTGCTCACAGCCGGATGCTTTGCAATTATTGTACATCATGTAATCAGTTATGGTAAGAAGTATAAGAAGAAGGTGACATCCGGGGAGTTAATGCCTGATTACGAAGATTATGTTCCAGATCCTAATTTAACAGGCGAGATTCGTGAAATGACTAAAACTGACAAAATGGTACTGTTAGTATTAGTAGCCACGATTGGAGTGCTGATATTCGGTGTCCTTAAATATCAATGGTATTTTGAAGAAATGGCAGCACTCTTTACCACTATGGGTATCGTGATCGGACTCGTTTACTATAGAGGAAACTTTAATCTTACCATGAAGGCGTTCATAGATGGTGCGAAGGAAATGGCCGGAACTGTTTTAGTTGTTGCCATGGCAAGAGGTGTTCTTCTTATGATGACAGCAGGCGGTATTATGGATACATTAGTATATGCCATTTCCATTCCACTTTCCAATTTGGGACCGGTCCTGACTGCTTGGGGAATGTACTTTGCACAAGGTATCATTAATTTTGCAATTCCTTCATCGTCAGGTCAGGCAACGGCTGTAATGCCGATATTCTCATCACTTGCCGACTTAAGTGATATTACCAGACAAACTGCGATTCTTGCATACCAATGCGGAGACGGTTTCTGGAATATGATAACACCTGCCCATGCTACTACAATGGCTTGTATAGGAATTGGCGGAATATCGTTCGGTAAATGGTTCAAATATGCGTTACCTTTAGTTCTGAAAATATCTGTTTGGGTACTGGTTGTCCTTACAATAGCAGTATTAACAGGATATGGTCCTTTCTAATTAAGGAATCCTGTTCAAAACAGGCATTTCATCAATTATGAAAAACAGAAATAAAATAGTCATCTGAAATGAAACGGCCTGTATACTTTACGTTACAGGTCGTTTCATAATATACGAAGCAGATAATAATTGGGCTTACATCATCCGCAAAAGATTTTTAGGTTTCGGTTTGCGTTGATATTTGGTATAATCATAACAACCCATAATTGGTACAATAGTTGTTCTGTATTTATTTCAAAAGCAAAAGCACCAAATGACAATACCGACTATATAAATGGAAAACAACAGCGTGGAGGAAAAAGATGGGAATTACAATTCGGGATATTCTTACCTTAGAGTCTGCAAAAGAGTTTACACTTGTTGCAGGGAGTAAAGGCTTAAATCGAACTGTAGATGTAATAGATATGATGGACTTTGCCTGGAAAATGGAAAATAAGTACGCTTCTTTTTATTGTGATGGTCGTCCGGCTTTTGCTCCAAATAGTTTTTTACTGTCCAGCTTTCAATTTGCCGATGGAAATCCAGAACTTCTCTATGATACTGTGGAAAGACTGATAAATGAAAATGTATCTGGACTGGCATTTAAACCCGTTTTTTTTCCGCGGCTTCCGGATAAGGTAATGAAACTTGCAGAAAGTGCAGACTTCCCTATTTTTAAAGCGGAATATGTCACAACCTACAGAGAGATTATTGTAGATGTTACAGAGGCAATTAGAACGAGCAATAATCTTAATGATGTTGCAGAAATACTTAACCGATTCATTAATGAACCGATAGGATATGAGGAAGTAACAAAACTGGCATTTAAAATTTCACCGAATTTTAAAGGAAACACCAGGTTTACTGTTGTCGTGCCTGAAAGAAACAGTGAGGATTTTAATTGCGAGCAAATAATAAGAAGTTTTAAAAAATACGGAGAGTATTCCAGAAAAGCTATACTTGCAAAATATGAGTTTGGTACCAGAAAAGCCATCATAATAATGGCTACTTCCAATTCTTCAAAAGAAGAAATGTTCGATACAATCGTCGACAATGTACTTGAAATATGCGGATTGGAAAAAAAGAATTATGTAATTGCATCGAGCGGAATTCATAATACATTTTCCATGTTGGATCGATGTATGATAGAGGTCAAAATGTTGTTGACGAATTGATTTGACACCACAATGCTCTGCTTGCATGTCATGAATTT
>JBJFHL010000046.1:0-10318 GCA_051893555.1 Anaerovoracaceae bacterium
GTTCGATGACATTTTAAGAGAGCAATTCCGTGTCAAAACACGGGAGCATTAACACAAATATTCTGAAGGGCAATTTTAAGTTGGAGAATTAACAAACAATAATATTCTTTTATATTTCCTGTTAATTCTCCAACTTAAAATGAGCTGCTTTCTCCATTTCATCACATACTAAACCATTCAAATAGTTTATCTTATCTACCCAGAAGACATTAAATTCTGGTTTGGGCTGCTTTCTTGGAACTCCACCATACTTTGAAATTATTTCGCTCATTGCTTCCCATGTGTATTCTACTTTTTCTTTAGTCTCCCAATAAAGTGCCCATGCTTCCCTGTAGGTTTTAATATCTGTAAATTGGCGATGATCTTTATAAGCGAAGTAATAATTGTATTCTCCGCTGTCAAGGAGAACGAATTCATTTTTGGAAAGATATTTGATGTATTTGGCAATGCTTTGCCTTGAAATGTGCTTATCGATTTTTTCCATTTCTGCTTCCTTCATTTCATCTGGCATTTCCCTGAATTCAACATCGTTCAGAAAGTAATAGAAGCAGTCCCGCAGTTTATCAAAATTTGTGTGCGAATCTATTCCCATTTCGGTGATACAGAAGACTTTGAAAGGGTTCTCCATTGCAGTAATGGTATAGTGGCGACCTTTGCCTCTGATATCATCGCAACCATAGGAAATGCACCAACTTTTGAGTTTCCTATCAATGGCTTGTTTCCCATTACTGCCGAGAATTTCTTCCAGTTCCGCAAGTGTATATTCTTTGAGCTCTAACATTTTTCTATCTCCTTTTATTTTGAGTTGAACTATTAACAGTTATTATTCTTATTTTATATTTACTGTTAATTCTCTGACTTAAATTTGTTAAGCTGTCTTTGTGAATTCCGATACATTGCTCCCTTTTTCTTCTGGCTTCAATGGCGCAACATATAAAATCTTTCCATTTTTATTGAAGAGGGGCATTTCCTTATAATTAGGGAACTGCGCCATAAACCAGTCAGCTACATATTTCATAGTGTTATTCTGGCATTTCCCGATTTCCTTCACTGCATTGAAGAGGGTCAGCAGTTCTTCTGCATTTTCGTGCAGATTGATATAGTTTTCCATCTTAGAGAAGGTTAATCCTTTGTATGGGTTAGGCTTCTTTCTATTGGTGGTTCTTTCTTTCATCTGGAAGTTAGGAAAATCCTTTCTCAGCTGAATGTAAATCTGATATTCCGTGGAAGTTGGATTCATCATCTTCTTTGCAAAATCCTTAGTGATAGTTAATGTCTGTGTGTTGAAATCAAATTTGTAATTGTTCATTTTTTTTACCTCCTGATATTCTTTTTTGGTGAATTAGCATGCTTCTCTTAATTCTGGAGCACTATTTTCTTCTTCCAGATCCTGTTCAGAAAGATCAGCCATAATTTCATCCAGTTCAGCCTCAACCTCTTCCTGCAGATCCTTTTGGGCGCTGCGCTTGATTGTTGCTTCAATTTCCTTCATTGTGATACCTTCAAAAGTCTTCAGGAACCACTGCTTAGTAAGAGGATAGAGCGCCTTTCTTGCTTCTGCTACCTTCTGGACTGCTTCGAACTTTGCTAACATCTGTTCGTCTCCCAGCGTTTCAATGTAGGCAGTCATTTTCTGAATGGTCAATCCATTATAAGTGCGCTTTTTCGCATTCCTGAAAGTCAGCTGATACTCAGGGAACTCTTTAATAGCCCTGTTCAGGTCTTCGAACTCCTGTGTTCCGAACTGGCAAGCTTTATTATAGAATGCCTTTGTGATTTCAATAGCTTTAGCTTCTCTGTTAATGATAATGTTCTTTTTCATGATGATTCCTTTCTGCTTCATTGAGCACTTTAGTTGTTTGATTTTGTTTGCTTTTCTTTAACTTTTGTAGCTTTATTATAGCAATTATCATGTGCAATCAGCATAGACAACCTAATGTTTTTTTAAAAAAGTTTTTCTGGCTTATGAGATTTCTTTTCGGCAACATGAAGAGGCACGAAGAGCGAACCGCAGGAAGATGTAACCGAATTGTTTGCAGATGTATGAAGATGTTTAATTGTTATCTGTGAGTTGTTTGAAAATATTTGATTATGAATAAAAAGTATTGGATTCTTATTCTGTGAATGTTATAATAAGATACACATAACAATGTAGAAAAGGATGAACTGTAAAGCATTGTTGAAGGATGGCCAATAAGATATAAATGTTGAATTATCAATGGGTAGAGCGCTTCTCTATACTCGCTTGCGAGTATAATCCTTGGTAAGGATGAGGTTCGGCAGTTCAAGTCTGCTCAACAGCTCCAACGAGAAATCGTCAGGCCTGAGAATGGTTTGGCGATTTTTTCGTATATCTGCATTGAAATGTCAGTGTAATGTATTCAGTAATCATTGAAGGAGGAATCATATGAAAAAGAAGAAATTCGTTTGTCTGCTGCTTGTTTTTGCCATAGTAATAAACATGTTGACCGGATGCGGGACACAAACCGGCAGCAATGGCAGCAATGAAAACAAAGGAAAAGAAAAAGTAACCATTGCGCTGTGGGGAACACAGCTTCTGGAAAATTACACCCAGTATCTGTGCGATACGTTTCCGGAGGTTGAGTTTGAATTTACACTTGCAACTAATTCCACAGATTTTTACCGTTATATGAACGACCACAACGACCTGCCGGATATTCTGACGGTGCGTCGGTTTTCGCTGAAGGATGCAGTTCTGATTAAGGATCTTCTGTATGATCTGGGAGATACGGAGCTGGCATCTACCTTTTATGGCACGTATCTGGAAAATTACACCTACGATGACGGCACAGTCAACTGGCTGCCTGCATGTGCGGATGTAGACAGCATCATTGTCAATGAAACGCTTTTTGAGGAGAATAACATTGACATCCCAACGGATTATGACTCTTTTATTGCAGCCTGTGAAGCATTTGAAAAACTGGGTATTCAGGGATTCTGTTCCGACTTTGGTTCGGACTATACCTGCATGGAAGTGCTGCAGGGATTTGGCATTTCGCAGCTTTTGTCCATGGAAGGACGGGAGTGGAGACAGCAGTATGAGAGCGGGGCGACCAATCAGCTTTCCGAGGAAGTATGGATGCCGGTCTTCGAGAAATTCTTTGATATGAAGGAGAAGACTGGTATTGGAGAAGCGGAAACCAAGATGACCAATCAGAATCCGAAGGAATTGTATACTGCAGGCAAACTGGCAATGTATCGCGGTACAGGCACGGATGTAATCGCCTTCCCGGGTCGTGAAGGGGACAGGTCTATCCTGCTGCCATATTTCGGCGATACGGAGAAAGAAAACTGGTACCTGACGTATCCGTCCTTCCATGTGGCTGCCAGCAAGAAAGCCATGGAAGATCCGGAACGGGAGGAACTGCTTCTGCGGATTATGGAAGCCATGCTGAACCAGGAAGGGCAGAGCTGTATCTCCTACGGGAAAAACATGATTCCATATAACAAGGGCGTGTCTCTGGAACTGCTGCCGGAGCTGGACAACATCAAGCCATACATAGAAGACAACAAGATGTATATCCGCCTGGCTTCCGGGGATATGTTCAGCATTTCTCAGAACGTGGTGCAGCGTATACTCACCGGCGAACTCAAGACGCCGAAGGAGGCTTTTGAAGCGTTCAATGAACGGATGACGGACAGCAAGCCGGACGATACTGTTGTTGCCCATATTGATACAGCTTATTCCAATGCGTTTACGGCAGAGCAAGGCAATCAGGCCGCATCGGCTGTATATAATACGGTGCTTGCGGAAGCGAACGTGGACATGGTATTTGGACAGGCGTGCTATATCAGCAGTGATGTCTACGCGGGAGATTATACGCAGAAGGACCTGGGGTATCTGATCAACAACGACGTGGGCAAACCGGTAATCGCCCGCCTGAGCGGAGAACAGCTTTTCCATCTTGTTTCAAACACTCTCGCATTAACAGGCAACCGGGGCGCTGTATGCAATGACAGCACGCTGTATGTATCCAGCGGATTTGAAATGGATGTAACAAAGACGGACAGCGGTTACACACTCAATGCAATTACCGTGGCAGGGGGAGAACTGGATCCGAAAGCAGAATATTCCATACTTCTCTGCAGTGACTATGACTGGTACATCGTCGATGCCATGGCAGCGATTGGCTGTGAGGACTATGAAATCGACAGTGTCCACTTTGAAGAATATGTTTTCAAACGTCTCATGGAAGAAGGCGGACAGCTGGAAACACCAACGAATTACATTACCCTCAGGTAGAGAGCCGCAGGTTTGTGCGCAGCAGACGAAAGCAATGAGGTAAAGGATATGCCAAAGTTGAAACAGATAAAAGAATACATTCTTCCCGTACTGTGGACGATTGTGCTGACGATTTTTCTTGTGCTGGGCATTTTATATATCCGATCCTATATGAATCAGCAGACGATTGCAGAGCGATCCTTACAGCTGCAGCAGATCAGTGCCCAGATTCAGACGAACCTGGAATATGGCCTGAAAACCCACTGGAACCTGATTTCCGGGATGGACGGTGTTTTAGAGGGAAAGAATTTCGCGGACGAAAAGGAACTGGCCGATACCATTTGCGATCTGGAGGAAACGTTTCGTACGGACCTTTATGGCTGCAAGCTGATGCTTCTGGATTCCATGGGTACCGCTTATCTGGATGGTGGGGCAGAGGGAATCTGGGATGATATCAACCGTCTCTCCGATGGAGGAGAACGCCACACCTTTGTATCGGAGACAAGCAATGTGGATGGCACTTACCTTGCTTTTGTACAAAAACTGGAGAAGCCGATCACCCTTGATGCCGGGGAGGAACGATTTACCCATTTCGTTCTGCTGAAGGACATTAAGACACTGAAGCAATATTATATTACAGAGTCTTATGGGGGTCATGCAGCGACGTATATCATCAAAGCCAACGGGATTCTCGCGTATTATGATGCAGAGGATGATATTATCGGAGCCAGAAATATCTTTAAGGCGTTGGGAAATGCAGAGTATGTGGATGACCGGAATTTCCAGATGGTCAGAGAGCAGCTGGAACGGGATGGAATTGTAGTTGCAAACATTCTGCTGAATCAGACGGAGTATTACTACTGTCTGACCGATCTGAATCAGTTTGATATGACACTGATGCTGCTGATTCCGGCAGAGTATGTGGCCTCCAATACCATGAATATGATGAATTCCTTCATCAGAATCATGATTCTGTTTGTATCGGTGATGTCCGTTATGATGATTCTGGTCTTTGTCAGCCTTGGCATGATTCAGAGACGAAATCAAATGGTGAAAATCGAGCAGAAAAACAACCAGGAACTGAATGAACTGAAAACGGCTGCCGAGGAAGCACTGCAGATTGCGGAGGCAGCGAATAAATCGAAGAGCACATTCCTTTCCAACATGTCCCATGATATCCGTACACCGATGAACGCCGTGATTGGATTCTCAACGCTGGCTCTTTCCAATGTTGAGAACAGTGAAAAGGTAAAGGATTATCTGGAGAAGATCCTTTCTTCCAGTAATCATCTGCTGAGTCTGATTAACGATATTCTGGATATGAGCCGGATTGAGAGCGGTAAGATTTATCTGGATGAGACGGAAGCGAATCTTTCCGATATGCTTCACGATATTAAGACCATCATCAGCGGACAGATTCATGCGAAACAGCTGGATTTATACATGGATGCCCAGAATGTGACAGATGAGGATGTGTACTGCGATAAGACCAGGTTAAATCAGGTCCTTCTGAACCTGTTATCCAACGCGATTAAATTCACCCCATCCGGCGGAACCGTTTCCGTACGGGTAACGCAGATTCCGGATGCATCGGAGGGCAGAGGGCTGTACGAAATTCGTGTAAAGGACAATGGCATCGGTATGAGCAAGGAGTTTGCTGAACGAATCTTTGAACCCTTTGAGAGGGAGAGAACATCTACTGTCAGCAGGATCCAGGGTACCGGTCTTGGCATGGCGATTTCCAAAAATATTATCGATATGATGGGTGGGACTATCGAAGTAAACACCGAGAAGGACAAGGGAACGGAGTTTATTATCCGTCTGGAGCTGCGGCTGCAGTCAGAGCGCAGAGATGTGGAGCAAATCAAAGAGCTGACGGGAATGAAGGCTCTGGTAGTGGATGATGACATTAACACCTGCGACAGTGTGACGAAAATGCTGGCGCAGACAGGTATGCGGCCTGAGTGGACGATGTCAGGCCGGGAAGCTGTGTTCCGCGCAAAACAGGCACATGAGATGAATGATGCATTCCATGCATATTTCATTGACTGGCGGCTGCCAGACATGAACGGGATTGAAGTGACACGTCAGATCCGACGCATGGGAGACGATACGCCGATCATCATTCTTACTGCGTATGACTGGTCGGATATAGAGGCAGAGGCAAAAGCTGCAGGCGTGACTGCTTTCTGTGCGAAACCTTTGTTCCTGTCGGATATCAGAAAGTCACTATTGCATTCCATTGGGCAGAAGGATGCGGAAAAAGATTATACCATGCCCGCTGCGGATGAAGCAGATGGCTTCAGGAACAAACGGCTGCTGCTGGCAGAAGATAATGAACTGAACCGGGAAATCGCTGTAGAGATTTTAGGAAAATATGGTTTCCGTATTGATACTGCGGAAAATGGTGCAGAAGCGGTGGACAAGGTGGCTGCCTCCAATCCGGGTGATTATGATCTGGTGCTTATGGACATTCAGATGCCGGTTATGGACGGTTATGAAGCGACGAAGCAGATTCGAAAGCTGAAGAATCCGCTGCAGTCCGCGATTCCGATTATTGCCATGACCGCCAACGCCTTTGATGAGGATCGGAAAACAGCGGAAGCGTGCGGTATGAATGGTTTCCTTGCGAAACCGATTCGTGTGGAGGAGGTCATTCAGGTGCTGAATCGTGTGCTGGATGATTCCGTTCAATAGCTTCAACGAGAAAGAAGGTTGTTTTTTTCAGCCTTCTTTTTTCGTTTTTGAAGGTGCACAGGGGTGGCGGGAGGCAATGTCCTGTGATATAATGATAAAAGTGTGTTTGGATCGGAACGGCAAATGTGCCATTCTGAACCCCACATATCCCATAGTTCTATTTAATCATTCACGCATTAATTAGACAAATCAACATATTTTATTGGAGGTAGAAGAAGAATGGAAAGCTATGGTTTCATCAGTCTGTTACCGGTTCTTGTGATTCTGGTAATAGCAGTTACAACGAAAAAAACACTCTTCGCCATGACATGCGGCCTTACGGTCGGGGCAGTCATTCTGGCAGGTGCCAATGACGGATTTGTAAACAGCTGGTTCAACTATGTTTACGCATCCATGAGCAACGAGAGTTTCCAGTGGATTGCGCTGGTCGTTGCCATGTTCGGCATGCTGATTGTACTGTTTGAACGGTCTGACGCAGTAAAGGACTTCGGTATCTGGGCAGGCAAGTTCGTAAAGACAAAAAAACAGTCTCTGTTTGCAACGGCAATTCTGGGTGTAATCATCTTCCTGGATGATTATCTGAATAACCTTGCGGTAGGTACTACCATGAAGGGTATCACTGACCGTCTGGGCGTGCCGAGAACGCAACTTGCTTATGTGGTAAATACAGTAGCTGCTCCGGTTTGCCTGCTGATTCCGCTCTCATCCTGGGCGGCATATTTCGCTATGCTTCTGGAGAACGAGGGAATCACTGTAAATGGAAGCGGAATGGGCGCTTATCTGAAAGCACTTCCGCTGACATTCTATGCATATCTGGCGGTGATCGTCTGCGTTCTGCAGATCATCGGTATTATTCCGAAAATGGGTCAGATCAAGAAGGATTATGCAAGGTATGAAGCAACCGGAGATGTATTCCCGGAGGGCACGGAACGGGAACTGATCGAAGCAGAGGAAAATGTACAGCTGCAGTCTGAAGATAAAAAGGTTCATCCTTGGAACTTCCTGATTCCGTTGATTGTTATGATCGTGGTAACCCTGTTGGCAGGCACAGAAGTTCTGATCGGTTCTGCTGCAGGTGTCGTCACAGCGTTTGTACTGTATCTGATTGAAAAGAAAATGTCATTTACAGAGCTTCTGACGGCCTGCTATGACGGAATTGTCAGCATGAGCTTCGTCATGATTCTCACGGTGCTGGCATTTGCGGTGCAGTCTGTAAATCTGGATCTGGGACTTGCTGACTATGTGATCAGTGTAACGGAACCGATCATGAAGGGTGCATTCCTTCCGGCAGTGGTATTCATCGTATGCGGCATTTATGCTTATGCAACCGGATGTTTCTGGGATCTGGCAGCGATTATTCTGCCGATCGTCATTCCGCTGGCACAGGCTATGGGTGTAGACCCGATTCTGGCTTCTGCTGCAGTATTCTCCGGTGCGGCATTCGGAAGCAACACCTGCCTGTATGGTGACGGTGTCATCATGTGTTCACAGGGCTGTGAAATCAAATCGATGGATCTGATGTTCGCATCACTGCCATATGCATCCATTGCAGCGGCAGGTTCGGTAATCCTGTATCTGATCTGCGGCTTCGTAATGTAGAATCTGGAACTTGTTTTGAGTTGGGAGGCAATAACATGTCGAAAGATACATTATTCAATACACTTGTCCGTCTGGACAATGAATACGGCGTTTCCGGCGATGAAAGCGCCGTGGCTGCGGTTCTTCGAAAGGAAATGGAAGGACTGTATGATGAATACTGGGAAGACCCGATGGGGAACCAGTATTTCATGAAATATGGAAAGAACCGGGATAAAAAAATTGTTTTCTCTGCCCATATGGACGAAATCGGCTTTATCATTAATTACATAGAGCCGAATGGGCTGGGAAGATTCCTGCCTGTAGGATATCATGACGACCGGACTGCGGTAAACCAGGATATGGTTGTGATCACCGATGATGGCAGCAGAGTATACGGAGTGACCGGTTCCAAACCGGCGCACATCATGACAGAAGAAGACCATGAAAAAGTGGTCAAGATCGAAGATCTGTTCATCGATTTCGGGACAGAGAGTGCAGAAGAGACCCGGGCGCTGGGCGTGGAAGTGGGCTGTTATCTGACCTATGCAAGAGAAGGATATGTGCTTAACGGCGGCAAATATTACACAGGGAAATCCATTGACGACCGGTCCGGGTGTGCGGTGATGGTGGAAACGCTCCGCAGACTGCAGGGCGTGGAAACAGAGTATACGGTGATCATGGTCGGCTCCACACAGGAAGAAGTCGGAATTCGTGCCGGCGGTCCGATTGTGGCCAATACGAACCCAGACCTGTATATTGCGCTTGATGTGACTCTGACCGGAGGATCACCAGGTGTGGAAGAAAGCAAGATCTCCTGCCTTATGGGAAAAGGGCCTGCTGTCAAGTATTATGACTGGGATCCGATCCTGGGAGCAACCGGAAGCAATGTTCCGAGAAAGCTGACCAATAAAATCATTGCAGTTGCGAAGAAGCACGGAATTCCATTCCAGCGTGAAGTGATGACCGGCGGCGGAACCGATGCATGGTCGGCTGCATTTGCCGGACGCAGCGTACTTGCCGGGGGAATATCGATCCCGCAGCGGTATATGCATACGGCGGTGGGAACGGTGAACCTGGATGACCTGGAGATGACAACAGAGCTGACCGTAAACTTTGTGAAAGAATACGAAGGCTTATAAGCGAAAAGAGGAGTTGTATCGCATCCTGTCTGATGCGGCACAACTCCTCTTCAGATTTTATCTTCTTTTTCTATCGGTAAACCAAAACGACCACGGCGAAAAAAATGACCACGCCGAGAATTACAGCAAGGGGAACGAGCAGCGAATTTCGCGCCGCTTTCTCGCGCTTCCGCACCGCCTCCGGACTGCTGTCCAACGGACGGATTTCTTCTTCTGCCGGATCCACTGGGTTATAATCGGTCTGCGGCTTCACACCGCTGATATTAAAAATATATCCTACATTGGCTTTTCCGATGGCAACGGTAAGCTTTTGCAGACCTCTGTAAAACTTTGAACTTCTGTTCATCCCAATCCCTCACCCAAACAAAATATATCATATCAAGATTATAACAGATGCGGAGGCTTCCGGCAAGCATGCGGAAAAAACACAAAATTCACATGAATTTTCCTTCTGCAGACCGTTTCTTCTCTTGCCAAACGTGGGACAAATATGGTAAAATCAGAAATAGGTTTGAGCAAAACCCAGTGGATGGGGGACGCCCGATCCACACTTCCAAAAAATAACGTTATTTAACAGGAGGAATTTAAAAAATGGCAAAACAGAAATTTGAAAGAACCAAACCGCATATTAACATCGGTACCATCGGACACGTTGACCATG
>JBJFHL010000047.1:0-9866 GCA_051893555.1 Anaerovoracaceae bacterium
GGCGGATTAGGGACTTTCACCCATTAGAACGTGCGCCCGCCGGGCGCACATTCAATGAGAAAGACCCGGAAAGTACTCCGGGTCTTTCTTGCCTCAATATACATATCAATATCATTAACAATAATCTCGAATATCTGACGGGAGTATCTGTCCAGACTGAACCCCTTCAGTTTCTCGACAGCTTTCTCATCAACCATTTCAAGGTGGCAGATACGCTCCGCTCTGAAGGTAGAGACATTATAATGAAATTACTCCCACTCGATGGTGCCCACCGGCTTCGGGGTCAAGTCAAAGAGGACGCGGTTAACGCCTTCCACTTCGTGGGTGATGCGGTCGGTGATGTGCTGCAGCAGGGCAAACGGCACGTCTTCCACGGTGGCGGTCATAGCGTCCACGGTGTTGACTGCGCGGATAATCACCGGATAGGCGAAGGTACGAGCGCCGTCCTTCACGCCGACGGATTTGAAGTCAGGCACGGCCGTAAAGTACTGCCATACCTTGCCCTCCAGACCGTTCTTCGCGAACTCCTCACGCAGGATGGCGTCAGACTCGCGGACAGCTTCCAGACGGTCACGGGTGATGGCTCCCAGGCAGCGCACACCCAGACCAGGGCCCGGGAACGGCTGACGGAATACCATATTGTCCGGCAGGCCCAGGGCTTTGCCGACAACGCGGACTTCGTCCTTAAACAGCAGCTTCACCGGCTCCACCAGTTCAAACTGCATATCTTCCGGCAGGCCGCCTACATTGTGGTGCGCCTTCACGCCGTCGCTCTCCAGAATGTCCGGATAGATGGTTCCCTGCGCCAGGAATTCGATGCCTTCCTGCTTGCGGGCTTCCTCTTCAAACACCCGGATAAACTCCGCGCCGATGATCTTTCTCTTCTTTTCCGGATCAGCCACACCTGCCAGCTTGTCCAGGAAACGGTCCACCGCATCCACATAGATCAGATTTGCATTCATCTGATTGCGGAATACCTCTACCACCTGCTCCGGCTCACCTTTGCGCAGCAGACCATGGTTTACATGGACGCAGACCAGCTGCTGGCCGATGGCTTTGATCAGCAGCGCCGCCACGACAGAAGAATCCACGCCGCCGGACAAAGCCAGCAGCACCTTCTTATCGCCGACCTGGCTTTTGATGGCTGCAACCTGTTCTTCAATAAACGCCTCGGCCAGTGCCGGGGTTGTGATACGTTCCATGGTTTCAGGACGTTTGTTGTTCTCCATATTTTTCCTCCATTTTCGCTTCCAGCTCGTTTTTCCATTAACCTGTCCTAATTATACCGTATTCTTCCTGCCGCTTCAAGCATTTCCGTGCTCCTCCAGCCACCGCATGGCGGTATAGGCGTACACTGCGCTGCCGCCTGCCAGCGCCTCTTCGTCGAATTTCACCATCGGGTGGTGCTGCGGGTATACATAGCCCTTTTCCGGCTGACCCGCCGCCAGAGCCAGCATGATGGCCGGTACTTCCTGACTGACATACGCAAAATCCTCCGACCCCGCCGACTTGGAAGAGCCGGACGTTTCGCCGCCGCTCATGGCATTCAGCTCCTCGACCGAAAATGCTTTGTTCGGTCCCAGCAGTTCCTTCACATACCCGCTGACGCAGGTCGACAGCTCCTTATCATTGATCAGGGCCGGACACCCGCTGGTATAGCACACCGAAGCCTCCGCCCGGAACAGACGCGCTGTGCCCTCCGCGATCTCTTCCATGCGTTTTTTGATAAATGCACGGGTTTCGCCGTCAAAGGTCCGCAGGCTTCCGCCCATGACCACCACATCCGGAATCACATTCGGTGCAGTGCCCGCATTCATCGTGCCGATGGTGAGTACCGCACGCTCGCCCATGGGCAGCTCCCTGGTCTGGATTTCCTGCAGCGCAATCAGAATATGGGCCGCCGCGTTCAGCGGATCGATCCCTGTGTTCGGCATGGATCCGTGGCAGCCCTTGCCCTGCACCCGAATTTCAAACAGATCTGCTGCAGGCGCACTGACACCTGGTGCCGAAACCACCACCGTCCCCGCAGGAAACGGCATGCCTGCCATCACATGGATCATCAGCGCCGCATCCACGGCTGGATTTTCCAGAAGCCCCGACTCAATCATATCGTGAGATCCCTGAAAAACCTCCTCTGCCGGCTGAAACATCAGCTTCACCATGCCCTCAATCTCGTCCTCATGCTCCTTCAGAATCCGCGCCGCACCCAGCAGCATGGCCGTGTGCATATCATGGCCGCAGGCATGCATTTTGCCGTTTGTGGAAGGGAACTCCACGTCCGCCTCCTCCTGGATCGGCAGCCCGTCCATGTCCGCCCGCAGCAGGAATACCTTTCCGTCTTTTTTGCCGCCCGCCAGCGCAACCAGCCCGCATCTGCCGCAGTCTTCCGGTGCATAGCCCATCTCCTCCAGCTCTTTCTTCACAAAATCTTTCGTCTCGGCGATGTCAAACCCGCATCCCGGGTGGGTATGGAGATATCTCCGCTGGCAGATTATGGTCTCCCGGATGTCTTTCGCCGCCTGTAATACGATCTCTGGTTTCATTTTTCCCCTCCTGTTTTTCGGACTAATCCCTGTAATCCAGGCGATTGTTATCTTTATTATAATCCAAATCTGTATTTTTGACACGAATAATATTTGTTTTCCGATCGAAAAATACACGCCGGATTGTCCGGCGTGCATCGTTCTTCTCAAAATCTTTTCCCGCTTATTTCACGGTTCTCCAGGCTTTGGTGGAATAGTCGGTGTAGATCTTTTCCCCTTCTGCTTCTACGTAGCCTCTTACTTTATAGTAGTATCTTGTTCCCACTTTCACGGAAGTGTTGTAGAAAGCGTTCTTCGTTGTGCTGAAGATCGGTTTCTTGCCGAATCCGCTGTATCTCTTGGTGGAGCGGTAAATCTCAACACCGTCGAAAAGAACGTCGCTGGTTGTGGACCATGTTACCTTCACAGCTTTCTTTCCGGACTTCAGTGTCACCACCTTGGAACGGGCATAGAAGTTGTCTGCGTTGATTGCAGCCATTTCTGCCTTCAATTCTTCCAGAGTCTGAGGTGCTTTCTTCGCCTTCGTAGTAATCACAATCTTATCCCCGGTCTTCAGTCCATTCAGTTCAGTAACTGCGCCCTTGGATACGCCATTCACAGTTACGTCCACCAGTTCATAACCGTCAGCAACCGTGATTGTTGCCTTCGTTCCACCGCTGCTCAGAGCAGCCTTCGCACCTGCGTCGGTCGTAATCTCCGGCTTCTGTACGGTCGGAACATCGTTGGAGGAAAGAGTGTAGAGATATGCAGTGGCTATAATTGTAGCATCGTCTTTCGCATCAAGTGCAGTCAGTAAAGTATCTGTCAATGTCATGTATGTTCCGTCGATACCTTCAAACTGCCAGCCGCCAAATGCCTTACCAGACGGAGCGGTGAAAGTTGGCAATGTATCATTTACATTCACTGCTGTATAGTTTCTGGTATCTGTCTCACTGAACTGAACAGTTGCAGAACGACTGTCTACCAGGAATTCAAACGGGCTGAATCCGTTGGTTACGGTGAAGGTTGCAACATTCTTCCCATCTATTACTTTCACTGTAGGGATGTAATAATAAATACCGCTTGAAGCAGTATGCTTCACTTTTAAATCAGTTGTCGGAAAACCAGCAGGTAAGGTTACGCTTACTTCCATAGTCTTTATATTTGTAAGTTTTTTCTCTGATCCTTCAAGCACAACGGCATTGGCTGTCTCGCTATCATCAATTTCACCTGCAACCTTAAGATTTTCTGCAGTCTCCTCCTTTGAGGCCACTACGCGATACATTGGCTGTATATCCAGTTCAAGTACAGGAGACGATCCTTCTTCTATCTTTATTTCCTTTGGCGTAATGCTCAAATAAGTCTGCGCATATATTTTTACTTCCCCTTCATCACCTTCGTCAGCGATTTCACTTTCTGCATACGCTGCCTCTGCCTGACTGACTTGTTCTTCGGTTATTTCTTCAACGATTGCATTTGCAGCTGCAATGAGTTCTCCTCCGTTTGCTTTTACAGTGGAAGCAATCTCTTTTACTGCTTCTTTTTCCTCATCGGTCATATCAGAATCAGCAAGCGCGCCTTCATCTACAGCAGAAGCACCTGCGGCAGGTTTTGCATCGGTTGCTGCTTCCGGTTTTGTAGTCACCATGTAGATATACCCTGATTTGTCGCTTGGTAATACCACATAATTATCAGGAACATACGCGGCAGGATTATAGTTAAAGTAACCACCCTTGATCGTAAGTGAACCAGTTCCTCCGGTAGTAACACTAATGTTACCAGCGAAATCTCCGCCTTCAATGGTCAGAATACCATTCTTTTTCACATAAAAGGTTCCTGTCACATCGCCGCCCTTTACAGTCACATCTGCTGTATAACTGCTATAACCGGCATAGAAATTCTTGCATTCTACTCGATCCAGAACTGCCGTTCCAGTATCTACATAAAGTGTATTTCCAGGGCAGCTTAGGCTTCCACTGAAGGTATAGTTTTCACAATACAGATCAATCGTTCCGCTGCGTGCTGCGTCTTCCTTTGTATCTGCAATTAAGCGTAAAGCACCATACTTTGCAAAGCCCTCCGTTAATGTCTTGAAATACTTTCTGGAAGATGAAGCGGCGGTACTATAGCGTGCCACATATCCCGCTGCCTTTGCATCATCATCATTCATCAGTTCAACGGAATATACACCATCTGTCTCAGCTGCTTTATAGCCTGCTGAAATCCAATCTGCATTTGGTTCACTGGTAAATTTACCGCCGGTAATTGTGACGGTTCCATTCGTGCAGGAAATCTTAGCCGGATCATAGATGCCGCCGCTGGTAATGGTCACATCTCCGGTATTATTAAGGGCAAAACCGAGTTCCGTGGTTCCGTCTCCCTTTTTCAGAGTGATTGGACCGGTATTTGAAATCGTATCGCCGCGTTTTACTGCAAACAGGGCACTTTCAGCATTTGCATAGTAATTCACTTTACCTTCTGCATCCGTAATAGTTGCAGGTGCATCCGAAACAGTTCCATAAAAGCTGGATTCAGCAGAATCATCTACTGTGCTGATAATCTTCACCAGTCCGGTCATATTGCTGTCCGGATATACTACGAATTTACCGTTTTCATATTGCAGTGCCTGATCCTGTGACAGAAATTCATTGGCAAAAGAAGACAGGGAGGTTACTCCGTTTGCTACGGAAATTGTTCTGATGCCTCTTACTTCATCGGCGTCTTTTACAATTCCGCCGACAGTACCTTTTTCGATTTTGAGAAAGGACCCGCAAGCATCCTCCGCGGTGCCGTCGCCACCAGCAGATACAACGCCATTGATTATACCGGTTGTATTTATCGTCAGATTTGCGCCATGATAGCCACCGGATGCCCAGTCATATACCGAAACCAAAACGGTGGACGCAGGTTTTACCGTACTGTAATTGCTGTAAATGGATGTATTGCCAATAATATTATTGCTGCCGCAGTTCATCGCAATCAGATAATCGTGATAATAATACTGGTTTGTTCCATCAATTTCCATGTTTTCCAGCGTTAAATTGGCATAGGTCTGGAACATACGATAAATACTTCTATTGCCGGCAGTGATATCAATTTTGCCATCCATAAATTTAACCGTAGATCCCTTCAGCAGTTGGAAACCATTGGTTGTTGTTCCGCTGGAGCCAACGGCCGGCTTATTTAATGTGTAGGTATGATTGTTGAAATCAATCGTAATCGTTACAGGATGATTCCCGCTCGTCACGTTTGTGTCCTGGTTAAAAGTATTATAACCAAAACCAATACCCGAACCGGTGCTGTCTTTCAAAACCTCAATTGTTGCCTCTCTTTCAAAGCTTGCATCCGTATGGACAGCTGCCACGGCTTCGGCCAGGGTATCGAAATGTACAGTGGTTCCGTCTTTCGTAATCGCTGCAACATGCGTGCAATTTTCATCAGTGCATTCAGTTGTACTTGCAGCAAACGCCATGCTTGGCATCATGCAGAATACCATCATTACGCATAATAACGATGCCAAAATTTTTTTCATTCGCTTTTCCTCCTCGTTTCTGTCCGCGCCGGAGGCGCTGACGTTTTTTCTGAGAACCCGTGTGCCGCCTCAGATCATACGCTTTGACTGCCATTTGGGTTCTTCAGTGCTTTCAACAGAAAAAAACGAAAAATAAAAAGCAAGTCTATAGTAGACCTGCCTTGAATCTGCGCGGATACATTGGATTTCAAAAACGATACTGAAACCCTCCTGTTTCATTTCACAATGATAACAGGATTTCATCTAAACGTGCAACTGGCTGCCATCTTTACAGATCAGGCCCTATAGCTTTGTGTCGCTGCCTTTCGACAGGTTTACCTTTTTCGTTATTTTCTTGTCTCTTGACATATTGTAACTTAAGTATACTCCGCAGTATGGTTTTTGTCAATATTTTCATGACAAGAATTATGCCGGAGGCTTCGCATCCCCCGACATCCAAAAAAACCAAAAGCGGCACCTTACGGTGCCGCCGTTTTTGTTGTGCGAGTGGATTTTGTTCCGTCTGCGTGAAACGGGAATGTCTTAGAGCTGCGGGCCTGCCGGAACCAGTGCCTTGCCGGCGGCGTTTCCTTCGTACTTGGCGAAGTTCTTGATGAACCGGCCTGCCAGATCCTTTGCCTTTTCTTCCCACTGGGATGGATCGGCGTAGGTGTCCCGCGGATCCAGGATGGCCGGATCCACGCCTGGGAGCTGGGTCGGTACTTCCAGATTGAAGTACGGGATGCTCTTGGTCGGTGCTTCCTTGATATCTCCGTTTAAGATGGCGTCGATGATGCCGCGGGTGTCCTTAATGGAGATCCGCTTGCCGGTGCCGTTCCATCCGGTGTTCACCAGGTAAGCCTTCGCACCGCTCATTTCCATTCTCTTCACCAGTTCTTCGGCGTATTTCGTCGGATGGAGCTCCAGGAACGCCTGGCCGAAGCATGCGGAGAAGGTCGGTGTCGGCTCGGTGATGCCTCGTTCGGTGCCTGCCAGTTTGGCGGTAAAGCCGGACAGGAAGTAGTACTGGGTCTGCTCCGGCGTCAGGATGGATACCGGAGGGAGTACGCCAAATGCGTCGGCGGACAGGAAGATGACGTTCTTGGCTGCCGGCGCGGAGGATACAGGGCGTACAATATTTTCAATGTGGTTGATCGGATAGGATACGCGGGTGTTTTCGGTAACACTCTTGTCTGCGAAATCGATCTTTCCGTTTTCGTCCAGCGTTACGTTCTCCAGAAGCGCATTTCTCCGGATCGCATTGTAGATGTCAGGTTCGGATTCTTTGTCCAGGTTGATGACCTTGGCATAGCAGCCGCCTTCAAAGTTGAAGACACCGTTGTCATCCCAGCCGTGTTCGTCGTCGCCGATCAGCAGTCGCTTCGGGTCGGTGGACAGGGTGGTCTTGCCGGTTCCGGACAGGCCGAAGAAGATGGCGGTGTTTTCGCCGTTCATATCCGTATTGGCAGAGCAGTGCATGGATGCGATACCCTTCAGCGGCAGGTAGTAGTTCATCATGGAGAACATACCCTTCTTCATTTCGCCGCCGTACCAGGTGTTGATGATGACCTGTTCCCGGCTGGTGATGTTGAATACCACTGCAGTCTCGGAATTCAGGCCCAGTTCTTCGTAGTTTTCCACTTTGGCCTTGGATGCGTTATAGATGATAAAGTCCGGTTCGAAGTTCTCCAGTTCTTCGTCGGTCGGCACGATGAACATATTCTTCACGAAGTGGGCCTGCCATGCCACTTCCATGATGAAGCGGATGGCCATGCGGGTGTCCTTGTTGGCGCCGCAAAATGCGTCCACCACGTACAGCTTTTTGTCGGACAGTTCTTTGATTGCGATTTCTTTTACGGCTTCCCAGGTTTCCTGGCTAGCCGGATGGTTGTCGTTCTTATACTCATCGGAGGTCCACCAAACGGTGTCTCTGGAGTTTTCGTCCATTACGATGAATTTATCTTTCGGGGAACGTCCGGTGTACACGCCGGTCATTACGTTGACTGCGCCCAGTTCGCTGACCTGGCCCTTATCAAAGCCTTCCAGATCGGCTTTCGTTTCTTCTTCGAACAGATACTCGTAAGAAGGGTTATGTACAATTTCTGTGGTTCCCGTGATTCCATACTTGCTTAAATCGATTACCGCCATGTTTCAATTACCTCATTTCTTTGTTCTCACTATTCTCTTAAGAATGCGCTACGCGCCGGGACCAGAGCCGGGGCCGGAAATGGCCGTTCCGGGCGGCGCGCTGCAGAATGTAATTTATCTAACATACATTATATATGCAAAAAAAATAAAATCAACAGAAAAACGCCCTTTAAAACAGGAAACTTTTATTTTGAAAGTTTTTCGGGGCGAATAGTTTATAAAAGAAAGTTTGCATTATATTCCGATTTCGGAACATAAATTGACTTTTTGCATATTATGTGCTAAAATCGGAATACTATTTGATGGGGGTGATTATCTTGGTTGAAAGAAAGGAATATCTGGAGCGTCTCATTCAATGGAAGGATGAACAGGTCATCAAAGTTGTCACCGGTATCAGACGCTGCGGGAAATCCACCTTGCTGCTGCAGTATCAGACGTGGCTTAAGGCAAACGGTGTCTCTGAGGCGCAGATCGTTTCGATCAATTTTGAAGAACTGGAATATGAGGAGCTTCAGGACTATCGAAAGCTCTATGCCTATCTCAAGGCGCATCTGTGTGAGGGAAAAAAGACCTACATCTTCCTGGATGAAATTCAGAAGGTTCCATCCTTTGAGAAAGTCGTAGACAGTCTGCATGTCAAGCCGGATGTGGACATCTGCATCACCGGTTCCAACGCCTACATGCTTTCCGGAGATCTTGCCACACTGTTGACCGGACGCTATGTGGAAATTAAGATGCTTCCTCTGTCCTTCCGGGAATTTCTGGAGATTACCAGCATGGATCCGGATCGCGGTCTTTCAGACTATATGCGTGACGGAGGCCTTCCTTATGTTGCCGTTATGGACCGAACCCCGGAAAAGGTAGAGACCTATCTGGAGGGTATCTACAATACCGTGATCGTAAAGGACATTGAAGATCGTCAGGCCCGAAAGGAAACCGATCCGAATAAAAGAAAAATCACGGATATTCTCCTGCTGAAAACCATAGCCAAATATCTGGCCAGTGTGGCCGGAAATCCTGTCTCCATCCGAAGCATTACCGACTATCTGACCTCAAACGGGAGAAAAATCTCACCTAATACAGTGAGCGATTATGTTGAAGCACTTACAGAATCCTTTCTCTTCTACCCGGTGGAGCGTTTTGACATCGCTGGAAAACAGCTTTTGAAATCGAATCGAAAGCTGTATATTGTAGATCTTGGCTTACGGAATCATATCCTGCCGCGCAGTCGATACGATCTGGGATTTTCGCTGGAGAACATTGTTTATTTCGAGCTTCTTCGCCGAGGCTGCCGCGTTATGACCGGAAACGTCGGCAATACGGAAGTAGACTTCGTTGCAGAAAAGCAGGGAACCTATACCTATTATCAGGTTACAGCAGATATGACTGCGAAAGACACCTTCGACCGCGAGCTGAAGCCATTCTCAAAGATCCGGGACAATTACGAAAAAATCGTTTTGACCGGAGATCGACTCACTGTGGGGAACTACAACGGCATCCAGGTCAACAACCTGTCTGACTGGTTGTTGGGGAAATAAAATCACATCCCCTCGCAGCGGTCTTTTCGTGACATACCGGTTAATAAGAGAGGGGAAATTTCCCATGACTTTTTCGCATGATATCCATAATAATGATAGTGTAAAATAGTTGTGGAGTTTTTAGAAGAAATAAAATAGAGATTAGCT
>JBJFHL010000048.1:0-9562 GCA_051893555.1 Anaerovoracaceae bacterium
GTGTAGCCAGAGTGAAATACTTTGACTACACTGATGTGGCGAAGCCACTTTTTTACGTAATTTCCGGTAGGACTATTTCCTCTCCTCCAGCCACGAGAGAATCTCTGCAGCGTTGGTGTCCGGCTTTACTTTCTCTTTGGCCCAGATGATGGTGCCCTCTTCATCAATCACATAGGTGGTACGGACCACACCCATGCTGACCTTGCCGTAGAGCTTCTTTTCCTTCCAGACATCGAAGCCTTCAATGGCCTGCCGATCCGGATCCGACAGCAAAATAAACGGCAGATCGTACTTTTCCGCAAACCGTTGATGGGATGCGGTGCTGTCCTTACTGATACCGATGACCGCGATGTCTTTGGCGCGGAATCCCTCGTAGGCACCGGCAAAGGCGCAGGCCTGCTTCGTACAGCCGGGGGTATTGTCCTTCGGGTAGAAATAGAGGACCACCTTTTTCCCGACAAAATCCGTCAGAGATACCATATTCCCATCTTTATCCGGCAGAGTGAAGGCCGGCGCTTTCGTACCGATTTCAAGCATTTTTTTACCTCCTGATTATTTTATAAATACATAGCTTTCTTCGTCAGACAGGTCCTCACGGAAACAGTACCCAAGGCCCTGATAGTCTTTTACGCCCGCAGCATCCTGCACATGGTGTTCGGCAAGAAAACGGACCATGTCGCCCCGTGCCATTTTGGCGAAAGTGCCTTTCTCCCGAACCTTGCCGTCTGTAAGCTGACCGAAGACGCAGGTGATGATCTGGGGACCCGCCGTATCCGCATACCGGGTGATGCATCGGCTGTACTCTTTCGAAGCCAGATTCAGGATCGTATCGCTTTCTTCTGCAATCAGTGCGTCGTAAAGACTGCGCCCCCAGAAATCATAAAGATTTTCCGTATCGAAGCCGGTCAGCCGTGCCTGCATTTCCAGCCGGTAAGGGACGATGCCGTCCAGAGGACGAAGCAGTCCGTAAAAGCCGGACAGGATTCGCAGATGTTCCTGCAGCCAGTCCAGCTGGCTGTATTCCATGACCTGGGGTGCCATGTGCTGATATTGCAGTCCCTCGTAGGCCAGAACCGCCGGGGTAAGCTGATACTGCAGATCCATGGTCTGCAGCCGGTTATAATTGAGCAGTGCAATCTTGTCATTGCAGTTCCAGATGGACTGCAGCGCACCGAAGCTGCGGCTCCGGAGCCACGCAAGCAGCCTTTCCGTTTCCGGCAGGAAAGCCGGCAGATCGGTCCAGTCCAGCAGGTCGGTTACCGGATTCATTTTTTTCGCGGGTGAGATGATAATTTTCATACCATAACTATACCATAAAAGAATGGAATGTTAAACCAGAATTCGTTTGCTGTTTTCTTAATATTCGTTTTCTTTAACGGATAACGTGGGAGAACAAAGTATCGATTTGATAGCAAAATCGTTCTTTCGTCAGTTTGTTAAGTCATTTACAATATACGAGATACATTCTAATTGCTTTGGCGTTAATTTCTTTAAATGAAGAATCAGATTTCGAAGTGCCTCAGGATTTGTATTATCTAGATCGAAAAATTCACATGGAGTCACATCAAGATATTCACAAATAAAAAAGAAACTGGACATAGAAGGTAATGCTTTCCCGTTTTCAATATAATTTATATAGCCGGGATTTTGTCCAATAGACAGACTCATGTCTCTTGCAGACACGCCCTTTTGTCCTCTAAGAGAAGCCAGTCTCATTCCGAAAAACTCATCGTACATTGTAATCACCTCCATTCTTGTATTGTATACGACAGACAAACTTTTATATCGTATTTAATATGCTATTTGCCTTGCAATTGCAGAAATAATATGTTATCATTACGAGAGATAACCGATTAAAAACGATACCAATCTACAGATTTTGACAAGCGGCTGACAAGCGCTTGGCACGTCAATACGCGAAGATGCATTTTGATCGTTGGTTCATGATATGATAGCGAAAGCTATGATATAAATAAAAAAAGAAAGGAAAGATAAAATGAAAAAAGTATTTGCAATGCTAATGTGCTTAATGCTGGTAATGGTATATATGCCATCTTTTGCATTTGCAGATGTTGCGACTCCAGAGAATGGAAGTGAAAGCATAATTAGTGATGACAACGAAGAAGCAGCTCCTGGAGATGACAACGAAGAAGCAGCCCCTGGAGATGACAACGAAGAAGCAGCCCCTGGAGATGACAAAGAAGAGTCAACTCCTGGAGATGACAACGAAGAGTCAACTCCTGGAGATGACAAAGAAGAGTCAACTCCTGGAGATGACAAAGAAGAGTCAACTCCTGGGGATGACAACGAAGAAGCAACTCCTGGAGATGACAATGAAGAAGCCAACCCTGGAGAAGGGGATAATAATGGCGGCAACACTTCCGGCGGTGGCGGAACCTATATCCCAACTACTCCAACCAAACCAGCTGAACCTACACATGAAGAAAAGGTTGAAGCTGCGAAGGCAGAACTGAAAGCTGTTACAGCAGACAATTTTAAAGCCAGATCCAAGATGGTTACTCTGAAGAATGGCAAGATTGCCGTAAAAATCACATGGACGAATACCAGCGGCGTAAAGTTTGACGGTGTTGATATTTTCAGATCCGTTAAAAGATACTCTGGATTCACGAAAAATCCGTTCTTCTCAACGAAAAAGGACTGCTATTATAATACAGCCATAGAGTCTGGCAATAAATATTACTATAAAGTCCGTGGATACGTTATGGTTGATGATGAAAAAGTATATACTGATTGGTCCTCAAAAGCTTGGAGAACAATAGAGTAGGAACATTTTTACACTGACAAAAAGAGAGAGGACAACCTCTCTCTTTTTTGATATCTTTGAAATCAAATCAGGGAAGGACGAAAGTCATATGAAAACCAGATGGAAAAACATAATACTTTCAACACTTCTGATTATTGCAATGTCAAGTGCATTCTGTGCAGAAGGTTTTGCAATTGGCGGGACAAATGAGGTGTTTGAAGGAAGAGTATTTGTATCTGATATAAAATCTCAACTGGCTCCAGGAGCAGTTGAACATAAAATAACGACAAATAACACTTCAGGGACAGATCAGAATATTGACTTCCTGACTGAGGTGAATCTTGGTGAAACAGATACAATAAAAATCATGTCCTGTTATGCAGGATATTCAACCATTCAGGATGGAAATATCTCTTGGCAGATGATGACGATGCCTGAGCAAGCGGAAAGAGCACAGGCCTATTTCGATAGCCATCCTGAGAAGTACCCAAATTATAAAGTTGTTGGTGTATTGGTTGGTGATACTTATAACATGGGAACCGGACAGCCTTCACACGTTCTTGTAATGGGTGGTGTTACTTATCAAAATGCAGATGGAACCTATTACTTTGCAATAGACAAAGATGGTAATCCGGTAATTACAAATAACACAGACACAAGTAATCTGGAGTCAGCAGTCGGAGGAATGGGTCTGATTGTACAGAATGGTCAGAATGTTGCATCTGTAGGAAACTCCTACGTAGATGGAAGCTTCAGCAGAGCAGCAATCGGTATCACTGCGGAAGGAAAAGTAATTACTTTCTGCACTTATGGAAACAGTTATCCGATCTCCTGTGGATATACATGGAGTGAGGTGGCAGATTATCTGATTGCGCAGGGATGTGTCAATGCACTCATGTTAGATGGAAGCGGTTCTGCAGAATGGTGTGCAAGATATGAAGGAACGGACAGCGTATTATCAGTAAGTCACCCGTCCGATGGAAGCTCCCGGGCAGTGGGTTCCTGTTTATTGATTGTCTCAACAGCGGCACCTGACGGTGTTTTTGCGCGCGCATCTGTAACGCCTGACATGTCAGTTTATACACCAGACAGCACTGTACATTTTTCGGCTGTAGGTGCAGACAGTGCAGGAAATCCGGCAGATGTTCCTGATGAAGCGGAATGGCGTCTTGTCGATTCATCAGTGGGGAGCATTGACAGCGACGGTATTTTTACTTCAAATGGAACACAAGGAGATGTTCAAGTAAATCTGATTTATGATGGGAAGATATGCGGTTCGGCTACGATTACAATTGCAGCACCTGACAGCATCACTTTCTCAAAGCCGAATGAAGATGTTGGAAGAGGGAAAACATCGAATTTGGGCTTACAGGTTCGCTATCAGAACAGAGATGTCATTCTGAAAGATGGAGATATCGTATGGACATTGACCAATGACGACGAGACTTCAGATGTGTCTATCGGAACAATCGCATTTTCCGATGGGAAATATCTCTTTACTGGGAATTCCAGTTCTACCTGTTCAGGAGTAGTAACCGCTGCATCAATATATGACAGCAGTATAGAAAGCAGTATTCAGGTCAAGGTCGGAACGGATCCGGTGAAGGCACTGGACTTTGAGATACCGGAAAATGGCTTGAGCCTGCAGGACTATTATGGGTTAGATGAAAATAATTTTGTGATTGGACGGATGAATTTTGGAAATCCGGAGATTCCAACAACAGGGCTGATTTCCAGACTGTATTACGGACGAGGAGGACAAGAAACAGCACGAATCGTAAGTGTCTCAGATGGCTATCCGGTGCATAGTGGTAGTAATTCGCTTCAAGTGAACTATGATTTTTCGAAGTGTGCAGCGGGTGCAACGGAAGGTGCAAATGTCGGATTAACGGAAGAAGTAAAAATACCTGGACATCCTACAGCAATGGGTCTATGGGTTTGGACTCCTGAAAATACACCAAATTTGTGGCTACGTGTAAAGCTGAGCATATATAATCCAGATGGAGCGCTCAATACAACGACGCAATTTGATTTTACACCGCAAGTAAATAATACTTTCCCGGTGGATGGTTCTTATGGCGGGTTAACCATCTGTGAAGAAGGCACATGGTATTTTTGTACGGCAGATTTATCGGCATATGACGGTTGTACCTTCAGCATTCCATCAGGGGAGGCAATTCGGCTGATGCGAACAGATGGAACAGCGATCCTCTCATATGGTGAAAAGAAAATTACACAATCTCACGGAAAATATCTGAAGGATGGAACAGAAGTACCTGTAAAGAATCTGAAAGGCAGCATCTATTTTGATGACTTGATGTTCATTTATGGCTCTGTCAATGAGGATACAGATGCACCACGGATTAACGGTGCACTCGTACAACCATTTGGTTCAGATAACCAGATAAGCTTCTATGACGGAATGACCGTAGAAAGCAACAGCAGCAGTTATAGTTTCTTTATGGAAGATGTAATTGGCAGCAGTGGCATTGATCCAGTGGGGCTTGATTACGAAAACTGTTATCTGTATGTAGACGGCGACCTGATGAATGGAAGAAATGGAACGGTTGTAGACAGCGGCGCATCTTCCATTCGAACAGATGTGACACTTTCAAACGGGAATCATTCCATCAAATTGATCGTATCTGATAAAAACGGAAATAGAAGTTCTAAGACATACAACTTTACTGTGAATGGAAGTGAAAATCAGTATCCGATGTATTCATTGAGAACGGACGCTGACTTTGCTCCTCTGGGAGGTAAAGTTCCACTTACAATTCATACAACGGATGCAAGCGGTATCCGTGAGTTTACAACAACAATTCAGGTTGATAATCGCTACAAGAATGGCGGGTATCATATAACGGCCGCAGAGGGTTTTTCATATGAAGAGGGTTCTGTCAGATACGATGAAGTGAATAACACCGTCACGTTTAAGGTGACATCCGACGGAAGCAAGACAGGAGAATGCGATTTAGCTACAATAGAGTTTGACATCGATAGAACTCTTGCTGCAGGAAGCTATTTTTCTTACACAGTAACTGCCGGAATTGAAACGAATGTGTCATCTGGAACAGATGAAGGCAATTTCCATAGTGGTTTTTCTCTACCGCAGAGAAGACTAAAGGTAGAGGCACCGTATTCTATTTCAAGTGATTTGTTGTATAAAAATATGGCAACACCTGGATATGTTTATGTTGCAGACAGTACGGGTGCGTTTGTTCCGGAAATTGGAATATATCGGCAGGACGGATCTCTGCTGGGTACAACCGATGAAAATGGCAGATGGCAGGTGTCCTCAGACTTATTAGCTACAGCGCAGCAGATTCTTGTGTATGCTTCCTGTGAAAATGGTATTTCCTTTAACGAAACAATTTCTATTTTTAATACGGAAGCGGAAGAAAGTCCAGTTATTTTCACAGCAAGTAAAAATGGTCTTTCTGGTAAGAAACTCTCATGGTTATCCAGTGTTCAAGATAACGTTACATTCCGCTATGCGGAAAGTGAAGATGCTTTGCAAAATGCAGCGGACACTCCTGTGAAGAAAGAAGTGGTAAAGTTTGGAGGAACCAGTTTTTCAAATGCAGTAGCTGCACAGGTGAATTCTGTGAATCTGGACAACCTTAAGCAGGGGCAGACGTACTATTATCAATATCGCTACGGAGATGGAGAATGGAAGGAAGCAGCAAGTTTCAAGGTGGAAAAAAGCAGCGACACAACCAGACTCTTTGTTCTGGGTGATGTACAGGCCAATGATACGACCAATATTGAAGCAATAATAAATAATCTGAAAAAAGATGAATATGCTCTTGGCATTCAGACTGGGGATTTGGTGGATCAGGCCTATAGCTTCAGCCATTGGACTGAAGCGTTGTCACTGATGTCGAAACTGGGAGACCAGGATATGCTCTATGCTTTGGGAAACCATGAAAACAACATGGGCGATGACGGAAGCATAGCACAAAAAGTTTACCAGATGCCTGATAAAAAATACTTCTCTGTGGAATATGACAATGTTTATGTCGCAAACATCAGTTATAACAGTATAAATGGCTACAGAGAAGCCCTTGAATGGCTTGTGGAAGATGCAGGAAAGAGCACGGCAAAATGGAAATTACTCGCGATGCATCAGCCGACATATTATACAAACTCTACCGCGACCGACAACCTGGGAATGGATGAATTAATGCCGTCGTATTTGGAAAGAGCTGGAATCAATATGGTATTCACCGGACATGATCACTCGTACGCAAGAACAGCTGCACTGGTGAATGGAAAACGGTCTGAAAGCTACAGTTCAGAAAATGAAACCTGCAATCGTGGGGATGGTATTGTATATTATATTTGTGGCTCTTCGGGAGAAAAAAGCTATCCGTTAGACCCAACATTACCGTTTGACTACAATGCTACAACGGACTTTAATGCAATTTATCTCACTGTTGAAGCGGCGAAGGATACTTTAACCGTAAAAACTTACGATTTAGTTGATGCAACAACTGGTGAGGCAAGTTGTATTGATACATTCACTATGTTTGCTTCCTCCTGTGTAACAAAAGGACATGTTTTCACTGAAGAAAGTAATTATGATCTAAATAAGAAAACACTGACATGCAGCAGCTGCGGAGAGACTGTTTCTGCATCTGAAAGCGGATACACTGGCACTGTGAATGCAGGCGAAGGGCATGTATATCTGTTTAACGGCGTTGCAAAAACCGGATGGATTACCATTGGGGAAGAAGTAGTGCACGCGGGAGAAAATGGTTTGCTTCATGAGACTTTATCCTTTACTACGGAGACTTGCACACAGAATGGTACAAGAATGGCGTACTGTGAGACTTGTGGCATATCCAAATCTTATGGAACCAATGTAAAATATCATAATCATAATTATGATAGTGAGTTCCATTGCCAGAACACATATTATGATGAAAACCACGAGTTACATCAATGTGACTGGACAGGGATTGATATCAACACATTAGAAACTTCTCTTGCGTACAAATACGGGTACTATGATGGAAATGCACGTCGGCCAAAGGTAACTGTAACGGATTCAAATGGAAATGTGCTTGTAAATCAGTCCACATATGGGGATTATGTTGCATATTATTCGGACAATACGAATGTTGGAGTTGCAACAATCCGACTGGTTGCATATAACAGCTATTATGGTGAAAAGACAATACATTTTGAAGTCCGTCCGTCAAACATTAAGACGATTGATTCAAGCGAGATTTCGGAGAACAGTGTCAAACTTTCATGGGAAACCAGTTTAGGTGCAGAAAAGTATGCTGTATATCAGAAACAAGGCACAGCATGGAAAAAAATTGCGGATACGGCGAATACATTCTATGAAGTAAAAAATCTGGCGCCTGAAAGCAGCTATCAGTTCTGTATCAGACCATATGCAGTCGTAGAAAATACGAAGCAGAGACTGGATGGGTCTTTTGATCCGGTATATTGGTCCACACAAAATTCTGATACGCTGACGGTTGAAACCTTGAAATCTTCTTCAGGTGGAAGTACTGGTGGTGGAGGTATTATTCCACCTCCGACAACGACCGATCCAGTCCAGTCGGGAAAAATTACTTCGATTGATTTGTCGGGAAGCACGACCAACAAAGACAGCAAGGCAACAACGAAGGTGGATCAAACCTTAGCAGCTAAGATGGTGGATATGGCAGTTAAGAACAACTCCAATGAAATTGTAATCAATGCGGTAACCAAGGATGATCCTTTCGCTGCAGTTGTTAAATCTGCTGAAGTAGTTATGAACGGTGAAACACTAAAGGAGATTGCAGAAAAAACGGATGCAGCTGTAGTCATTCAAACAAATGTTGCAGAAGTGAAGCTGGATGCAAAGACGGTTGAGGTCATTGCAATGCAGGCTGATGGTGAAACGATTCGAATTGTTGCGGAAAAGGTAAAAGAGGATGAGAAGGAAGTTCGTTTCGAACTGAGGATTGAAACAGTAGATGGAAAGATTATTTCCGACTTCGAAGGCGGGGATGTTTCAATTACAGTTAACGTACCGAATTCTTTGAAAAATAAGAAACTGTTATGCATTTACATCGATGATAGAGGTTACATGCATAAAGTGGAAGGTGCGGCAAATGCAGACGGTACATTCACCTTTATTACTGCGCATTTCTCTCAATACGCGTTGATGACCGAAGAAGACGCAGAATCTGCGATTTATGCACAGAAAGAAGCTGTAAAGAAGCTAAAACTGACGCTGCGTTCCAGTCAGGTAGAGACGAAAGCCGGAAAGAAGGCTGTCCGGTTAACATGGGGAAATGATGAGGATATCGCGTTAGATGGCATCGAAATTTTCCGTTCGCTGAAGAAAAATAGCGGTTATGGAAAGAAACCATTTTTCATTACTGAAAAAAACAGCTATCTGAACACATCTGTGAAGACAGGTATACGGTACTATTATAAAGCAAGAGGATTTGTGACGATTGATGGAGAAAAGGTATATACCCAGTATTCTACGAAAGCCTGGAGAACTATCAAATAGCGGCTACAGATTTTCCAAAGCAAATCCATAGCAAAAAAGAATAGTAGAAATGGAAGAACGGGGTCTGCAATGAACAGCAGCCCTGTTCTTTTTAGTGCAACTCTTGATTTTATCTCCAGAAACTGGCATAATACATAGAAGGGCACAGTTCGACAAGGTACTTCAGGCAAGTGAAATCAAGATATAGATAGACAAAATGCTCTGGCTCGCAGAGCATTTTTCGTTTTATGTGGCTTTAGCCCGTCGAGTGCACAATGTGCACGAGACAAAAGAACCAC
>JBJFHL010000049.1:0-9159 GCA_051893555.1 Anaerovoracaceae bacterium
TTTCCGGTGCTAATATTAAAAAAAATTCAGGACATTTTCAGAAACGCTTGACATATTCATGTTGACTTCCGGACGGCGGGTACACTATAATAAAAGGTACGGGAGTTTCCGGTTCGGATGCCTGAGGGGAAAAGCCGGCCGGAAATCAAAAAGCGAAAAAGAGGAAGAATAAAGATGAAAGAAATTTTGTTGAGAGAGCTGTTCAGAAATGCATCAGAGTATGCGGATCAGGAGGTTCTCATTCAGGGCTGGGTCAGAAATAACCGCAGCTCCAATAAGTTCGGCTTCATTGAGCTGAACGACGGAAGCTTCTTCAAGTCGGTACAGGTGGTATATGAAGAAGAGTTTCTTGATAATTTCGAAGAAATCAGCAAGGCGTACGTGGCAACTGCGCTGGCGGTAAAGGGGATCGTGGTTCTGACACCGCAGGCGAAGCAACCATTTGAGATCAAGGCCAGAGAAATCAGAGTGGAAGCGACCTCCACGCCGGATTATCCGCTGCAGCCAAAGCGTCATTCCATGGAGTTCCTGCGGGAGATTGCACATTTAAGACCGAGAAGCAATACCTTCGCGGCGGTATTCCGGGTTCGTTCCCTGGTGGCCTATGCCATCCATAAGTTCTTCCAGGAACAGAACTTCGTCTATGTGCATACCCCGATCATCACAGGCAGCGACTGTGAAGGCGCCGGTGAAATGTTCCGTATCACCACTCTGCCGCTGGAAGACCTGCCGCGGACAGAAGACGGAAACATCGATTACAGCCAGGATTTCTTCGGCAAGGAAACCAACCTGACCGTCAGCGGACAGCTGGAAGCAGAGACCTTTGCGCTGGCGTTCCGGAACATCTATACCTTCGGACCGACCTTCCGTGCGGAAAATTCCAACACGGCACGGCATGCTTCCGAATTCTGGATGATCGAGCCGGAAATGGCATTTGCAGATCTGGCACGGAACATGGAAGTGGCAGAAGCCATGATCAAGTATATCATCAACTACGTGCTGGAGAATGCACCGGAAGAGATGCAGTTCTTCAACAGCTTCGTGGACAAGGGGCTGCTGGATCGTCTGAACCACATCGCAAACTCCGACTTTGGCCGTGTGACCTATACAGAGGCAGTGGATCTGCTGCTGAAGTCCGGCAAGGAATTCCAGTATCCTGTGGCATGGGGCATCGATCTGCAGACCGAGCATGAACGGTATCTGACGGAAGAAATCTTCAAGAAGCCGGTCTTCGTTACCGACTATCCGAAGGATATCAAGGCTTTCTACATGCGTCTCAACGACGACGGAAAGACGGTTGCTGCCTGCGACCTGCTGGTACCGGGCGTCGGCGAAATCATCGGCGGTTCCCAGAGAGAAGAACGCTATGACGTGCTGACGGCACGGATGGCAGAGCTGGGTCTGAAGGAAGAGGACTACTGGTGGTACCTGGATCTGAGAAAGTACGGCGGTGTGAAGCATTCCGGCTACGGCCTGGGCTTCGAACGGATCATCATGTACATCACCGGCATGAGCAACATCCGTGACGTGCTGCCGTTCCCGAGAACGCCGAAGACTGCGGAATTCTAGGAAAATCTAAAAATAAAACCTCCTGCCCCAGACGAGTGAAGACTGCAAGGCTGAACGGCAGGAGGTTTTTGCGATAACAAACAAAAGGAGTATGAAACATTGATTACAGTTACAAATGTCAGTCTGAATTTCAGCGGTCAGACCCTGTTTAAGGATGTGGACCTGAAATTCACCCCGGGCAACTGCTACGGTATTATCGGCGCCAACGGCGCCGGGAAATCCACTTTCCTGCGGATTTTGTCGGGTGACCTGGAGCCTACCACCGGAAACGTTTCCATCAAGCCGGGCATCCGCATGTCCGTTCTGAAGCAGGACCACTTTGCTTATGACCAGTTCACCGTGCTGGATACGGTGATTCAGGGAAATCCGCGCCTGTATGAGATCATGCAGGAAAAGGACGCGATCTATATGAAAGAAGACTTCAGTGAGGAAGACGGCATCAAGGCTGCGGAGCTGGAGGCAGAGTTTGCCGAACTCAACGGCTGGGAGGCGGAGTCCGATGTGAGCCGTCTGATCCAGGGGCTGGGGCTTTCCGGTGATATCCTTTATACCCCGATGGCCAGTCTGACCGCCAAGCAGAAGGTGAAGGTGCTGCTGGCCCAGGCGCTGTTCGGCAATCCGGAAATCGTCCTGCTGGACGAGCCGACCAACCATCTGGATGTGAAGGCCATCGAGTGGCTGGAAGACTTCCTCATGGAATATCCGGGCACTGTGCTGGTGGTTTCCCACGACCGGCACTTCCTCAATACCGTCTGCACCAACATCGTGGACGTGGACTACGGTAAGATCAAAATGTACGTGGGCAACTACGAGTTCTGGTACGAATCCAGCCAGATGATCCAGAAGATGATCCGGGATCAGAACAAGAAAAACGAAGAAAAGATCAAAGAACTGCAGGCCTTCATTCAGCGGTTCTCCGCCAACAAGTCCAAGTCCAAGCAGGCCACTTCCCGCAGAAAGCTTCTGGATAAGCTTTCGGTGGAAGAAATGCCGGCATCCTCCCGACGTTACCCGTTCGTGGGCTTCACCATGGACCGGGAGCCGGGCAAGGAAATTCTCACGGTGGAGAACCTGTCCAAGACCGTGGACGGCGTGAAGGTATTGGACAATATCTCCTTCCGGGTCAATAAGGGAGACAAAATCGCCTTCGTCGGTGAGAACGAAATCGCCAACACCACCCTGTTCAAGGTGCTCATGGGCGAGCTGGAACCGGATGAAGGCAGCTTCAAGTGGGGCGTCACCATCACCACGTCCTATCTGCCGCTGGATAACTCGGCCTACTTCAATGACAGCCAGTACAACCTGGTGGAGTGGCTCAGCCAGTATACGAAAGAAACCACCGAAACCTTCATGCGGGGCTTCCTGGGACGGATGCTGTTCTCCGGCGACGATGTGTATAAAAATGTGCAGGTCCTTTCCGGCGGGGAAAAGGTCCGCTGCATGCTGAGCCGGATGATGCTCTACGGATCCAACGTTCTGGTGATGGATCAGCCGACCAACCATCTGGACCTGGAATCCATCACGGCAGTCAACGAGGGACTCATGGCATTCAAGGGCAACGTGCTCTTTGCGTCCCACGACCATGAGTTCATCCAGACCGTGGCAAACCGCATTATGGAAATCAGCGCCGACGGCAAACTGACAGACCGTCTGTGCACCTATGATGAATATATCGGGGAGGTATAAAATGAAATACGATACGCTCTATATCCATGGTAAGATTTTTACGTCGGATGAGGAAAGACCCTATGCCCAGGCCATGGCGGTGAAGGATGGCCGGATTGCCTGGGTGGGCTCGGATGAGGAGGCCGCGGCACTGCGGGGCGAGGCTGCTGAGGTCGTGGATCTCGGTGCAAAACGCATTCTGCCGGGCTTCGTGGATTGTCACATGCATGCGACCATGCTGGCAGATTTCGCAACGCAGATTTCTGTGCTGCCACCGTCCATCTATTCCATCGAAGATCTGGTCCTTGCCATTCAGAAGGTCCGGGCTGATCAGGAGGCCGGCCAGTGGATTCAGGGCTGGGGCTACGACGAAGGAAAGCTGGCGGAAGGCCGTGCACCGAACCGGTATGATCTGGACCGGGGCTGCAGCGACAGCCCGGTGGTGGTGCAGCGGACCTGTACCCATATCTGTGCAGTAAACAGCTGTGCCCTGCAGCTGGCTGGCATTACGAAGGACACGCCGGATCCGGAAGGCGGCAAGATAGGAAGAGATGCAAACGGAGAGCCGGATGGTATTCTTTACGAAAATGCTACCCGGCTTGCGTTGCAGCTGATTCCGGAAAAGACCGATGAAGACATCTCCGATGACCTGGTGGCGCTGGGTCAAATTCTGGTGTCTCAGGGCGTGACAACCGTGTCGGATATGGGGGAATCCATTGGTGCACGGTTCGGAGATATCTATGGTTCTGCAATACGCAAAGGTTTCCGCAACCGTTCTGCAGCTTACCTGGGCTGGTATCTGGTAGAGAGACACGGAGAAGGAATCCTGGCAGACAGTCCGTACTTCAATGCTGATGGGCAGTTCCGCATTTCCGGCATCAAGCTGCTGGGAGATGGCAGCGTATCCGGCCGGACGGCTTGGTGTGATCAGCCATATCTTCCGGTGGAAGGCGGATGTACAGAGCCGGAATATGGTATGCCTGTTTGCACAGAGAAGGAAATCCTGGATGCCATGGCAGTATGCAAAAAATATAAATGCCAGCTTTCGGTTCATGCCATGGGTGCCCGCGCCATTGATCGTGTAGTAGATCTGACCTGGCAGGAGAAGCCGTGGATGGAGGACCCTGCGGTTCCGTCCGTACGCATGGAGCATGTGGCTATGCCGACCCGTCAGGCCATGGAGCGGGCTGCTGCCTCGGGTATCGCCTGGGCGACCCAGCCGATCTTCCTGTACTCGGAGATTGAAAGCTATGAGAAGAATCTGCAGCCGGAGCGGATCTATGACAACTACCCGCTGGCCGACTGGCAGGCGCTGGGCGTCCGGTTCGCCCTCAGCACCGATTCTCCGGCCACCAGCTGGGCCACACCGTCCGAGCCTTTCGCCAATCTGAAAGGTGCGGTGACCAGAAAGGCATGGAACGGTCATGAATGCGGCCAGCGCCATAAGCTGGACATCCGGACCGCCATCCAGCTGTACACTCGGGAAGCTGCACCGCTGCTGGGCTTCACCGATGTGGGCATGCTGAAAGAAGGCTATGCAGCGGATTTCATTGCACTGGACCGGGATGTACTGGAGATTCCTGCAGACGAGATCGACCAGGTGAAGGTCGATGCTACCTGGATCGGCGGGGAGAAGGTATTCCAGCGGTAAGAAAACGAATTATAGACAAAATACAGAAAAAAGTAGACCTATTGTCTACTTTTTTCGTCATTTTGTCTATTTGCTTTGAATTAATTCATCGATTTGCACTTCCCCGGACACCAGCGCTTCTTTCTGGCTGCGGCGAAGCTGTTTGATGCGGGCTTCCAGGCGCATGGCCTGCTGCTTTGTGTCACTGACGGTATACCAGGCCAGTTCCACCGGCCGGCGGCTTCTGGTGTACCGGCCTCCGGTGCCGGCGTTATGGGCCGCCAGCCGCCTTTCCAGATCATTGGTCCAGCCGCAGTAGAGGCTGTCGTCAGCACAGCGGAGCAGATAGGTATAGTTTGCTTTTTCGGTTGGTATCTCCATACGATGCTCCTCTTATTTTCAGCCTTCCATTTGCGCTGCATACGCATGACAGATAAAATCCACGAGAATGTCTTTTCCGAAATCAACGGCACCCACAGGGAGTCTTTCGTCTGCAGCATGAATCAGAGACGTAAAATCCAGGTCTTCCGGCAGATCCATCGGTGTGAACCCGTAGGTCTGTATTCCCAGAAGTGATAAAAAACGTCCATCTGTAACACCGGTAGCCACAAAGGGCACGGGAATGGCTTCCGGATCTTTTTTTCGCAGGGATGCAAACAGGGAATCCAGCAGTGTCAGATCCAGTGATTCTGCCCCTTGGTCGTATTCCACCACTTCCATTTCGTAAGAGGAACCGATGACGGACTCTACGTCTTTGATGGCTTCTTCTATGGTGCAGCCCGGTACCAGGCGGACATCGCAATGGCAGCTGACACGGGAAGGGATTACATTGATGGCACTTCCCCCTTCGATCATTGTTACATTGATGTTGTTATGGAGAAGGGGTTTGAAAAGTTCCAGCTGTTTGCCCAGAAGGCCGAGAATCCTGTCGGTCAGAGAAGGCTTCAGCAGAAGTTTCAGAACCATGGCTTCCACGCCGCCCAGGGCGGCGGCCATAGATTTAATCATCATCTCAACAGGCGGCGTAATGCGTACCGGAAGACTCTGTGAGGACAGTTTTTCCACTGCGCTGCAGAGCCGCTCCATGGCTGTGTTGCTGTGGGAGAGGGAACCGTGTCCGCCTTCTCCTTCTGCCGTGATCTTCAGATGCGCAAACTGCTTTTCCGCAATCATGACGGGGTACAGTTTCTTTCCGGAGATACGCATAGAAAATCCGCCGATTTCTCCCAGCGCAAATCGGATGCCGCTAAAGATTTCGGGATGCTCCCTGACCAGGAAGGCCATTCCCCAGTTTCCGGTGCCTTCTTCGTCGCTGACCACAAGAAGTTTCAGGTCGAAAGGCAGCGGAATATTTTCTCTCTTGATCTGTATCACAGCGGCGAGAAACATAGCCAGTTCGCCTTTCATATCCAGGGCGCCTCTTCCCCAGATGTATCCTTCACTGACAGCAGCCGCAAAAGGATCCTTTGTCCATTTCTGCCCTTCCGTTGGAACCACATCGATGTGGCCATACAGCAGAAGCGGCGGCAGCTGGGCGCACTCACTTTTCAGGGTGGCCAGGAGATTGGGGCGTTCTTCGGTCCGGAAGAAGGTTTCTGTTTCGATGCCTTCCTGTTCCAGCAGTGTTCGGATATAGTCGATGGCTGGTTTCTCCGGTCTGACTTCTGTTGTGGTATCAAAGCGAATCAGATCCTGAAGCAGCCGGTCTGATGCGGACAGATGCTTCCCGTCGTTTTCAAAGTGGTCCATATTCTGTTTCCTTTCGAAAGGTGTGTTCTGAAAAAATATCGGTTTTGCAAGTATTGTATCACGATTCCGGCAGAAAAGAAAGCAGGTGGAGTGAAGCACATCCTTTCGGCTGGAAATCACCAGCCGTGAGGTGGACAGGACAGAAAAAATGTAGTAAGATGGTAGCAATGGTATTGTTGGAGGTAGTTTAAAAAAATGAGCCAGAGAGCGAAAGGATTCGGACTTGTGATTTTATCGGCGGTGGTCTTCGGGCTGGTGCCGCTTTTCGTACAGAGCATTAATGCGGGAGGAAGCAATGCCATCATGACAGCGTTCCTGCGGTATGTGCTGGTGGTGCCGCCTCTTTATATCTGGCTCCGGGCGAAAAAGATTCCTCTGGGCGTGACGAAAAAAGAGGGCGGACAGATTCTGCTCATTACGATTTTCGGCTATGGCGGGACGACCGTATTCCTGTTCTGCGCCTACAATTATATTCCGACGGGGATTGCTACCACGGTGCATTTCGTTTATCCGGTTTTCGTCATCCTGGGCAGTATGATTTTTTTGCGGGAAAAAGTCAGTCTGCTGAAAATCTTCTGTGCAGGGCTTTGCTTCGGCGGCATTCTGCTGTTTTACGGCGGCGGGGAGAGCAGTGCCATTGATCCTGTGGGGCTGCTGCTGGCGTTTGCGTCGGGACTGACCTATTCGTTTTACACCATTTATCTGGGTCACGGAGAAATCCGGAACATGCACCCTATGAAGCTGATTTTTTATATGCATGCGGTGGGCAGCGTGCTGATTCTGGGATTGACACTGGCCATGGATCAGTTTACGCTCCGGATTACGCCGGCAGCATGGGGGATTGCGCTGGTGACGGCGCTGCTGGTTTCTGTGGTGGCGGTGCTGCCGTATCAGAAGGGGGTCCACCTGATCGGTGCCCAGAATGCGGCGATCCTCAGCACCTTTGAGCCGATCACCAGTCTGGTGGTGGGCGTGCTAGTTTATGATGAGGCGCTGAGCATGCCTACGCTGGCCGGATGCGCTCTGATTCTGACTTCTGTGGTGATTGTGGCGCGGATGAAAGAATAATCGTTGCAATATTGTTATATTTTTGATACAATGAGGATAGTTGTAAATCTATTTGGGAGGTCCGAATTCTATGAAAGGCTATACGAGCGAAACAATAAGAAACGTTGCTTTACTTGGGCATGGCGGATGCGGCAAGACCACATTCCTGGAAGCTGCCCTGCTGGCAACTGGCGTTACCAACAGAATGGGTAAAGTGGAAGACGGTAACACCGTATCCGACTACGATAAGATGGAAATCGAAAAAGGTTTCTCCATCAATACTTCCGTAGTTCCAATCCTGTGGAAGGAAAACAAGATCAACTTCATCGATACTCCGGGATACTTCGACTTCGTCGGAGAAGTCAATGCCGCACTGCGTGCTGCAGAAGCTGCAGTCATCATGGTGGATGCAGGTTCCGGTATTCAGGTTGGTACGGAAGCAGCATGGAAGGCATGCGAAAGATACAAGAGACCAAGATTTATCGTTATCAATAAGAGAGATAAGGACGAATTCGACTTCTACAAGACATTCGGCGAACTGAAGGACAAGTTCGGTGAAAAGCTGATTCCGTTCAGCTGGCCGCTGTCCGCAGAGATTGACGAAGAATTAAAGGAAGCCATTGCAATGGCGGACGAAGAACTGATGGAAAAGTACTTCGAAGGGGAAGACTTTACAGAAGAAGAAATTCTGAACGGCCTGAAGAAGGGTATCGCAGACGGCGGTATCGTTCCGGTATGTTCTTCTGCATTTGAGCTGGGCCATGGTCTGGAAGGTCTGTTAGACCTGCTGGTAACCTATGTACCGACTCCGCTGCAGCATGGTCCGTACAGCGGCTTTAATGATAATAACGAACCGGTGGAAAGACTTTCCGTTGTGGATGCACCGGTATCTGCATTTGTATTCAAGACCATCGTTGACCCGTTTGTAGGTAAGATCTCTGTACTGAAGGTTGTAACCGGCAAGCTGAATTCCGGTGATGAAGTTTACAATGAAAGAGCAGGAAAGACGGAAAAGCTGGGCAAGCTGTTCTTCCTGAGAGGCAAGAGCCAGACTGAACTGAACTATGCAGAAGCCGGCGATATCGTAGCCGTAGCAAAGCTGCAGTACACCCAGTCCGGAGACACCCTCTGCGATAAGAATGACATCATCCGCTACCTGCCGCTGGATTACCCTGCGCCGTCCTACTTTATCGCAATTGAACCTGCAGATAAGGGAGACGAAGAAAAGATGGGATCCGGCCTGGCGAAGCTGAGAGAAGAAGACCCATCCTTCGTGGTGGAAAGAAATACAGAAACCCATCAGACCCTGCTGGGCGGACAGGGCGACATGCAGCTGTCCATCATTCTGGCCAAGCTGAAAGACCGGTTCGGTGTTTCTGTGAAGACCGTTCCGCAGAAGATCGCATACAGAGAAACCATCAAGGGATGCTCCGATGTACAGGGCAAGCATAAGAAGCAGTCCGGCGGTGCAGGCCAGTACGGTGACGTACATATCCGCT
>JBJFHL010000050.1:0-8925 GCA_051893555.1 Anaerovoracaceae bacterium
ATCCGTTTTTATTGATGATTTCTTTGAAATCCTCCATCCCAATAGAGATGATCTTCCTTTCTTCTCCGCCCATGCTCTCCGGCTCCTTTCTTCTCTGAAAAATCTGCACGTCATCACACTTTCTGTCCCTATTATACCCCAGAAGCCCTGAAAACACAAGAGGAACGGCTCTTGTAAACCGTTCCTCTTATATGTGTTATATGTGCAGTTCCTCACTGCTTGTTCATTTCTGTTCTGCTGCCTTCTGCCTCTGCCGGCTACGCTTCGCCTGGCGTGCCTTCAGTTTCTGCTGCCGCCTGGCGCTGACCTCTTTCATGCCGGCCTGCTCCAGGATTCGGTTCCACGGACCCAGCCGCTGCTTGAAGTAGAAGGAGCAGCTGACATCGTTCTTCGTCGGCGGCCGCCCCAGTTCCTTCGTCCGGGCCCGGATGAAATCCAGAAGTTCTTCATCGCTCATCCTGGTATATCTGGCCATCATGGCCTTTTCTTCCCGGGTCAGGCGGGGCTTTCCGCTTACGCGATCCTCCATGCCTTCGTGGACCACTGGGTGTAGTACTTCTTGCCGTCCAGAATACGCACGCCGCGTACCTTGTAGTAGTAGCGGGTGCCGGTCTTCAGGCTCTTGGTATTGATGTACCAGGTCTTAGCCGGATCAGACGTGTTCTTCGTGGAGAAGAACGCCGCTTTGCCGAATCCGCTGTGCCGCTTCGTGGAGCGGAAGACTTCGTAGTAGTCTACCTTGTAGCCTTTCGACTTGGTCCAGATGATCTTGATGCCGTTTGAGACCTTCTTTGAGGTTGCTTTCAGGGTGGTGTTTTCCACACCGCTGATCAGCTTTTCCAGCTTGGCCTGTTCTTCGTCAGTCACTTCCAGTCCCAATTCATCAGCGTCTACAAGTGCAAAGGCTGAGAAGTGCGGTGTTTCGAAGATGTAATAATCTTTGCCGTCGATTTTTACGGTCTTTCCAGACATCTGCTCAATCTGACCGTCCTCTGCTATGTAGATTGCAGCTACCTTCTTATCCTGAAGATTGGCAGGAATTTCAACAGTTACTGTGGCCTTGCCCTTGTTAAAGTCTGAGATGATCTTATCTCCGGACTTGACTACCAGCTGAAGCACCTGTCCGTTTGTTCCTGCTGCTTTCTGCTGCGTTTCCGTAGGATTCTCCACCTTCACCACTTCCAGAGTGAGGGTAGTTTCCTTTGCTTCTGAAGCAATGGTGGTTAAAGCTTCGCGGTCAAGGTTTACCTGTCCGTTTTCGGTCTTGATGGTGAGGGAAGCTTCCGTATCGTTTGCTATGGACTTCACAGTGGCTGTGTCAAGCTGAAGCTTTACTGTCTCTGCGCCCTTGGTGTCGGATGCTGCAACCTGCAAAACAATTTCTGCAGACTTGTTTTCCTGTGCCTGCTTGATGGCTTCGGCTGCGTTTTCGCTCTTGACTGTAGCTGTAGCAGTGGAACCGGAAACAGCTACCTCAGTTGGCGTAGTGGTTGTAGCAGAACCGGATGTTCCGGTGGTAATGACTTCGGTTACCTCTTCGTTGACATCGGTATTCCACTTTTCAGATCCTTCCTCCTTGGTATAGTCATCCGTATAGTGCCATACGATGACGTCGCCGTTGGAAAGATAATAACTATTCAGTCCCACTTCCGGATGGGTTCCGTTGACAGTGTACATCCAGCCGGAAAGATTTCCGTTGGTGAATTCTGCCAGATAGGTTCCGTCAGGATGTGTGATGCTGCTGATATAGTTCTTGCTCAGTCCTACATAAGTAAATCCCTTTTCGTCCAGCACCTGTGCAAAAACATCTCCTACGGTAGCACCCTTTTCAATGGTTACAGTAGTCGTTGGAATCCAGGTGGTCAGGCCGCCATACTTCAAGGTGTGATGCGGTTCTGTATCTCCGTGTGCAGTGTCACCATCCAGGCGGAAGGTGACTCTGATGTAATTTTCGTCACCTGTCTGGGATTCCGGCAGCTTGCAGATTATTTTTGCGGAAGCTGACAGATTGGATCCGTCGCAGGTTTCCGCTGTAATGGTAACTGTACCGCTCTTCAATGCCGTTACCTTGCCGTTTGCATCCACCGATGCAACTGACGGATCTGATGAAGTCCATTTCACCGTCTTGTTATATGTGTTCTCCGGCAATACTTCTGCTGTGAGCGTTGCGTTTTGCCCTACTTCCAGAGTCGTGGAAGCAGGAAGCGTAATGGACTTCGCAATGGTGTTTTTAGAGTAGGTCACTATGTAAAGTTCCTGTGCCACATTCCCTGCTGCATCCTCTGCTGTCAGACGGATATATATTTTTTCCTGGTCAGATGATATAGAGAGCCGGTAGCCATCTTGTCCCTGGTCCGGGTACACATTCCAATTTTCCATCAGTTCAGGCCTGTATTCAACTTTTACCGGAACCGGACCGTCCACAGCGTCTGATGCCGTGGCATAAAATATCAGGTCTTCATCGGTTGTAAAGGTGCGAAGGTCTGTGCTGATTACCGGAGCATATACATCCTTCCGTTCTACCGCCTTCATGTCGTACAGGGAAGCTTCTGATTTTTTCCATTTATCGTAGGCTGCCAATGCAAGGTGTGCCTGCTCTGTCGCCATGGCATCGCTCTTCAGCGTGCCGATCGATGTTTCTGTATGGGCAAAGCTTCCGTCTCCCACGCTGTAATACAGCAGGGCATCCAGCATGGTGCTTCCCGCCTCTGTTTTAAATGGAGCCGCTGCAGGATCCATTCCCAGAGCGGTTAACGCTATAATGACCTGGGAAGTGGATTCGCTGTTTACAGTTCCCATGGAGGCAAAGCCGCCATCCTCCTGCTGCTGTGCTGCCAGCCAGTTTACTGCTTTTTCTATGGCATTGTCTACGCCGCTTTCGCCTTTATGCGCAGCCAGCGCCTGTAATGCCATGGCTGTAATATCCACATCGCCGTCGCTGAATTCCGATGACAGTACGAAGGAACCGTCAGCCTTCTGCGCCTTCACAATATAGCTTACCAGATCTGCCTTGGAATACAGTGCATTCTGCGGTACTTCCTCCGGTACGGCATCCAGTGCGATCAGCGCCCAGATCGGTGCGTTGAGTCCCTGTTCATAGAGATCTTTCGTCGTTCCGTCATTCAGCCTTACATTAAAGTTATATATTTTCTCAAGCAGATTGATTTTCGTCTCGTTATACATAAGAGACGCCGGATCTCCGCCTGCCGCCTGAACAGCAAGCACCCATTTCGCGTAATCGGTTACCAGTTCGTACTGCGTTCCGCTCTTTGCTTCAATGCTTTCTCCGATTTCCGCTGCCAGATCATTCAGCGTGCCGGAGTAGATGGACTGCCTGTCGAGGGCAATCATGTTCCACGGCGACTTTTCGCTGATCAGCTGTACATAGCTGTTGGTCAGCTCCAGTGCATCTGCCATGGCTGTGCTGATGTCTCCAAGTTCCTCCGCGACTTTCAGCGTCACTGCGATTGAAGCCTTTGTCATCTCTCCCATAGCATAATAGGAGTAGGTTCCTATTTCGCCTGCTGCAAATACAGCCTTACCGTCTTCGCCGGTGGCAATCTGCTGATCCTCTCTTGTAATCGGTTCATCCGTTGCTGCATCATAGATGACAGCCCCGCTGACAGCGTTTCCGTCACTGTCTTTTACCGTCAGCGTGATATTGCTGTCTGGCGTATAGCGGCTCTGATCTGCCTGCAGCGTAATTTCTTTCTTGGCGTTTCCTTCGCCTACGCGCACCGTAATGATGTTGGACTGGGCATAGACGCCCTGTTTATATGCGTAGATCTCATAAACACCTTCCTCCGGGAAGGTGATGGACAGTTTGCCGTCCTCTTCGGTCATGGCAGTTTCTTTCACGCCGGAGGCCGTATAGTTATAGTAGCGCCGTCCGTCCACATACAGGAATGCCATGTCTGCAGTATGCGAAGAAGATTCGCCTATCGTCTTCACCGTAAAGGTCAGCTCCTGACCCGGATCGATCTCGATTTCTTCTGTTCCGTCATCGTATCCGTCTGCTGTAAGTATAGTCGGGGATCCCGGGCTGTCCGTTCCGCCTGTCATCTTAGTCACATAATGGATGCTGATAACATCGCCGTCGCTCAGGGACCACTGGGACATACCCACGTTCGGATAGGAGCCGTTTACGGTATACATCCAGCCGGACATAGTGCCTGCATCAAACTCCCGCAGGCCTCCTGCCATGGCCACGTAAACACCGCCGGAAAGGTTGGCCTGTGCATCCAGCACTGCAGGAACAGTATAGGTCTTCCCGTTATATGTATATTCCGTCGTCTCTGAAAAGTCCGCGCCCTGCTCCTTCATCATTTTAATGAGTGCATGGAGCACTGTCGGATACTGGAATCCCGTGCCTTCTTCCGCATTATATGGACCCCATACTTTTTTGGCAGTAGCCGGAATGACGCCGCTTTCTGCTCCGGCATAGCGGTAGTAGGTCAGATATTCTGTAATATCAAACTGATTATCTACCGTCACCTTGCCGGACCATGCCACATTTTTTTTCGTTCCGTCATCGCAGATTACATTTCCCCCGCTGCTGATGGAAACAAAGACCGTTTTAGCATTGTATACGTTTTCCGATACTGCAGTCTCACCCAGCGCAGTGCCGTCATAATAGAACGCGCCCAGATTTCCAAGGTAAAACGCATCACTGCCGCATTTCTGAATGGAAACGAGGTTTCCCTTGATACCGCTGCTGTTTTCCAGCGCCTGCAGCGTCCAGGACGCGCCGTCATCTGTGGATTTCCACAGATTACTCAGGTAAATGCAGTACAGATTGCCGTCCTTCAGGTATACGCCTGTAGGAAGCTCTACACATTCAAGCGGCGTGCCATAAGCAGTCCAGCCGCTTCCATCATAGTGGAGAAGCTTCGTTTCGGAGGCTCCGGTTCTGGCCGCAGCCCAGATGTCATTTTCGGCATCTGCAGATAATATCAGCGCGCTGCGGTCATAGGTCGCTTCATCTTCACAGTGTCTCAGAGATGTCCATGTATCCGCAGAGCTGTCGAAACACTTAATTTCGCCATCTTTGAAAGCGAAATATATCTTTCCGTCTTCCCCTTTTACCATGGAGGTTGGCGCCGTGCTGTTTCCGCTGTTCACCTCCGTCCAGCTGACGGAATCTCCTTCCGCATTATATGCTTTATCGGAAAGATATATCTTGGCTATACCACTTGTAGCACGGCCTATCATCCGGCCATCCGGAAGGAAAGCTACTTCGTTCATCCCAACCTTATTCAGGTTAGAGGACTTTTCCTTTGCCCAGTTTTTCCCGTCGAAATGGTATATCTCTCCCTCGCTTCCAACAGCATATATGGTTGTCAGATCGATACTTCTGTCTGCAGCATACCCGCCTGTGATGTCCCGAATAATTCCTTTCGTTCCGGTCGCCAGGTACTCCCAGTAGCCGTTGCCCGCATATTCCAGAAGATCGTTGTAGCAGTTGGCAAAGTATCTGGTTCCATTGCTGTCTGTGAGGGTATATACCGCCCGAATGTTTCTGCCTGCCAAACCCTGAGCGCCACTCAACTCCAGAGGCGTTTCCATGAACTGGAGTCTGCCGTTTTCGGCAGGTGATACATCAATATGCATTATCTCTCTGTAGATAACCTTTGTCCCCTGCTTCACTTCAAATACAAGGGTTTCAGCTCCGGCTTTCGGAAAATACTCTCCCACTTCGAAGGCCGAAGTTCCCCAGTTTGTCGTCTGCCCGATAAGGCGCTCATCTTCATAAAACGAAATGGTTCTTGTCAAGCTATTAGCATTTTCCGGCAATGAAAACCTGACTCCAAGGTAATATGAAAGACCTTCTACTAATTGATATTCATCTTCCTCTTCTCCGGTACCCTTAACTTTTACTTTTTGCGAACTTAAGTTGTACGCCACGCTGATATTTGCATTGCTTAATTGTATCTCTTCATAATATGCCGTCCCGTGCCGTTCTTTGTCGAAAACCAGCTGTAAAGTACCAATACTATTTAACTTTTCAATAGTTTCTTCGACAGATTCTCCGTTTTCATATTCCAGTTTGGCGAAACAGTTTCCATCCGGCTGTGTGAAAGTTACGTCCCATCTGGAACCATAGTCACTCCAGAGTTCGTAGGTCGGATACTCTGCATTTTTCACCAGATATGTCTCTGGATCCGGTTCCCAGTTTTCCAGCAGGTTTCCGTTTTCATCGTAACAGTTACCGCTGACACTGATGCTCTGTATCTTCATCTCCCCCTGGTCATCGGTGCCTTCTTCCGGTCTGCAGGTCAGTGTGATTTTGTATTTCCCATAGACAAATTCTTTGGATATGCCGGGTTTCTCATTTTTATTTACTCGTGCGGTAAGTGTGATTATACCTTTCCGGCTGTTGCCCGGAGTGAATGTCACAGGAAATGCCTTGGTTTTACCGGCGGGAATGGATTCATTCACCTGCAGCGACTCATTATTATTGCCATCTGAAAGCAACTGCATTTCGAAACCTGATGCTTCCTTTTCTGACTCATTGTTTTTAACGGATACAATGACTGTATTCTCTTCGCCTACGCGAAGAGGTTTTTCTTCATCCTGCAGGCTTATTTCAGTTACTTCAAGGTTTAAATCTTCCGTGGAATCTGCAATCTCACCGCCGAACTGGATTATTAACCCATATATTGGGCTAGTATATCCATTATGTAGTTCAAAATAGGCGCAGTCTCTGTTGGTATCGATTTCATCTGCCAATGTGCCTATAAAGGAGATCTCTGAAAAAGTGCTCTTCTCTTTTTCCAGAGTTTCAGACGCTATCGTAACGGTTCCGTCCTCGATTGTCGACTCAAGATCATAGTCCACATTGTCCAGATTTGTAACATCTCCAGCATGTATTGTCAGACTGGTTACATTTTCATCTACAACGACTTTATAGATTCCAGACAGCCAATCCCCTACCATGCTGTCCCCAAATCCACCATAAGAATATCCTGTGACTGCCGAAACGGCTTGCACTGTATAGGTTGTTCCATCCTGATCTGTTACGGTAAATGGGGAATTGTCTTCTGCATTCTCATCGCCGAACTGGATTATTAACCCATATATTGGGCTAGTATATCCATTATGTAGTTCAAAATAGGCGCAGTCTCTGTTGGTATCGATTTCATCTGCCAATGTGCCTATAAAGGAGATCTCTGAAAAAGTGCTCTTCTCTTTTTCCAGAGTTTCAGACGCTATCGTAACGGTTCCGTCCTCGATTGTCGACTCAAGATCATAGTCCACATTGTCCAGATTTGTAACATCTCCAGCATGTATTGTCAGACTGGTTACATTTTCATCTACAACGACTTTATAGATTCCAGACAGCCAATCCCCTACCATGCTGTCCCCAAATCCACCATAAGAATATCCTGTGACTGCCGAAACGGCTTGCACCGTATAGGTTGTTCCATCCTGATCTGTTACGGTAAATGGGGAATCTTCTTCCTCATAACCGAAAGCTGATACAGGCACCATTGTTACTATCAGTGCTATCAAGAGCAGAATAGTAATAAATCGTTTCTTAAAATAATTCATTGCTTGTCTCCTTATCTAAAAATGGGAATACTCAAACTGGTTTCCCGAATTTTAAACAATATACCCAGTAAACCCTTACGGCGCTCTTCCCGATACCGTCCTATATGCTGCATAATCAATTTTTTCTGCCTTGTTCACCGGCAGCTGACAGCTGATGTCAGTCCATCCCACAGTCTTTGATTGCAGCAGCATACGCCCGCCTTTGTGTTCCGCCACGGCGGGAAAGGGCATCGTTAAATCTATTTTCATTTTGCTCACTTACCATTCACCTCCTTCTTTAATTTCTTCCGTATGATTTTCGCTTCAGGGGCAGTCCTTTCGTTACAATCACGGCATCTGCTTTTACCGCCGGCTACTGCCCGCCGTATATCAAGCGTCTGACGCCCAATATCCTTATCTTAACTTTCTTCCTGCAACACTTTTTGCGCCTTTGGCGCCTGGACCGTCTGCAGCTGCCTTTTCCGCTCTCAGCTGTTTGCGTATTTCAGCCTGACGGGCTTTTCTTTCCGCCTTCTTCTGCTGCTTGATGAGCTGGCTTTCCGCTACAGGCCTTGTGCCTGCCTTTTCCAGCATTCGATACCACGGTCCGAAGCGCGCTTTTAATATCACGTCATATACGAGGTCGTCTCTCGTTGGTTCTCTGCCGTTTTCTTCGGTAAAGTCTCTCACCAGCTGCAGAAGCTCCTCGTCGCTCATGACCTTGTACGGTGCTCTCATCTCGTTAAGCAGCTTCTGCTTCTCGTATTCTGTCATGGTCTTGCTTTCTGCAATTTCCTTTTTCGTCATCTGCTTCGTCATATATGTAATCCCCTTTTCGCCTCGGGGCGGCTTTTTCTTCTACTCACCGCCCCAACAGGATGAAAAGTTATGGTAGGTATGCAATAAAAAAACGATGATTGTTAAACCATCGCTTTTGTGACATATGAAATATGGGGAGATAACCTTTCGCTATCACCCTTTCTTTCGGCTCCCCGCCTTTTTTCTTCAGCTCGGGGTTTGTAGGTCTTCTGACTTTTACATTCAGCTGCACTCCTTTTAATTGCAGCAGCGCACTCATCTCGCCTTCTCTCCGGGCCACTACAGCCCTTCCAATGACCGGCTTTCGCCGTATGCAGAATGCTCTGCACAGAAACGGTACTTTGTAATCACAGCTACTAAGGGAGCTTCTCCGCCGGTTCTCACCGTCTTACGCTCCCACGTGTCCAGGAATTTCACCTGATTCCCTTGTTCAGCAAGGAACAAGAATGCGTGTCCGAAGTGTTCATGTGTCTTCGGGTCGCGCATTTGCCACAAAAGCCATTTTGATATTCAGTTTATTGCAATCGGGTAGGAGGCTGACCGGGCACCCCGGTCAGCCGACCTCCCACAGAACCG
>JBJFHL010000051.1:0-8808 GCA_051893555.1 Anaerovoracaceae bacterium
ATGTAGAATTGATTTAAAGTGAGTACATTTTAACACATTTTATACTGTTATTCTACTTTTTTAGTTACTTAAGATTGCCTCCTTTTGTTTTCACGTTATATCCTACTTGTGTTTTAGTATTCACGTTTGCTGGATCGCTTCCAGATACCCATCTTTTCTGCTTCCTGAATCAGCTCGTCGCGGAAATCCGGATGGGCAATGTTTATGAGCATTTCCGCCCGTTCCCAGGTGGATTTTCCCTTCAGGTTGGCTGCACCGTACTCCGTCACGATGAAGCCCGTACAGGACCGGGGCGTGGTCACCACAGAGCCCGGCGGAAGCACCGGACTGATCAGAGAAATCCGCTGTCCGTTTTTCAGCACTCTGGTGGACGGCAGGCAGAGAAAACTCTTTCCCCCATTGGAACGGTATGCGCCGATGACGAAGTCCAGTTGGCCGCCGGTACCGCTGATCTGCTGGTATCCTGCAGTCTCCGCACAGACCTGTCCGTAAATATCCACGCCGATGCAGCTGTTGATGGACACGAATTTATTGATCTCTGCAATATTCGTACAGTTGTTTACCCACTCTACCGGTGCGCAGCAGCAGGTCGGGTTATTATCAATGAAGTCGTAAAGTTTCTTGCTGCCTGCCGCGAAAGAATAAACGGCACGTCCGTGGTTCATGGGCAGATTGATCTTGTTTACAATCTTTCCAGCCTCATAGAGATCCAGGTACGCATCCACGAACATCTCCGTGTGTATATTCAGATCATTGATATCGGATTTTGCCAGAAGGGATCCGATGGAAGACGGCAGACCGCCGATACCGATCTGCAGCGTGGAGCCGCTTTCCAGATGGTTCACCACATGATTGGCAATCTCCTGATCCACGTCTGACGGCGGCTTGACGGAAAGTGTCGCCATGGGCGGATTGTCTCCCTCTACGATATAGTCTACATCCTTTATATTGATCTCATTGCTGTAGCCGTAGGCGAAGGGCATATTTTCATTGACTTCCACCACGATCTTTCGTGCGCCGCGGATGACGCCCAGCATGTCTGCCACCTGCGGTCCCAGGTTGAAGTCGCCGTTGCAGTCCATGGGTCCCACCTGAAACATAGCCACGTCGATATGGTTTCCGTTATCATTCCACAGCTCCGGCAGTTCACAGAACATCATGGGCATATACCAGCAGTTGCCTTCCTCAGCCATCTGCCGGTCAAAGGCGCTGAAATGGGCGGAAATAAACCGGACATGGCGGTTTCCCTCTTCCCCCAGGGCCTTTGCCGCTTCCCAGGTCTTCAGCGGCTCCGGATGGATTCCCACAGTGGACAGGATCGTCACATCCCGAAGATCACCGACCCGTTCTGCCAGGGCTCTGTCCATGGCATCCACCACACCGGCTCCCGTTCCGAAATGTACTCTGTATCCGTTTTTTACAATTGCAGCAGCTTCTGATGCTGTAGCCTTCTTGCTTTCATATTGTGCTTTTAACTCCGCTGCATGACTCATCTGTCATTCCTCTTTTCTGCTCAAAAATCGTCATTAATAATATATACCCGGATATCAAGCATTCAAACAGAAAACCTGCCGTGTTACGTCGGCAGGTCTTTCTTCGAAGGGCCTTCGATACATGTTCCGTCTTTCTGATACCGACTGCCGTGACACGGGCAGTCCATGGTGTGTTCCAGCCGGTTTTCCTTCAGGGCGCAGCCCATATGGCGGCACCTTGGACCGGAAGGCCGCAGCAGGTTTATCACCGCAGATCCTGCGTTTGTTGCAAGAGGAAGCAGCGGTACATGCCTTCCGCTCCGCTGCATGTGGCTGCAAGGATGTTCCCCACCGATGATTTCTTCTGCCAGAATCGTCGCCGCCATCATGGATCCGGTCATGCCCCATTTATGGAAGCCCGTAGCCACCCAGAGGCCATTGTGTTTCCTTCCGTAGGGGCCGATATACGGCAGTCCGTCTGCTGTCATGCAGTCCTGGGCCGCCCATCGGTAAGCGGTTTTCCAACCTGGATAAAAGTCCTGTGCCTGCCGTTCCAGCAGTTTCCAGCAGTCCGGATCCGCACCTGCCGTTCCGGTCCGGTCAGAATACCCTCCCAGAAGCAGCAATCCGTCTGCTTCCCGAAACGTAAGCCCATTCTCGTCTTCATCCACGTACATACACTCCGGCAGTTCCAAGTTCCCGCTCTTTCCTGCGACGAGAAAGGTCCTGGACTGGTGCATTTTCAGGAAATAGAAGCCCTGCCGGTTATAGAACGGAAAATGGGATGCAATCACCACCTGATCCGCCAGGATCGTGCCATCCCGGCTCACTGCCTCCCATCCGCCGTCATGCCACCGTTTCAGATGAACGATTCTCGTATTTTCATAGAATTGCACATCCTTCACCGCCAGAACGCCTGCCACCCCGAACAGCAGCTTCAGCGGATGAAAGCTGGCCTGATCCGGAAACTCCACTGCCCCGTTCACCCCAAAGGGCAGTTCCGTTTTTTCTTTAAATTTTGCCGGATATCCAAGTTCTTCCAAAGCCCGCATCTCACGCTCCGCCTTCTCCCGGTCTCCCAGTGTATAGACCACATTGGGTCTTCTCCGGAAGTCACACGGAATGCGGGACGCCAGTTCTTCGTATGCATCAATAGATGCTTCCGCGGCATCCAGATACCGCCTCGCCTGCTCTGTTCCGTGAAAGCGAATCAGATTCTCATAGAGAAATCCGTGTTGCGACGTAATCTTGGCCGTGGTTCCACCCGTCACACCCTGGCCGATCCGAAACCCATCGGCCACAATGCACCGTACTCCTTTTTCCTGCAGTTTATCTGCCAGAAGCACCCCCGCCATGCCGCCGCCGATGATCAGCACATCGCAGCCGGCTACGCCCGTAAGCCGCGGATACGGTTCCATGGAGGCTGTGTCCTGCCACAGCGATACGCCAGGTTTTCTTTGGTTTCTGTCAACCGTCATCACCGTTCCTCCTTTCCGAAAGCCGGTGCACACACACCGTTTCTGCAGGAAGTGAAGACCGCAGGGTTCAGCCACCGGCAAAGAGCCAGCAAAAAGAAGGTGTGACTGGACGGCGGATTTTGTCCGGGTGCAGAAAGCCAGGCGAGCTGCTTCTTTGCTGCCTCGGCAAAGTCCTGGTTGTCCTCCCTGCTGTAGTGCGCCAGGGCAGTCAGGTTGTATGCCATGACAGAATTGCCGCTGGGCATGGCGCCATCATAGACTTCTTTCGGATTGGCAACCAGTCGCTCACCGGTTTTCCCGATCAGGAAATATCCCGGTCCGTCCGGATCGCCGAATTCCTTCATGGCCTTCCGCTGAAACCGCTTTGCCTTCTCCAGCCAGTCACTCTTTGAGGTGGCTTCGTAGAGTCCCAGCAGTCCGCACACAAACCATGCATAATCATCCAGAAACCCGGTTCCGGAATGGCTTCCCTTCCGCACGCTGACGAAAAGAGTGGACAGATCCGGTGCCCGGTTCGCCTCCTCCAAAATCAACCGGCAGCAGTCCTCCGCAGCCTTACGCCATTTTTTGTTACCCGTCAGCCGGAACAGCCAGGACAAGGCCCAGATGGCCATCCCATTCCACGCCGTGAGGACCTTGTCATCGGTATGCAGCGGATATCGATTTTTTCGATACTGAAATACCTTTTCCCGCAGGCTGGTTTCTCCTTCCCACGGGCTCTCGTGTCCCAACAGATGAAGAACGTTTTTCCCCTCGAAGTTTCCCTCTTCCGTCACTCCGTAATGGGAGCAGAATTCCGGGCCGTCATGGGTCCCCAGTTCCTCGATAAGTTCACGCCGGGTAAAGGTATAGAAACGGCCTTCCTCTCCCTGACTGTCTGCATCCTGCGCACTGTAAAACCCGCCGTTTTCTCCCCGCATTTCCCTGAGAATCCATCCGCCGGTCCGTTCTGCCGCGTCCAGGTAATATTTCTTTTTCGTCAGCGTCCATGCCTGTCCGTAGCATAGGATCAGCAGTGCATTGTCATAGAGCATCTTTTCGAAATGAGGTGCCAGAAAGAAACGGTCCGTGGAATATCGGCAAAATCCACCGCCCAGGTGATCAAAAATTCCGCCCTTCTGCATCTGTGTCAGGGTCTTTTCTACGATTTCCAGCGTCTGCCGGTCTCCGGTCTGCTGATAATACTCCATCAGGAACAGCAGGTTGTGGCCTGCCGGAAATTTCGTTGCCATGCCGAAGCCCCCGTGCTGCGGGTCAAAGGACCGCTTCAGTTCCTGCACGCCCTGTTCCACCAGTCTGCGTCCCTGCTCCGCAATGGTATCCTCATTCATGTCGCAGGGTGCGCCGTTTCTTCCTTCGCTGCTTCGTATCTGCTGTACTACGCTGCTTGCCGCCTCCAGCAACTCCTTTCGCCGGGATTTCCACGCCGTTTTGACGGCATCCAGAAGTTCCAGCAGTCCTGGCATACCGGGCCTTGCCGCGGTCGCCTGTTTCGGGAAGTAGGTTCCGGCAAAAAAAGGTTTTCCGTCCGCTGCCAGAAACAGATTCAACGGCCAGCCGCCGCTGCCGGTCATCACCTGACATGCTGTCATATAAACGGCATCCAGATCCGGCCGTTCTTCCCGGTCCACTTTCACCGGCACGAAATACTGATTGAGTTCTTTGGCCACTTCTTTGTCTTCAAAGCTTTCCTCCGCCATCACATGACACCAGTGGCAGGTACTGTAACCGATGCTGAGGAATATGGGCTTGTCTTCCCTCCTCGCTTTTTCAAAAGCCTCCTCGCCCCAGGGATACCAGTCCACCGGATTCTCTGCATGCTGCAGGAGATATGGACTGGTTTCGTTTTTCAAATGATTCATACTGCACCTCCGTTCTCAGGATTTAGTATGCACCTTTTCCAATCTTTGTACCCGCCTGTGATTTTTCCTAAAAATACCAAAAGAGCGCTGTAAAAGCGCTCTTTCCTCCCATGCAGCCGCGATGATCCCGCAGCCGATTTATTCGCCGCATTCTTTCGCCAGCTGTTCTCTGTGATATTGCAGGGTATAGAGCTGATAGTATCTGCCTTTCTGTTTCAGCAGGCTCTGATGGGTTCCTTCTTCCAGAATCTCCCCATGGGAGAGCAGTATGATATGATCCGCATGCTGAATGGTGGACAACCGGTGTGCCACAATCAGCATGGTACCGATATTTCGCATCTTTTCCAGAGAGTCCTGTATCAGCAGTTCCGTTTCCGTATCGATGTTGGCGGTGGCTTCGTCCAGAATCATCACGGACGGACGATGAAGCACCGTTCTGGCAAAAGAAAGGAGCTGTCGCTGCCCCGCGGAGAAGTTATTTCCCCGTTCCAGGACCTCCTCGTCCAGTCCGTTTTTCAGACGGCGGATGAAGCTGTCGGCATTGACATAGCGGCAGGCCTGCCATATCTCTTCCTCCGTAAATTCCTCCCGCAGCGTCAGATTGCTCCGGATGCTGCCGGAAAACAGAAATACATCCTGCAGCATCTGCCCGAAATGCCTTCGGAGGGATGCGATGCGGATTCTTTTGATGTCGATGCCGTCAATCAGGATCTGTCCCTTCTGAATGTCGTAGTTCCGGCAGATCAGAGACAGGATGGTCGATTTACCGGAACCGGTGGCACCCACCAGAGCTACGGTCTGCCCGGGCTCCACATGGAAGGATACGCCTTTCAGCACCCATTCTCCCGGGTTATAGCAGAACCAGACGTCGCGAAATTCGATCTCGCCCCGGATGGTTTCCAGATCGATGAGACCTTCTTCGCCAGTCTCATCTGTAATCTGCGGCACCATGTCCATAATGGTAAAGATTTTTTCGGCAGCCGCAAAGGACCGCTGCAACGTATCAAACTGCTCCGCCAGTGTCTGAATCGGATTGAAAAACCTTGAAATATACATATAGAAGGTAACGATCACGCCACTGGTCATGGTCTGTCCGAACAGGCTGAAATCGTCGATATACCCCCGGCCGCCCAGATAGAACAGACAAAGCACCGAGGAAATATACAGCATATAGATCATGGGTCTGAAGATGCCGAACACAAACATCCGGTTCTTTTTCGCCCGCCGCAGGGCCTCACTTTTTTCCAGGAATTCTTCCATCTTCCGGTCTTCCTGATTGAAGATTTGTGTGATCTTCATGCCGGAAAGGTTCTCCGAAAGATAAGTGTTCACATCGGTTGTTGCATCGTTTACACTGCGGTGTACTTTTCGTGAAAATTTCCGGAAAATCACCGTGAAAAGCACCACAAACGGAACGAAACACAGAACCATCAGGGTCAGTGCATAGTTGAGCATCAGCATGGCAAACAGCACGCCCACCACCACCACCATATTCTTGATCAGGGTCACCAGAATGTTGGTGAACATATAGGAAATGGCATTGGTGTCATTGGTCACCCGGGTCACCAGTTTTCCCACCGGGATCGCTGACAGCTGTCCATGGGAAAGATTTTCGATATGAACGAAAATATCCTCCCGCAGGGCCGACAGGATCTTCTGCCCTGTCTTCTGCAGGATCATGGACTGTCCATAGGTACAGATCATACTGATCACCAGAATCCCTGCATACAGACCAACCATGGTCCATAAATAAGAAAGCTGAAATTCACCCTTCACCGTTTCCTCGATCTGGCCGATCAGAAGCGGTGAAACCAGATCATAGGCGATGGAAAAGACCAACAGCATCAGTACGATGCCGAAGGCTCTCCGATAAGGCCTTGCATAAACCAGCAGTCTTCGAATGATTTCCCGGTCATCCATATGCCGGTCAAATTCGGCTTTTTCCTTTCTGTTCTTTTCTGCCAGCCAGGCCATGGTGAAAACCAACGTAAATACGCCGATAATGGCTCCGACGATAAGAATCGGAAGATACTCATGCATGGTTTTCACCTCCCTCTTCCTCCAGCTGCTGCAGCTCCACCATTCTACGGTATCCAGGACAGCGTTCCATCAGCTGCGGATGGCTTCCTGCGGCTGCAAGATGCCCGTTTTCCAGATACAGAATCTTATCCATCTGCTGGATTGTGGAGATCCTGTGGGCGATCAAAATCGTGGTCTTCCCTTTTCGCATCTCCCGCAGATTCTGCAGAATCACTTTTTCTGTCCTGGAATCCACTGCAGATACGGAGTCATCCAGGATCAGCACCGGTGCATTTTTCATCAGTGCCCGGGCGATGGAAATTCTCTGTTTCTGTCCGCCGGACACCGTAATTCCCCTCTCTCCCAGCACTGTTTCATAGCCGGAAGTAAACGCACGGATATTCTCATCCACATCTGCCATTTTCGCTGCGTGTGCAATTTCCCGTGGAACCGGATCCTGAGGCACGCCAAATGCAATATTCCGCGCGATGGTATCGGAAAACAGAAAGCTGTCTTGCGGTACATAGGCGAAAGCATTTCTTACAGATTTTATGGTCAGCGAGTTGATATCTTTTCCGTCGAGAAAGATCATTCCGTCTTCCACATTATATGTCCGAAGGAGCAGATCCACCAGCGTCGTCTTTCCGGCACCGGTTTTTCCGACCAGTCCCACCTGTTCCCCGGCTCCAATCTCCACTGTGATATCCGTCAGCACGTTCTGCTCTCCGTCCGGATACCGGAAGGTCAGAGACTGAAAACGAATTCCGCCCTGTGGATTTTGAAGCTCGGCTGCGTCCTGCCGGTCTGTTACCACAGGTTCTTCATCCAGGAGTTCACTGATCCGCTCCAGCGAAGCTTTTCCTCGGGATGTCATATCAATCAGTTCGGAGACCGCCATGATCGGCCAGACCACCGCATTGAAGTAACCGATGAATTCCACCAGTTCACCTGCGTTGAATCTGCCCTGGTAAACCAGATAGCCTCCATATCCCAGAATCACGCAGATCACACTTTCCACAAACATGGTCACCAGAATACGAAGAAGTACAGATGCTCTGGTATGATCGATGTTCGCCTTTTCATTTTCCAGGTTAAGGGATTTGAAAGCCATCAGTTCTTTTGCTTCTTTCACAAAAGCTTTAATAACCGCAATCCCCGAAAAGCTTTCCTGCGAAAAATCTGAAAGTTTGGAGAACGCCTCCTGCCGTACATCCCATTTGATCATCATGTAACGACCGACGACAGTAGCACTGGCAAGAAGGAATGCCATGGGAATCAGAGAAAGAAGCGTAAGGACAGGATCCATACGCCACATCTTGACGATGGCCAGCACGCCCATTAGAAGGGTATCCAGGAACATCATAATACCCCAGCCGAAGCATTCCTGCACCGTATCCAAATCATTGGTAAACAGACTCATCAGGTTTCCTACTTTATTGATCTGGTAATACTCACAGCTCAGTCTGCGGGCATTATCGAACATCTCGTTTCTCAGCTGTGCTTCCACCCGGATGGCCGCACCGAAAAACATGGCGCGCCAAAGAAATCTTCCGAAGACGATCGCAAGAATAATGCCAACCATCGGCATGCAGATCCGGTCTAGGAGAAAGGAAAAATCAAAAGCAAGAACCTGCCCGTTTACTTCCACAACCCCCCGGTTCATACCGTTAATCACCATTTGATATAAGTTAGGAATGATCAGTTGAAGAAAATCCACCATAAAAAGTGCTGCCATACCCAGAAGCAGCATCGGTGCATAATGTAAATAATATTTGTTAATATGCCTTCCGAAAATCAAAAAACCACGTCCCTTTCCTTCACTTTTACAGTTTCCAGAAAAAGTATAACATGTAAAGAAAAGAATGGCAATATGAGGAGAACAATATAATGAAAATAAAAAAGCGAGCAGAATGCTCGCTGAACTGGTGACCCCATCGGGAATCGAACCCGAGTTACCGCCGTGAAAGGGCGATGTCT
>JBJFHL010000052.1:0-121101 GCA_051893555.1 Anaerovoracaceae bacterium
ACGACCGTGCCACCGCTGGAAAAACCGGAATTTTCGTCATTCGTCTGAAAAGTGCACCAGACACTTCTCTGGTAACGGTAGAAATAAGAGATGGAAAATTGGTACAGTGCAGAGCGAAGGGAAATCAACAGCCTGACGACGATGTACAGGCCTTCGCAGATCGCTGGATGAAAGAAATCGTGAAAAAGAAAGGAAAAAGGAAAGCAGCATGAACGAAATCGTAGATGTGGAATACACCGAGATCTCAGACCTGTCGGAAAAATCGACGGAAGAGCTGGCCGCCGAGGCCAATACATTGTGGAACCAAATGGAGGACATCGGGAATCTTGGCCTGATGATGGCCGCCCAGGCTGGCCAGCGCCTGAACGTCATCAAGAGCCGGCTGGCCCACGGCCAGTGGGAGGATTGGGCAAAATCCAATCTGCAGTTCTCCGTGAGGAAAGCAAACCGGATGATGGATTTTGCAGAAAAGATGAAAGACGAAAACAGTATTTTTTCAAATCCGACAACGTTGTCGGATTTAGGAATTTCAAAGGTTTGGGCGCTTTTGGCAGCTCCGGAAGAGGTAGCGGAAGAGATTATAAAAAATCCGAATGCAACAGAAATGTCGGTTCGAGAATTCCAGGACGAGATCCGTCGGTTAAAGGAAGAAAATGCCGGGCTGAAAGCGAAAGGAGAGGAAACAGCGGACCAGCTGGATGCTGCAGGGGATAAACTCGTGGAGGCAGAGAAACAGATTAAGGAACTGGAAGCAGAAATCCAGATCTACAAAGAGGCGCCGGTAAAGTCGGAAGAATCTGAAAAAGAGATTGCCCGCCTGCAGGCGGAGCTGGAAAAGGCCCATGCCGCCGCCGAAAAGGAAAAGAAGAAAGCGGAGAAGGAGAAAGAGGAAAGCCGGAAGCTGCAGGAAAGCCTGGAGACTGAAAAGCAGAAAGCCGCCGAAGAAGCGGCACAGTTTGCGGTCGAAAAAGCAAATGCGAAGTTTGAGGAGGACAACCGCATGCTCATCGAAAGCAACCGGCAGGCTGCCGAAGAAATCGACCGCCTGCAGAGGATGCAGGAAAACTCTCAGGAGGTTGCCGAGTTCAAAGTCCACAGCGACCAGCTGCAGGCAAGCTTCCTGAAGTGCCTCTCCTGCACCCAGAAAGTGGACGGCCAGCTGGCGGAAAATATGAAAACCGCACTCCGGACCGTCATGGAGCAGCTGACAGCAAGGATCTAGGAGGTACATATGGACTGCAAAATTATTGAGACCGTCGCTGTATTGTCACGAAAGGGCGCATGGTCGCTGGAACTGAATCTGGTATCATGGGACGACAAACCAATGAAGTACGACATCCGGAACTGGAACGAAGATCACACCAGATGCAGCAAGGGGATCACTCTCACAGAAAATGAAGCCGGCGTGCTGCTGAACGCACTCACGGGCCGCCTGAAAGGAGCGATAGAAGATGCCGAGTAACAGACAGCTGATAGAGAATCCGGAAAAGAAGGACGGCTGGATCCCGGTCGCCGAACAGATGCCGGAAAACGAACGGCCTGTAGAAATCACTTACACCATGGAGCACTACAGAACCGGAGAAACACTGTACTATACCGCCAGAGCCTTCTACACAGACGGAAAGCACAGTGTGGAAGACAGTGATTACTCATGGAGTGACATGGATCTCGAAGAATACATCGAGGAAGAAGATGCATACCGGGTACCGGAGGGCTGGTGGGAAGACGTATCCTTCAGCGAGGAATTCTTCCCGGTGGATGCTCCTGTCATCGCATGGAAACCGCTGCCGGAACCATGGAGAGGCGAAGAAAGCAGCACGGGAGAAGACTGTGCGACATGCCAGCATTCCGAAAAGAGCAACAATCAATACCCATGCTGCCACTGCAGAAACTGCTACCTCAGCAAATTCAAGGCAAAGTTGGGAGGTGGAGAGAATGAGTGAACAACGATCAATTTTTTATAGAATTTGCTTTTGGGCATTGAAAAAGATTGGAATGGTAAAAGAGCGAAACAATGAAGAAGGAAAACTCGAAATGTGCAGAAGAGCTGTAAGCAGTGGAGTTTGTCCAATGGATTGCGCACGATGTGCTTGGTGCGTGATGAACGAATAAGTAGACGAATCAGGCGATTGATGAAATGAACAGAAAGGAAAAGATCATGAAGAAGATAATATTATCGGTTTTAATCTTAGTAGTTGTGTTAACCGGATGCTCTCAGGCCAGCAGAGTGTCATCCAATCTGTCGAAAGAGGCGGATAACTTCAATGTGGTAAGACAGCTCACTGTAATAAACTGCATCGAGGGAGACGTTCTGTTTCAGATGACGGGAAAAATGTCGATTACCGCAGATACCGCAGACAATCAACTTGAAATCATCGTGGAAAACGATGGTGGAGCATACGAGAAGCATTTTGTTGGGCTAAGCGACAATGTGACATACGTCGTAGAGGATCTGGGGGCTCATAACGTAGACAACTATAAGTATACGCTGAACTTTAACCCTAAGATGTGGATTCCGGTTGAAGCTGGATACATTGATTAAAATTACGCAGGTCACAGACACAGAGAGTCATGAAGGAGGAAGTTATGACCAGAAAAGAAGTAACTCTGCAGAAGAAGCGCTGCGACTCCTGCAGATATAAACACAAAGCACCATTGACAGAACCTTGTAAAGACGGCATCACGCAGGTGATTTTCGAAGGAGTATGCCATGAATATGAGCCGAACCTGCGGACAAAGCTTCGGTACCGGCTGAAAGGAAAGGTGAAGTAGATGCTGAGAGAAATTACATTACGAGAAGCCGTGGAACGGATCGAAAAAGAAGAACCCGTCTGGGGCGTAAACCTGGACAACGAGGAGAAGCAGCTGGTAGACCTCCGGGGCCTATTCGCTGGCGTGCGAATCCTGGCGGACCTGCCGGACGTGCCGCAGGAAAAAAAAAGTTCGCCGCGCCGGCCGCCCTAAGAAAGAGCCGCAGGCGGAAGACATTGCAGTAAGCATTGACTGCGGAAAGGTCGGCGCCTTGCGAAAAGCCGGCTGGTCGACAAAAGAAATTGCCATAGAATTTGGCATCGATGAGGACATTATGAAAGAGGTCCTGAAGATTTTGGACAGAAAATAAGGTAGCAATCAGCCTGAGGCACACCGCCTCAGGCCTACCTATCGGAAGAAAAGTTACATTATATATAGAAGGAAAGCACGGCGCTCGGTAGGAGCATTCAGACTTGATTAGAGTATTAAAGATAGGAGCATTCCATGAAGTTATCATCCATGAAAGTAGTCAGAGAGACATGCGTAGCAGGAAAGGTGATCGATGTCACCGTCAGAGTATCATCCGGTAACCACAGAAACCCACGGGCAAAGAAGATGTGCATCACCAGAGAGACGGTACAAAAGAATAACGACCGGATTGCAGCAAAGAGACTGGCGAGACTACTGAATGCCTATTGCGACTCGTCGTGGTTTCATGACACGCTGACCTATGCACAGGAAGTCTCTGTTGAACTCGGAATGAAAATCTTTATTCGGTTCCTGGCACGTCTGCGTCGGAAAATGAAAAAGGCAGGAATGGAACTCATGTGGATAGCAGCTCCTGAGTTCAAAAAAAGATTGCACCACCACTTCATCACCAATGCACCGGTTGAGATGGTACGGGAAGCGTGGACGGAAGGGCTGGTATTACCAAGACCAATGGATGAGGGACCAAACTACCAGCGTATTGCAGAATACATAATCAAAGAGACTGTTACAACATTCCGGGAAGAGAACTGCCCGTTCAAGACCAGATACAGCCACAGCAGGAATATGAAGCAGCCGGTTCCGATGGTAGAACCGGTAAGCGCAAGACAGCTGTTCGAAGATCCGCAGCCAAGGAAGGACTATTATTTGGTAAAGGACTCCATCAGAAGGTTCGAGCATCCGGTGACCGGGCTGGAACATCTGGAGTATATCATGATTGCAGAAACCGAGGTGCCGCGGATCAAGAAGTACTATAAAGGCAAACCGGCGCGGGAAATCGATTACGGAAGATACATCAACTATGAAGAGGAACAGCTTGATCTGGAAGACTGGCTGTATTTGTAATGCGGAAGGAGGGGTAGACTATGACAAAGCAGGAACTAAGCAGATACTTCTGGCTGTGCCACGAGATCGAAAAGCAGAAGAAGAGGCTGGAAAGACTGCAGGCAAAACGGGAAAGTAGCGGTGGATTCGTAGGGGACTCCGTGAAGGACTATCGAAGCGGAAGAGGGGTGCCGCTGAAAATTCAGGGGTACGCGGAGGAAGACTATACATTGCCGTACAGGATCAGCACACTGGAGAAGGAAATCGAGCATAACATTGAAGAGTCAGACAGGCTTGCAACAGAGATTGAAATTTTCATACAGTCAATCGATGATCCAAAGATGCGGGAAATCATGCGGTGCAGGTTTCTGGACTGCATGAGCTGGTCAGAGGTAGGGAAAGAAAACTTCATGGATCCGGACCATGCACGGCGTCTGGTGAGAGAATTTATAAAGCGGAGCAAATGATGCCCGTTTTTGCCCGCTTTTTTTATGATATAGTGTATTTGTAATTGAATAAGCAAGAAACAGGAGGCCGCAGCAAGCAGCCTCTTTTTTAGCAAGGAGATATGGCGAAGAAATTTGCAAAGCCTTTCTACAACTCAAAGACGTGGAAGGCGGTGAGAAGAGCATACATTGACAGGAGAATCGAGATAGATGGAGGACTGTGTGAAACATGTAGGCAGAGGCCGGGCGTTATCGTTCACCACATAGAGAACCTGTCGGAAGAAAATGTGGGAGACAGAACAGTGACGGCGTCAATGGGAAACCTGAGACTGGACTGTAAGTTCTGCCATGACAGGGAGGAAGGGCACTTCATAAAGAGCAAGAAAACAAAATGTCAGTTCGATGAGAATGGACAGCCACTCCCCCCCATCGGGAAAACAGAGGAGCATAGCTGAAGACCGAATCCCCCACCTGTTTTTTCACCGATGACGTGCGCATGAAAGGGGGTCTATAAAAGAAAAATGGAAAAAAAGAGTGAATTACAAAAAGAAGAGCTGATTTCCAGAGACTTCAGAAAACTGAAGAAAATATTCCGTTTTTTGGACAAAGACCGTCGTTTGGTCGCAGAAAAGTTATGCAGAAAAGCGGCATTCATGGACGTGACACTGGATGAGATGCAGGAGCAGATTACGGAAGAAGGATATGTGATCGAGGCAGTGAACGGAAATGGCTTCAAAGTAAAAATGGATCATCCGGCGATGAAGACATATAACACCATGATCAAGAATTACACGGCAGTTATGAAGCAACTGGCGGAACTGCTGCCGGAAGGGTCAGAAGAGGCGGACGAAATCATGGCGTTTATGAAGGGGAAGAAAAAATGACCTTCCTGGAACAGTACTTCACCGCTCTCTTGGACGGCAGAATTAATGCGTGCGACAAAATGAAGAGGGTGTCGGAGAAGCTGTTGGACGATCTATATGTGCCAGGAGAGTTCCATTTCGACGAGGAGATTGCAAACTATCATATCGACTTCATCGAACGATTCTGTAAAGTACCTGCCGGCAATGTGGGTTCTCCGCTGTACCTGGAACTTTTCCAGAAGGCGCGTCTGCAGGCTATCTTCGGATTCGTAGATGATAATAATCTCAGAAAGTACAACGAGGTGATGATTGTAGAAGGGCGTAAGAACGGCAAGACCACAGAGTGTGCGGCCGTTGAACTGGACCTGGTCATGAATGACGGAGAAGGCGCTCCGGAAATCTACAACATCGCTACGAAGTACGAACAGGCGATGAAGGGGTTCACTGCAGCAAATAACATGCGGCTCCAGTCCAAGGAGATTCGCAAGCACCTGAAGAAGCGTGCATCTGACATGTATTGCGCATACAACATGGGGATCATCAAGGCGATGGCCAGCAACGTGAAGTCTCTGGACTCCCTGGATGCCCACGGAGTCATCATCGATGAATTGGCAGCTATTACTAACCGCGATATCTACGACCTTATGAAACAGTCTATGGGTGCTCGGCAGCAGCCACTGCTGTTTTGCATCACTACAAACGGTTTTGTGAGAAACGGGATTTTTGATGCTCAGTATGATTATGCAGACCGGCTCTTACGTGGAGAAATATCAAACCCGCGGTTCCTGCCGTTTATCTACGAACTCGACAGCATTGACGAGATGTGGAAAGAGGAAATGTGGATAAAAGCGAACCCCGGACTTGGGACAATAAAGCAAATGAGCTTCCTCCGGGAGATGGTCCAGAAGGCAAAGGATGACCCTTCGTTCCTGCCGACCGTGCTGGTAAAGGATTTCAACATCCCACAGACAAGTGAATCCGCATGGATGCGCTACGAAGACCTGAACAATGAAGCGACGTTCAACATTACATTCGATTACGCCATCGGCGGATTTGACGCTGCGGACTCTGTGGACCTGAATGCTGCGAAAGCTATCTGCATGCGGGAAGGCGATCCAAACATCTATGTCAGATCCATGTACTGGATACCGGAAGCTGTTGTTGAGAAGTATGAAAAAATGGGAAACCGGCGCGAAAGAGACAGAGCTCCGTACTCACTGTGGATAAATCAGGGGTACATGAGGACCTGCCCCGGAGTAAAATGCGACAAGCGTATTTTCCTTGAATGGTTCAAGGAACTGCGGGATGAAGAGGATCTGTACATATACGCAATTGGGTATGACCCATGGCATATCGATGATACGCTCCTGCGGGAGTTCCAGATGGAGTTTGGCCAAAATTCCATGATTCCGGTGCGGCAGGGAACAAAGTCCCTGTCACAGCCGATGAAAGACTTGAAAGCGGAGTTCATGGCGGGAAACGTTGTGTATAACAATAACCCAATTGACAAATGGTGCCTCATAAACACTTCCGTGAAAACGGACGTGAACGGGAATATTCAGCCGGTAAAATCCGCGGATGCCACACAGAGAATCGACGGAACGATTGCATTGATTTGTGCATATAAAGTTCTGTGTGATAAAAAAGACGTATACATCGGGCTCAACGAGCCATTGGAAGAAGGAGAAGAGAATGGGACTGTTTGAAAAGATATTTCCCAAAGTGGCAGTCAATCAGGCTACGAATAATTATTTTACGACATTAACTGCGTATCAGCCGAGATTCACTACGTTCTCAGGCGGGATTTATGAAGCGTTACTATGCAGATCGGCAATTCACACATTTGCAAGCCACTGCAGCAAACTGAAAATCGAAGTACCGAAAAACGATAAGGGACTGAAGCATATTTTAGGAACGCAGCCAAATCCATGGCAGACAACATCACAGTTCCTGTATAGACTGGCGACAATTCTGGAAACAGATACGACGGCATTCATCGTTCCGATTCTGGATGAAGAGGGGAAACGAATCAATGGCTTTTTCCCGGTAAAAGCCCAGGGAACGGTGATAAAGGAATACATGGGGCAAGAATATTTTGAATTTTCGTTTCCGACCGGAAAGCGAGCGACGATTGAATCGAAATACGTAGGCATATTGACGAAATACCAGTACGAGGACGATTTCTTCGGGTCAGGGAATAAGCCGCTGTATCCTACGATCCAAATGATAGCCACACAGGACCAGGGAATCGTAGAGGGAATTAAGAGCAGCGCGGCCATACGGTTCATGGCAATCCTTGCGGGCACTTTCAAGAAAAAGACAATTGAAGAAGCCAGGAAGGAATTCGTTGAGAATAATCTGCAGAACAACAATACCGGTGTAATGATGTTTGACGAGAAATACCGGGATGTAAAGCAGATAACATCGACGCCATTGGTAGTGGACGATAAGCAGCTGCAGCAGATTAAAAACAATGTATATACGTACTTCGGAGTAAATGAAGACATTCTCATGAACAAGTTCGACGAAAACAGCTGGGATGCCTACTACGAAGGAAAGATCGAGCCGTTTGCAATTCAGGCATCAGAGGTGCTTACGAGCATCATATACAGCGTTCATGAGTTGGCATTTGGGAATAAAATAACACTCAGCTCAAACCGGCTGGAGTATGCATCAAATAACACAAAACTCAGCGTCGTAACGCAACTGTTTGACCGAGGCATGATGACACAAAATCAGGGTCTGGAAGTATTCAATATGCCGCCGGTTGAAGGTGGAGACAAATTCTATATACGAAAGGAATATGCAGAAGTGGACAAGCTGAATGAATCGCAGGGAATTTCAACAGGAGCCGAGAAGGAAGGAGAGGGAAATGCCAATTAGACCGGAAAGAGAATATAGAATGATGCCGCTTATGACACCGTCGGCGGAAAAAAGATTCGATTCGGAGTATTATGTGGAGGGATTCGCAACCACGTTTGACAAACCATATGTGTTGTATCGATACAATGATATCGACTACAAGGAAGTAATTCACAGAAATGCGCTGGACACGGCAGATTTGTCGGACGTTTTGTTTCAATATAACCACGGAGGAAGAGTATATGCGCGCAACCGAATGAAGAAAGGAAAGACGGCAACACTCCTTCTGGAAGTGCAGAAAAGTGGACTGTTCGTGGCTGCTGATCTTGGAAGCACCAGCGAATCGAGAAAGATGTACGAAGATATCGATTGCGGTCTCATCTATCAGATGTCATGGGGATTTACCGTGGGAGAAGATTCTTACGACCGGGATACTCACACCAGAACCATTTTAAAAATCAAGAAGGTTTACGACGTAAGTGCGGTGGATTTGCCGGCGAACCCGTCGACCGAAATATCGTCTCGCTCATGGATCAACGGAGTGATTGAAACCGAGAAGCAGGAGTTGCTGGAGAGACAAAAGCAGATACAGAAAATAAAAATTTTAACGGAGGTATTGAAGAATGCTTAAGAAAAGAATGAAAGAAATCGAAAAGAGACTGGCTGAAATAAAGAGTGAGATTGAGAAACCAGACGCAAACCTGGATGCACTTGAAGAGGAAAGCAGAAAGCTGTCTGACGAATATGAAAAACTGCAGGAAAGAGTTGCAGGAGCAGAAAGACGCCAGAAAATTCTGGACGGCGCGCAGAGAGAAGGCGTAGAAACCAGAAGATTCGGAAATCAGGAGCAGGGGACGGAAGAAAGAGCATACGGAGCAGATTCTCCGGAATACAGAAGTGCGTACCTGAAGCAGATGAGAGGAATTGAACTGTCAGAAGTAGAAGAAAGAGCGATGACGAGTGCATCATCCTCTGCGGGACCTGTGATTCCGACGCAGACCATGAACAGAATTATTTCCAAGCTGCATCAGTATGCTCCGCTGCTGGATGAAATCGAACTATTATCAGTTCCGGGAAATGTTAAAGTACCGGCAGAAGGAACTACGATTGAAGCTTCAATCCATGCAGAAGGAGCAACGATCACGGCAGCTGGTGACACAATGACATATGTGGAACTTGGAATGTACGAAATAACGAAACTCATCACAATCTCAAAGACAGTTGAGCTGATGAGTGTAGACGCATTCGAAAACTGGCTGACGGACAAGATTGCAAGAAATGTCGCTGACAAGATCACTGGACTCATTCTCACCGGAACCGGATCTTCCCAGGCACAGGGCATCAATGCAATCGCATGGGACGAAAGCAACTCGGTTACAGTTGCAAAGTCAAGCACATTAACGGTAGCGAATATCGATAGTGTCGTGGGATTGTTAAACGGGGCTTATGATGCAGGTGCAAAATGGATCATGTCAAAGAAGACCTTCTTCGGAGACTTCCGCGCACTGCAGGACAACAGCAAGAACAAGGTGATTTCCAAGGAAGGAGACACATGGTATGTGGAAGGTTATCCGGTAAGCTTCGATGAAAGAATGACAATTCACGAAGCAATCCTCGGAAATCTGAGAAGAGGATATATCGGCAACATGCCGGAAGAAGCACATGTAACTTCGCAGTTTGTCGTAAGAGAAAACTCGTACGACTTCCTGGGATCCGCAATGTTCGATGGAAAGGTACAGGCAGTAGAGGCATTCGTAAAGATTGCCAAGGCTACAGCCTAAGGTAGACTATGAGCGAAGAATTCCTGAAGAGCGTTCAGGAATACCTGAAGCTCGATGATGCAGACACGGTGCTAAGAAGCATCGTGTCTGCTGCTATACAAAAATGCGAAGAGGAAACCGGAAAAGCATTTGATGAAAGTTGCCTGTACGGCCAGGCGGTAAAGATGCTGGCAGCAGAATGGTATGATCATAGAGGAATCACCACGACAGAGCAGCTGAAAGAGCTGACGGCACCGGCACACATACAGGGAATCCTGAATCAGATCGCACTAAGCTCGGATTACGCGGAGGTGAAATCAGAATGAACATCGGCGAGCTGGACTGTAGAATAAAAATCTACAGAGAAGGCACTGTGACAAACAGTCTGAATGAAGAGGCACCAGCACAGATCCTCTTGAAAGAGATATGGGCAAAAGTAGAACCAAGAACAGGTTCGCTTCTAACAGGAAGACCTGCCGGAACCATGCTTTCAAAGACAACGCATGTAATCTATATCAGGGTGGATGCGCTGAAAGACATTACAGAAAGTTGCCACATCATTCATATGGACCGAAACGGAGAGAAACACCATTTCGACATCGATTATATCCCGCCAGTGGGCCGCAGGCAACAGTTCGCATCTATTTACGTGCAGGAGGTACGCTGATGGAGAATAATTTAGACGGTCTGATTAAAAATTTTACGGATGTAATCGACAAATCAGAAGATGCTGTAAAACTATTCATGAAGAAAGAGGCACAAAAGGAACGCAGAAGAATGCTGGCTGCCGCAAAGCGTAAAGTAAAAAAAGTAACTGGAAATTACTACAAAGGATTCAAGGCGGGAAAGAAAGTATATTCATATCCGGATGCAGAATACAACATAAGGGTGTACAACTCTGCACCACACGGTCATTTGATTGAAAATGGATTCCGCCTCACTATTGGAGGAAAATTTCTCCGGTGGATGCCTGGAAAGCATATCATGGAAGAAGTGCACCGGGACTTTGAATCGGAATATGCAGCAGACGTGGAAAATGAACTGGTAAATTTCGTTTGCAGGGAGCTTGAAAAATGATCACAACAAAAGACATCGTAGCAGCTGTCAACCGGACAATGAAAACCAGCATAACGGACATACCGGTGCGATCAACGGACTTCCGGAAGAACGTAGTGCCAGGAAGTCTGTACACGGAATATCCGAGGCCGGTAATCGATGGAACAGACAGCTTCAGACATGAGGCCGGAACCATAAGAATTTATTATTTCCCGAAGAATGAGGATTACAGAGAAGAATTTGCAGATATGCAGATCAAGCTCAGCGAGACGTTCTTCGGGATTCTTCGTATCAACGAAGAATTTGTTATACCAATCAATGAACTTGCTTTCGAAGAATCCGACAGCGTGTTGATCGCCGCTTTCGACTATGAGACATATCAGATCGTAGAAGAAACAGGTGAAGACATGGAAGAAATGGAACTGGGATTTTCCGAATCGGAATAGGAGGAGACTATGGGATTACCAAATATCGTGGTTGAATTTATGACAAAGGCAAACACTGCAATCACCAGAAGTGAGCGCGGCATCGTATGCCTGGTTGTAAAAGATACCACAAAGACAGATACGCTTTATACATACCGCTCCGTAGCGGATGTTGTGGCAGAAGACTGGTCAGAGGACAACCTGCAGGCCATCAAGGATGCATTTCACGATGGGCCAACCAGAGTGCATGTCGTGAGACTGGCAGAGGAAGGGACTTTTGCGGACGCGACCGAAGTACTCGATACTCTGAAAATCAACTGGCTGGCATTCATCGGCGAGGGGCAGGACGTGGTAGCAGAGTATGTGAAGACAAGAAATGCGAAGAAGGGCGCAGCGCCGGTCAAGGCTGTTGTTGCTGGAGTCGCTGCAGACGATATGCATGTGGTAAACTTCGGGAACACCGCAGTAAAGAGAACTGGTAAAAATGCTGAGACTGCAGCACACCTGTATCTGGGGAGAATCGCGGGACTTTTGGCGGCGATGTCCATGGAGAAAACGGCGACCTACTATGTATTCGATGACCTGCAGTCTGTAACTGATGTAGAAAATGCGGACGGTGCGGTAGAAGCCGGGAAGTTTGTGCTGTTCAACGACTATGGAACCGTACGCGTGGCAAGAGCTGTGAATTCTGCGACAAAGGTTGACAAGGAAGATTTGAAGAAGATTGCCATCGTGGAAGGCATGGATCTGGTGCGCGAAGACATTATGACCACTTTCAAGGAACAATATGTCGGAAAGTACAAAAACAATGCAGACAACCAGGCGGTATTCGTTGCTGCAGTGAATGGTTATTTCCGTGCACTGGGAATGAGCGGCGTGCTGAATCCGGACTACGAGAATCTCGCAGAAATCGACATAGAAGCACAGAGAGCGGCGCTGGTAGCTGCCGGCAACGTGGAGGCACTGGATTGGGATGATACAGTAGTGAAGAACAATCCGTACCGTTCCTATGTGTACGTGAAGGCAAATGTACAGTTCTCCGACGGTATTGAAGACCTGGAATTCAAGATCTATATGAATTAGGAGGTAGACAATGGGTTTTTTAAGTAATAAAAAAATCAATCCAAACCAGCTCATCAACGGAACCTATGGGTTCGTCTATGTGAATGGTCACAAGCTGGCCAACGTGGAGAGCATGGAAGCGAAGATTGGACTGGAATATGAAGAAGTTGATTTAGCGGAAGATACCGGAAAGCATCAGAAATACATGGGATGGTCGGGAACTGGCACAATGGTGCTGAAGAAAATCGATTCCTTCGTGCTGGCAATGATGGCAGACGCAATCAAAAAAGGAGAACTTCCGGACATCCAGGTGGTAACGGGCGTAAAGGATCCGGCATCGGTAGGTGCAGAAAGAGTGCAGCTGGATGAGGTGACATTCGATGAAGTAACACTGATGCAGTTTGAGCAGAAGACTTTAGCGAAAGAGGAAATTCCGTTAAAGTTTGGAGATTACACTCTGCTGGATCTGATTGCATAGGAGGCGGACAATGAACGAAGCAATGAAAAGAGCGACGAAAGAGTCGCTGCTGGCCCGCGCGCAGGCTCACCGGGAATCGAAAACGAAATACTTAGAGTATAGCTGCCAGGAGCTAGGCGAAACCATCATGATCAAGAAACTTCCGTTGGAACGCGTATGCAGCATGCTGGATATGGCGGAAGGAAGCACTGCAAAAGAAGGTCTGGAATTCAACAAAGATCTCATCTACGAGCATGTACCGCTATTCCAGGACCGTGAGCTGCAGGAAGCATGCGGGTGTAATGAACCTCATGATGTAGTAACCGCAATACTGGATGAAAACATGGGAGAAATCGACCGAATGGCAAAGGCGATTATGTCCATGTATGGAATCGAAGAGGCAGCGGAAGATATAAAAAACTGATGAAGCAGGATGCAGAAGCCCAGATGATAGGGTTTTACATCCTGCGAGGTCACACACTGGATGAAATGATGAGCCTGTCAACTACCGACAGGCTTTTCTACTTAGCGGCCATGGAAATATACAACGAAGAAATGCAGGAAATGTGGGAAGGAGGAAGCGATGGCAAAAAGCGTTAACGTATATCTGAAATTAAAAGATCAGTTTACGAAGCCGCTGAAAGTAGCGAAAAAAGGCACAAAAGAATTTGATAAGCAGCTGAAATACGCCAACAAATCAATAAAATCCTTCGCAAACAACCTGAACAACGATTTCAAAAAAGCGACAATTGCGTCGGCCGCCGCACTGGCAGGGATATCTGCAGCAGCAATCAAGACCGGCTTTTCCGAAGCGCTGAATCTGGAAGGATATCGAAGCCAACTGGAAACAGCAACGAAGGATGCGCAGAAAGCGGCTGAAATCATGCAATATGCAATAAATCTTGCAAACAAGACACCGTTCGAAGGTGGAGATCTGGTAGAAGCTGCGGCGAAGTTCGAAGCGATGGGTATGAGTGCCAAAAAGTGGCTGACATATGCCGGAGATATGGCAGGTGCAACGAATAAGACTTTCGATCAGGCCACAGAAGCTCTGATCGATGCACAGACCGGAGAACTGGAGCGACTGAAAGAATTCGGAATCACAAAGGCAATGATTCAGAAGAAGGCTGACGAGATGTTTGTGGGCCAGCAGGTTGTAAACAACAAAGGGCAGATTACCAATCAGGAAAAGTTCAACGAAGCAATGCTTGCATTGATGGAAGATAAGTTTGCCGGAGGTATGGAAAAACAGTCAAGCACCCTGAAGGGAATCTGGTCTACGGTTACCGGCATAACAAAGTCCGCCATGGCCAGCGTGGTCGGGATGACAAGCAGTGGCAGCGTAAAGTCAGGAAGCGCATTAGACATCATAAAGAACAAAGCAAAGTCGGTTGCAGACACTCTGGTTAAGTGGCAAAACGATGGAACGCTGGACAGTCTGGCAGATAAAGCCGGAAATATACTGTCAGGAGCTCTGAACAAGGGAAGTGCGGCATTAAAATTCCTGAAGGACAATGCGAACTGGTTGCTGCCGGTGTTGAAGTCGGTGGTAGCAGGATTTATTGCATTCAACATTGTAAACGGGATTGCGAAGACCATAGAATCGTTCACAGTAATTATAAACGTACTGAAGGTTGCTTTTGCAGGGCTGAACGTGACGACGTTCGCCTGGCAGGTGGCTATCGTTGCGATTGTAGCAGTTATTCTGCTTCTGATTGCAAACTGGAAGAAGGTAATCTCCTGGCTCGGAAGACTGAAAGAAAAATTCATGGAGTCAGACGGGTATCTTGGACGCGTAAGAGACAATATTTTCAAAGTTGTGGGTGCGTTCAAAGCCGTATGCAGCTGGATAGGAAATACAATCGGGAAACTGAAGGATTTCTTCTCTACGAATTCTGAAAAAACAGTCAGCATCAATACGCAGAGCAATATAGACAAAGGCCGACCATCCACAGGAAAGGGGCCACGGCATGCGCTCGGCACTACATATTTTGCCGGCGGACGGACACGATTTTCTGAAGGCGGACGTTCCGAGGAAGCAGTATTCCCTTCAGGAACCAGGATTATTCCGGCAGACAAAGCTGGGAAAAGCAAGGGAAATAAAATCGTCAATGTGTATGTGACTGTACAGGGTAATGTGATTGGAAATGAGGAATACATGGAAGAAACCGGGGAATATATCGCAAACAAGATTATACCGGCTCTGGACAACATTTAGGAGGGAACATGAAGGTAACAATCAGTATCGACAACAATAAAACCATCATGGTGCTTCCGTATGTGACAGAGGATATGCTGAGGATTGGATACGGATCCAGCTCAAACCAAAACTTTGATTCGGCAAAGTACGGAACGATCAAAGCACTTGGGCCGGAACCTCCGGCCACGGTATCGATTACAGGGACATTTCCGAACGGGAGAAAACCGTTCATGGAGAAAGAAGCGAAAACGGATCCACTGACGTACATCCGGTTCTTTCGAAATAATCGGAGAGACCGAAAGCCGTTTCGTGTGGTGATCACCAGAAAAGACGGAAGGGAACTGTTCAACCGACTGATGGCATGTGAGACGTTCGAGATCGAGCCGGCGAAGAAAAATGGAGATGTACCATATGCTCTGGAGTTTGAGCAGTACAGGATGGTGAGATGATGAAGGTCAAAGTAATCCGAAACGGAAGGGCTGAGAACATCACGGAATTCGCCGGAGATATCATGTGGAGCGACAACGTAGATAGCCTGGGGATGGAATTTTCATTCTCCAGGCCACATTCGTTTTTTGATGAGCAGTTTAAGGACCGCTTCTCTGCCGGTGATACCGTAGTGCTGTCGGACGGCGGAACGGAGATTCTGCGTGGTATCATCACAGAGGCACCGATAGGCCAGGATACATACAAGGGATACGACTACGCATGGTATCTGAATAAGTCAGAGACCGTGATCCAGTTTAAGAAAATTGCAGCAGATGCAGCAATCCGTAAGCTATGCGACCGGTACGGCGTGCCGATCGGAAAGATTACAGGCATGAGCACACTGATTTCGAAGGTGTATAAAGACCAGTCGCCATCGGACATCATCCGCGATATTCTGAAGCAGGCAGCGGGAGAAACCGGAAAGAAATATCGCATGGAAATGCGAAAAGGAAAACTCTATATCGAAGAATCCGGCGTAATCAAGCTGAAGCCAACCTATATTGATGAAACAGGAAAAGAGGTATCCTGCACGAAGTCGGCAGCAATCTCCGGAACGAGATCCATTGAAGAAATGAAGAACCAGGTGACAGTTACCGGAAGCGGAGAGGACAGCCTGCAGATCAAGGCAACAACGAAGTCATCTGCATCAATCAAAAAATACGGACTCCTGACAGAGGTAGAGACCGGGGATAACCTGACAGAAGCAAAAGCCAGAAATATCGCAAAGAACCGTCTGAAAGAGCTCAACAAAGTAATGGTAGAATTTACGGCGACAATGATTGGAAATTCAGAGGTACGGTCTGACAGGATGCTGTACTTTAACCGGCCGGAAGTCGGAATCAAAGGCTGGTACAAGGTCAAGAGTTGTACCCATACGGTATCCGGAGGGATCCACACAATGACATGCGAAATGGAGGGATAACGTGAGCTGGGAATACAAAATTGCAAAGAGACTGAAGGAAAATACCGACCGGTCAAAGAGGAAGGCGATCGACGAAGCCTCTTTTTACGTTGGAAAAATCGAAAAGCTATCACCGCTCACCGTGTCCGCCATGGATGGAGAACTGATGTACACGGAAGGGGAAGATCTTCTGGTAACCAGGACCGTGAAAGACTATGGAAGAGATGTGACTTGGACAGTGACTACTTCGCACGTACCGGGAGAGGCAAGGCGCGAAAAATTTCTCACTGCCGGGATGAAGGTGCTGCTGGCGCCGGTCGGAGGGGCAGACACCATGGCAATCATTGATATTTTGGAGGATTGATATGTTTCCGGAAATAGATTTTGACTTTGAAGCAGAGGAACAGAAAGAAGCAGCATCAATAAGCACGAAAATCGGAAGGACGCCGCTTTTTGATTTTACCACAGGATCATACGTGATCAGGGATGGAAAAATCGTTGAATGCAGCCAGGAGGAAGCGGTGCGGCAGTGGATTGGGTTTTTGGTAAAGACTGCTGCGGAAAAATATCCGGTTTACGACGACACAGAATTTGGGACGTACATTGAGAATTACATCGGATACAAGGACATCGGATTCGTATCCAGTGAAATCAAGCGAGAAGTAGAAGAAAAGGCGATGGGAAATCGTGCAATCAAATCGATTGAAAACTTCGAGGCGGAAAAAGACGGGTCGAAGCTGAAAGTATCGCTGACTGTGATTCTGCAAAATGAAGAGGAAGTGGAGGTGGAAACGGATGTCTGAGCATGGGGAAAACATAAGGAATCGGATATCGGATGAGTACGAGAAAACACCGGGATATCTCCTGTGGGACTTTACCGAGGCAGTTGGTCAAGAGATGGACCAGCAGACAGAAAACCTTGCAGAAGTAAAGAATATGCTCGACGTGGACAATCTGACCGGAGATTACCTTACGAAATTTGTCTACCAGAGAAAGGGCGTCATCCGGAAGGCAGCAACATACGCCAGCGGACAGATTATCGTTACAGGAACTGGAACAGTCACAAAAGGAGATCTGTTTGAGACGCCATACGGTGTGCAGTTTGCGGCAGCAGAAACGGTGCCTGTGATCAACACGGGAATCGTAAATATAATCGCAGTACAGCCGGGGAATACCGGAGTGGTGGGAGCGGGAGCAATCACACAGATGCCGGTAACCATAGCTGGAATTAACGGCTGCAGTAATGCGATGCCAACACATGACGGATACGACGCGGAAGACGATGACGCACTCAGAAAAAGATATTACATCGCTCTGCGGACACCGGCGACATCTGGAAACAAGTATTCGTACAAAAATTGGGCGCTAGAAGTTGCCGGCGTAGGAGATGCGGAAGTATTTCCATTGGGGCACGGGGAGAACACGGTTGATATCGTAATCATTGACAGCGACATGCTGTCGGCCAGCGAGCAGCTGGTGACAGACGTGCAGAATTACATCGATCCGGGCTCCGCAGGAAAAGGAGAGGGAACTGCGCCGATGGGGGCACACTGCTATGTTTCGGCGGCGACAGCACTCGACATTGACATAGCAGCAAAACTAACAATATCCGGATCCCAGGAAGAGGTGGAGGCCGCAGTGAAAGCATCAATTGCGGCATATCTTGCAGGCATTGCTTTTTCTGCAGCAAATGTCAGCTATGCGCAGCTCGGTAACGCCATCATCGATACCGAAGGCGTGCTGGACTACGAGAACCTGACAGTAAATGAAGGCACAGCGAACATAGGCGTGCCGGAGCGGTATGTGGCAGTGCTCGGAACGGTGGTGTTTACATATGCGTAGCGACAACCTAAAGCGCCGGGTAAATAAACTGAACGTACGAGACCCGATGGTACAGAATGTATTGGAGGCGATCGGCCAGGAGATGGATCTGCAGGATCAGAGCATGATGCAGACGATTGAAGATCTGTTTTTTGATACATGCTCCATGGAGCAGCTGAAAGCATACGAGAAGGAAGCAGATATAACACCGCTTACTGCACAGGATGTTGACGGGCGCAGGTCGACCGTGGAGGGAAAGTGGAAATCTTCGGGAAAAGTAGACGTTGCTATGCTGCAGGCTGTGGCCAACAGCTGGAAAAACGGAAAAGTAGATGTGGATTTTGCGGATAATAAGATCCAGATTACATTCGTGGACCAGTTCGGCCTACCGGATGATCGAGCCGGACTGGAGATTGCACTGGACGATGTAAAGCCGGCGCACCTTCCAATTATATATCTGGTTAGGTACCTGATGGTAGCAGATATGGAGGAAATGACACTGACGGAGATGGAGTCGCATATGCTGAGCGACTTTGCTTTTGAATAGAAGGAAAGGAGAGAAACGATGGCATGGACACCATTTAATTTTTTTGAATACGACTCAGACAAAGTCGATTTCACAAAAACGACATTCAACATAAAACAGGCACTGAATAATAACTGGGAACACCTGAAGACGCTGATTATAGAGATTAGGAATGCGGTAGATAGAAGAGGAAACACTCAGACCACCCGCGTAGCCAACGTATCAATTCTGGCATCTGCATGGACGACCGATACGACGTTTACGGATTACCCATATAAGGCAACGCTGCAGATCACCGGCGTGAAATCTACAATGGAATGCAAGACATTCATGCCGGACCACACTATCCAGGATCTGCAGTATCTGTTTGCTCCGTGGGTAAACACCGGAGCTGGTACACTGGAGGTCTGGGCAAACAGTAAACCGACAGCTGCAGTCACCATCGAGCTGATTACATTTGAGGAGGTGCTGAGCTGATGTTTAGTAAATTAGGCGGTGGTGGAGCCGCAAAACAGGAAAAGACGGTTACTGCTGGTACTTATGTAAAAGAAGTATTACCCGATACCGGGAAACTGCTGTCCAAAGTAGTCGTAAATCCTACACCAACGGAAGAAAAGACCGTTATACCTACCACTTCACAGCAGACTGTTTCTCCGACAGAAGGGTATCACATTGGAAAAGTCATTATTGAAGCGATGGAAGATGTCACCCCAGAAGTAACCGCACAGACTCATGTTATAGCAGAGATAGCGGAAAAGTTTGGGGTGTCTATCACAACACCGAGCGGAACGAATAAGCAGAAGTTGCAGGCAAACAACTCGAACTTGCAGAGCATAAAGACAAATGCACCATCTATAACAATTGATGGTGTGAAGTTAAAAGGTGAACTGTCACTCAAATCATTTGCTGTTGAAAACAATCAAAGCATAAGTACTTTACCATATGAGTTTTATCGTGGTCATGTAGCAGTATTAAAAAACGAGATGCACGCAATATGCGGAGATAACAATTATCACCATAAATATGACGGAACATCGTGGGTACAAGTAAGCACCACACCTTATAATTTAGGCAGGGGATGTATGGTTGTGTTAAACGATGAAATTCATATCCTTGGTGGTGGCACTGCAACAGGTCACTATAAATGGAACGGTTCTGCATGGGTTAGTGTGAGCACATTACCGTATTCGTTCGCTGCAGGTGCTGCCGTTGTATACAAAAATGAAATTCATATTTTTGGTGGAGATGGAATGTATGGTTCGACAAAACATTATAAATTTAACGGTTCTGCATGGGTGAGTGTAAGTACATTACCGTATGAATTAGGATATTCAGGTCAGGCAGTTGTATACAACGATGAAATTCACATTTTAGGCGGTAATGCTAATAAATATCACTATAAATTCAATGGAACATCATGGGAACCTGCAAGCACTCTGCCATATAAATTTTCGTACGGTAGAGCGGAAGTTTTTGCAGGAGAAATTCATATTATGGGTGGACAGTCAGCTGATACATACGGTTTATACCATTACAGTTTTGATGGAAACGCATGGACTCGGATGTCTGATTTACCTTATAAATTCGAACAAGGAGCGTCTGCGGTATTTAATAAGTGTCTACACATATTCGCAACCACTAATTCATCAATTTATTATAAGGCGCATTATCAAATTGCGGAAACGGCATATAAGGAGAGTGAATAAAATGGTAAAAGATTTATATTATGAAATCACAAAAAACGGTTATCACATCTACGATAGAAATGACCCACTATTTCATATCCACCAGTATGAGCCATACATTCCTGACCATTCAAAATCCTATGAAGAAAACGCACAGGCGCAGATGCATGAACTCATGGTTAGTGCGTATGCGAGTGCGGTCAACAGCGGAGAAATGACGCTGGACGAAGTACCAGAGGACTACCGTGCAGAGGTGGAAGCACAGATAAATCCGACAGAACCAGACCCGGAACAGGCTGTGGTAGACAGCATTATGCAGGAGGTGAGCAGCTATGGCTACTAAGGCAGAATTAGTAAATTTACTGGTTGAAGTAAGACCGCAGCTGGATGACCAGCTGGCATTAAAGTACAGCACAATGTACCCGGTATGGGCTGCAGGAATCGCCGTGGAAGCTGGCCAGCGTTACCAGTACGGAGACAGACTGTACAAGGTCGGACAGGCACATACCACACAGGCAGACTGGACTCCGGACGCAACACCTGCACTATGGACTGTAATCGACGTAGAGCACGCAGGCACACAGGAAGACCCGATTCCGGCGGTAGCAGGCATGGAATACGAGTACGGAAAGTATTACATCGAGGACGGAACAATCTATCTCTGCCAGCGTACAGGAGAAGCAGCAGGCGGCAAGATTACGCTGTACTATCTGCCGTCGCAACTGGTTGGGCAATATTTCGAAATAGTGCAGTAGGAAGGAGAAATCATGGCGGAAAAGAAACCAATTCTGTTATATCTGACTTCCGGGCACCGACAGATGGTGGCCGGGGGAGGACGCGATCCGGGCGCAGTGTCAGGATCATTTATTGAGTCGGAGATCGCGCTGGCATCCTGCAGGGATCTGCGAGAGTATCTCATCAAAGAGCGCGGTAGCCTGAAGTTTAAGGTAGCATATCCAGAGCGAGACGGCGACGGCATGCACCTGTATGAGCATCTGGCAGAGATTAAGGAGTACCGAAAGAAATACCGGGTGGTAGTCATCGACTGGCACCTCAACGCCGGAGGAGGCACCGGGTGCGAATGTCACATCAACAAAAATAAGTATGCACGGGAGCTTGCAGAACGGATCCTCAGGGACCAGAAGACCATCGGCCGGCCGTGGCATTCATACGATGGGAAAATTGGACATGCCATCCATGAGCGGGAGGATCTGATCATCCTGCAGGGCGGCTGCCCGTCGCTACTGTTTGAGATGGGATATGTCGACAATAAGACCGATCGCAAGGACTTCGACACTGATCCGGAAGTAAAGAGGATCGCCGAAGCAGTCGGGAAGCCTCTGCTCTGGTATTGTAAGAAATACGAATAACAGGAGGAAAAAAGAATGGATATTTTATTTGATATTTTTGAGACGGCAGCACACAACCCGCTGCTGCAGCTGGTGGCCATCGCTGTGGTGTTTGACACCATCTTTGGGGTGATCCGCGCCATCCGGGATCACAAGTTTAATTCCTGCGTCGGCATCGACGGCGCAATCCGCAAAATCGGCATGATCATCTCGCTGGCGCTCCTGGTGCTGGTAGACGCGGTGATTAAGGTCAACCTGATCGGATTTGTGCCGGAAGCGGTCAGAGGCCAGCTTGGTGTTGACGCCATTGGCCTGGCAGAGTTCTTCAGCCTTTTATACATAGCGTATGAGATTATCAGCATCCTCAAAAACATGGCACTCTGCGGCCTGCCAGTGAAGGGAATCTGGGTAAAGGTAAAAGGATTCCTTGGCAAATACACCACGGAGCTTCCGGACGATGAATAAATAGGGTAAGACGAGAGCCAGGGAAATCATTCGCCCTGGCTCTTTTCTTTTGCGATACGTTCATACTCTCTGCAGACCATGGATTCCAGCCAGTCTGACGGCGACCGCTTACCAGCCTCCCAGTCCTGCTGGGTGCGGGTAGGGATACCGAGCAGATCTTTCACCTGCATCTGAGTCAGACCGAGTGCTTTCCGGGTCTCTTTAATTTTACTGTCCACGCCTGTTCCTCCTGAAATAATGCCATGCAGCCTTCACCAGCAGCACGATGCCAAGCGATACGAAAGCTACACCGAAGTAGTATAACATACCGTGTTCCATTTTGATTGACACATGGTATCTGATGGGGTACAATGGAATCGGAATGGGGAGCTTGCGCTCCCCGCCTGTCATATCAGATATTCGTCTATCAGTATGAGCAGGGTTCCGACGATCAGAGCTACTAAACCGTTGGCTGCGAGTTCCTTTAGGTTTAGCGGCTCTTTCTTTTTACTGTGTTTACCCATCCATGTGCTTTCCTCCTTTCGTCTTTCTTTAATTATATCATACACGCAATGCGTGCATAAGTCAAGAAGAAAATGCCAAAAAATCAGACTTTATTTTAGTTTACCGTAATATTAGATATAAACGAAAAAATGAAATACATTTTTTACCGTAAATAATATATAATAATGTAAAATATTGAAAAATTAAAGCGTAAAAATGTTGAAATTTCAATGGTTAAACGTGTTCATACGCAAAAACCATATGGACCTCCATACTGGCTGATAATGAACTTCGCCAGAGCTGGATTCGGGTTCTTGATATTGACCGGAAACTGCAGTCTTTTTTCATATTGCCACATACGCGCTAATCCTCCATTTCCCAGGGCCACGGCGTCTGGACCCAGGCCCAGCCCTGTGTAGTATCCGCATCGTCGGCAACCAGAGGACCGAACTGGCTTTCATAGTCTGCCGCTGCTTCTGCAAATTCCTGCTGAAATTGTCTGAAAAGATCAAGTGCCATCTGGTTTGTGGGATGCGTATCGAGAAACAGGTTCAGATCATACAGAACGAAGTCTGCCTCCTGCACGCGCCGCAGGGCTTCGCTTCTTGTCATGGCTGCATCCCTCCTCTTCCTCTGCGTTCTGTCATTACGGTGATACCTTCGAAAGGCAGATCCAGTTCCGGGAAAACGGTTCCCCGCATCAGTGCTGTGTCCTGCGGATAGGTGGTTTTCCACTGCTGCATCGGTGTGTAGGCCATAGCGATGGGAAGACTCCCCAGAAGCCGGGCGTCAAATCCGGTACTCTCAGAGCCGGGAGGCATGGAAGGGCCTGACGACTGCGGTGGTCTGGCGGGTGACTGGGCAGGCGGCCGGGCCGGAGGACGGGACGGACCTGTCATGCCGGGCATGCAGCCCGATGTGCCGCCGATGGTAATCGGCATGCCGATATAAGGTTCTCTTATCAAAATAAAGCTCCTTTCTAAACAGGATTCAGTTTATAATATGAGGAGAAAGGAAAATGGGTGCCTGTTTGCAGACTGCAGTTTACCGGGAAGAAGACGAAAACCTCTTGAAAATTCCGCTGGTTTTCTCTATGATAGTAGGTGATAAGACAAAGAAAAAAACTGTCGAAAAAACTGCATTTTAACGCCATCTTAACCGAGTTATGGTTTATCATATAGCTGAAAGGGGAAGAAACATGGATGTACAAACAGAGATGCAGAAAGATAACCGGCCCAAGAGCAGGCAGGACTACAGGAAATACCTGTCCCAGTCGGCTACCAGAGAATCGCTGCAGAAGGATCATCAGAGAAACTGTATCATTTTTCTGGGCATGTTTCTGCTGGCAACCGGTATTTCTTTCGTATTCAATCAGATCGCGTCAGATCCGTCGCTGAATATTGCCATGGTCTATGTTCTGGGCCTGTTCATGGTGGCCAGATATACCGATGGATATGTATTCGGACTTCTGTTTGCGGTTTGCAGTGTAATCAGTGTTAACTATTTCTTTACGGTTCCCTACAGGAACCTGAATTTTACCATGGAGGGCTACCAGGTCACTTTCGCAGGCATGCTGATTATCGCCATGATCACATCTGCCATGACGACGCATATGAAAGAACAGGCCGCAGCCCTGGCGGAGCAGGAAAAGCAGCTGATGGAGGCGCAGAAGGAAAAAATGCGGGCCAATCTGCTGCGGGCTGTCTCCCATGACCTCCGAACACCGCTGACCGGGATCATCGGTAACAGTGCATCCTATCTGGAGATGGAAGACCAGCTGTCCAGAGAAGAAAAAATGGACCTGGTAGCGCACATCCAGGATGATGCCAACTGGCTTCTGAATATGGTGGAAAATCTGCTGTCTGTTACCCGGATCGACAATGAAACGGCCAGGGTGAACAAGTCTTATGAAGCGGTGGATGAAGTGGTTGCCTCTTCTGCTGCCAGATTTCGGAAACGATTCCCGGAAGCGGAGGTAAAGGTGCGTGTACCGGATGATGTGGTGATGGTCATGATGGATGCCATGCTCATTGAGCAGGTCATCATCAATATTCTGCAGAACGCGCAGCTTCATGCCCACACGAAAAAGCCCATCGAACTGTTTGTGGAAGAGGATGACCACTTCGTATGGTTTCATATCCGGGACTATGGTGACGGCATCGATGAGAGCAAACTGACTTCCATCTTTGATGGAGAGGGATACCGGGAGGTTTCCAGGGAAACGGATTCCTATAAAGGGATGGGGATCGGACTCTCCATCTGCAAGACCATTGTGGCTGCACACGGCGGCACCATTGGCGCGTTAAATCATGATGAAGGTGCGGAATTTTATTTTTCCCTTCCGAAGGAAATGGAGGAGTAGGAAATGACACAGAAAATATCAGTATTGATCATTGAAGATGAAAAGAGCATATGCGATTTCGTGGCGAAGACACTGCAGTCCCACGACTATAAGGTGACAGCGGTACATAACGGAAAAGACGGCCTGGCACAGCTGACTTCGTCCCTGCCGGACATCGTGCTTCTGGATCTGGGACTGCCGGACATGGATGGAATGGACATCATCCGGAAAACGAGAGAATGGTCCAGTATTCCCATCATCGTCATCTCTGCCAGAACCCAGGAAAAAGAAAAAGTCGCAGCCCTGGACAGCGGAGCGGATGATTACATCACCAAGCCCTTCGGCACCTTTGAGCTCCTGGCGAGGATCCGTACCGCCATACGGCATAATAACAAAATCGTGGACGACCCGGTCAACGCCAATCGCCCGTACAGTGCAGGCGGCCTGAAGATCGATTTTGAGAAGCGGCTGGTTTCGGTGGACGGAAACGAAGTACACCTGACCCGCGTGGAATACAAGATCGTATCTCTCCTTGCGAAAAACTCCGGCAAGGTCATGACCTACGACTCCCTGATCAATCAGGTTTGGGGCCCGTATGCCGATGACAACAACCGGATCCTCCGCGTCAACATGGCCAATATTCGCCGCAAGCTGGAAGCCAACCCGGGCGAACCAAAATACATCTTTACAGAACTGGGAATTGGATATAGAATGTTAGAAGACGAATCATTGGCATAAAACATTGACACAGATACAGACACAGAAAAGCAATGCAATGCAATGGATGAGTCAGTCCCTGACGGGGCTGGCTCTTTTCACATGTACAGATATACGAAGAAGATATACAAGGAGAGAGAACTATGAACGCACCAGACAGGAATACACCAGAGAAACGTTTGACCATGGAAGAGGCGAGAGCCATCATCGACCGGGAGGATGCCATCATTCTGGAAGCCTTCAGCCGCCGCATGGAGGCTGCAGGTCATATCGCCAGAAATAAAGCGCAGAAGGGCCTGCCCATCTATGTACCGGAGCGGGAACAGCAGATTCTGGATCGTGTGGCAGAGAAGGCAGAAACGCTCCAGCCGGAAGGATTATCGGAGTACGCTGTGGAACTGTACCGCAAGCTGATGGAGCTGAGCCGCCAGTATCAGAACACGATCCGAAAGTTCGGCCTGTTGGGCCGCCATCTGACCCACAGCTTCTCCCCGGAGATCCACCGGATGCTGGGCACGTTCAGTGAGCCGTACAACTACGAGATCTTCGAAAAAGAGCCGGAAGAAGTGGAAGGTTTTCTGAAGGACGGAGACTGGAGCGGGCTCAACGTGACCATTCCGTATAAGGAGACGGTAATGCAGTACTGCGATCAGCTGTCGCCGGAAGCGGAACGGATCGGTGCGGTCAACACGCTGGTTCGCCGGGAAGGAAAAATATATGGATATAACACAGATTACACAGGGTTCCGCCGGACGGTGGAAACTTCCGGGGCGAAGGTAGACGGCGCAAAATGTATCGTCCTGGGTTCCGGCGGCGCGTCGAAGGCGGTGGTCTGCGTACTGGAGGATCTGGGGGCGTCCCAGGTGGTGGTGGTAAGCCGTGACGGAAAGACCGGCTGCGATTATCAGGGCATGAAGGAGCAGCACCTGGATGCGTCGATCATGGTGAACGCCACGCCGGTGGGAATGTATCCGCAGAACGGACGGTCTGCGGCATATCCGGGAACCTTCCCTCGCCTGGAGTGGGTATTCGACCTGATTTATAATCCGCTGCGAACCAATCTGCTGTGTCAGGCACGGAAATCGGATATCGAAGGGGTCAACGGACTGAAAATGCTGGTGGCGCAGGCAAAAGCCAGCGCAGAACTGTTCCTGGGAAGAGAAATCAGCGATGATGCGGTCGGCGAGATTGAAAGAAAGCTGGCCTGTGAGAAGGAGAACCTGGTTTTGATCGGCATGCCGGGCTGTGGAAAGAGCACCATCGGCCGCATGCTGGCAGAAAAGACGGGAAGGAAGTTTATCGATGTGGATCAGCGGATTGTGGAACGGATGGGTATGGCCATTTCCTCTATATTTGCCGAGGGCGGAGAAAACGCCTTCCGCCAGCTGGAAATGGAGGCTTGCGCCGATCTGCAGCAGGAAACCGGTGCAGTCATCGCCTGCGGCGGCGGTGTGGTCACCAGAGAAGAAAACTATTATGCCCTGGCTGAAAACGGCCGGTTCATCTTCCTGAACCGGAACATTGATGTACTGCCGACAGACGGACGTCCCCTGAGCCAGTCCACACCGCTGTCGCATCTCTATGCCCAGAGACTGCCGCTCTACAGAAGCTGGTGCGATATGGAAGTGGAGAATAACGGGAAATCCATCAACCAGGTGGCAGACGAGATCCTGGAAGGCTGGGAAGGCAGAGCCTGATGCACCAGCAGCTTCTTGATCTGATGGCGGTCATGCTTCTGATGATGCTGGCCGGGTTTGTGCTGCAGAATGCCGGACTGGTCAGCGGTGAGGGAAGAAAAACCCTGGTGAACATCATCCTGTATCTGTTGCTGCCTTGTAATAGTATCAAAGCCTTCTGCATGGAGCTCTCCATGAGCCAGATGAAGGCCATGTGGGTGGCTCTGGCGGGATCCATGGGAATCCAGTTGTTTTATGTGATCCTGAACCGGTTCCTGTACAACCGGTTCCCGGAAAATGAGAAGCCGGTCTACCAGTATGCTACATTGTGTTCCAATGCGGGTTTTCTGGGTAATCTTCATCCCTGCATTATTGCTGTGGAAATCGGACTGCTGCTGCTTTTGCTTCAAGTTCACCTGCTTCGTCTGGTGCTGATTCCGGCGACCGTATGGGGCGTCTTCCTGCTCCTTGACATGGATCCGCTGGTGACTGGTGTCTGTGTGCTGATGACGGCCATGCCGGCGGGAAACACCACCGCCATTCTGGCCGCCAAATATCATGCCCACGAGGAGGCGGCGGTCCGCTGCGTGGTGTTTACCACAGCCCTGTCGGTTCTGACCACGCCGGTATGGAGCTTTCTGCTGACCGCCTGCCTGTAGTTTAAAGTTATAGCTTTTTTCCGCGTCGGTTTCGTACCGCTTCCGTCAGTAGGTATTCGATCTGCCCGTTGACGGAGCGGAATTCATCCTCCGCCCATGCGCAGAGTTCCTCATAGAGGGCGGCGTTCAGCCGCAGAGGAACCTGCTTTTTTTGTTTTTCAGACTGTTTCTTTTCCGCCAAAGGGCGATCCCCCTCTCTAATACAGGCTGCCGCTGTTTACGATAGGCTGTGCATCCTTGTTGCCGCAGAGCACCACCAGAAGGTTGCTGACCATGGCAGCCTTCCGTTCTTCATCCAGCTCGACGATCTGATTCTCGTTCAGCTTTTCCAGGGCCATTTCCACCATACCCACGGCTCCGTCCACGATCATCTTCCGTGCGTCAATGATGGCAGCGGCCTGCTGACGCTGCAGCATGGCTGCGGCGATTTCCGGTGCATAAGCCAGGTGGGTGATACGGGCTTCCATGATTTCGATACCGGCCACATCCACCTTTTCCTGAATCGCCTCCTTCAGCTTATCGGAGATTTCCTGACTGGAGCCCCGCAGGGAACGTTCGCCGCTGTCTTCCGGGGCATCGTACGGGTAAAGCCGGACAATGTTCCGCAGGGCGGAATCGCACTGGATGGAAAGGTATTCACAGTAGTTGTCTACGTTGAAAACTGCCTTGGTGGTATCGATGATTCGCCAGATGACGATGATACCGATTTCAATCGGGTTACCCAGTTCATCGTTGATCTTCTGTCTGGAATTGCTCAGTGTCATGGCTTTCAGAGACAGCTTCTTCGTGTTCTTCACGGTGGTGGTTGCGGTCTTGCCGCCGGCATTGCCCTCGGTCAGGACGGCAGCAGATGCATTGAGTGCAGAAAGGGCCTCCGCACCGGGATTGACGGCAGTCACGAAGGGATTGGTAAAGAAGAAGCCAGGTCCCTTCAGGGTGCCGTAATATTTGCCGAATAGGGTGAGGACATAGGCTTCATTGGGTTTCAGTACCTTCAGGCCGGAAACCAGAATCGGCATACCGACAGCAAGATAAAGGATGGAAATGACCAACAGCGGAACGCCGGCCCCATAGCTTCCTGCATCGATGAGAAATGCGCCGAAAATGATGCCTGCTACGGACAGAACCGACAGAAGAAGAGTCAGAAGCAGCATGGGCATACCGCTGATGGCTTTCGCCTTTTTTTCTCCTACCACGGACGATACGGCTGCAGTGTTGTTTTTTTCAGTAAGTTCAGACATTTGGAATACCTCCTTTTGATGAAGTGAATTATGTAATTGATATCATTTTGATATCAAAACAATAACACAGCTGCGAAGAAAATGCAAGCTGTTTTTTTTGTTGAGAAAGTGGTGCGGCAGAGGAAAAAATGTGGTAAAATGTAAATATCTATGAGCTTTCGGCAGCAGACGGACCGAAAGCCGAAAAGGAGCAGCAGGAAGATGATCAGAAAATTAAGCGTGAAATTATATAAAGAAATCGCTGCAGCGATGACGGAGCGTTCCTTCCTCCGTGAAATCGGCATGAGCCGCGAAGAAATGAACCGGTTCCTGGAAGAAAAGAACTGGCCGGCTCTGGCAGAGACACTGCTGGAAGAAACTGATGAGAAGGGCAGATTTCATGCGATCCGTGTGGCGGCGGCAGCCGCAGAGACGCTGGACAGCCTCAGCCCGCAGCCTCGGGACGGATGGCCGGTGTACACTTACGGTTATGTGCTGGGGCAGCTGTTCCCGGAGAAAAAGACCGATCTGCCGGACAGCGAGTATGCCGCAGGGCGGGTCTTCTTCCTGCAGCTGCTGAAAACCTTATATAAATTTGAAAGAATGACTCTGCCCTTTGATCCGACGTTGGACATGCGGTTTCTCCGGCCTTCGGAGGTGGAAGAAGGCGGGTATCATAAGGAATATCTCCGGTTCGACCGGATGGCACGAAATCAGTGCATTTATGAGTTCATGCGTATCGGGATTGAAATCACCCCATGGAATACTCTGGGGCACATCGCCGGCGTCCACTATGTGGCCATGCATGTGGCCCGCCAGCTGGAAGCACTGAAGGTACCGGTGGATCTGGGACTGGTCTCCGGTGCGGCAGCAGGCCATGATATCGGCAAGTACGGCTGCCGTAAGAGTGAAGAACGGAGGATTCCGTATCTCCACTATTACTATACCGATATCTGCTTCAACCGGTTCAACATGCCGATGATCGGTCATATTGCAGCTAACCATTCCACCTGGGATCTGGAACTGGAAAATCTTTCTGTGGAATCCCTGATCCTGATTTATGCGGACTTCCGGGTGAAGAGCAGCCGCAATGCCAAAGGAGAGGAAATCGTACATTTCTATTCTCTGGCGGAATCCTTCCAGGTGATCCTGGATAAACTGGATAATGTAGACGCAGCGAAAGAACTCCGCTACCGGAAAGTCTACAACAAGCTGGTGGATTTTGAGAATTATATGCGGGACCTGGGCGTGGTGCCGGAGCTTCCGGAGGTGCCGAAAGCCGTGCCGAAGATGCCGGTGCCTGCCGGCAGAAAAGACGTGTCGCTGCTGGGAAACAATGAGGCGGTGGAAGAACTGAAGCACGCCGCCGTGGATCATAACATCCGCCTGATGAACAAGTTTTATCAGGAAGAGGACTTCGCTAACCTGCTGGAAACGGCGCGAAGCGAGAAACAATGGAAGAACCTGCGGACCTATGTGTCCATTCTGGGTGAGTATTCCACCTATATGACGGAAAAGCAGAAGCTGCTGACCCTGAAGTTCCTTTACGAGCTGCTGGCTCACCGGGAAAGCGACATCCGCAACCAGGCAGGGGAGATCATCGGACAGATTATCGCCCGGTTCAACGAGGAATACAAGAAAGAACTGCCTGCCGGCGTCATTCTGCCGAAAAAAAAGATTACCAACCAGTCCCTCTGGGAAAAGTATCTGCGGGATGTGCTGCAGCCAGACTACAAGCTGACGGAACAGCATAAGAAGTGGATCGGCAACAGTCTGAAAAATATCGTGGCCGGTCTTCTGACCCAGTGTCATCCATCCATGCGGGAAGCCTACATTGAAACGCTGATGGTGTGGCTGCGCAGCCGGAACCTGACCCACCAGAACAAGGAATCTCTGCTGCGGGTGGCCGGTTCCATCGATCCGGCATGGTGCAGTGAAAAACAGAAAAAAGAAGTGCTTCGCTTCACGGAAAAGATCCTGAGAGAAGAAACCGTGGACCTGCAGATTGCGGCGGTCCGGGCGAAGGAGCGGTTCGGCGGATATGCGGACAGCGAAGGCTATCAGAAGGGACTGAAAAAGATCCTGGGGCTGGACCCGGAGAAAGAACTGACGGCAGAAGCCCTGTCGGAAATGTTCCTGGACAATTTGAAGGCCAGAACGCCGTGGACCATAAAAGTGGCCAACATTAACCTGATGCTCCGCTATCTGGAGAAAAATCACGGAGAAGGACAGGAGCTCCATGTGGCCACCCACTTGGGCAATCTGGTGAAGGTCAGCGAAACCGTAACGGTGCGAAGGGCTGCGGGAGAAGGTCTGGTTTCCATCATCGGCAGCATGCCGCTGGAGCAGAGGAATGAAATTGCCGTCGAGCTGGGAAAAGGTCTGGAAATTGGCGATTACCAGTTCTCCAAATATATTCCGAACTACCTGGGCGTCATCATGCTGCACCTGCCGCCGCAGGAACTGGACGAGCTGATTGCCGACCTGGAAAAGCTGCTGGAAACCGGAAACGGTCAGGTGGCGGCAGCGGTGCTCCATACCTTCGGCGTCATGCTGGAACATTACCGGATCTACCGGGTGAACTTCGGCGGTGAAGAGACGGAAGCAGTGACCGATACACGGAAGTACAAGCTGGTGAACCTGATTTTACGCGGATTTGCCAATTACAACAATGTGATCAGCTCCGAGGCTCTCTGGACCCTGGGTACCCATATCTTCGGATCCAGGCAGCTGTCACTGGAGGAAAAATACCAGATCTTCAGCCACTGCGGCAAGAAGATCCTGACATTATATGACGCACTGAAGGAGGAAGGACTGGACTTCTTCAACAACGCGGCGGTGCTGAACCACATTTACCGGTTCATCTGCCAATATGAAGTGGAAGCCGGACCGTTTGCCATTCCGGAGCGGCAGAAGGTGGCCTTCTTCCCGGGTACCTTTGACCCGTTCAGCCTGAGCCATAAGGCCATCGCCACCGAGATCCGGAACATGGGCTATGAAGTCTATCTGGCTCTGGACGAGTTCAGCTGGTCGAAAAAGACCCAGCCGCGGCTCCAGCGGAGAAAGCTCATGAGCATGTCCGTGGCCGATGAAGAGGAAATCTACATCTTCCCGGACGACATTCCGGTGAACATCGCCAATCCGCAGGATCTGGCCCGCCTGAAAGAAATATTTAAAGGCCGGGACCTGTATTTCGTGGCGGGCAGCGACGTTATCGAAAACGCCTCCTGCTACCGGGCAGAACCCCAGGAGAACTCCATCCACTCCATCAACCATATCATCTTCCGTCGAACCACCAGCGATACCAGCCACGGGGCGGCAGCTGCTGCACCGTCGAAGGCTTATCCGGTGACCGGGGAGATCATCAATCTCCATCTGGAAGAATATTATGAGGATATCAGTTCTACCCGGATCCGTGAAAACATCGACCTGAACCGGGATATTTCCAACCTGATTGATCCGGTGGCCCAGAACTACATCTTTGAAAACGGGCTGTATCTGCGGGAGCCTGCCTACAAGCATGTGCTGCAGGCCAGGGATATCCGTCTGGAAGCCTATATGGACCGGGACGGCGAAGCCATCGAAGATATGAAGGAAGAACTGATGGACTGGGGCTTCGACTATCCGGCCGTAAAGGCATATCTGAGCCGGAAGGATGTGCGGACCGTGCGGATCCGCGACGGCATGCGGGAAGATAAAGTGGTGGCCCTGGCGGCAGTGAGCCGCCTGGACAGTATCGATCTGTTGCCGGAGTTCGGCGACCAGGATATCGCTGCCTATATCCGCAGCCAGGCAGCCGGCGCCATCGCCGTCATCGGCGGGCTGTTCTACAGCAGGAAGAGCTCCATTGCCAACCTGGGTCAGACCATCCTGACAGAAGTTCTCAGCGAGCTGCTGGCACGGGACTATACCTATGTCGTTTACCATCCGTGCGATCCTGCCGGCATGAGCGGGCGCGTCATTGAGACCCTGGAAAAACAGGGCTTCACCAACATCGCGCCGGGCAGCAGCCGGGGCAGCAGCAAGGCCATTTACGCCGTAAACATGAAGGCGCCGGTCATCATTTTCAAAAACGTAGAGACCATCATCAAGAATCCGCTGAATAAGAACCCGCATGTCCTGAAGGCCGTGGAAGAGGCCCATAACCGGCTTCTGAAGGTGCTGACCGGCATCTATCCGGGCGAACTGATCCTGTCCTTTAACGCCGGGATCATGCACCATAAGATGATCAGCCTGATCACCCGCCTCAACGGCGTGCCGGTGATGCCGCGGGAGAAGAAGGTATACGGCCCGTATATGGCCGTGCCGTTCGGTAAAGTGCTGGAAGGCGAGGTGGTTCCCAACACGGTGACCAAAGCGCTGCATACCGAGAAATATTTCTCCCGGGATGTATCGGACTTTACCGTAGAGGAATCCGGCTTCTATTCGTCCCTGGACAATCAGGTGAAGACCATCAAATCCTTCAACCGTCCGGTGATTCTGGTGGATGACCTGCTGCACAAAGGCTATCGCATGAAGGAACTGGACCCGATCCTGAAGGAGAACCATGTGGACGTGGTGCAGACTGTGGTGGGTGTACAGACCGGCCGGGGCCGCGACCTGATGACCGTCAAGGAACGGACCGTGGACAGCGCCTACTTCCTGCCGAACCTGCGGTGCTGGATCGATGAAACGGCCGTATATCCGTATCTGGGCGGCGACAGCATCAAGGATCCGGAGGTGACCGTGGCCAGTCAGGGCAACATTCCGTCCCTGAATCTGATCCTGCCGTTTGCCGTACCGACTTTCTTCGGCGACGTATCCCAAAGCAGCCTCTACGACTACTCCATGACCTGCTTGGAAAACGCCCGCGACATCCTGCGGACCCTGGAGGAGGAATATCAGGACGAGTTCGAGCGGAAGCTGACCCTGCGCCGTCTGGGCGAGGTCATCAAGGCACCGAAACGGCCGGATCTGGGAAGCCACGTGCTCTACGACGAAAACGTGGCCGCCTCCGCCTATGTGGAAAAAGATATGGAAAGACTGATCAGAATGAGGAAAATGTTCAAATGACAACGACTGTATACCCTGATGGGAATCAACAAAATATATCTGCCCGGGTTTCCGGCCGGCGCCTTTCGGAGCTGGCGCCGGATGGGGTTTCTCTTTCCCTGCGGCGTCCGCTGCCCTGCAGCGGAGCCAGGGTGCATATCCTTGCCCTGGGCGATGTGGGCGCTTCCCTGCTTCTGGGACTGAAGGTCCTGGGCGGCGGGGTGATCGATACCATCGGCATCTTCGATGTCAGTGAGAAGGTCTGCCGGCGCTATGAAATGGAAATGAACCAGATCGGCTGGGCCTTCGAGGAGCAGGAGGAAGAACCGAACCTTCCGGTGGTGGAGATTGTAACCGAAGAGACCCTCTTTGACTGCGACCTGTTTCTGTTCTGTGCCAGCAGGGCGGTACCTGCCATCGGGGCCTCGGGGGATGTGCGGATGGTACAGTTTGAAGCCAACCGGACGATCGTGGAGCACTACGCTCGCATGGCAGCAGAGCGAAGCTACGAAGGCATCTTCGCCGTGGTATCGGATCCGGTGGATCCTCTGTGCAAGGCGGCCCTTTTGGCTTCCGGCCTTCTGCCGGGGCAGATCCGGGGCTACGGCCTGGGGGTTATGAACCGGAGAGCCGTGTATTTTTCCAGACAGGAAGCGCGACTGGCGTCCTATCCGCTGGAAGGGCGGGCTTTCGGTCCCCATGGACAGGATCTGGTCATTGCCAACAGCATCGACCACTATGACGACGACCTGTCCCGTCAGCTGACGAAGCAGACGGTGGAAGCCAACCTGCAGGTGCGGGAGTTGGGCTTCAAGCCGTATCTGGCACCGGCCCTGTCTTCGGGAGCCATGTCGGTAATCCGGACCCTGCGGGGTCAGTGGCATTACAGCTCCATTTACCTGGGAGAACCGGTGAAACAGACCGGAGACGGGGCTGCTGCAAACGGCGCCTTTCTTGGGGTGAAGAACCGGATCTGCGGCCTCCAGCTGGAATATGAGGATCTGCAGCTGCCGGGAAAACTGTATGCGAGAATTGAGACGGCATATGAAAATCTGTGCCGGATACGGTAAGAAGGTGATGGATTTGGAGCTTTATGTGGTATATCTCACCGACCCGGACGGGAGCGGAAGATTGGACGATGTGCTGGATGAAGCCCTGGAGGCTGCGAAGGGAAAGGCGGAGCTGCTCTGGCTCAATGGTGCCGATGGGTTCTGCGAAGCGGCAGACCGGGGAGAACTGCAGCACGGTAGAATCCTGTTCGCCGTCGAACTGGCGGAAAGCGGCATCAACCTGGAACTGGCGGAGGTCTGCAGATATTTGCACACCCACCGGGATGTGCTGGAAGGATCCGTGGGGGGCATTCTGGTGGATGGCGTGACGGATCTTTACACCAAAGATGCCGGAAGGCGCACGGCGTTCGCTGCCAACCTGGCAGGCTGCACCTTTCCGGGAAAATCTCTGGTGGAGGGCACCGGAAGCCTGAAAAATTATCTGGTCCTTGCGAAGACCTTTCATACCACGCCTCGCAGCGCCTACGGCAAAAGTGCCCGCGGCATGGTGGAAAAGATACTGGATTTTCAGCAGGAAATATCGGATCATCCGTCGGTGCTGGTGGTTCATGCCAGCAGCCGGAAGACCTCCAACAGCCTGCTGCTGTGGTCCAAGGTGGCCCGTCATCTGGAGGGATCTGCGGACATCGAGGAAATCTCCATCCGCAACGGTCAGGTCTGGGACTGCAGGGGCTGCAAATATGAAACCTGCCTCCACTTCGGTGAAAATTCCAGTTGCTTTTATGGCGGAGTTATGGTAGAAAAGGTATATCCGGCCATTATCAAATGTGATGTGCTGGTGCTGATCTGTCCCAACTACAATGATGCAGTCAGTGCCAATATCATGGCCTTCATCAACCGGCTGACGGCGGTGTTCCGCACCAACGATTTCAGCCATAAGCGAGTCTACGCCCTGGTGGTGTCGGGCTACAGCGGGGGTGACATCGTGGCGCAGCAGATCATCGGTGCCATCAATATGAATAAAAACTTTATCCTGCCTGCGGGCTTTGCTCTCATGGCGACAGCCAACGACCCGGGCAGCATATTGGAAATAGAAGAGATCGACGAACAGGCAGAAGCCTTCGCCGAGCGGATTTTGGGAAGAAACTGAGAAAAGAGGAGAAAGAAATGAAGAAATTACTGATCGTAGTGGATTACCAGAAGGATTTCGTGGATGGTGCTCTGGGATTCCCTCACGCAAAGGATCTGGATGAAGGTATCGCCGCGAAGATCCGGGAATATCATGCCATGGGGGAAGAAGGACAGGTTATCTTTACCATGGACACCCATGACCGGCACTATATGGACAGCCAGGAGGGAAAGAATCTGCCGGTGCCTCACTGCCTGGACGGGGAGGACGGCTGGCAGCTTTACGGAACAGTGGCCGATGCCAAAGGAGAAACGGATCTGGTGTTCAGCAAGCCGACCTTCGGTTCTCTGGAGCTGGCCGAATATCTGCGGCAGCATAAGGACGAGTATGAAAGTGTGGAATTCGTCGGCGTGGTGACGAATATCTGCGTGATTTCCAATGTGGTGATGGCCAAGGCGGCCATGCCGAACGTGCCGCAGATCGTGGATTCCGCGCTGGTGGCGGGTTTTGACGAAAAGCTCCATGAAGAAGCGCTGGACGTGATGGAAAGTATCCATGTGAGAGTGAAACGGTAGAAACCGGGAAAACAGAGGTGAAACATGATTTATCTGAATAACGCAGCAACGACGCAGCAGAAGCCGGAAGGCGTGAAAAACGCGCTGCCGGCAGATCCGCAGCAGGCAAAGGCCCAGGCGGCCCGGCTTTTCGGCATGAAGAATCCGGAAAACATTATCCTGACCCACAGCGGCAGACAGGCCGTGGAGCTGGCGCTCCGCACTTTTCTGGAGGAGGGAGATCACGTCATCGTTTCGGTGATGGACCAGGATGAGACCTGGAATGTGATCGAGCACATGGCGGCGGTCAACGGCATTACCTTTTCCGTTCTGGGGGCAGGAACCTATGGCGCTCTCAACTATGATGAAATTGAAGATCTGGTTCGGCCCAATACCCGTGCCATCGTCTGTGCCCACGGCTGCAGCGTGACAGGAAACCTGGCAGATATGGAACGTCTGTGCACCATCGCCCGCCGTCACAAGCTGCTGGTAATCTCCGACGGCTGTCAGGCAGTGGGTGCCACCGATATCAAGCTGGAGGATCTGGGAATCGACGTATATTGCTTCACTGCCCATAAGAAACTGATGGGCCCTCACGGCATCGGCGGCGTCTGCATCCGGGAAGGACTGATGGAGCAGTTCCGCAGCGGACTGCCTCGGGCGCTGGAACAGAACCCTGCGCTGGCAGAAATCCTGGAGCCGTTGGATGAAAAAGTGCTGGGCGGATTTTGCAGAGCGGTGGACTTTCTCTTTGAAAAGGGCATCTACGGCATTTCGATTTTCCCGCACCGGCTGGCAAAGCGGTTCTTCGAATCGGTGAAATCCATGGACGCGGTGGAGGTCTACGGTGATTTCGGCACCAATACCAGAATTCCGACGGTGGCCATTTCCGTGAAAGGCTTCACGCCGCACCAGGTGAAGGAACATATGGCGAAGAAGTTCGGCATTGTGGTGAAGGACGGCCTGCATGACGCCAGCCGGATGCATGAGGCACTGGGAACGGAGGAGACCGGCCTGGCCCGGTTCAGCTTCGGTTACTTCAACACGCGCCGTGATGTCAATGATGCAGTATGGGCGCTGATGGACCTACTGGGACTGGATGATCTGTATCTGCTGGCATAGCACCTGAATAAAAATACGAACTGAGGAGAACGACAGAATATGGATAAAATTGCAGTGCTGGGGCCCATCGGAACCTTCAGCGATTGCGCAGCAAAGAAATACATAGACGCTTATAATCTGGATCTGGAGCCGGTGTACTATAACTCCATCGATGAGACCTTCCATGCGGTGGGGGAGGACTGCAAGTACGGTCTGATTCCCATCGAAAACACCCTGGACGGATATGTCCAGCGGACTCTGGATCTGATGCTGGAAATGGACGTGGTGGTGGTGGATGAAATCATCATTCCGGTGCAGTTTTCTCTGGTGGCCAATGCGAAGGATCCGTCGGAGATCCGAAGGCTCCATGTGCAGTTTAAGGCCAACGGCCAGTGCCGGGACTTCATCAATACGCTCCATGATGTGAAAATCAACATCACAGAGAGCAACATGGAATCCTACCATCTGGCGAAGGAGGGACGCCCGGGAGAAGCCGCCATCGTGCCGGCCTATGTGGACGCGTCCGGGTTTGACTATTTTGAACGGAACGTGACCGACATGAGCGATAACTACACCCGTTTCATCATCGTCCGGGATATGAGCCACGACAGCGGCAGCCGGTTCCGCAAACCGCGCAGGGAGGGAAACATGAAGATTCCAATCTTTGTATCTCCGTTGGTTGACCGGCCGGGGATGCTGTTCGACATCCTGCGGACGTTCAACGAGCGGCGCATTAATCTGGTGGCCATCATGTCCAGACCGACGAAAAAGATCATGGGAACCTACCACTTCTATATGGAGATCGATGCCTATACGGAGGATTTCGACATCATCATGGAAGCGGCAAAGCTCATCGATGTGAAATACAATCTGAAGATCATGGGGGCATATCTGGTGTAAGCGGATGTGGTACGGATGTGGTACGGATATGGTACGGATGTCCGACATGGATGTCCGGCGAAACGTGAAGTTTCGGTGAACTATGCTCCAAGCCACTTGACAGTTATTTGAAACAACGGTAAAATTGTTGCATGTCAAACAGTTTGATGTGCAACTTTTTTTGTTCGGGATGATTGCGCGAAATACATGGAGGAAAATGTGATGGAAGGGAACGAAAAAAAGCAGGATGTGGGCAGACTGCTGGGAATGATTCATAACGGGGTTCACCGCCGCATGGCCAATTCGCCGGCACACCGGGAGGTGGAAGGTATGACCGGCAAGAACGGCTGGATCATCGGCTTCCTGGCGAAGCATTCCGGAAGTCCGGTCTACCAGAAGGACCTGGAGAAAGAGTTTAATGTGACCCGCTCCACTGCATCGAAGGTCATCACCCTCATGGAGAAAAAGGGGTTCGTCGCACGCCGCGGTGTGGAAAACGACGCCCGGCTGAAGGAAATCGTTCTGACGGAAAAGGGGCGCATGTTGGCATGCAGAATGCAGCAGGATATCATGGATATGGAAGAAAAACTGACAGCGGGCTTTACCTGGGAGGAAAAGGAGCAGCTGATCAATTATCTGATGCGGATCTACTGCAATCTGAATGAAAATGAAAGAAATGACAAAGGGGGAGAGAAACAGTGATAAAAAAACTATCGGCTTATATCGGGGAATATATGGCGGCAACCATTCTGACGCCGCTGATGGTGACGCTGGAGGCGGTGATGGAAATCCTCATCCCGCTGATCATGGCAGATCTGATCGATAAGGGAATCGACACGGGCAACATGTCGGCGATTACCAGATACGGTCTGCTGCTGCTGGGGGCTGCCCTTCTGGCGCTGGCGTTCGGCGTGCTGTCGGGGCGGTTTGCGGCAGTGTCCTCGTCGGGATTCGCGAAGAACCTCCGGCAGGCCATGTTTTATAAAGTGCAGACCTATTCGTTTTCCAATATTGACCATTTTTCCACAGCCAGCATCGTAACGCGGCTGACCACAGATGTGAGCAACATCCAGAATGCCTTTCACATGATGACCCGGATCGCCTTCCGCGCACCGGCCATGCTGATTTTTGCTCTGGTTGCGTCCTTCCGCATTGATGCGGAAATGTCCATGATCTTTGTGGCAGTGCTGCCGGTGCTGGGCCTGGGCATGTTCCTGATCATCCGGAAGGTCTATCCGATTTTCAACACGGTGTTCCGCAGCTACGACAAGCTCAATAACGTGGTGCAGGAAAACCTGTACGCCATGCGGGTGGTGAAATCCTACAACCGGCAGGAACACGAGACGGAAAAATTCCGGAAAATGTCCGGCGCCATCTGCAGAGATTTCGTCACAGCGGAGAAAAACATGATGCTGGCCATGCCGCTGATGCAATTTTGTATGTATACCTGCATCCTGCTGATCTCCTGGCTTGGGGCGCGGGCCATTCTGGCTTCGGGAAACGATGCGGCACTGGGCTTGTCCACCGGTGAGCTGCTGAGCCTGATCACCTATGTGATGCAGATCCTCATGAGCCTGATGATGATTTCCATGATCATCGTGCAGCTGACCATGGCCAAAGCTTCCGGAGACAGAATCGTGGAGATTCTGGAGGAGGAAAGCGACATTCACAATCCGGAACATCCGGTCTGTGAAGTGAAAGACGGCTCCGTGGTATTCGATCATGTGAACTTCGCCTACGGAAAGGGCGACGGGCATCGGGGACAGAACGCCCTCAACGATATCTGCCTGGAGATCCGTTCCGGGGAGACCGTGGGAATTCTCGGAGGCACCGGCTCCTCCAAATCCACTCTCGTGCAGATGATCCCTCGTCTTTACGATGTGACCGGCGGCAGAGTGCTGGTCGGCGGCGTGGATGTCCGGGAGTACGATATGGAAACCCTTCGGAAGCAGGTAGCCATGGTGCTGCAGAAGAATGTGCTTTTCTCCGGCACCATCAAAGAAAATCTGCGCTGGGGAAATGAAAACGCTTCAGACGAAGAACTTCAGAGAGTCTGCAGACTGGCCTGTGCAGACGAGTTCATTCAGGACATGGAACAGGGCTATGATACCATGATCGAACAGGGAGGGACCAATGTGTCCGGCGGTCAGCGGCAGCGGCTTTGTATTGCCAGAGCACTGCTGGCTCATCCGAAAATTCTGATTCTGGACGATTCCACCAGTGCGGTGGATATGAAAACCGATGCACTGATCCGCAGGGCTTTCGCAGAGGAAATCCCGGATACCACGAAGATCATCATCGCTCAGCGCGTGGCATCCGTGCAGGATGCAGATAAGATCGTGGTTCTGGACGATGGAAAAATCGCAGCTGTAGGGACCCATGAGGAGCTCCTGGCTTCCAATGCGATTTATCAGGAAGTATACCAGTCCCAGAACCGGACCGGACTGGAAGAAGGGGGTGTGGCATAATGGCAGAACGAAAGAACAATGAAAGGCCGGTAAGGCCCGCTGGCAGAGGTCCCATGGGTAAGGGGCCTCACGGCATGATGGCCGCGCCCGGCATGAAGCTGGAAAAAGGAACGATCCCAAGACTTCTGACATACCTGGCACAATACAAGGTGCGGCTGATTTTCGTTATTCTCTGCATTCTGGTCAGTGCGGCTGCCAGTGTGGCCTCCTCACTGTTCCTGCAGAGTCTGATCGATGACTATATCCTTCCGATGCTGCTGGAGGCAGCCCCGGTCTTCGACGGGCTGCTGCATGCCATCCTGAAGATCGGCTGCGTATTCCTGGCAGGCATTCTGGCAACCTTCTTCTTTACGAGAACCATGGCAGTGGTTTCCCAGGGTACCCTGAAAATCATCCGTGACGAAATGTTTGCTCACATGCAGACATTGCCGGTGAAATATTTCGACACTCGCACCCATGGCGATGTGATGAGCTACTATACCAACGACGCAGATACGCTCCGGCAGATGCTGTCCCAGAGTCTGCCGCAGCTGTTCTCATCTGTGGTGTCCATGATCGCAGTGTTCGTCTCCATGGTGCACCTGAGCATCTGGCTGACCCTGGTGGTGCTGTCTTTCACCGTGCTGATGCTGGTGTTGGTGAAGAAAATCGCAGGCCGAAGCGGCGGCTTCTTCATGAAACAGCAGAAGAATATTGCGGATGTCAACGGATATATCGAAGAGATGATCAACGGACAGAAGGTGGTCAAAGTATTCTGCCACGAGGAAAAGTCCAAAGAAGCATTTGACCGGAAAAATGAAGAACTGTGCGAGGCTGCTACAGCGGCCAATACCTTTGCCAATGTGCTGATGCCGATCATGGGGAATCTGGGCTATGTGCTCTATGTGACTGTGGCAGTGGCAGGCGGTGCCATGGCCATCTGCGGTGTATCCAACCTTTCACTGGGCGGTGAGCCGGTGCTGACGCTGGGTACCATTGCGTCTTTCCTGACCCTGTCCAGAAACTTTGTCAACCCGATTGCACAGATCTCTCAGCAGCTCAATTCCGTCATCATGGCCATGGCCGGTGCATCCCGTATTTTCAAACTGCTGGATGAACCGTCGGAAGAAGACCACGGAACCGTAACTCTGGTGAACGCCCGCCGCAGTGAAGACGGCAGCCTGACGGCCTGTGAAGAGCGGACCGGCATGTGGGCATGGAAGGTACCGGACGGCGTGAAGCGGATGAATGAAGATGGAGAAATCGTCATCGCAGAAGATTCACCGGAAGGCTATACCCTGGTGCCGATGGAGGGAAAAATCAACTTGAACCATGTGGATTTTGGTTATGAAGAAGATCATCCGGTCCTTCACGATATTTCCATCTATGCAGAACCGGGACAGAAGGTGGCTCTGGTCGGTGCCACCGGTGCCGGAAAAACCACCATCACCAATCTGATCAACCGGTTCTATGACATTGACGACGGAAAGATCCGTTATGACGGTATCCATATCAATAAGATCCGGAAAGAAGACCTTCGCCGGTCTCTGGGTGTGGTGCTGCAGGATGTCAACCTGTTCACAGGCACCGTCATGGAGAATATCCGTTACGGAAGGCTGAACGCCACCGATGAGGACTGTGTCGCTGCAGCGAAGCTTGCCAACGCAGACGGATTCATCCGCATGTTGCCGGACGGCTATGATACCGTACTGGAAGGCGACGGCTCCGGCCTGTCCCAGGGCCAGCGGCAGCTCCTTTCCATCGCCCGGGCAGCTGTAGCCGATCCGCCGGTAATGATCCTGGACGAGGCAACATCCTCCATCGATACGCGAACGGAGGCCATCGTGCAGCGGGGCATGGATAACCTGATGAAAGGCCGTACCGTCTTCGTCATCGCACATCGCCTTTCCACGATTCAGAATGCAGATGTAATCATGGTCATGGATCAGGGCCGCATCATCGAGCGAGGCAACCACGAACACCTGATGGCCGAAAAAGGCCGGTACTATCAGCTCTACACCGGCGCATTCGAGCTGGAGTAGACCCATTCATATCTTGAAACAACGGAAAAGGACGCCAAACGACTATTTTTAAGTCGGTTGGCGTCCCGCTAAGCAAGTTTTCTCCGGAATTCACTTCATTTTTTGCATTTCTACCATCATTTCCGCCGCAGATTTTCTGCGATATGCATATTCGACGCTGTATCTTATATTAATTTACTGCAATTATATTTCTTAAATGTAATATATAACCATTTTTTGAGCGATACATAGATGATCTATACACGCCAGAAGCTTTCAAAATCATCGTTTGGCGTCCTTTTTTGCTTGCGGAGACAGCGATTCCCCTTTGGTTCCATAGAAACAGAGTTTTTGAGGTTGACATACATAGATTATCTAGGTATAATAGAACACAAGAATGATACCTAGATTATCTATGCATCAAGGAGGGGATTTTATGAAAATGGATAAAGGTCTGGTAGGCGGCAGCACCGTGCTTCTGGTGCTGACCCTGCTGGCAGAAAAGGACTGCTACGGTTACGAAATCATCAAGACGCTGGAGGAACGGTCCGACACCACCTTCCAGTTCAAGGAAGGATCGCTGTATCCGGTGCTCCACAAGCTGGAAAATGACGGGCTGGTCACAGCCTATCGGCAGAAGGCAGAATCCGGAAAGGAACGGAAATATTATCACATCACACCGGCAGGGCTGGAAGCGCTGGCCGAAGAGACCGAGCAGTGGAATGTTTTCAGCAGTGCGGTGAATAAGGTGATTTTGGGCAGTAAGCTGTCCCCGGTGTAAATGATGGACAGAGAAAAGTGGATGGAAGAAGTACTTCACCAGATCCGGTTTGCGCCGGACCGGAAAAAGATCCGGCAGGAACTCAGCGAACACATGGAGGACCGTATGGAGGAAATGACCGGAGAAGTGGCAGAAGCCACTGCGGAAGCATGCTTGCTGGAAGCCATGGGTGATCCGACAGAACTGGGCATTCAGCTGAACCGGCAGCACAAACCATGGCTCGGATGGCTCTGGCTGGGCAGCTGGACAATCCTGTTCATAACGGCCCTTCTGACCGCAGGAATCCTGATCTTCGGGTGGATGGATCAGCAGGCAGAAAAGAATCTGACCGGCAATACCTCTCTGGACCTGGAAAAAACCTATGCAAGTATGTCTAAGTACTATGATCCGAAGTACAATCAGTCCGGAGATATTCTGTATGACTGGGAGCCGGACTGGACTGTAACGGTGGCGGATACGGACATCACCTTCCGAAATATAGCCTATGACAGGTATGATGGACGGCTGGTGGTGATTCTTACCAGCAGGGGAGACTGCTCCCTGACAAGCAGCATCCTGGAAATTCACTGCAGCGGGGCAGAAGCATCCATGGCAGAGCACCACACCGGCGTGGACGAAGATGGAAACCGTGTGGGGGTACACCTGATTACATATGAGAGATTCCCGGAGAATACCGAAAGTGCCGAATTCCGCTACAGTAAGTTCGGTGAGGCCTTTGCTTTTACCATCGACCTTGCGACCGGGGAGGTGATTTCTTGAAAAAACTGAAACATTTTTTCCGAACACACAAACGATCACGCAGACAGGCCGCTGTGCAAAATCTGTTCGCCGCATGTCTTCTTCTCGTCTTGTGTTTCCTGTTGGCCAGGGGATATGCAGCAGACCATACCCCGGAGCAGGCAGTGGAGGAATGGTGCCGGAATAACATGTTCGGCAATGGGACGATCTGTGCAGTCAGAAGCTACGAAACAGACGGCATACAGAAAAAAGACGCCATCATCAGCAGAAAGGCGGAGAACGGACGCCGATATGAAGCAACTGTGCTTCTGCAGCGGGAAAATCCACTGAAATGGGAAGCCTGCGGCAGTGCCTGGTCCAGCGAGCCGAAGCCGGAGAAACTGCCTGTCGGCGAAAACAGTATCGTGAAGGGTGCGGATTTTGCGGAGCTGTCTTCGGGCGTGATTTCCAGCATGTTCACTGAATTTGAACCGGCTTACGGTGCCGAAGCACTGAAACGGGATTCACTGCTGAAAGTGAGCATATATTTTGGTGAAAACCCGGTGAGCATGGACGATGCAGAAATTTATTTTGAGGTGGATCTGGACACCGGGAAAGTGCTGCGGGAAGAATACAAGCCGGTTGCCACAGACGGCGTGACGTACGAATACTGGCTCCCAGCGGAACGGATGATTTTCATCGCAGAAAAAATAAATGAAGTAATTTCATAGATTCTGTGTTATACTGCTGTTATAAAAATACAACTGCGAGGAAACATCATGAGCGAAAAGACCGATACCAACCCGTTTGCCAGTGTGAAAAAAGTCCGGCTGCTGCCGGACAGCCCGTTCTATAACAATGTGGATCTGAATATCTGTGACTTCGGCGGACCGGGCGGCAGCCTGCGCCAGCGGGGAAAGATCACAGTGGATTACAGCGAGTACGACATTCGGCAGCTGAAATCCGAAGGCATCCGAACGGTGGAAGAGGCGCTGGACTATTATCGCAGAAAAATCTATGCTACGGTTCGGCGCTACCTGCTGACCGAGTTCGAACTGGAAGCCGATGCAGAAGGCAACGGCGGCTGGGAACAGATCCTTTCCATCATGGAAGAACATATCCGGCAGTATTTTCAGGAATAACAGAAGACAGGAGAGAAACATGAAAGCAGCAATCAGAAGTATTTGGCGAGCTGCAATGGCAGCAATCATCCTTGTTTTTGTCGTTTGTGCGACGCATACGGCAAGTGCACAGGCCATGGAAATTCAGTATCAGGGTCGGTTTACGGGTGTGACAAACACCGTCCCGGAGTATGATACCATGGAGAAGGGGCGCAGCTGTAACATCAGAGATAAGTGGGGGGATGCTCTGACCTTTCTGGAAGGGTCTGTGAAGGAAACCTTCAACTACTGGGATGACGGATATACGGTAAGCTCTTCCGATCCGGCAGTTCTGGAGGTCAGTGTGACGCAGGCCTCTATGGCAGGGAGCCCGTATCAGTCCTATACCCTCGTACCTGCCGGAGGCGGTCAGTGCGAGGTGTACATCGATGTGGTCAAGGGAGCACTGGCAGGAAAGCGGTTTACAATCCACATGACAGTCACGTCGAATGAAAGCTGTCCGGGCACCACGCTCCGTTCCCAGGGCAAAGCCAACCATTACCTCTTCTATTTCTCGAACGAAATCGATTTCAAGATTCTTCGTGAAACGAGCGTGGAATATGAACTGTATCGGTCAACGAGCAAAGATTCCGGATATAAGCTGGTGAAGACCTTTACGGGCTCCAATCACTCTGATCTCGGAGAAACATACGGCACCGTGGAGGACGGCGACAATGCGAACAAGCTGAAGGCCAATACCCGCTATTACTATAAGATCAGAGCGCGTTATACCGATCCGAAATATGACAACACATGGAGCGAATTCTCAAGTCCGGTCTCCTATTACACTGCGGCAAAGCCTCTGGCAAAGAGCAAATATTCCTACAGTGAGAGCACGCACCGGCTGAAAATTACCAAGGTAACCGGCGCCAAGGGGTATATTTATCGGCTACGGGCCTGCGATTTCGTCGGATATAATGTGTTCGGTCAGTCTGTCATGTTTTCGGAGGAACAGAACCTGTACACTTCGAAAACAAACTTCATTACGAAAAAGAAGGTGCAGAATCACACGGCGTACACAGTAAACTGGGTCATTCCGGTGACAAAGCACGGTGACTATTACTATGCCAACGGATATAAGCCGGTGAAAAAGACCAGTGCATATAAATCTAAAGTTGAAACAGACAAGCGTGCAATTTAAGCGTGCAATCTAATCGTGCAATTAAAGACGAAAGTGTAAGCAGAAACAAAACCGGAGAACATCGCGATTCTCCGGTTTTTCGTTTTTTTGAATGAAGAATGATAGATTTGCTATGCTTCGGTATCGTCCAGAGAGACCGTGTCATCATACAGAAAGCGGATGTATTCGTACATTGCGCTGAAATCGATGATGCATTCTCCATCCAGAACGGAAACAGGGACAGAAGCGTCGAACCCGTAAAGCTGCGGATAATTCTCGTGCTCGAAGTCGTATACGAGGACTGCTTTTTTCATCGGATCGATCATCCAGTATTCCCGTACGCCGGCATTCAGATATTTATTCAGCTTGAGAAACATATCCTTTCGTTTCGTAGACGGGGACAGCACTTCCGCTATGAAATCAGGAGCACCGTAGATGCACCGGTTGATGACCTTCGTCCGGTCACAGACGATGACCACATCCGGCTCCACCATGGTCTTATCGTCACAGTCCAGCTGCACGCCGACCGGAGCGAACAGCGGAAGACAGCGGCCTTTTTTGGAAATGATATGGCCGGAAATACAGTTATACAGGTGACCAATGATCATCTGATGAGCCACCGTGGGCGTCGCCATGTCATAGAGCACGCCGTCAATCAGTTCTGCCTTCTGGTCATCCGGCAGTGCGTAATAGTCCTCCAGCGTATACTCTCCGGGCCGCTTTTTCGAAACGGAATGGGCGGTACCGGAAGCAGCGTAGGTATACTCCGCTTCACCCAGTCGGGAACTTCCGGAGAAATCAGTGGGCGATACACCGGATTTGTCTGCAGAGGAAGGGTTCAGGACCCGTTCCAGCGCAGAAAGTGTTTCGTATCGCGGTGCAGTGGTTGCACCGCTGAAAATTTTCTGGACCGTACCCAGGGGTACGCCGGAAAGCTGAGATATCATGGCGTTGGAATAGCCCAGCTCTTTTTTTCTCTGTTTCATTTCTTCAATGGTCATGAAAATCACCTTCCTTTGATAAAACCATTATAATACCAAATAAACCAAAAATCAACCGAATAAAAACCAAAAAATAACCAAAATAAAGTAAAAAAAACCCGCAGTCGTGCTGCGGGGGGGACAAGCTTGTGCACGCCGGGCGGGAATAAGAAGCTTACTCTCCTTTGGCTTCCAGTTCTGCGTACTTGGCATCGATCTTCTGCAGTTCTTCGATGATTTTGATCTTCTGCGGACAGTGCGATTCGCAGGCACCGCACTGGATGCAGTCCTTGGCGTTCTTTTCCAGGGCGTTGTACTGACCGGACAGGGAGTCCCAGATATTGTGAAAACCGTGGACTGCGGCATTGTTATACATGCTGAAGACCTTTGAGATCGGAATGCCGGATGGACATTCGTCACAGTAATTGCAGGCGGTACAAGGAACGAGGATATCGTTCTGCAGCGCCCGGCCGGCAGCGATGGCAGCATCATGCTCTGCATCCGACATGGCCGGCGCATCGAAGATGCGGATATTGTCTTCCATTTGTTCCGGTGTGGACATGCCGGACAAAGTGGTCAGAATGCCTGACAGTCTGTCTACGAATTTCAGCGCATAGGCCGCATAATCAGCACCTTCGTCGGAAGGAGACTTGCAGGCAGGGGTAGATGCAGCACCATCCAGAAGACGGCGTGCCTCCTCGCTCATCGGATTGGCCAGCATGCCGCCGCGGACCGGTTCCATGACGATGATCGGCTTATCTAATTCCCGGGCGATCTGATAGAATTCTTCCATCTTTTCATATTCCCAGTCGAAATAATTCAGCTGCAGCTGGACGAATTCCATGGCATCGCCGTACTTGGTGAGCACTTCCCGGAAGAGCTGCGTACTGCAGTGGAAGGACGCGCCCAGATGAGTGATACGGCCGGCTTCCCGTTCTTTGACAAGAAGAGGAACGATGTCCAGATCCACGATATTCGGCCAGGATTCTTCATCAATGTTATGGACCAGATAAAAGTCGAAATAGTTCACACCGCATTTGGAAAGCTGGTCTTCGAAGATGGTCTTCACATCTTCGGCTTTCTGACAGAGCCAGGTCGGCATTTTGTCCGCCAGATAGAAACTTTCCCGCGGATGCCTTGCCAGGGCGCGGCCTGTATAGATTTCCGAATCGCCGCCGTGGTATTTATAGGCGGTATCAATGTAGTTGACGCCGTGAGACAGGGCATAGTCCATCATCTGATTTACGGTTTCCTGCACGATCTTTCCTTCCGCGTCCATCGGCAGCCGCATGGTGCCGAACCCGAGACGGGAGATTTTTTTCCCTTTGAATTCCGTGTATTGCATTCGTGATCCTCCTGATATGATTCCTTCTATGATTCTTTTCCTTTCCGCACGGAAGGGAAAAGCTGTACACTTTCTTAATTATACACGATTCCCGCAGCGATTGCAAATTACAGTTGATTATGTTAGAATCACAGTGTGTATTTATTGCCGCCTGGCCTGATTCATATGGGTGTGAGAGTGAATGAAGGAGAAAACGGCGGAACAGGAAAAAAGAAGGAATGGGTGAGAAAAATGAATAAACGGTACGGTATCGTGACGGCCACCTGCATGGTGGTTGGTATTGTCATTGGTTCAGGTGTATTTTTTAAGGCGCAGACGGTACTGCAGATCACAGACGGAGATATGCCCATGGGCATTCTGGCCTGGATTGTGGGCGGTCTGATCATGTTAAGCTGCATTCTGGCGTTTGCCGTCATGGCTACCATGTATGAAAAGGTCAACGGTGTGGTGGACTATGCGGAAGCCACGGTTGGAAAAAGATATGCTTATCTCGTAGGCTGGTTCATGTCGGTGATTTACTATCCGTCACTGGTGGCTGTGCTGGCCTGGCTCAGCGCCAGATATACGCTGGTCTTTTTCCAGTCTGTGAATCCGGAACTGGTATTCAGCGAAGGCGGACTGGCCACGGGGGCAGAGTGTATGGCCCTGTCCCTGGTCTTCCTCTGCGGCAGCTACGGTCTCAATGCTCTGTCGCCGAAGCTGGCCGGTCATTTTCAGGTGTCGACCACATTGATCAAGCTGGTGCCGCTGGTACTGATGATGATCTTTGGCGTGATCTACGGTCTGAAGACAGGACAGCTGGCGGAAAACTTCAGCGGCGCAGCCCCGGGAATCATCGGCACCGCCGGCCCGGCGTCCGGTACAGGCATGCTGCTGGGGGCCGTGGTGTCCACAGCCTTTGCTTATGAAGGATGGATCGTGGCCACATCCATCAACGCGGAGCTGAAAGATGCCAGAAGAACCCTGCCCGCCGCACTGATCCTGGGCTCTCTGATCATTATCGCCGTCTATGTGTTTTATTTCATCGGCGTGGCAGGGGGAGCTTCCACCCGGCAGCTGATGGAGGAAGGTGCCACCACGGCGTTTCTTCAGATTTTCGGCAACGTGTTCGGAAACATTCTGAATCTGTTTGTGGCGGTGTCCTGCATGGGGACCCTGAACGGCCTGATGCTGGGTAATACCAGAGGCCTTTACGCCCTGGCCGTCCGGGGAGAAGGACCGAAACCAGAGGTGTTCGGCCGTGTGGATGAAACCACGAAAATGGCAGGTAATTCCTCCATTTTCGGACTGCTTCTGGCCGCATTCTGGTTCCTGCATTTTTACGGCAGCAATCTGGCACCGTTTCCGTGGTTCGGCAAGTTCAGCTTTGATTCCTCGGAGCTGCCCATCGTTACCACATACCTGCTGTATCTGCCGATTTTCGTCCTGTTTATGAAAAAGAATCCGCAGCTGGGCATGGTAAAGCGGTTCGTCGTTCCGTCACTGGCCATATGCGGAAGCATCTTCATGGTGTGTGCGGCCATTTACGCCCATGGCGTGAAGCCGTATCTGGCAGCGAAAGCAGCGGGAGAATTCTCCATGCCGGTGCTGTTTTATCTGATTCTGTTCCTGATCATAGCGGTCATCGGCGTCCTGCTGAACGAAGACCGAAGACAGAAAAAATAAACCGGGAGAACAGATTTTGCGAAGAAATACAAAAGAAAGAAATACAAAAGGGGGTGTCGGGTTTGACCATGATTTTTACACAGCTGGTGCGCTGGGTGTTCGTGATTCTCGCGATCTACATTCTTGCGCGCTCTATTCGCTCACTGCTGCAGACAAAAAATCCGGCAGAAGTCTGGGCGTATCTCCACCTGGAGACCATGGTGCCGCAGGAGGAAGGACAGTATGAAACCCAGGAGATCAGCGTGCCGCTGACCCACTGGGAAAATGTGATCGGACGGGCGAGGAGCTGCGATATTGCCGTAGGGGACGGTACCATATCGCGGAACCACGGGATCCTGATGCGGGATACTGCAGGGCGCTGGACCTATCGGGATCTGGGCTCGAAAAACGGAAGCTTTCTCAACGACAGGCAAATCACCGAGTCCATGAAGCCGGTACCGGTGGAGTTCGGCGATGAGATCCGCATGGGTCTGACCACCTGCAGTCTGCTGCCTATCAGCCTGGAGGAAAAGAATAACAACATCAAAATGCGCCGTTCCGATACGCGGCCGGTTTCTGCAGGTCCCACGCTGGCGGCGCTGACGCTGTTTCAGATTCTGACGGCGTTTCAGCTGGTGATTGCCCTGCCGGAGGAAGCGATGGCCTCTGTGCTGACGGCCTTCGGCGGACTGATTTTGCTCATGTGGGGCTATGTGGGAGCACTGCGTTCCATGAAACAGCAGGCCTTCGAAATGGATACCATCGCGTTTTTCCTTTCCACATTGAGCCTTGCAGTGGTCGCATCGTCCAACAGCGACGCACTGGTGAAGCAGCTGATTGCCGTGGGCCTGGGCGTTGTGGGCATGTTTGTGATCTGCATGATTCTGCGGAATCTCGAATTGACAAAATCCATGCGCTGGGTGCTTCTGGCGGGGGCGGTGGTGCTGCTGCTTGCCAACCTGGTATTTGGTTCTTTTGCCTTCGGCGCGAAAAACTGGATTCAGATCGGCGGATTTTCATTCCAGCCGTCGGAGCTGACCAAGGTGGCTTTCATCTGGATCGGTGCCGCCACGCTGGACGAGCTGTTCCAAAAGAAAAATCTGACGGTTTTCATGATCTTTTCGGCGTTCTGTTTCGGGTGCCTGGCCATCATGGGCGACTTCGGGACGGCCATCATCTTTTTCGTCACCTTCGTGGTCATTGCATTCCTGCGAAGCGGTGATTTTTCCAAGCTGATCCTGCTGACGGGGGCGGCGTTCGCCGGCGGGCTGCTGCTGCTCCGGTTCAAACCGTACATCGCCAGTCGTTTCTCCTCCTGGGGTCATGTGTGGGATCCGTCCTTTGTGGATGGCGCAGGGTTCCAGCAAAGCCGTGCCACGTGTGCGGCGGCCAGCGGCGGTCTGGTGGGTGTGGGTGCCGGCGGGGGCTGGCTGGAGAGCGTCCCTGCCGCGGATACGGATATGGTATTCTGTCTGCTGATCGAAGAGTGGGGACTGATTATCGCCCTGCTGGCAGTGGCCTGTATCGTGACACTTTCGATTTTCGCGGTCCGTTCCATCATGGAAGGCCGGTCCACCTTCTATACCATCGGCGCCTGCGGTGCCATGTCCATGTTCGTATTTCAGACCATGCTCAACGTGTTCGGATCGGTGGATCTGTTCCCGTTCACCGGCGTGACGTTCCCGTTTGTCTCAAACGGAGGTACCAGCATGATGGTTTCCTGGGCATTGCTGGCATTTCTGAAATCCGCCGATACCCGGGAGCGGGCCAGCATTGCAGTAAAGGCAGGTGAGAAGCTATGAAGAAACTGGAACGACGAGCGATCCTCTGCCTGCTGATGGCGGCATTCCTGGTGCTGGGCGTCCTGGTGTTTACCGTGCGCCTGGGCATGGAAGGCGGACAGTGGGCTTCCTATTATGCCAACCGCCATGTGTTCCGGGAAGGGGTTTTGTCGGTAGGATCGGTCTATGATCGGAACGGTGTCCTGCTGCTGGAAAACGATGATGACGGGCAGCATTATAACGAAGATCGGGAGCTTCGGATTGCGAACCTTCACGTGACCGGGGACAAAGCCTCCAACATCGTTACCGGAGCCAATGTGGCATTCCGGAGCAAAATGATCGGCTACAATTTCCTCACCGGCACCACCGGAACCCTGCTGGATCAGCTGGGCGGCGGCCGGAAGGCCACCCTTACGGTGGATGCGGAGCTGAACCGGACTGCATATCGGGCCCTGGCAGGCCGCAGCGGTCTGGTCAGCGTATATAACTGGAAAACCGGAGAGATCGTCTGTCTGGTCAGCAGTCCGACCTTCGATCCGGCAGATGAAGCATCGGCAGCCAATGCCAAGTCCGGCTCCTATATCAATAAGGCTATTTCTGCCTGCCTGACACCGGGATCGATTTTTAAGCTGGTGACCACGGCGGCAGCCATCGAAACCATTCCGGATCTGGAAAAATGGACCTTTACCTGTACGGGAAGATATGAGGTGGAAGGAGAGTATGTGACCTGCGGCAGCGCCCATGGCACGCAGAATATTTACGGAGCCCTGACCAATTCCTGCAACTGCGCCTACGCAGATCTGACGCTGCAGCTGGGACCGGAGGTGATGGCCGCGTATGCGGATCAGCTGGGTCTGACTTCGTCGTATGATATCAACGGCATACATTCTGCAGAAGGCCAGTTCCTGTTCGACGGGGCCGGTATCAACCGGGCCTGGGCCGGCATCGGACAGTATGAGGATCAGCTGAATCCGCTGTCCATGATGGTCTATATGGGTGCCATTGCCGGCGGCGGCTCGGCGGCAAGTCCTGTGCTTCTGAAGGGAAGCCACGCCACGGAGGTGGATCTGCTGAACGCTGATACGGCATCGCAGCTTCGCAGCATGATGCGGAATAATGTGAAGGAAGGCTACGGCGACGGGAACTTCCCAGGGCTGGAACTTCACGCGAAAACAGGAACGGCTGAGGTGGGGACCGGAAGGACGCCTCACGGCTGGTTTACCGGCTTCAGCGGGGACTATGCCTTTATCGTCTGTGTGGAAAACGGCGGCAGCGGTATCGGCAGCGCCGCACCGGTGGCCAACGCCGTGCTGCAGGAACTGAAGGAAGAGTAAGAAAAAGTAAGAAAAAGGATCGTCTGACTATCCGGTCAAACGATCCTTTTGTTTACATTTTGTTTTTCAGCCCAGAGTTTCTCCCGTCACAGTTTCCAGGAAACCTTTTGCATTGCTGCTGCCAATATGGAAGGTGAACTCTTTACCCAGCATGGAGATCCACAGATAACCGTTGTCACTGACACCGAATTTCATCTGCGATCCCGTCGGATTGCTGGCGGAGGTGAAGAGGGCCTTGCTGTTTCCGTTGTTAAAGGAACCTTTGCCGGCTCTTTCCGCCTCACTCTGGCACAGAAGCCAGGTCCATGCCGCACTGTCCACATCGGTCTTGTAACTCTGATTGGAAGAGTAGCCCACATGGGAAATTTGACAGCGTACTGCCCTGGAGAACGTGATGTTCCCGGAAAGCCCCAGATCCGACACGAACTGTCCCAGCGTTGCAGGAGAGTAGTCTGCATTGGCATAAACCAGCGGTTCTTTAAAGCCATCTACATCCAGTGCCACCACCGCCTCCGAAGAAACGTTCTTCACCTTGCAGACTTTGGCTTTTACCTTGGCTGCATTGGTAGTGGAAGTCTGGGGCAGATCGATGGTGACAGTTTCCAGCGTGGTGTCCACATCGGATTTGGATACGGTGCTGCTGACCACATAATTGCTTCCTGAAACAGAAATGGAAGCAACCTGGCTGCTGTTTACGATCTCATTGGTCCAACTGATGTCAGCAGTGCCGGATGCGCCCGGTGTCACCTTGCCGTTATCTGCCGGAGGCTGCGGGGAATCATTTCCTTCGCTGCCTGTGCCGTTGTCGTTGCTGCTGTTGGCATCCGGATCGTCATAGTTCTGCGAACCTTCGTTGCCGGTTTGCGAATCTGTCTTATCCGCGGGATCCTTCTTGCCTGCGCTGCTGTCTGTCTTGTCTCCGGTGTTGGAATTCTCTCCGGCCGGATCCGTGCTTTCCGGACTTTCGCTGTCCTTCGAGCTGCCCGGATCTTCACTGCTTTCACCGGACGGGTCTTCTGCATTTCTCGGATGTTCCGTGGTGCTGTCCGGATCCGCAGGATTGACCACACTGGAGTCCGGGCCGATGACATTCTGGAGCAGATCACCTGCATTGCTTTGATCCTCGTCACCAAGACCCAGGAGTGTAAAGGTGGATATCATAACAATCACGCTGGCTGCCACGGCGGTGCCGTAATACCATATTGATTTTTTTGTTTTCTTTGCAAAATGTTTCGTCCGGGCGGATTTCTCTTCGGCTGCCTGCCGGAAGGAAATCACATTCCCGCTTTCATTTTCTGTAACCGGGGAAGGCGACTCGAGGGCAATCTTGGCGAGCAGATCTGCGACTACGTCATCAGACGGCTCCATTTGCGCCTTCATGCTGCGAAAGATTTCGTCAGTCATACGCTTCCTCCTTCAGTTTCTCCTTCATCATTTCGCGGCCGCGCATCATCTGCACTTTTACCGTGGAAGGCTTCAGATCCAGCGTCTTGCTGATCTGGTCCACGGACATGTCCTCGAAGTAATGAAGGTGGAGAACGATTCGATATTTTTCAGGAAGTTCCTGCAGAGCCACATAGACCGCATTCTCTTCCTTTGTTTCAAATTGGAATGAGCCTTCTTCCATTTCGTCAAGCGGCACTGTTCGTTTCCGGTAAGTGCTGTCCACCACCCGTTTGGAACAGTTCATGGTCGTCCGGATGAGCCATGCTTTCCGATGCTCTTCATCGTTGAACACAGGATTGTTCCTGAAATAGATCAGAAATACTTCCTGGAAGATATCATCGGCATCGTCACGGTTCTTCACATAGGACAGAGCCACACTGTAAACAGTCCCCTTGTAACGCTGGATGACGGTCTCAATACTTTCGTTTTGAACAAAAGTATCAGCCATCGTTGTCCTCCTTACATAATTAACTCAAACTTCTACCCCAAAAGGTTACAGTAAAATGAAAAAAAATATATTCTGTGTCAAAATCCCACAAAACATGTTAAAATGATACTGCGCAGCAAAATACGCCATAATATTATAGCAAAAAAAGCAAAAGAAAACAACTCACTATTTTGCCAAAAAAAGCCGGGCGTAAGAATTTTGTAAGAAACGGACGGGCTGATTCGTAAGATTTGTAAGGTAAAGTGAAAATGTACCGGGGGGAAAGCCATCCATCCGGTGCGGATCGGAGGTTAGTATGACAGAGAAGCAGCAGCTGAACATTCTGGTATGTGATGATGATAAGGAAATTGCAGGCGCCATTGAGATTTATCTGAGAAATGAAGGCTATCATGTGTTTAAGGCCTTTGACGGGTTTCAGGCCCTGGAAACTGCCCGGCGGGAAAATCTGCATCTGATCATCATGGACGTGATGATGCCTCATATGGACGGGGTACAGGCCACCATGAAGATTCGGGAGGAAAAGAACATTCCCATCATCATGCTTTCTGCCAAATCGGAAGATTACGATAAGATCATCGGGCTCAACGTGGGGGCGGATGATTACGTGACGAAGCCCTTCAATCCTCTGGAACTGATGGCAAGGGTCAAATCCCAGCTGCGGCGGTATACCCGGCTGGGGAGTATGAGTGCGGCGCAGATGTCGGGGGTGTACCAGTCGGGGGGACTGTCCGTGGATGACAACGAGAAGCGGGTCACGGTGGATGGAGAAGAGGTTCCGGTCACGCCCATCGAGTTCGGCATTCTGAAGCTGCTCACGGAGCACGCAGGCAGGGTGTTTTCCATGGACCAGATCTATGAAGCGGTCTGGCAGGAACCTGCCTACAATCCGGAGAATACGGTGGCGGTTCACATCCGCCGAATTCGCGAAAAGATTGAAATTGACCCGAAAAATCCAAAATATTTAAAGGTGGTGTGGGGAATTGGATACAAAATTGAAAAATTCTAAACAAAATACACTTGGCATGCTGTACGGTTTTGCCTGGCTTCTGGCGGTGGTCAGCGGCACGGCCTGCGGGATTCTGACAAGCCTTACTCTGTGTCTGGGAAACATGGTAGACCTGGAGGCATATAAAGAAGCCATCGATGACCCGGACTGGGTGGAATTGAATCCATGGTTTGTATTTATACCGGATGCCAATGCATTCCGTGACAGGCTTGCCCTGCTTCTCACATGGGCGGTTGTTGCCGGCGCCATTCTGGTCGTTTCTGTGATTGTGCTCAGCATACTGACAGGACGGTTTTCACGGAATGGGGATGGAACCATACATCTGAACTGGTTTGACCGGATCTGGTCTGAGGTGCAGCTGGCAGGCGTATTTGGATTTGCAACGGCTGCATGCGCGTTGTGCATACCGCTGATTTATATCGCCAGAGTACATGCATGGACGGATGTGTTTACTCCGAATATTACGGATGACCACTGGTTTGGTCCGAGTAATTCATTCATTGTAAAGCTGTGCATTGCCGGGATGGCAGCGTCTGTTATTTTGACGGTTTTGTGCTTTCTGCCGCTGGTGAAGAAGCTGAAAGCGCATAAGTTCTGGGAAAAGTCTCTGCTGGGCGGCATCTGGCTCTGGATGTACCGGGGACTGAAGCATTTCTTCGGCGGTCTGATCCGGGCGTTCCGGGAAAACCGCAGCACCATGACGAAGGTGCTGGTTGTGCTGATCGGCGGGGCGGTGCTTTCTGCCACCTGGATCGGGCTTCCGGTGGTGATCGTGCTCATCGTGATTTTCGCACCGCGTCTTGTGAGAAAGTTTACGGCGGTGCGAACCGGCGCAGCCCAGGTCAGAAACGGAAATCTTAACTGGAAGATTCCTGTGGAATCGGATTCCCACGGGGTGCGGGGAGAACTGGACAGACTGGCTGCGGATATCAATGCCATCTCAGGCGCGACGGAAATCGCCGTGCAGAATGAGCTGAAAAACCAGCGGATGAAGACGGAGCTGATCTCCAATGTGTCCCATGATCTGAAGACACCCCTGACTTCCATGACAGCCTATGTCGATCTGCTGAAACAGGAGGGACTGGACAGCCCCAATGCGCCGGAATATCTGGACATTCTGGACAGCAAAACCCAGCGGCTGAAGGTGTTGACGGAGAATCTGTTTGAAGCGGCCAAGGCCTCCAGCGGTGCCATGCCGGTGTCCATGGGTGAAATCGATCTGCCTGCTCTGGTGACCCAGAGTCTGGCGGAAATGGAAGAACGACTGGCGGTCCGCAGCCTGCAGGTTATCGTGCGGAATGAACTGGAGAACGGTGCCGAATCCGGCACATCCGGGTCATCCGGCTGTAAGGTCATCGCCGACGGTCAGCTTCTGTGGCGCGTCATCGAAAACCTGCTGGGCAACGTGAGCAAATACGCCTTGCCGTCAAGTCGGGTCTACATTAATATCAGCCGGGCAGGCGCCGAACCAGATGCCGAATCAGGAGTCAAACCAAGAGCTAAATCATCTGGCGCCGGATCTTCGAACCGGCCGGGCAAAATCCTGCTGGAGATAAAGAACATTTCCGAAGATCAGCTGAACATTTCTGCCGATGAGCTGATGGAGCGGTTCAAGCGGGGGGATGAATCCCGCAATACCGAAGGAAGCGGCCTGGGACTGGCCATTGCCAGAGATCTGGTGCATCTAATGAAGGGCACCTTCGAGGTTTCCATCGACGGCGATCTGTTCAAAGCCAGCGTGATCCTGGATGAAGCGGGCACTGCGCAGGAGCCGGCGGTCGAACCTGTTTCCGCAACTGGGCCTGCAACCGAGCCTGCGGCGGAGACCGAATGCGGTTCTGAGATCGGATCCGTGGACGAATCTGAGACCCTGACGCCTGAATCCGGACGCGGAAGACGATTTTCGGGCACTGCTGTTTTCCAAAAAGGCCGAAAAGTTTTCCAAAAGAAAACAATTTCGCGAAAAGGGAAAACTGACTCGGAAAAAATAACAGAATAAGCTATATAGTGAAAAAATTTACAGCATAATAATTACATTTTGTAGCGGTGCGAAGGCTTTTTTCGGGAAAACCTGCTGAAATCAGTAGAAAGTTTTCCGAAAAGGCCTTTTTGTTTTCCAAAAGAAAACATTTCGGGCAAAAAGGAAAACCGGGCCGCTGCGGACAGCCATCGGACAGCCTACAGAAATCCATTCAGGCTTTCATTAAAGTGAATATAAAAACCATAAAATATAGAATAAGTAATAATTGACATATATAATACAATAATGTAAAATATTACCGAAAAAGAATGGAAAAAGAAAATCACGAGAGGAGGGAAAAGAATGCTGTTCATGGATGATATTCTGGCTCGAAAGCGTTTCATGCTCCGCAGAAAGGAGCAGCTGGAACAGCGGCTTGCAGAAATACCGAAGGGCCGTCTGAAAAAGAAAAGGGCAAGAGGTGAAACCTATTATTATCTGGAACAAGGCGGGAAGCTGCAGAGCCTGCAGCAGAAGCCTGAACTCAGAGCACTCTATGAGGAAAAGCAGGCAGCAGAAAAGGAACTGAAAAGTTTGAACAGCAATATTATGGCGATTGACCGTTTCCTGAAGCAGTATATACCCATGTCACCAGAAGAAACCAGGAGGCAGGTGCAGGGCAGACCGTGGGAAGAAGTGGAGGGTCAGCAGAATTCTTTTAATACAGATAACAGAGAACTGGTGTATCTGGGGGTGCTTTACCACTCCAAGTCAGAAATGCTGATTGCCATTATGCTGACCTCTTTCGGGATCGAGTTCAAGTATGAAATATCCCTAAAGGAAGGATACCGGAAAGTATATCCGGATTTCGTCATCAGGCGGCCTCGCGACGGCAGAATCATGTACTGGGAGCATGCCGGTGTGACCCATAAAGAAGAATATATCATGAAACTTCACGGGCGGCTGGACGAATATCATGCCATGGGAATTAACCTTTGGGACAATCTGATCCTGAGTTTTGACGGACCCGACGGCAGCCTGAATGCGGATCAGATTGAAAAAATCATCCGCCTGTATCTGCTGTAGGGGATTCTTACCTACGACATACCGCAATGCGAAATCCACAACTTGACATCTTAGCACAGATGGTAATTGAAGCAGCGGAGAATTTGGTGTATAATGAAAACAGGCGGCGCAGTGCCGATGAAATGAAGACAGAATAAGAGCAAGTAATAGTAAGGAAGAAACAGCATGAAAGAGATATATATTAAGGATTTACGGAAGGACCAGGAGGTCACAGAATTCTTCATGGTGAAGATGGCTGCAGTGAAGACCGGTTCCAACGGCAAGCAGTATCTGGACATCACCCTGGGCGACAAGACAGGAGAACTGACCGGCAAGAAATGGGACGTCAGCGATGGCGAATACCCGGCGCTGGTTGACATAAAAGAAAAAGATATCGTGAAAATCAAGGGCATCATCACCGAATGGGCAGGCCAGCTGCAGTTCCGGGTGCAGCGGATCCGGAAAGCCAACGAAAACGACGGCCAGCAGATCGGTGACTTCGTCAAGGCCGCTCCGGAGGATCCGCAGGCAATGTACGACTTTATTTTCGATACTGCCCAAAATCTGTCCGACCGGGATTTACGGGAGTTGTGCGTCAGACTGCTGACGGAGAATAAGGAACGTCTCCTCTATTATCCGGCAGCATCCAAGAATCACCATGCCCAGCTGGGGGGCCTGCTGTACCATACGAAGCGTATGTTGATGACAGGGATGCGGGTCTGCGAAGTCTATACCAATCTCAACCGGGATCTGGTACTGACCGGGGTGATTCTGCACGATATGGAAAAACTCAATGAAATTGATGCAGATACAGACGGGATTGCCAGCGGTTATTCCTTCGAAGGTCAGATGCTGGGACACCTGATCCAGGGCGTGAAGCTGGTAGACCGCATGGCGCTGGAAATGGGCATGGACCGGGAAAAGGCCATCATGCTGGAGCACATGATCCTGTCCCATCATTACGAACCGGAATTCGGAAGCCCGAAGAAGCCGCTGTTCCCGGAGGCAGAGGTGCTGCACTATCTGGATATTCTGGATGCCAGAATGTTCGACATGCAGGCTGCACTGGAAGCAACCGCACCGGGAGAATTCAGCGACCGAGTATGGACGCTGGACAACCGGAGACTGTATAAATCTGTAAATATCTGAAAACGATCTGACAGAACATCAAGTCTGAGGGAATCGCAAGGAGGAGTACTATGATCAAGCTGCCAAAAGAAGTCAATAAAATTCTGAAAACACTGGAAGGTGCCGGTGCCGAAGCCTACGTGGCCGGCGAGTGCGTGCGGGACAGCCTGCTGGGTGAAAACCCTTACGGCTGGGATGTGGTCACTTCTGCGGGGTCGGACAAGCTGCGGGAACTCTTCCCGGAGGGCAAGGTGATCAGCGAGAAGTTCGGCATCCTGCGGCTGGAATACATAGAAGAAATTTACGATAAAGAAGGCGAATTCACAGGGGAAGAGGGCCTGATCATCGATGTGGCACCTTACAGAAACAGCGGAACCATTGAAACCGAACTGGCGAGAAAGGCATTTACCATCGATGCCATCGCGGACAGCCTGAGCCGGATTTCCGACCCGTACGAAGGACGGGAAGATATCCGGAAGAAGCTGGTCAGAACCATCGGCGATCCGGATGCACTGTTCCGGGAGCAGCCGCTGAAAATGATGCAGGCCATCCGCTATGCGGCGCAGTTTGACTTTGATCTGCATAAATCGGTTTACGAAGCCATCTGCAGCAATTACAGAAAGCTGGAAGAAGCTGACGTGAACGGCCTTCGGGACGAGTTCACCATGATCATCAGTGCAGCCTGCGGCGGCAAGGGACTGAGCATGATCATGGACACAGGCATTCTGAACATTATTCTGGGAGAGGACGTGGTAAAGAGCCTGACCAAACGGGAGAAGAGTGACCTGACGATCCTCTGCCAGAACATCGATAAGACCCAGCAGGTGGAAGACCGGCGGCTCGGTCTGTTTTACTCCGCCCTGGATAAGAAGAAATCCATGCCTTCGATTGAAAAACTGGGATTTGACGCGGAGACACACCAGCATCTGGTGGACGCGGTCACGGATATGGCCAAACTGTATTTCACCGCACAGAAGCCGGAACTGAAGAAATTCATCTATCAGAGAGGATGGGACCGGTACAACTACCTTGCCAGCCTGGAAAAAGCCCAGCGTATCGTCTTTGACTATTACTCGGAGACGAAGATCAAAAGCCGGATGTATCTGCTGGAAGAGATCAAAACGTATCGCGAGCCGATCTTTGAGGAGGAACTGGCCATTGACGGCAATGACCTGATGGAAGCCGGTATCTGCAAGACGGCGGAGGACGCAGCGAAAATGCTCTCCATGCTGGTGGAGGAAATGCACGTGCATCCGCGGAAAAATACCCGAAAGGATCTGCTGGAACTGGCGAAGAAATATAAGAAATTCAAGTTTTTGACATGGACGAGAGGCACACATTGGCTGCATTAAACCACGGATTTGAAACAGGGCACAGCAATATAACGAAAATAAGCCAGGTCACCCCAGAGGTGACCTTGTTTTTGCGCAATCTGGGATTTTCCAATTACTATATCATCAAGATTTTCGACCTGGTGGGAGAGAGCGCTGTGGCGCTGACGGAAGACAATCCGTACTGGCTGCTGGATGAGTTTCCGAGAATGGGTTTCCATAAAGTGGATGAAGCGGCAGAAAAGCTGGGAGTCAGCCGGGACAGCGAGTACCGGATCGAAAGCGGCATCCGGTTCGGGCTGAAAAGCTATGTGGCGGAGGGCCACAGCTTTGCGCCGGTGCAGCAGCTCTGTGAGCAGGCTGCAGAATACCTGGATCTTCCGTCTTCGCTGGTGCGGGATGTGCTGGAAGACATGGCTCTCATGGGACGGCTGCAGCTGACGGTGCTGGACGGGCAGCAGGTGGTCTATTTTTACGGATATTACCGGGCGGAATGCGTGATCTGCGGTAAACTGGCGGATCTGGCGGATCCGGATATGCAGAACGAAGATTCCACCAGGCAAAGTGGTGACCCGACGGCGGACGAAAACCTGGAATTCCAGCTTCGAAAAGCAGAAGCCTCCGGCGGAATTCAGCTGTCAGACGAGCAGAGAGAGGCGGCACGACATGTTTTGAAAAGCGGCGTGTCCATCATCACCGGTGGCCCCGGCACCGGAAAAACCACCCTGATCCGGACGGTTTTGGCGGTTCTGAAAGAGCAGGGAAAGCGGACTGCCGTGGCAGCCCCTACGGGCAGGGCAGCCAAGCGGCTTATGGAAACCACCGGGCAGCCTGCGTCCACGGTACACCGCCTTCTGGAATATTACTTCGATGAGGGCAGCCACACCATGGCATTCGGGAAGAATCAGGCGAATCCGCTGGATGTGGATGCGGTCATTGTGGACGAGGCATCCATGATGGACCTGCTGCTGATGGGTGCCCTTTGTGACGCGCTGAAGCCGGGAACGAAGCTGGTTCTGGTGGGGGATGCGGACCAGCTGCCGTCGGTGGGGGCAGGAAATGTGCTGGAGGATCTGATTGGCAGTGAATTGTTTTATACGGCGCACCTGACGGAAATTTTCCGGCAGGCCAGAGAAAGCAATATCGTGGTCAACGCCCATCGGATCAATCAGGGACAGTATCCGGTGTTCGGCGGGGATTTTCTTCTGGTGGAGGGGGACAAGCAGCAGGAGATCCTGGGGAAGGTTACGGCGCTGGCAGCCGGTTTTCCGCTGGATCAGGTGCAGGTGCTGACACCGGTGAAAAAAGGCATTCTGGGCAGTTTCAATCTGAATCTCCATCTGCAGCAGGTATTCAATCCGCCCCGGGACGGGCAGCCGGAAATGCAGTTCGGACAGCGGGTTTACCGGGTAGGAGATCGGGTGATGCAGATCAGGAATGACTACCGGCTGGAGTTCCGCCGTCATGACGGGAAGAACGGAAAGGGAATCTTCAACGGCGAGACGGGGATTATCACGGCCATCGATGTGGAGATGGCCGTGGTGACGGTGTGCTTTGACGAGGAAAAATGGGTGGAATATCCGTATCCCCAGCTGGATGAGATTGAGCTGGCTTATGCGGTGACGGTCCACAAGAGCCAGGGCAGCGAATTTCCGGTGGTGATCCTGCCTATGACCTGGTTCCCGCCGGCACTGGCGGTGCGGAACCTGCTGTACACCGCCGTAACCCGGGGAAAAGAAAGGGTGTACATCGTGGGACGGCGGGATTATCTCAATGCCATGGTGGATCACAATGAAAACCGACGGCGAAACTCCGGGCTCATGAGCCGGCTGGCCGGGTTTTATCAGGGGGTGTGAGATGTATCTGATCAGACGGGGCCCGGAATGGCTGCAGCATCTGGCGGAGCAGACGGCGGATTTTTTCTTTCCGTGGGGGACGTACTGTGTGGTCTGCGGAAACTATATCGACCGCAGCCGAAGCTACTGCCTCTGTGACCACTGCATCCGCCATATCACATGGGGCCATGTGGAGATTCCACCGGAAAGTCTGCGGAACAACAACTTTACCGGACCGGAAGCGGAGCTGCTGCAGGAAGAGGGCGGCATTCCGCTGGATTCCATCCGCGCCTGCATGAAATACGGCCTTTATGAACGGCGGCTGATTTTCGATCTGAAGTACAACGGGCATACGTATATGGCCCGGATTCTGGCCAAAATCCTTGCAGACCGGGTTCGTTCCGATGCCGGGGCTGCGGGACTGCTGGAGGCAGACTTTATCATTCCGGTTCCCATGCATCGAAAAAAAGAAAAGCAGCGGGGATTCAACCAGGCGGCGGTGACTGCCGGATATCTGGGCGGATTTCTGGGGATTCCTGTCCTGGAGGACGGACTGGAGCGACGGGAATCGACGGCGGCGCAGCGGAGTATTGCAGGGGGTGACCGGCTTTCCAATCTCCACGGAGCATTCGGCGCCGGCTGCAGAGGAAGGCTTTCGGAAAAAATTGCGGGAAAGCGTGTCATCCTTCTGGACGATATCTTCACCACAGGGGCCACAGCCATCTGCTGCGGGCGGGTGCTGAAGAAGGCGGGCGCAGTACGGGTGGATGTGCTGACGGTGGCATCGGGAAACGATGGTGCAGAAGGTTTTTTCCTTGCAAAGGAGCGGGAAATCAGTTAAAATAAAAAGGGATTGTTCAGGTCTGTGGTTGAAAATCCAAGCCAGGTGCGGGCGAAAGGATCCACGTAAGCCGCCACGCAGGAGACGGGCGGTGATCATGGCGTACCTTAGAAGTAAGTCCTCCGAAAATCGGATCAAGGCAGGTGTGGGGGCAAAGACCAGGTCAGCTGAACAGTTCTTTTTTTATGCCTGGCAATGAAAAACTGGAATATCCTGTATACATGGAAAATACTGTGGCATTGTGCCGGTGGATGTGGTATAATACTTTTACAAAGTAAACAGTTTGCACAGACCGACGAGGGATGTACAAATGCTCTGACCCGGAGACGGGCCGGATACCGGACCGAAAAGGGGCGTCTGTCCGTGCAGGCGAGAGGAGGGTATCATTATGAAGATTATCGTAACAGGAAAGAACATTACCATCAGCGACCGGATTCAGGAAGCCATCAATAAGAGATTTGAGAAACTGGGAAAGTATTTTGCTGACGATATCAAGGCGAATATAGTGATTCATCCGGAACGGGATAAGGTGAAGATGGAAGCGACCATCGTGACCAAGGGCACCATTTTCCGTGCAGAGGATGTATCGCAGGATATATTTGACAGCATCGACATCGTTGCGGATAAACTGTCCAGCCAGATGTCCAAATATAAAGGAAAACTGCAGAAGAGAAACAAGTCCAACGAATCCGTGCGGTTCGAAATGATTCCGGAGATGCCGGAACCGGTAGAAGAGAACAAGGTTGTAAAGGCCAAGAAGTTCCAGCTGGTTCCGATGACGGTGGACGAAGCTGCCATGCAGATGGAACTGCTGCAGCATAACTTTTACGTATTCGTAGACATCGAGACCGACAGCGTATGCGTGGTTTACAAGAGAAACGACGGCGATTACGGTCTGCTGGAAACTACATACTAGTATGCGAAAGAGAACTGATTTCCGAAACATTCTTTTTATGAAAACAGTTGAGATTATGACAGAAGAGGGCGCGCCGTTTTTACGGACGCCTTCTTCTGTTTTTTCTTCTCTTCTACTTGAAAACAACATGTTTTTCAAGTAGAATATAATAGAATACGTGTGAGAGGAAATGTGTTTATGGAAACCTTTAAAAACATCATTTCAAGCATTGGAATCTCCGATGTACTGGACATTCTGATCGTGGCATTTATCTTTTATAAGATTCTGGGCTTTATCAAGGAAACCAGAGCGGAGCAGCTGGCCAAGGGGCTGCTGATCTTCGTACTGGCCACGGTGGGTTCGGAAATTTGCCACTTTTATACCCTGAACTGGATCCTGTCCAATACCATGACCGTCGGATTGATGGCGCTGGTGGTGATCTTCCAGCCGGAACTGCGGCGTGCACTGGAATATCTGGGCAGAAGCAAGATTACCAATGTGTTCAGTCAGGTGGACAAGGAAGAAGCCAAACGGATCATCGGAGAATTTGTCCGTGCCATAGAAAGTATGTCTGCTTCCAGAACGGGCGCGCTGATCGTCATCGAAAGAGAAACGCAGCTGAATGAGATTGTGGAAACCGGTACCGTGATTGACGCGACCATCTCGGAACAGCTGATCGGAAATATATTTTATGAAGGTTCGCCGCTCCATGACGGCGCGCTGATTGTCCGGGGCGAACGGCTGCGGGCTGCGGGCTGCGTTTTGCCGCTGACCCAGAACAAGGAGCTTTCCAAAGAACTTGGAACCCGTCACCGGGCAGGCATCGGCATCACGGAAAATTCCGACGCGCTGGTCCTGATCGTGTCAGAGGAGACCGGTGTGATCTCCATCGCCCAGTACGGAAAGCTGACCCGCTTCCTGGATATCAAGACGGTGGAGAAGACGCTGCTGAATATCTATTTCGACAAGGAAAACAGCGGCACTGTGAAGGAAAAGCTGTCCAAGGCTTTGAAGGGGGTAAAAAATGCTGAAGAATGATAAAGTGAATTTCATCATCGCCCTGATCATCGCTGCGGGACTGTGGGTCTATGTGCTGGTAACGGATAATCAGTCCATGGATACGACCATCAAGAATGTGCCCATTACAATCATAAATGAAAGCGCACTGGAATCGGAGGGACTGGTGCTCCTCTCCGTCAGTGACGAAACCGTCAACGTCACGGTGAAAGGAGAACGGGGCGAAGCAGGAAAAATAAAGAAAGAAGGCATTCATGTGGTCCTGGACCTGGAGGGCGTGAAGGAAGGAGAGCATACGGTTCCCCTGCAGATCAGCGTACCGGATCGTGTAGATTTCAAGGACGCCAGCAAACGGAAGGTGACCGTGGTCATCGATGAACTGGTTACGGAAGAGAAGAACATCGTGCCGACCATCGGCGGAGATCTGAGCGATGAACAGGAACCGTTCATTGTGCAGACGGATAAGGATACGGTGAATGTGACCGGTGCCAGGACGCTGGTGGACAGCGTCGCTTACATCAGCGCGCCGCTGGATGTAAAGCTGGTGGGCGATGAGCTTCATGCCATCAGCGTTGACCTGATCCCTGTGGATAAAGACGGAAATGCCGTGGATGAAGTAAAGCTGAGCAGCAAGAGCGTTTCTGTGACTGCAGTTATGTTGAATAAGAAGACCGTTCCTCTGAAGGTGAATGTGGTGGGAGCGGATGCGGCGGATGCGGACAGAACGGTGACCGTGCCGAAGACCATTACGGTGAAGGGGTATGCTGCAGCCCTGGCTGACATATCCTATATCACAGCCGAAACCGTGGATGTCAGTGAAATTTACGAAGATGCGACGCTGGCGGTAAAGCCTCTGCTTCCGGAAGGTGTGGAAGTGGCAGCCAATTCGCAGAATCTGACGGTGAAGGTTGTCGTGAAGGGAATGGAGACACGACGGTTTACGTATGGAAAAGAAGCCATTGCTGTGGAAGGAATAACGGAGGATCTGATTGCCTCAATCAGTGATGTGAATATCGTGCTGACCGCAGTGGGCAGAGAGGCGGACATCGCCGCACTGACAGAAGAAGATTTCTATTTCGTGGCAGATGCATCGGGACTGGAACCGGGGGAACACCGGATCCCGCTGAAGTGTCACCACGAGGGAAATCTCAGTGAATTGGAGTTCACACCGGCGGAAATTCTGGTTACCATTGAAAAAGTGACAGAGGAAGAGCCGGCAAATACGGAAAGTGAAGAATCGGAATAGAGTGGGAGGAAAAAATGGGAAGACTGTTTGGCACCGATGGGGTGCGCGGTGTGGCAGGCAGGGAACTGACACCGGAACTGGCTTTTAAACTGGGGAAGGCCGGAACCTCTGTACTGAAAAAAACCAATGAACGGCCGGTGGTTGTCATCGGCAAAGATACAAGAATATCCGGCGATATGCTGGAAAGTGCTCTGACAGCCGGGATCCTGGCGGTGGGAGGAAACGTGCTGCTGGCAGGCGTGGTTCCGACGCCGGCCATCGCATATCTTGCCCGTCACTATCATGCAGATGCGGGAATTGTAATCAGCGCATCACATAACACGTTCGAGTATAACGGGATCAAGTTTTTCAACGGAGAGGGATTTAAACTGGATGACCTGCTGGAAGAAAAAATAGAGGATATCATCCTCAGCAGCGTCGATGCAAGCAGCCACGTGACCGGAGAGAAGATCGGCCGGCGGCTGGAAGCGGAGGACGATGCTTCGGATCTTTATGTGAAGCATCTTCTGGAGACTGTGTCGTACCGACTGGACGGCAGGAAGATCGTCCTGGACTGCGCCAACGGCGCCTCTTACCGGATCGCCGAGCGGGTGTACCGGAGTCTGGGTGCGGATGTGACGGTGATCGGAAATCAGCCGGACGGAATCAATATCAATGACAGCTGCGGCTCCACCCATCCGGAAAAGCTGCAGGAGGAAGTGCTGCGTCAGGGAGCGGAAATCGGCCTTGCCTTCGACGGTGATGCGGACCGCCTGATTGTTGTAGACAATCTGGGACGGGTGGTCGATGGCGACAAGACCATCGCGATCTGTGCCCGCATGCTGAAAAAAGAAGGGCGACTGCAGGATGACCGGGTAACGGTTACTGTGATGAGCAATATCGGATTCCATAAGGCCATGGAAGAAGCAGGAATCTCTGTGGATGTGACCGGCGTAGGCGACCGGTATGTACTGGAGCGGATGCGGGAAACCGGCTGCATGATCGGCGGAGAACAGTCCGGACACATCATCTTCGCAGAGCATACCACCACGGGAGACGGGATCCTGTCTTCTCTGCAGCTGATGGAAGCACTGCTGGCATCCGGAAAAACCATGGCAGAGCTCAGCGATGAGATCCGCATTTATCCGCAGGTGCTGGTCAATGCCAGGATCCATAACGATTTCAAAAAGACCTGGCAGAAGGATCCGGAGGTTGCGGCGGAGATCGAGGCAGTGGAAAAGGCCGTGGAGGGCAGCGGAAGACTGCTGATCCGTCCTTCGGGCACGGAACCGCTGGTAAGGGTCATGCTGGAAGGCAGCGATACAGAGGAGATCCGGCCGCTGGCGGAAAGACTTGCTTCTCTCATCGAGCGCAAGTTCCGGAAATCAGACGAGGAAGTATAGAACCATTAAAATAGTATGAAGGTGAGATTATGTGCGGTATTGTAGGATATGTGGGCAGGGAAAATGCCCGGGAAATTATTATCGACGGCTTGAAACGGCTGGAATACAGGGGATATGATTCCGCCGGCATTGCCGTAGTGCAGAACGGAAAGATTTTGCTCAGAAAACATGTGGGGGGAATTGCCAATCTGGAAAACCTCATCGGCGATGATCCCATGACCAGCGGCACCGGGATCGGTCATACACGATGGGCAACCCATGGTGCGCCGTCGGATCTCAATGCCCATCCCCATCTGAACGGGGACGGAACTATCGCAGTGGTTCATAATGGGATTATTGAGAACTTCGTGGAGCTGAAGGAAATGCTGGTACGGGATCACGGTGTTGTGTTCCGGTCGGAAACCGATACGGAGGTGATCGCCCACCTGATCGGTGTGCATTATAAGGGCAATCTGGAGGATGCGGTTTATGCGGCAGTGTCGGAAATGCGAGGGGCATATGCCATCAGCGTCATCGCCGCGGCGGAACCGGAGAAGATCGTGGCCGTCCGCAAGGATGCACCGCTGATCGCAGGTCTGGGGCAGGGATGCAACTTCATCGCATCGGATATTCCGGCCCTGCTGAAATATGTGAAAGAAATCTATCTGATCGAAAATAACGAAATGGTGGTTCTGACGCCGGACAGCGTGAAGATTTACGATGAAAACCGGCAGGAGGTGCACCGGGATGTGTTCCATGTGACCTGGGATGCGGATGCTGCCGAAAAGGAAGGCTATGACCACTTCATGCTGAAGGAGATTTATGAGCAGCCGAAGGGACTGTATGACACTTTAACCCGCCGGCTCAACGAGGACGGCACCATTAAGCTGGACGGCATCTCCATGACCAAAGAAGAAATCGAGGGATTCACGAAAATCTATATCGTAGCCTGTGGTACGGCCTATCATGCCGGTCTGGTGGGAAAATACATCATCGAGAAGCTGGCAAAGGTGCCGGTGGAGGTGGATGTGGCGTCGGAGTTCCGTTACCGGGATCCGTTTGTGGATGATAAGACGTTGTTCATCGCCATCAGTCAGTCCGGAGAGACCCTGGATACCCTGGCAGCGCTCCGTGAAGCCAAGCGGAAGGGTGCAAGGGTTCTCAGCGTGGTCAACGTAGTGGGAAGCTCTGTGGCCAGAGAATCGGACGATGTATTCTATACCTGGGCCGGGCCGGAAATCGCCGTGGCTTCTACCAAGGCATACACCACCCAGCTGATGTGTATGTACCTGATCGGACTGCATATGGGCTATGTGCGGGGAACCATCACCAGAGAATATTATGACCAGTTCATCGCAGATCTGCTGACGATTCCGGATAAGCTGAAGGACTGTCTGGCGAAAAATGCCGGCATCATCGAAGGTCTGTCCAAGATGCTCTATAACAAGGAACAGGTATTTTTTATCGGCCGGGGACTGGATTCCTCCGTATCCTATGAGGGATCGCTGAAGCTGAAGGAAATCTCCTATATTAACTCCTTCGCCATTGCGGCCGGGGAACTGAAGCATGGCACCATTGCGCTGATGGAACCGGGCACGCTGGTGGTGACCCTGGCCACCCAGGATTATCTCTATGAGAAAATGCTGTCCAACATTCAGGAAGTAAAGGCAAGAGGCGCCCACGTGCTGTCCATCGCCAAGGAGGGCAATACGGCCATCGAAGCCCACAGCAATGAGGTCATCTATATTCCGGCATGCAGGGATGAGATTACACCGCTGCTGTCGGTGGTGCCGCTGCAGCTGTTTGCCTACTATGTGGCCAGAGAACGGGGCTGCAACATCGATAAGCCAAAAAATCTGGCGAAATCCGTCACCGTGGAATAGCCGGGAGAATATATTTTGTGAAAACAGGAGAAGAAGAACATGAAGCAATATGAAGTAAGAGATATGGCCCTGGCACCGTCCGGCCATCAGAAAATTGAGTGGGTGAAGAGCCACATGCCGCTGCTGTCCGGTCTGGAAGAGGAATTTCGTCAGACCCGTCCTTTTGAGGGTGTGAAGATTTCCCTCTCGGTACATCTGGAAGCCAAGACGGCGTATCTGTGTCTGGTGCTGGCTGCCGGCGGTGCGGATATGTCCGTCACCGGAAGCAATGTGCTGTCCACCCAGGATGATGTGGCTGCAGCACTGGCCGACAGCGGTCTGAAGGTGTATGCATACCACGGCGCGACCCAGGAGGAGTATGACCGCCATATCGAAATGTGTCTGTCCTGCAGGCCGAATATCGTCATCGATGACGGCTGTGATCTGGTAAGCTTTCTCCATGACCGCAGGCCGGATCTGGCAGAAGAAGTCTGGGGCGGCTGTGAAGAAACCACCACAGGCGTAATCCGTCTGAAAGCCATGGAGCGGGAAGGCATCCTGAAGTTCCCGATGGTTGCGGTCAACGATGCGGACTGCAAGCATCTGTTCGATAACCGGTACGGTACCGGCCAGTCCACCTGGGACAGCATCATGCGGAATACCAACCTGATCATCGCTGCCAAGACGGTTGTGGTGGTGGGTTACGGATGGTGTTCCCGCGGCATCGCCATGCGGGCAGCGTCCCTGGGTGCCAGCGTCATCGTGACAGAAATCAATCCGGTGAAGGCCATCGAAGCGAAAATGGACGGCTTCCAGGTGATGAAAATGGAACAGGCTGCACCGCTGGGGGACATCTTCGTTTCCGCCACCGGCTGTGCATGGACGATCACCGTGGACCACATGCTGAAGATGAAGGACGGCGCCATCCTGACCAACGCCGGCCACTTCAACTGCGAAGTGGATATGGAAGGTCTGGAAAAGGCCTGCGTGGAAAAGAAGGAGACCCGAAAGAACATCATGGGATACAAGCTTCCAAACGGCAAGTGGGTCAATGTCATCGCCGAGGGCCGGCTGGTGAACATCGCCGCTGCCGACGGACATCCGGCGGAAATCATGGATATGAGCTTTGCGGTGCAGGCGCTTTCCGCCATGTATGTGAAGGAAAACTATCAGAAGCTGGAGCATAAGGTCATCGATGTGTCGGGCGAGATCGACGACAAGGTGGCCAGAAGAAAGCTGGCAGCCTGGGGCATCGAGATCGATACCCTGACGCCGGAACAGGAAAAATACCTGAACAGCTGGCAGCTGTAAATCAGGATACAGATTCGGCTGACCTCTGAGGGTCGGCCATACAGAAGAGGTGAAGTGTTATGAGTTATACCTATGAAGAAATCCGGGAGCAGGCGAAAACTGCGGCTTCCGAGCTGGTGGAGACCGCGAAGCTGAAGCAGGGGGACATCCTGATCGTCGGCTGCAGTTCCAGCGAGGTGGTGGGTCTGCACATCGGCAAGGGTTCGGATATCAATGCGGCCGGAGCCATCTATGAGGGCATCCAGAGCGTGCTGCAGCCGAAAGGCATTTATCTGGCGGCCCAGTGCTGTGAACACCTGAACCGTGCAGTGATCGTGGAGAAGGAAGCCCTCCTTCCGGGTACGGAAATCGTCAATGTGGTGCCGCAGCCTCACGCCGGCGGATCCTTTGCCATGACGGTCTATCAAAATGCCAGGTGTCCGGTGGCGGTGGAGGAAATCAAGGCGGACGCCGGTATGGATATCGGCAGAACTCTGATCGGCATGCATCTGAAGAAGGTTGCAGTTCCCGTACGCCTTTCTCTGGACAAAATCGGAGAGGCCGTGCTGATCTGCGCGCGGACGCGGCCGAAGTTTATCGGCGGCAGCCGGGCGGTGTATGATGACAATTTAAGCGGCGGAGATATTCCGCGGTAGATGACTATGAAACCAAAGGGGAAAAGTACAGAGGTACTGGAAAAAGAACTGAAGGATTACGCGAATCTGGACGGCTATTTCATGGAGAATGAAGAGGAGCTGGCGGAGGACAGTCTGACGGCGCAGCTGCAGTCTCTGCTGGAGGCCAGGGGCATGACCCGGGCGCAGGCAGTACGTGAGAGCAATCTCAATGAAGTGTACGGGTATCAGATTTTGTCGGGAAAAAGAAGGCCGTCCAGAGATAAACTGCTGTGCTTCTGCTTCGCATTGAAGGCAACGGTGGAGGAAACGCAGAGTCTGCTGAAGCGAAGCAGCTTCGCACCGCTGTACGCAAGAAACCGGAGGGACAGCATTATCTTATTCGACCTGGCGCACGGAAAAAGTCTGGCAGAGGTGAATGAAGATCTCTATGAACGAGACGAACCGATCCTGGAGTAATTGGAAATCAAAAAAGCAGCCTAGTCCGGCTGCTTTTTTTCGTGGTTTTTCGTGGATTTTCTGTTACCAGAGTCCCATCACGTGCTGCATGATCAGGCTCACACCGGTGATGCCCACCCAGCAGCAGAAGCCCATGAACAGTGGCTTGCCGCCGGTTTTGATCAGCTTCACGATGTTGCTGTTGAGGCCGATGGCAGCCATGGCCAGTACGATGAAGAATTTGCTCAGGGTCTTCACCGGTGCGAAGAAGGAAGCCGGTACACCGAAGCTTCCGGCCACCGTGGTGATCAGGGACGCTGCGATAAAGTAAATGATGAAGAACGGGAAGGATTTTTTAAAGTCAAAGCCGGAGCCTGCGCCCTCTGCTCCATCGGCAGCGGTTTTCGCTTTATGGGCCTGCCAGAAGGCCAGCACCAGCGTGATCGGGATGATGGCCAGGGTTCTGGTCAGCTTGACGGTAACTGCCTTGTCCAGCGTAGCGGAGCCCAGGTTGTGCATGCTGTCCCAGGTGGATGCTGCTGCGGTTACAGAAGACGTGTCGTTGACTGCGGTACCGGCGAAGATCCCGAAGGCTTCTCCGCTGGTTGTGTCGAAGCCGATGGCATTTCCCAGTGCAGGGAACACCAGAGCGGCAACCACGTTGAAGAAAAAGATCACGGAAATAGCCTGTGCCACTTCTTCGTCGTCGGCATCAATAACCGGGGCAGTGGCAGCCACCGCACTTCCGCCGCAGATGGACGAGCCCACACCCACCAGCGTGGAGATTTTGGAAGGCATCTTCAGTACGCGGCAGAGCACGTAGGAAATCACCAGGGATGTGGTGATGGTTGCGATGATGATCGGCAGGGACTGCTTGCCGGTGGTGATGACCACGGAAAGATTCAGCCCGAAGCCCAGCAGGATGACGGCCCACTGTAGAATTTTTTTCGATGTGAAGGTGATACCGGCCTGGAAAGCAGACTTGTCCTTCAGCAGCAGGGTCAGAATCATACCGGCGATGATGGCGATGACCGGACCGCCGATAATCGGAAACTGCTGGCCCAGAAACCAGCTCGGTACAGCGATGAGCAGGCAGAGGAGCAGCCCTTTGCCTTTTTCCTGAATGAAATTCATGGCGTGTTCTCCTTTTTTTCATTGTATATAGTATGTCATTTCAGATATTTTCCATGTATCACTATAATACGAATTAACGATAATGTAAAATTATAAAAATATATTTAACAATAAGAAAAAATTATGATATACTGGAGGCAGAAGACGTCAGGAAAGGAGGCCGGTCATGCTGGATTTTCGCATTCATACGTTCATTGAAGTCTGCAAATACATGAACTTCACCCGGGCAGCGGAAAGTCTGTCCATCACCCAGCCCACGGTGTCCCAGCATATTCGCTGGCTGGAGAACGAATACGGCACGCCGCTGTTCCGCTATGAGGGGAAAAAGATGTTTCTCACCGAGGCCGGCCAGCAGATTCTCAGTGTGGCCACCACCATGGTTCACGATCAGGAATTTCTTCGCAAAACACTTCAGGCCGCGGGCGGACGGCGTCAGCTGCGCCTGGGGGCGACGCTGACGGTGGGGGAGACGCTGGTTGCAGACCGGGTGAAAGCCTATCTGCAGGATCATCCGGAGGACCGGATCCTGGTGGAGGTGGCTAACACCCGGCGGCTGACCGAGCTTCTGGATCAGGGGGAAATCGATTTCGCCCTGGTGGAAGGGTACTTCGAAAAGAAGGAATATGACTATGCAGTCTATTCTCTGGAAAATTACATCTGCGTCTGCGGAAAGCCTGCCGCAGAGCGGATTCTCCAGGGAAAGCCCCGGGAGAAAAGAAAGATCCGTGACCTGCTCTCTGAAACCCTGCTGATCCGGGAAGAAGGTTCGGGAACCCGGGAGATCCTGGAAAAAAATCTGAAAGAGAAAAACTTCGGCCTGGAGGATTTTGCGAATTATATTCAGATCAACAATATCAGCGCCATCAAAAGCCTGGCGGAAGCCGGCTGCGGCATCACCTTCCTGTATGAGAGAGCGGTGGAGAAGGAGCTGGCATCGGGTCAGCTGGTAAAGGTGGAGCTGGAGGATTTTTCGGTGCAGCATGAGTTTGCGTTCATCTGGCGCAAGGGAAGCGTGTTCCAGGAGGAATACCGGAAATTTTTCGCGGCAGAGGAAACAGGAAGCTGTGTGGAGAGAGAAAATGCTGCAGAGGAGGGAAAAGTAAGATGATGGAACAGATGAGTCTTTTTGACGACAGAAAAACCAGTGCGCCGCTGGCCAGTCGGCTGCGGCCGGAAACACTGGACGAATATGTGGGACAGCAGCATCTGCTGGGACCCGGGAAGCTGCTCCGCCAGCTTATCGAGAAGGACCAGATCTCGTCCATGATCTTCTGGGGACCGCCGGGGGTGGGAAAGACAACGCTGGCGCGGATCATCGCGAAACTGACCCGGGCGGATTTCATCGAATTCAGTGCAGTCACCAGCGGCATCAAGGAGGTACGCTCTGTCATGGACCGGGCAGAGGAAAGCCGAAAGATGGGCATGCGGACACTGCTGTTCATCGACGAAATCCACCGGTTTAACAAGGCCCAGCAAGATGCCTTCCTGCCTTATGTGGAAAAGGGCAGCATAATTCTGGTGGGTGCCACCACCGAAAACCCGTCCTTTGAGATCAATTCGGCCCTTTTGTCCAGGTGCAAGGTCTTCGTGCTGAAAGCCCTGGAAGAGGAGGATCTGTGCAAGCTGCTCCGCCATGCCCTGACCAGCCCGAAGGGTATGGGTTCAATGAAGGTGGAAATGGAAGAGGAAGAAATCGCTGCCGTTGCCAGGTTTGCCAACGGGGATGGCCGGACCGCGCTCAATACACTGGAAATGGCGGTGCTCAACGGGGAGGTGTCTGCCGACGGAACGGTGCATGTGACGGCAGAGGTGCTGGCCCAGTGTATGAATCGCAGATCGCTGTTATACGATAAGAACGGAGAGGAGCACTATAACCTGATTTCGGCTCTCCATAAGTCCATGCGAAACAGCGATCCGGATGCGGCGGTGTACTGGCTTTGCAGGATGCTGGACGGCGGAGAGGATCCGCTGTATATCGCCCGGAGACTGATCCGGTTCGCCAGCGAGGATGTGGGCATGGCCGATTCCAATGCCCTGCAGGTGGCGGTGGCCGCCTATCAGGCCTGCCACTTTCTGGGGATGCCGGAGTGCGATGTACATCTGACCCATGCCGTGGTATACTTATCCATGACGGCCAAGTCCAATGCTCTGTACATGGCCTGCGAAATGGCCAAGAAGGATGTGCGGACCCTGCCTGCCGAGCCGGTACCGAAGCAGATCTGCAACGCGCCGACGAAACTGATGAAGGAACTGGATTACGGAAAGAATTATGAATATGCCCACGATACGGAAGAAAAACTGACCCGCATGCAGTGCCTGCCGGATTCTCTGGCGGGACGGCGGTATTACCGCCCCGGCGTGCAGGGCAGGGAGAAGGCCGTGAAGGAGCGGCTGGAGCAGATTCTGGCGTGGAAGAAGGGAGACAAATAAAATGGATAGAAATGAGAACGAAATATATGGGCCGGAAAGCAAGCAGCATGGTTCGGAAAGCAAGCAGCATGGGCCACATCGTGATTCTACGATATACGATTTTGACAAAATCATTGATCGCCAGGGCACTCTTGCTTGCAAAACAGATCAGATGCCGAAGGGCTGCCCGGAGGATTCTGTTTCCGCCTGGATTGCCGACATGGACTTTACCTGCCCGCAACCGGTGATCAACGCTATGCATGAACGGGTGAACCACGGGATTTTCGGCTACACGGTGTTCGAAAGCAAGCCGTATCTGGATGCGGTGACCGGCTGGTTTGCCCGCCGGTTCGGATGGAATGTGGATCCTTCCCATATCGTGTTCAGCCCGGGGGTGGTGCCGGCCATCTCCGTTCTCGTCCAGGCGCTGACAGAGCCGGGAGATGGTATCGTGATTCAGAAGCCGGTGTACTACCCGTTCATGAGCGCCATCGAGGCCAACGGCCGTAAAGTGGTAAACAACCCGCTGGTTCGCCGGAACCGTGACTGCGAAGATCCGCAGTGCTTCGACTATGTGATGGACTACGGCGGACTGGAGCAGGCCATGGCGGATGACAGCGTGAAGGGAATGATCCTCTGCAGCCCGCACAATCCTGCCGGTCGGGTCTGGACCCGCCAGGAACTGCAGCAGGTACTGGAGATCTGTCAGCGTCACGGGAAATGGATTATCTGCGATGAGATCCACTGTGACCTGACCCGGACCGGCACCGTACATACGCCGCTGCTGAAATTGGCGGAGGAACTTTGTCCCGCCTTCTGTGAGAAGATCATCACCTGCACTGCACCGACCAAAACCTTCAATCTGGCCGGACTTTCCATCAGCAACATCATCATCCCGGGCAGGGAATTCCGGCAGAAGTGGGAGAAAACCGCCGTGGACCAGCTGGATCTTTTCATGGGGAACCCCCTGAGCATGACGGCAGCCATGGCAGCCTATGATGACGGGGAAAACTGGCTGGATCAGCTGCGAGCCTATCTGGATGGAAACATCGCCTTCATCCGGCAGTTTGTCCGTGACCACCTGCCGGAAGCAGCGGTGGCAGACTGCCAGGGGACCTATCTGGTGTGGATCGACCTGCGGGCATACTGCAGCATGAAGCCTGGAAGAGGTGAACATGCAGGAGACGGAGAAAGGAAGCCGGACTACCGGAAGCTGAAGCAGGCCATGCAGCAGGTGGGCCATCTGGCACTGGATGAAGGATACATTTTCGGTGAAGAGGGACAGGGCTATGAGCGGATCAATGTGGCCATGCCTCGCAGCCTGGTGGAAGAAGCCATGAAGCGGATGGAAAAAGCCGTCCGGTGGCTGGAGGAAGAACATGAAGGATAACCGGAACATGAACAGTGAAATCCGGTCGGACGCCGCAGCACCGCAAACACCTGCCGGCTCTGCGGTGCTGCCGCTGGACAGCAGCTTTACAGTGGAGGTAACAGGCTGGTACCGTGATAATCGGCGGGATCTGCCATGGCGGCAGGACAAAGATCCTTATCACGTCTGGGTCTCAGAGATCATGCTGCAGCAGACCCGGGTGGAAGCTGTCCGGGACTACTATCTGCGTTTTATGCAGGCGCTGCCCACCATCGAGGCACTGGCGGAAGCGGAGGAAGAGCAGCTGCTGAAGCTCTGGCAAGGCCTCGGTTACTACAACCGGGTCCGCAATCTCCAGAAGGCTGCCCGCCAGATCCTCCAAAATCCGTCGGCAGAGGATTCGACCGAAGAGGGATCCGTGGCTCCATCCGTAACCGGATCAACATCCGCGATCGGATCAACATCCGCGATCGGATCCGCTTCGGTTGGTTTTCCACGTACAATGCCTGAAATTCTGGCACTTCCGGGAATCGGTGAATATACTGCAGGCGCCATTGCGTCTATCTGTTTCAATCAGAAGACACCGGCAGTGGACGGCAACGTGCTTCGGGTTATGGCGCGGCTGACGGAGGACGAAGGCGATATAAAATCCACGCCGGTGAAGCGCCGGTTTACAGCGATGCTTGCCGGGCTGTATCCCGATACGGACTGCGGTGATTTCACCCAAGGTCTGATTGAGCTGGGGGCGCTGGTATGTCTGCCCAATGGTCAGCCCCGGTGTGAGGTATGCCCGGTGTCCGGGTTTTGCAGAGCGCGGGCAGCCGATCGTGTCATGGAACTGCCCGTAAAGGCGGAGAAGAAGGCCCGCCGCCAGGAGCAGCGGACCGTCTTTCTTCTGTCCTGCGGCGGCCGCGTGGCGGTCCGCCGCCGCCCGAAAGGCAGCCTGCTGGGAAACCTTTACGAGTTCCCGCAGGTTTCCCAGCACCTGACCGCCGCGGAGGCGGTCAGCCAGGCCGAGGCCTGGGGCTGCCACCCGTTGGATGTGACCCGGTCGAAGCAGTATAAGCACATTTTCTCCCACGTGGAATGGGACATGACCGGTTACTATATCACCTGCGGCACGGAAGGCCCGGGAGAGGTTTCCTGGGAAGGTGCCGGGGACGGACTGCAGCCTGAAGGCGCTGGTGACGGACTGCCGATTGAAGGCGCCGGAGAGCCAGGCGGACAGGCATTCCGATGGGTCAGCCGGGAGCAGCTGGAAGAGGAGATTCCGCTGCCTTCTGCATTTCAGCCGTTTTGCCCAGAGTGATTTCCGATGGCGGTTTTCCAAAATGCCCGAAAAGTTTTCAAAAAGAAAACGAATTGGCCGTTTTGGAAAACCGGGCGATTGGGAATTAAATAAAATGTAAAAAAATTCAAGTTGTAAATGGGAAATTGGTGAAATATGGAACAAAACTGAACTGATTTCAATTTTATTACAGTAATAAATAGTAATATATGTAGTAAAATAGAATACAGTTTTCCAAAATGCCTGAAAAGTTTTCAAAAAGAAAACAAATTGGCCGTTTTGGAAAACCGGAGATCAAATTCAGTGCAATAAATCAAATTCAGTGCAATAAAAGAGTAGGAAAACAAGGAGAACGTCGAAAATGAATGTATTGACTTATGGCTGGCCCATCGCCCTGTTGGTGGTGGCCCACACCGTATACCAGATCAGCGCCAAATCCGTGCCCAGTGCCATGGACCCTTTTGCCGCCGTGTTTTTCAACTATGTGATTGCGGCATGTCTGGCGTTTTGCCTTTGGATGGTTTTGGGGCAGGACAGGAGTCTGACGACCCAGATATCCAGGATGAACTGGGCACCGGTGACCATGGCCATGGCCATCACTGCGGTGGAAGTGGCATCGGTCTTCATGTATAAGGTGGGATGGAACATCAGCATCGGTTCCACGGTGGCCAGCATTTTGACGGCTGTCGCCCTGGCCGCGGTCGGCGTGCTGCTGTATAAAGAAGTGATGACGGCCAATCAGCTGATCGGCATCGGGATCTGTATTGTTGGCCTCGTCGTAATGAATCGCTGAAGGCCGGCGAACCGCGGAAGCCAGTTCGGCGGCTGCAGTCCAGCAGTCCGCCGGATCTGGTCAGTCCGCAGACCCGGCCTTCGTCCGGTTTACCAGCCAGATGCCGAAGCAGACCAGAAGGAGAGAGAGGACTGTGTTTACGGAGAACATCCCATTCTCGTTCAGCAGGATGGTGGACAAAATCACCCCGAACACCGGAATCAGGAAATTAAAGACTGCAATTCGGGAAACCGGATTTTGCGAAAGAAGCAGGCTCCAGAGGGTGTAGGCCACCGCCGAAACAAAAGCCAGATAAAAGAGAAGCGCAAACCCCTGCCAGCATGGCTGCGGCAGACGGCCGCCACCCAGAAGGCCCACAAGAAGCAAAAACAGTCCGCCGGTGAAAAACTGCCAGCCGCTGAGCATGACAGGATTTTCACTCTGCGAAAAATGGTGGATCAGCACCGCGGAAACGGAACCGGAAATGGTGGCAAGCAGGACGAATCCCTCACCCAGAAAGGACATGTCCAGAACCATGCCGCTGGCCGAACCGGTCAGCCCGGACAGATTGATCAGCACGATGCCGGCGAATCCGATGAGACAGCCCAGCAGTTTATTGGCCGTCAGTTTCTCCTGCCGGAAGATCAGGCAGGCAATGATCACGCTGAAAAAACTGCCGGAGCCGGACAGCACCGATGCTTTCACGCCGGACGCATGGGCCACGCCGATATAATACAGAAGATACTGCAGCGCAGTCTGGGTCAGCGCCAGGGGCAGGATGGCCCGCCAGGACGAACGGCGGGGCAAAAGGGGTTTTCGGGAAAGCCCGCTGCATACCAGGATCACCAGCAGACCCGCCATGGAAAATCTGGCCCCCGCAAACACCAGAATGGACAGCGTATTGGACGAATCGATCTGAAAAGCCTCATAGCCCAGTTTGATGCATACCGGCGCGCTGCCCCAAAGCCCGCAGCTGATGACAGCCAGACCCACAACCGCCAGGGTCGAAGTGAGAAGAGATTTTTTTGTATCTGTATTCTGCATTTTGAAAGACTCCTTGATTTCATGCTAACGAATCCATTCTATTGCGTTTTGCACGAAAAGTCAACTGCCCTGCGTAGAAATGCGGATTTGCGGGTATGAATCCATCAGAAAACAGCCATACTGGAACATAGCGAAAGGAGAAAAAACATGAAATTTATCTGTTATCCGAAATGCACCACCTGCCAGAAGGCCCGGAAATGGCTGGAAGCGCGGCAGATGGATTTTGCGCAGAGAGATATAAAAGAAGACCAGCCCACTGAAGACGAACTGCGCCGGTGGATTGGCGTCAGCGGCCTGCCGGTCCGGAAGTTTTTCAACACCAGCGGTCTGAAGTACAAAGAACTGAAGCTGAAGGACAGGCTGCCGGACATGAGCGAGGACGAGCAGATCGCGCTGCTGGCCACCGACGGCATGCTGGTGAAGCGGCCGATTCTAATTATCGACGGCGAAGACGGCCGGCCGAGCCGGGTGCTGGTGGGTTTTAAAGAGGCTCAGTGGGAGGAAATCCTGTGAGGGGCTTTCTCCGGCGACTGGGCGTTTCCCGACACTTTTCCCACTGCGCAAAATATATCCGCCCGGCCCTGATTTTGTGTCTGGTGCTGGCGGTGTGCGGGGGTGTTTTTTCGGCCTGCGGCCGGGGCGGGAGTGAGGCCGGAAGCGGCAGTGAGACCGGAAGCGAAAATGCGGCCGGAAGCGGCAGTGAGACGGGAAGCGGCAGTGAGACCGGAAGCCAGAGCGATGACGCGGCGGGCAGTGATCCGGCGAAGGAGGATGGATACATGAAGATTACCATGGAACAGGCCCAAAACCTGATGAAAACAGAAGAAGACTATATCATTTTGGATGTGCGCAGAGAGGATGAGTATGCAGCCGGCCACATTCCGGGCGCCGTCCTGCTGACCAACGAGACCATCACGGCAGAGACGGCGGCGGAAGTCCTGCCGGATCCGGATCAGATGATTCTGGTCTACTGCCGCAGCGGCAACCGGAGCAAACAGGCCGCCGCCAAGCTGGCAGACCTGGGCTATTCCGACATCCGCGAGTTCGGCGGCATTCTGGACTGGCCTGGCGAGATCGAAAAGTAAGCGGCGCAGGGGTGAAAAGTGAGTGGTCAGCAGCGAAAAGTGAGTGGTCAGCAGCGAAAAGTGAGTGGTCAGCAGTTGTGACCCTGCTGAAAAAATTCCGCAAGCAAAAAAGGACGCCAATCGGATCAAAAAAATTGACTTGGCGTCCCACATCGGAGAAATCACTGAGAAAAAGAGGCAAAAGCGCTGCTATCTTGAGGAAATATGATGTGAATCAGACAGAATACAGTAAAATAATACATAAATTAAATTTAAAAACTGTAAATAATTAGAAATAATGAAGAAATGACAGAAAAAACAGCGAAAATTCTTCTGTACGGGACGCCAATCGAGTTAAAAAAAACGAATTGGCGTCCTTTTCGTGTGTCAGAAGATTTTTCTAGTACATAATTACAGCGCGGACCGGGCAGACCGGCGTGCAGTAGCCGCAGGTGAGGCAGCAGTCCGGATCCACTTCGGCCAGACCGCTGCCGTTCCAGAAGATGGCGCCAGCCGGGCAGGCCGCCCGGCAGGCGCCGCAGCCCTCGCAGTCTTCCTGGTTGATATGGATCCGCTTATGGGAAACATCCGGCTGATAGGATGGAGCCATGGAACCGGACAGATAGGAAACCAGATCGTCAATTTCCGATATACGGCCGAAACCGATCATCACAGCGTCCACCTCCGGCTGGCCGAAGACGTAGTCCAGGGCCTGCCGGTAGGTGGCGGTCAGGCTTCCGCCGCCGAAGGCCTTCATGGTGAACACGCCCTTTCCGGCACGGCGGCAGAGGCGGATGGCCTCCATCATTTCTTCCGCAGTGGCGAATCGCTCTGCCGGTCGGCCTGTACGATCAATCCCGCCGAGTTGAGCGGTCCCGCCGGCTCCTCCTGCCCCACCGACCTCACCAACCTGACTGGTTTCATCGCAGGTCCGAATGCCCAGACCGGCATAGTTCAGCAGCGGAAACACCACGTCCAGCTCGCGCATCTGCGCAGCTGCCGCAGCCACGTTCACGTGGTGGGTGGACAGGCCGCAGGCCCGGATCCACCCGCGGGCCCGGGCGTCCTGAAGGGCCTCCCACGCCCGGGCCCGCTGCGGCAGCTGGCCGGTGCGGACTTCGTGCATGAGGAAGATGTCGATCACATCCCGGTCCAGCGCCCGGCGCGCTTCTTCGATGGCCGCCATCATGCCGTCATAATCGGCGGCCAGGGATTTGGAACATATGACCGGCTCCGGCCGGCCAGCTGGATCCGACCATTCGGATGCATGTTCCGGCCCAGCTGGCTTTGGACATCCAGCTGGCTCCGACCATTCGGATGTGGCGGAACGGCTGCTGGGCGCCTGGTCGCGGTGCTGCAGTGCCAGGCGCAGGTAAGGATAGGTACGATAGTACTGGGCGGTATCGAAAAAGTTGATACCGCAGTCCATAGCATAGGAAATCAGCCGTGCGCCTTCTTCCAGGGGCAGTGCCAGCTGGGCGGGGCCCATGGGCAGCACACCGAAGCCGGCACGGCTGACCGAAAGGCCTGTGTTCCCCAGCAGGACCCTGGGAACCGGAGCCCGCAGGGCTCCGTCCGTCCGGTTCGCGCCCGGCTGACTTCCGTTCCGCAGGGCTCCGTCCGTCTGGTTCGCTCCCGGCCGACTTCCGTTCCGCAGGGCTCCGTCCGGCGGATTCGTGTCCGGTCGATTCCCGTCCCGCAGGGCTCCGTCCGGCAGATTCTGTGATATTGAATCTATATGCAAAGGTTTCGTGTAGTTCATGTGAATCCCTTCTTCATGTTAAAAGACTTTTCTTTTCTATTATAATCGGTTATAATGAAGATGTAAAACCATTTATGGTTCAAGTTGTATGCGTTTGTTTGAAATTGTTTTTTGAGTGAGGTAGAAAGTGTCTGGAGAATTACATAGAATCGAATCCCAGGAGGGATTTGAAGTATTTCGTCATGCCTACCGGGCGGCAATCAAAGAAGTCCGGACGAAGATAGAAATCCTGAGTGAGGATTTTGCGGTGCGTCATGACTATAACCCGATCCACCATATGGAGCGGCGGCTGAAAATTCCCGCCAGCATTGAAGAGAAGCTGGAGCGTCTGGGAAAGGAAGTGTCCATTGAATCGGCGAAGGACAATATCTTTGATATTGCCGGGATCCGGGTAGTCTGTAATTTTGTGGAGGATGTGTATACCCTGGCGGATATGCTCATTGCACAGAATGACGTAAAGCTGATCACGAAGAAGGACTACATCGAAAATCCGAAACCAAACGGGTACCGGAGCCTGCATCTGGTGATCTCGGTACCGGTGTTTTTGCTGGACGGCAGAGAAGAAGTGCCGGTGGAAATTCAGATTCGGACCGTTGCCATGGATTTCTGGGCCAGTCTGGAGCACAATCTCCGATATAAAAAGACCAAGGAAATTCCGGCACGCATCGATATCGAGCTGAAGGCCTGCGCGGAGGTCAGCGCCACGCTGGATAAGCGGATGCAGAAAATCTTCAACGAACTGAATGCCATTGAATAAGAAGAACTTTGACGAAGAAGAACACAGGAGAAGACAGATGAGCGATTCGAAAAAAAGCATCGAAGAACAGATTCAGGAGATCATCGACGAGGTGGTAAATGTGCAGCTGGCGCTTCATGGCGGAAGTGCTTCGCTGACTTCCTATGAGGACGGCGTGGCATGGGTGAAATTTCACGGGGCCTGCGCCGGGTGCATGGCGTCCTCCGATACGCTGGAAATGGTGGTGAAAGAATCCATCCAGAGCAAGCTGCCGGAGGTGAAGGATGTGATGCTGGATAATACGGTCAGCGAAGACATGCTGGACATGGCCCGCAAAATCCTCAATGGCGGAATTCCGCGGGAGGAACGGTGATGGATGGCATGAAGGTGGCCTTTCGTTACTGCGGCGGCTGCAATCCGCGGTATGATCGGGGGGCGCTGGTGAAACGGCTGACGGAGAAGCATCCGGAGTGGGATGCGGAGATTGCCGAGGAAGGCACCAACTATCATCTGCTTGTTGTGGTTGGCGGATGCAGCAGCTGCTGTGCTGCCTGGAAACAGTTTACGGCAGACCGGGTGGTGAAGGTCTGGACAGACATTGACGACCTGACGGCAGAACAGATCGAAAGAGGAATCCAATCGGGAATCCAATAGAAAAAGATGCTACGCAAAGACACACATTTTCCCGTATCAGCATATTCTATACTACAACTGAATATGTTTCAATTCAAAAATTTTTAGAAAGTTGCAGGTGAATAATATGGGAAATAATTGTGGTCTGTTAGGCGACAGAGACAGAGACAGAGATTGCGGCATTGATACCAGCTTACTGTTCTTTTTCTTACTGCTGGTAGTTATTTTCTGTAATTGCGCAAGATAGCGCTGCGCAGAGAGTATAAGCACAGACTCTGAAATAACATGACGAAAACGGACGGCCGTCCTCAGGGACGGCCGTCTGTTTTATTGTGCCGGACCATATTAAGACAGAATAAAGGGACAGATTTTTTCTGCCTATTGCCCGCTAAAGATGGCATATTTCCCGAAAAGAATAAGCAGAGGGTTTATGGAAAATACGCTGCCGGGTAATTGCGGCGAGGACCTCCGAAGCATATATTGATGGTGTACCCGGCAGGGCCGGGAACATTGTATTCTGAACGCAATGCATCAGAAAAAATGAAAAAAGGAGGAAATAATAATGGGTAAAAAGATTCCAATGTGGCAGTGTCTCGTGATCATTCTGGTCATGCTGGCGTTTCTCTTATGGGAAATCGTCGTATGTCAAGACGGTGAAGGCCATCTCGCACTTATCTGTGCTGCCATATTCGCAGCAATTGTAGCCGTAGCCAACGGATGGAAGTGGAACTATCTGGAGCAGGGCATTATCGCAGCCATCAACCGTTCCATGCAGGCCATGCTGATTTTGATGATGGTAGGCCTTCTGATCGGATCCTGGATTCCGGGCGGCGTGATTCCTTCCATGATCTATTATGGTCTGAAAGTACTTAGCCCTTCCATCTTCCTGTTCGCAGGATGTCTGCTCTGCTGTATCGTATCTCTGGCAACCGGAACTTCCTGGGGAACCGCAGGTACCATCGGCGTAGCGCTGATCGGTGTAGGCATGGGTCTGGGGGTAGATCCGGGCATGACGGCAGGTGCCATCGTATCCGGTGCATACTTTGGGGATAAAATGTCTCCGCTCTCGGATACCACCAATCTGGCGCCGGCCATCGCAGGTTCCACCTTATTCGATCACATCCGGCACATGGTATGGACCACCGGTCCGTCTCTGACCATCGCCCTGATCGTGTATCTGATCATGGGCCTGAAGACGGCTGGGGACGCAGACATGAGCTATGTAAACCAGCTGATGAACGATATTCAGTCGGAATTCTCCGTCAGCCCGCTGTATCTGATCCCGCCGGTTTTCGTTATCGCCTGCGTCGCATTGAAGCTGCCGGCCCTTCCATCTCTGATGGGCGGCGTGATCTTGGGTGTGATCTGTATGGCATTCCAGGGAATCGTAGATCCGAAAGCCTACATGCTTACTCTGAACTACGGATTTGAATCGGCAAACGCCAATCCGGATCTGGTAGAGCTGCTGTCCGGCGGTGGTATGCAGAACATGATGTGGACCATTTCCCTGATCATGTGCGCCATGGTCTTCGGCGGTATTGTGGACTGCACCGGTGTCATGGGCTCCTTTGCCAGCGTGCTGATGAAGATCGCCAGAGGAACCAGAGGCGGTCTGGTCTTCATGACCATCTTCTCCTGTATCTTCGTCAATGCAGTCTGCTGCGACCAGTACCTGGCTATCATTCTGCCGGGCAGAATGTTCAAGGAATCCTTCGAGGATATGCGCCTGAAGCCGAAGAACCTGTCCAGATGTCTGGAAGACGCGGGAACCATCACATCCCAGTTCTTCCCTTGGAACACCTGCGGCGCCACCATGCGGACCTTCCTGGGTGTCAATCAGTGGGGCGTCGGCGGATATGCACCGTACGCCATCCTGAACTGGCTGAATCCGCTGGTATCCATCTTCTACGGTTTCACCGGAATCTCCATGGAGAAGATGACAGAAGAAGAATACCAGAAGGTGCTGGAAGAAAGAGAAGCCGAAAAGCTTGCTGCACTGAAGGCGCTGGAAGCATAGCAAATTAAAAAGCAAATACAATTAACCCATAATAAAGTTCTCGTATCCGGAGGCAGGCAAAAAAAGCCGGCTTCCGGATGCATCTTTCCCATTTCCCCGAATTTCCCCGAAAAATAAACGAAAGTTTAGGCTGGTTTATACTTTCGGGTAATTGTGAAAACTGTGTGAAGAAACTACAATGTGCCTGTACCTTCTCGCGGAAGGTCGACACATTTTTCTACTTTATTCAAAGGAGGACTTTATTATGGGTAAGAAGATTCCTATGTGGCAGTGTCTTCTTGTGATCCTGGTAATGCTTGCATTACTGATCTGGGAAATTGTCATTGCGAAAGACGAAGAAGGTCATATTGCATTGATCTTTGCCGGCGTATTTGCTGCAATCGTGGCAATCGCCAACGGATGGAAATGGAACTATCTGGAGCAGGGGATTCTGGCAGCCATCAACCGTTCTATGCAGGCCATGCTGATCCTGGCGGTGGTAGGTCTGATGTTGGGTTCCTGGGTTGCCGGCGGTGTAGTTCCTTCCATGATGTATTATGGGATTAAGGTCATCGCACCTTCGATTTTCCTGTTTACCGCATGCCTTCTCTGCTCCATCGTATCACTGGCAACGGGTTCGTCCTGGTCTACGGCAGGTTCCATGGGTGTGGCGCTGATCGGCGTCGGAACCGCACTGGGATTCGACCCGGCCATGACGGCAGGCGCGGTTGTATCCGGTGCATATTTTGGGGACAAAATGTCTCCGCTGTCGGATACCACCAATCTGGCGCCGGCAGTTGCCGGATCGACCCTGTTCGATCATATCAAGCACATGATATGGACCACGGGACCGTCCCTCTGTATTGCACTGGTGATTTATCTGGTTCTGGGCTTCATGCATTCCGGAAACAGCGACGCGAATCTGGATGTGGTGGATTCTATTCTCGGATTTATTCAAAGCAATTTTAAAATCGGTGTCGTTTATCTGATCCCGCCGATCTTCGTTATTGTAGCAGTTGCACTGAAGCTGCCGGCGCTTCCGTCTCTGATCGGCGGCGTGGCTCTGGGTATTCCGTTTATGGCCATGCAGGGCATCGATCCGAAGCTGTGGATGAGCATTCTCAACTATGGTTCGGAAGTAGAGGCTCCGGAAGATCCTGTTCTGGGAGAACTGGCAGGACTGCTGTCTTCTTCCGGTATGCAGGGAATGATGTGGACCATTTCCCTGATCATGTGCGCCATGGTCTTCGGCGGTATCGTAGACTGCACAGGGATCATGGGTACTCTGGCCAATGCACTGCTGAAGCTGGCCAAGGGAACCGGCGGACTGGTTACCATCACCATTCTGTCCTGTCTCTTTGTGAACATCATCTGCTGCGACCAGTACCTGGCCATCATCCTGCCGGGCAGAATGTATAAAGAAGCCTTCGAAGACAGGAGACTGAAAGCGAAGAACCTGTCCAGATGTCTGGAAGACTCGGGTACCATTACATCCAACTTTGTGCCGTGGAACACCTGCGGTGCCACCATGCGTTCCTTCCTGGGCGTTCCGCAGTGGGGCGCAGGCGGATATGCACCGTATGCGATCCTGAACTGGCTCAATCCTCTGGTATCGATTTTCTACGGCTTTACCGGCATTTCCATGGAAAAGATGACGGAAGAAGAATATCAGAGAGTTCTGGAGGAGCGGGAAGCAGAAAAGCAGGCCGCGCTGAAAGCAATGGAAGCTTAATATTAAGTCCTTCTTAATATCTAAGTGAATAAAAGTAAAGTAAAGGGAGAAGATCCGCTGTCACCATGCAGCGGATTTTCTCTGTCCAAAATCTCCGGGGGAAAAGATTTTGCAAAGAAACGCTGCAGTTTATGGAAAAATACACGGTCGGGCAGTATAATACAGACAGGGTAAGACGGTATAAACCAAAGTTCATTTTCCGGAAAGGGGATGTGCCATATGATTCAGGTTGTACAGCTCAGTTATATTTTCACCATTTTCATCGGCATTTCTGCATTTTCTCTGCAGCTTCTCGCCCGGCGAAAAAATCTGCAGGTCAACAATCAGCTTGTGAAGGGAAGGATGACCACCCAGTTCCTGATTCTGGTGCTGGTGTTCAACATCTGCGATTTTCTGATCCTGTTTTTGGGAGACGCGCTGGGCGAAGCCAGCGTCGCGTGGATTTTCGTGGTGGAAAATGTGCTGGAGGTGGTGCTGGCCTACACGCTGCTGGAAATGGAACTGGAATATCTGGGCAGAGGTCAGCAGAAAGGCTGGTTTGCGTTTTTTGCCGTGATCGCAGTGGTGATTTTGTGGTGTGACACCATGTATACGGCAGGTGTCATGATCTCGTCCGAAAAAATCTATACCATTCTCATGATTGTACTGAACCTGCTGCCGGTACTGGCGGTGGCGGTCTTTTCCGTGATGCACTGCAGAAGCCTGCTGGCCATCAGCCGCCACAAGCTGACGGAAGGATATTTTCTGATCTATAACGTTGTATTCGTTTTTCTGTGCGTGACGGCTACCGTCAGCATTCTGGATTCCCGCACTGCGGTGGATTATGTGGGAAACGACAAAGAACTTTATGTGGTGTTCTGGTTTCTGTTCAACTTTCTGAATTTCTTCCTGATCTGGCGCTCCTGTCAGACGGTGGAGGAACCGGTGCAGGCAGAAACGGAAACGCCGGAAGCCATACTGAACCGGCTGGCTGCCGACTATCATCTGAGCCAGCGGGAGAAGGAAATCGCCGGCCTGCTCTGCAAAGGCAAAAATAACAACGACATCGCCGCGGATCTGTTCCTGTCACCCAACACGGTGAAGGTGCACACCTCCAATCTGTATAAAAAGCTGGGGGTGAAAAACCGGGTGCAGGCGGTTCAGGTTCTCCGGGGTGGAAGTCTGGAGGAATGAGAGGCGCGCCGGAGCCGTGCTGGCTACTTTACCATGACAGAGATTTCGGTCAGATAGCTGTCCTTCATGGCCGTGGAAAACAGGGACACGTCGGATTCATATGCATTTCCGCAGATGGTCAGTCCCAAGGCGGTGATTTTTTCTTTCAGCAGGTCGTACTGGGCGGTGGAGAAATCGTAGTCTCGGAGCAAAATACATGCGTAGGAACCTTTTGGCTTGCGAAGGAGGTGTGGGTCGTCCACAGGCGATGCGATCTGGCTGCAGATGGACCAGCCGTCGTTTTCCGCGCCGGCCAGCATATCCTTCCGGTTCCAGCAGTAGGTCAGCTGGTATTCCTGGTTGAGATGACGGCTGCTGCAGTAGGAAAGGTGGGATCGGATGGTTTCCAGCCAGACCCGGTCGCTGCCGGCATTTCCCAGAACCGGCGTGGCGATATAGTATTCCTCTTCCATGTCATAGAGGCGAACCTGACCGATGGCGTCGCCTTCATACAGATATTCAAACTTCTCCAGGGTTCTCCGGAGAAGTTTTTCTTTTTTTGCCAGATCCTCCTGCTCGCGGCGGATCTCGTCTAACTGGTGCTGCAGCGTATCCCGGAAAGCATGCTCGTCGCTGCCTGCCAGGCGCTGCCGCAGATCCTTCAGGGAAAGGCTGGTGCCTCTGAAGGAGGAGATGAAGTAGTAATCATAAAACTGAAAGGAAGCATAATAATGGTAACCGTTTTCTGTGGTCCTGGCCGGAACCAGCAGGCCGATGTTATGGTAATGGCGCAGTGTCTCTTTCGTGGTACCGCAGAGCTGTGCAAACTCTCCGGAAGAAAAATACGTGACTTTCATAAGAACCCCCTGGCGGAAAAATTTTGCGAAATATGCTTGACTGTGTGGTTACAACACAGTTTACACTAAGAGCATAAACGAAAGAAAAGAAAAATGCAAGAAGAAAAATAAGGGGGTTTTATCCATGAAAGGGGTTTCCATTTACGAAAGCAGGCTGGGGTACGGAAACGTGCTGCGGTTTACACTTCCGACGATCATCATGATCGTCTTCTCGTCCATGTACGGCATCGTCGACGGCATCGTGGTGGCAAACTTCATCGGCAGCGATGCGTTGGCGGCCAACAATATCGTCTATCCGCTGGTGACGGTTATCATGGCGGTCAACTATATGTTTGCCACCGGCGGCAATGCCATCATCGCCCGGAAGATGGGCGAGGGCAGGCAGCAGGAAGCCAACCGTTTCCTGACAGTGGTGGTGCTGGCCAGTACCGGACTGACGGCTGTGCTCTGCGCCATGATGCTGGCAAATGGTGAAACGCTGTACCGGCTTCTGGGGGCGGATGAAGCACTGCTTCCGCTGTGTGTGGAGTATGGCAGCGTCATGATGGCCGGCGGCGTGTTTTATGCATTGCAGATTTTGTTCCAGAATTTCCTGGTGACGGCGGAGCGGCCGTCCGTGGGCATGGGCCTGACCATCGCCGCCGGTCTGACCCACATCCTGCTGGATCTGCTGTTCATTCCGGTGCTGGGTATGGGCATTTCCGGTGCGGCGTATGCGTCGGTCATCAGCATGATGGTGGCGGGTCTGCCGCCGCTGGTGATGTTTGCAGGAAAGAAACAGCGTCTGCGGTTCGCAAGGCTGTCTGGTCTGCAGCGCACCGGGCAGCGGGATCGTGACGGAGCGGACGGTACCGCAGGGCAGACGCGCGGTGGTCTGGACGGTTCCAGGCAGCAGACGGCAGGTGAACTGGTGCGGGAACTGGGGTTTGCCATGTGCAATGGTTCTTCGGAAATGGTGACTAACCTGGCCACAGCGGTGACCACCATGCTGTTCAACCTGCAGATGATGCACCTGGCAGGTGAGAAAGGGGTCGCTGCCATCAGTGCGGTACTCTATGTGGAAAGTCTGTTTATCGGTGTCTTCCTGGGATTCTCTGCCGGCGCGGCGCCGCTGTTCAGCTATCATTTCGGCAGCGGAAACCGAAAGAAGCTGGGACGCCTGATGCAGATCTCTGTGACGGTCATCGGTGTATCTTCTCTGGCTATGTTCGGATCTGCGCAGCTGCTGGCCCGCCCGATCATTGCGGCGTTTGCCGGCGGGGATTCCGGTCTGCTTACCATGGCGCTCCACGGGCTGCGGATCTTTTCCTTCAGCTATCTACTGGGCGGGGTGAGCATCTTTGCTTCGGCTCTGTTTACGGCGCTGAATAACGGCGGCATCTCTGCACTGATCTCTCTGGTGCGGACGCTGGTCATGCGGTGCGGCCTGCTGATCCTGCTGCCGGCGCTGCTGGGCATCGACGGTGTCTGGCTGGCGGTGCCGGTTGCCGAAGTTTTCGCGGCGCTGCTGGCTGCCGGCCTGCTCTTCGGTTTCCGCCGCCGCTACGGCTACTGGCCGGCGCGGCAGGTTGAGCAGTTGGGGCATACCGAATCGTCTGCACGCGCCGGAAAGCAGGGGCATACCGAATCGTCTGCACGACAAGGACTGCGGGATCATGAGACTTCGGTTTGCTCATTCTAACTCGACAATGGAAGGCTATTTTTCGCTCAAAAACACGTAAAAATGCAGTGAAATTTTTGATTTCAGCCGGAATATCACGGTTTTTTACTGATTTTCACCTCAAAATCTCATTTTTTTACGTGCATTTTGGAAAAAACGATTTCATATTGGCGAGTTAAACCAGACTAACTATCTTCTGGCGCAGGCTGCAATGGCGGGAAGCTTCGGCTGCAAACGAAGATACTCTGAGAGTCGACAGATTCCGGCAGGATTCGACATGACACCAATGGAAAGGGAAGCCGACCTAGACGCTGCAGGTATGCGAGGACCTGCCGCAGCACGCATCTCTCAGGAGTAAGGAGAGGCTACCCCCCCTTCTTTCCGGAATTTCTGAGCCAAAAAAAGGGGGTTGCACGCAACTAACCCTTTGGAAAAGGCTGCAGTGCCGTGCGAAGTGCAGCGGAACAACACGATCAAGAGAAAGGAAAGCCCGCGCCACATGGCGCGGGCCCTTCGATTTATATGCTTTGCATCAATGTTTGCATCAATGTTTGCATCATTGCCAGCATCAATATCTAAATGAACTTTCCGATCCGAGCGCGGGTACGTTCTTCGCCCAGGATCTGCTGAATCTCCCATACATCCGGAGACTGCTGGCGTCCCATGAGAGCGATACGGATCACGGTGCTCACATGGCCCACATGGCCTTTGTACTGGTCCGGATTCTTTTTGAAATCCTTCGGCTTGGCTGCATAGCCCAGATCTGTGGCAATCTGACGAACCTTATCAAACCACTGAGACTGGTCGTCGCTGTGATCGTAGGAATCCAGGTAAGCATGCAGGATGGCAGGCACATCGGCAGCTGCCTCGGCAGGAAACTCATCCTCAATCCGGAACATGTCATCGAAGAAATAGCTGATGTTTTCCACCATTTGCTGTGCGTAGATATGATCCTTCCGCGGGTTGCGCTCCTCGTGGCGGCCGATGTCCAGAATTCTTTCCAGGTAAGCCCGGTCATCGAAGATGTGTGCCAGCTCCGGCTTGAATTCATCGGACCAGCCCTTCAGGAAGTCGAACAGGTCGGAGGCGCTGATGCGAAGGAGTACATCCTTACTGATGTCGTCCAGTTTCTTCAGATCGAAGAGGGCACCGGAAGTGCTCATCTTTTCTGTGGTGAACTGGAATTCCTCGATGTCCGCTTCCGGATTGGCGATGCGCCATTCTTCAAAGTTGGAGTTGAGGATGGTCAGCAGGTATTCCCGCACAGCTGCCGGGTGGTAGCCCTGGTTGCGGTAGTAATCCAGGGAAAGCTCCGGATCCTTCCGCTTGGACAGCTTTCTCTTGTTGCCTTCTTCGTCCAGCTTCATCAGCTGTGCAGTGTGGCAGTATACCGGCGGCTGCCAGCCCAGCTTTTCAAACAGCTCGATGTGAATCGGCAGCGAAGGCAGCCATTCGGCGCCCCGCACCACATGGGTGGTCCGCATGAGATGGTCATCCACCACATGGGCGAAATGATAGGTCGGAATACCGGTGGCCTTCAAAATAACCGTATCCTGATCGTTTTCCGGCATGTCCAGCACGCCGCGGATGGCGTCTTCCACCTTGATTCTGCGGATCTGATCCTCCGGCAGGCTCAGGTCGCCGTCCGACTTCAGGCGGACCACATAAGGCTGACCGTCCGCCAGCTTCGCCTCAATCTCCGCCAGAGAAAGACCCCGGCTCCTGGCCCATTTGCCGTAGATGCCCGGATTTTGTTTGGTGGCCTCCTGTTCGGTGCGGATCGCCGCAATTTCCTCTTCGGTCAGGAAGCACGGGTACGCCTTGCCCTCGCTGACCAGCTTCTTGGCAAAGCACTGATAAATCTCGCCCCGGTGGCTCTGGGTGTAGTCGCCGTAAGCCCCCAGATCGCCGTCCATGGTGGCGCCTTCGTCAAACTGGATGCCGAAGAACCGCAGGGAGTTGATGATGGTCTCCACCGCACCTTCCACGAAACGCTTGTCGTCCGTATCCTCAATTCTCAAAAAGAACGTGCCGCCGGACTGGTGGGCCAGTCGCTCGTCCACAAAAGCGCCGTACAGGTTGCCCAGATGTATGAACCCCGTCGGGCTCGGTCCCAGACGGGTGACCTTCGCACCCTCCGGCAGATCCCGCGGCGGATACATGGCTTCGTAGTCTTCCGGCGTCTTTGTAATGTGCGGAAACAGCAGTTCCGCCAGTTTCTGATTGTCCATTTATGAAAACCTCCGTAAAAAAATCATACTAACGCACTTATTATACTGGAAAACGGATAAATTGGCAAGATTCCGGGAAAATTAAAGCCATGTTTCTTCGCAAAATCCGTGCGCCCGGGGTTTGCCTGAGCAAAGGGACTTTTCCGGGCTGCGGGTCCTGTTACTGCCCCGCCGGCCCGCGGTTTTCCAAAACCCGCGTAAAGTTTTCTTTTGGAAAACAAAATCGGCATTTTTGAAAACTTTTCGCAATTTTCGAGCGGCGGGAGCGTTTGAAACGTAAAAAAAGCCGAGAAAACAGATTTTGCTGGGAAAAACAGGAATGAAAATACAGAAAGTGGAAGAAAAAACGTGTGAGTTTTCCAAAAGGCGAGAAAAGTTTTCTTTTGGAAAACAAAACCGGTATTTTGGAAAACCGCGGGGAGAAAGACGAGGAAAAATAAAGGGGAAAGAGAAAAATGTACGGAAAATATCTGGAGATCATGGAAGCGGAGCTGCCGCTGAAGGAGAGTTTTGACCTGCTGGAGCGGGAAGTGATCATTGGAGGTCGGAAGGGGACCATGTTTTTTGTGGATGGGCTTACGGACGGGGAGCTGATGCAGCGGGTTATGGATTATCTCATGAAGGTGCAGCCGGAGGATATGGAAGGCATCGTGACCAGCCGGCAATTTATCGCGGGGCATCTGCCGTTTCTCGATGCGACCCTGGCCGCGCCGAAGATCTTGAAGACGGAGGACTCCCCGGAGCAGGAACAGGCGGGAGAGCCGAGAACATGGTCGGAACAGCAGATCCGGGAGTGCTGCGCCCAGGCCCAGACCAGGCTGTATGCAGGGCTGGTGCCGCTGATGGTGGAGGGGCTGGATCAGATCATCATCATCGACGCCAGGGACTATCCGCTGCGGTCGGTGGAGGAGCCGGATAAGGAGAAAAGCCTGCGGGGCGCCAGAGACGGATTTACCGAAAGCTTCATGCAGAATATCGCCCTGATCCGTCGTCGGCTGCGGGACAACAATCTGATTTTTCAGAACTACAGCATCGGAAACCTGTCCAAAAGTGATGTGGCCATGGTCTACATCCGGGGAAAGGCGGATCCGGCTCTGGTGGAGCACACGAAAACTCTGCTGCAGGGGATGGAGAAGGAACCGGACCTGGATGCCCTGACGGTGGGGGATCAGAGCCTGCTGGAAAACATTCTGAGGATGACTCGGCGGGAGGGAAAAAAGCGGTGGGCAGGGGGACGGTTCAATCCGTTTCCCAAGGTGCGGTACTCCCAGCGGCCGGACATCATTTCGGCTCACATTGCCGAGGGAAAGATCGCCATCATCGTGGACAATTCGCCCACGGTGATGCTGCTGCCGGTGGGAGTCTTTGATTTTTTGCAGGATGTGGACGATTACTACTTCCCGCAGCTGACGGGCAACTACTTCCGGCTGCTGCGGACGCTGAACTTTCTGGTGATCCTGTTTCTGACGCCGGTCTACCTGCTGCTGGTCAATGATGAAGTGTTCAACCCGGACGTGCTGCTGTTTTTTGTGCCGGATGAGCCGTTCGCCATTCCGCTGATCTGGCAGTTTCTGCTGCTGGAAATCGCTGTGGACGGGCTGAAGCTGGCGTCGCTGAACACGCCCCAGTCCCTGGGCATGTCCCTGTCAGTCATCGGGGCGCTGATTCTGGGAGAATTCAGCATTGAGTCGGGGTGGTTCATTCCACAGACCATTCTCTGCATGGCGGTGGTGGCCCTGGCCAGCTTCACCCAGCCCAGCATTGAGCTGAGCTACGGGGTGAAATTCACACGGGTGCTGATGCTCATCGGCACATATCTGCTGGGACTCTGGGGCATGATTGCCGGTGCTGCCGTCAGTTTTCTGGTGATGGCATCTACCCGGACCCTGTCCGGCGGGTCTTATCTGTATCCGCTGATCCCATTTCGATGGAATGCGCTAAAAAGGTTGCTTTTTCGTACTGAAATGTGATACAATATTATATTAAAAAAATTGAACTATTTTCTCTGCCGCCGGCTTCGTGCGGCTCTGCGCGGCCCTGTGCGGTCCCATGTGTGGACCTGTGCACCTCCGTGCAGCCTGTGCGGCAGAGAACTTGCATAAGCAAACAGCAGAAAAGGGGGATCACCATGTCAAGATTTATTAAAAAAATGCCGAATATCAAATTCCCGAAATACAAGATGAGCGGTATCGAGGAAATTGAAGAACTGCAGGTGGAGTACACACCGGAGAAGCTGGCCGAGCTCCAGCAGAAAAACACCCGAAAAAGAGATACATACTATCAGGGTACCGACTATAAGACCATCAAGGAAGCCTTCGACCGATCCACTACCATCTTCAAAGACCGTACCTTCATTCTGGAGAAATTTAACCGGAAGGGCAGCTTCGAAGAAGTGACCTACGGCCGGTTCCGCAAGGACGTGGTCGATCTGGGCACCGGCCTGACCAGAGCCTTCCGCCTGCAGGGTGAGAAGATCCTGGTGCTGGGCGAAACCACCTACGAATGGTACGTTTCCTATACGGCACTGCTCTGCGGCGCAGGCATCGCTGTACCGACGGATAAAGAACTGCCGGATAACGAACTGGAAAACGTGATCAAGCGGTCCGAAGCCGCCGCCGTCATCTACTCACCGAAAAAGAAAGATCAGGTGAAGAAAGTGGCCAACAAGTGTCCCGGGGTCAGATACTTCATGGAGATGTATTCCGACGCGGGCATCGAAGGTCGCTTCGTGGGCCTGGACTATGTGATGAACGAAGGCGAAGTCATCACAGACTGCGGCGACAACAGCTTCATGGAGATTCCGATCGATCCGGAAGCCTTCGCCGTGCTGCTGTTCACCTCCGGCACCACCAGCCAGTCCAAGGGCGTTATGCTCTGCAATCGGAATCTGGCTGCCAATATCAATGCCATCACACCGTATGTCATGATATATCCGGAGGACAGACTGTTTTCCGTACTGCCGCTCCATCATACCTATGAATCCACCATCGGCTTCCTGTATCCGATGGCCATGGGTGCATCCATCGCAGTCTGCCAGGGCCTGCGCCATATTGTCAACGACATGCAGGAGACCCATCCGACCGCCATGCTGGCCGTGCCGCTGCTGATTGAAACTCTGTATAAGAAGATCAACCAGACCATCGACAAGAGCGGAAAGACCAAGCTGGTGAAATCCATGATTCACGTGACCAACGCCCTGCAGAACGTGGGCGTGGACATCAAGCGGAAGGTCTTCAAAGATATTTATGAAAGCCTGGGCGGCAGCCTGCGGATCATCGTATCCGCCGCCGCACCGATCGAGCCTGCCGTAGGCAAGTGGATTGAAGACATCGGCATCTTCTTCCTTCAGGGCTACGGACTCACCGAGACGGCACCGATCAGCGCCGTGACGCCGGATTTTGACCGGAGAGTGGGTTCCGCCGGCAAGACCGTCCTCTGCAACCAGATCCGCATCAAAGACCCGAACGAAAAGGGCGAAGGTGAGATCCTGATCAAGGGTGACACGGTCATGCTGGGCTATTACAAGGATCCGCTGGAGACGGCCCGTGCCATGGAAGACGGCTGGTTCAACTCCGGCGACGTGGGCTACATCGATGAAGACAACTTCGTCTATATCACCGGCAGAAGCAAGAACGTCATCGTCACCCAGAACGGCAAGAACATCTATCCGGAAGAACTGGAAGGCTTGCTTTCCCACGTGGAAGAGATCAAAGAATGCATGGTCTACGGCAAGGAAGTGGCCGGCGAAAAGGAACTGGTCATCACCGTCCGTGCCATTCCGGATTACGAACGGATCGCAGAACTCCACGGCGAAGGCCTCAGTGAAGAGGAAATCTACAAGCTGATCTGGGAGCAGATCCGGCAGGTTAACCGGAAGGTGTCCAATTACAAGACCATCAAGAAGCTGGAGATCAAAAAAGGCGAATTCGAAAAGACCAGCACACAGAAGATCAAGCGCTACGCAGAGCTGAAAAACAACAGCGATGTGGAGGAAGCGGCTGAAAAGTAGAGGCAGATCACAGAAGGTCAGCTTCCGGAAAGGTACGGAATGAAAAAGAATCCTGTTTCCAAGATCATTTTCATATTATTCTGTCTGGCCATGGTGCTGTGTCTGACGGGCGCAGCCATGTTCAGTTCTGTCACATTCGGACAGGTGATGAACAGCCGGCTGGATACGGAATATGCGCCAATCACCGACTATCAGGTGGAAGAACTGCAGGATCCGCAGGCACCTGCCGGCGTGGTGAAGGAATACCGCTGGACGCTGGAACTGGGAACGGGACATCCCGGTACGCTGGCTTTCTATTCAGCCCATCATTACATAGAAGTCTTTCTGGACGGGGAACTGGTCTGTGCGTTGTCACAGGATGCCTGTCCATCTTATTCGAAGACCCCGGGAAACGGCTGGGTGCTGCTTCCCTTCACCGAAGGTGATCAGGGAAAAGAGCTCTGTATCCGCGTGACGCCGGTGTATTCGTATGTAAAAAACCGTGTCTTCGATTTCTATATCGGGTCGGAAGCGGTAATCTTTACCCACCAGCTGCGGCGGGATCTGCCGCAGATTCTGCTGGGAGAGGTGGTATCCTTCGCAGGACTTGTTTTTGTCATTGCCTCATGCTATAACAGAATGCGAAAGAAAAAGCGGGCAGATCTGTTTTATCTCGGCATTTTCTCCGTGATCATCGGCATGTGGAAGTTGACGGACACCCGTTCCCTGCCGCTGCTGTTTCCGAAGCACATTCTTCTTCTGACCTATCTGCCACTGGCCATGCTGCTGCTGGCACCGATCCCGATGCTCCAGTTCGTCAAATCCATTCTGGAACGGAAAAAACTGCCCCTTCTGGACGGCTGCAGTCTGCTTTCGGCACTGGCAACCCTGGTGATGCTTGCCATGCAGCTGACCGGTGTCATGGATCTGCGTCAGACCCTGACGGTCTGCCATACGATCATCGCCCTGTCCTCCATGGCGGCAACCTTTGAACTGATCCGGTTCTGGCGAAAAAACAGAAAACACAAGCGGGTGAATTTCACCTTTGCCTGTCTGCTGGCCTGCACCCTGGGAGCCTGTATAGATCTGATCGTGTACTATGTCCGGGGAAATTCCACCAGCATATTATACACCCTGTCCATCTTCCTGTTTTACGTCATCGTCATGGGCGCCATGACCATGCGGGATATGAACACCCTGGCCAGCACAGACCAGCATACCGGCCTGTATAACCGGAACCGCTGCAATGAGATTCTGGAAACGGAACTGACGGCAGGCAGCCGGGTCAGCGTATTCATGTTTGACCTGAACGACCTGAAGCACATCAATGACACACAGGGGCACGATCAGGGCGACCGGATTCTTCTTCGCTTCGCGGAAATCCTGCGTGACGGATTCCCGTCCGACGCTTTTGTCGGGCGCTACGGCGGAGATGAGTTTATTGCCGTCATAAAGGAAAGCGGCGAGGACGTGCTTCAGTCCATACTTGACAAAATCCGACAGGCGGCGGAGGACTACAACCGGCTGGCCGCCGGGGAAGGACTGCCTGCCCTGAGCTATGCGTGGGGCTATGCCACTTCCGTACAGATGGATCTTTCGGCCCATCCGTCCAATCTGTACGACCTTCTGCGGATGGCGGACGGCGCTATGTATGAAAATAAGAAAGCCTTTCATGAAATGCAGGGAATCACATAAGCCACCAGCCGATCAAAGGGCTTTTGAAAAAAGTCTGCTTTTTGAAACAGGAGGTGCCGCAGGTGCAGAGCAGCAAAGAAACAAGGATACTCAATACGATCTGTGTGTGCCTGGTGCTTCTGGCAGGAGTCTGCCGTGTGGTTATCCGGCACTTTGACATTTTTTCATATAACGTGCTGATCTGCGCGCTGTTTGCGGCAGCTTCTTTCCTCTGGATCAGTCAGCTGCAGAAAAGGCTGCTGCAAGCTTCGGTGCGAAGGAACCTGATCGCAGTGGCACTTCTGATTTTGTTCTGGATGGCTCTGCGAACCATGAAGTATGAGTTTTTACCGGAGTATCATTTCACTTGGCGGTTTGCCTGGTATCTATATTATCTGCCGATGATTTTCATTCCGCTGCTGATGTTCCTTTCCGTGCTGCAGATCGGGCGGCCCCAGGCAAGACCCATCAGCAAATGGTGGAACCTTCTTTATCTTCCGGCCGCGTTGCTTCTTCTGCTGGTTCTGACCAACGACATCCACCAGCTTGCATTCCGATTCCTGCGGGAACCGGCGTTCTGGGGAGATTCTGACTATATCCGCGGCCACGTATATTATCTGGTTTATGCATGGATGAGCGTGCTGTTTCTGACCATTCTTGTGATTGCTTTTCTGCGGTGTGCGGTTCCTGCAAACCGGAAACGGATCTGGATCCCGGCTATGCCGCTTCTGATTGGCGCAGTATATACCCTGGGCATCATTTTCGGTCCGGAACAAATCGTAACCGGCTTTCTGACCGTGCCGGAGATGGGCTGCTTTCTCTTTGCGTCGTTCATTGAGTCTTTGATCTGTGTGCACCTGTTCCCATCCAATGACCGCTATGGGGAATTCTTTCGAAGATCTTCCATCGGCGCAGGCATTATGGACATGCATGGCCAGGTCTGCTATGAATCAGCCAGGAGCCGAAAGGTTAGCCCAGAGCAGGTACGGACTGCGCTGGAAGAGACCGTTCTGCTGGAGGATGGAAATACAGCGCTCCGGAGCCACGCTATTCGTGGAGGATATGGATACTGGCTTAGGGACCTTTCACAGATTCAGACGCTGAACCGGGAGCTTGCGGAGCTGGGCGACGTGGTGGAAGAAGAAAACGCCATGCTCCGGGCTGAAAACAAGATGGCGGAGGACCGGGTAAGGATCCGTCAGCAGAACCTTTTATATGACAGTATCGCAAAAGATGTACAGAACCAGCTGGATGGAATTCTGAAGATCATTGAGAATCCGCCGGAAGACGAGGCACAATTTGAACATGCCATGAAATATGCCTGCATTCTGAATGCCTATGTAAAGCGGCGCTCGAACCTGTTGCTGCTTTTCCACCAGGAAAACCGCATCAGCTGCAGTGAGCTTCGCCTTGCCATTGCTGAGTCACTGGAATATGTCCGGCTATATGGGACGATGGCAACCGGCGGATACCGGACCGAAGGCAGACTGCCGGGACAGCAGATTCTGATGGCATATGAACTCTTTGAAGCCGTGCTGGAAACTTCAATCCCCGGTGCTGACGCAGTGCTGGTAAACCTGAAAGCAGATCAGGACGGACTGACGCTTCGCATGACGGTCAATGCGCCGGGAAATGCCTTTTCTCCTGATCTATGGACGGAAAAGATCGCTTCCGGCGGCAGCCTGCAGGTTGAAAGTGAGCAGGAGACAATGTATATTACTCTCGTTCTGACGGCAGGAGGTGAGAAGGATGACACCATATAATGTGCTGCCGGGCATGATGCCGGGAGTTCTTGCAGGACTGTTTCTCCTGGTGATGATTGTTTCCATTCTGATTCTGGTGATCGTGGTAATGATCCATGCAAAAGGGCGGTATCTTGCCTCGGCAGTGCTGCTGACTCTGCTGAGTCTGTTTGTGATGCAAAGCCTCAATGACATCTGGTCCCGGCCGCTGACTGCACCTTTGGCGGTGCTCGTGAAACTGCCCTGGATGGTTTTCGCAGTATGTCTTGTGGGAATTGCAGCGGCAGAAGGCGTTCTTTTCTTCTGTTTTCTGCAGAAACGAAGGAACGGACTGCTGCCGAGCGCAGTGAAAGAGAGCCTGGATGCCATGCCGGACGGGATCTGTTATTTCACGGAAGAAGGCCAGCCGCTTCTGGTAAACAGCAAAATGCAGCAGCTCAGTGGCGAGCTGTTTGACACGGAGATCCTCAATGCCGCGGAATTCTGGAAAGACCTGCAGGAGGGAAAGCTTTCACGCAATGCATGTATTCTCAGTAACGATTCTGCAGTTACACTGCAGACGGAAGACGGAAATGTATGGAATTTTCATAAAAACCTGCTGGAAGGAGGAAGTCAGCAGATTTGGGAAATGACAGCATTTAATGTGACAGAGCAGCACCAGCTCGGTGCAGAACTGCAGAAGAGAAATGAAACACTTCGCCAGGTCAATCTCCGCCTGCGGCAATACAGCCGTGATGTGGAGCGGGTGATTGCAGACCGGGAGCTTCTGACTGCAAAGGTGCAGGTTCATGATGATGTGGGACGTGCGCTGCTGGCCTTCCGGTCGGGGTATCTGACGCAGCCGGAAGAAAAGCGGCAGCGGGGAAGCCTTCTGCGTTTGTGGCGCACGACCATCGCCGTACTGAAAAATGAAGCTGTTTATGAGGGCGAAGAAAGCGACTGGGAGCTGCTGCAGCAGGCGGCCCGGGCGGTCGATGTGGAGATAGAACGAAGCGGCAGCCTGCCGGAAGAGGGAAAGAGGCGAGAAATTCTTATGGCAGCTCTGCATGAATGCCTGACCAATACGGTGAAGCACGCACAGGGAAGCAGGATTCAGGTGTCGATCCGACATGGAAAAGACCTGCTTACCGTAAAAATCACCAATGACGGAATACAGCCGGAAGGACCGATACAGGAAACCGGCGGATTGAGGAACCTCAGGCATCGTGTGGAATCAGCCGGAGGAACCATGAAGGTGGAAAGCAGTCCGCAGTTTGCACTTTGGATTTTGCTCAGAAAAGGAGAAGAAGAACAGGATGGATAAAGTGAGAGTCATGGTTGTGGACGACCAGCTTGTTGCCAGAAGGATGTTTGAGATGTATCTGAAGGATTCGCCGCAGTATGAGATTGTACATATGGTGGCCTCGGCGGCTTTTGCGGATACGTTTGTGCTGAAGGGTGGCGTGGATCTGGTGCTGATGGATATCCTGATGCATGACGGCTCCAATGGACTGGATACTGCAGCACGCATAAAAAAGAACTGTCCGGATGTGAAGATCGTTGCCGTCACCTCTATGCCGGAGGCCTCCTGGATTGAGCGGGCACGGGAGATTGGCATAGAAAGCTTCTGGTACAAGGAAGTGGAAAAGGAAAGCATTCTCGATGTGATGGACCGGACCATGGCTGGAGAATCCATCTATCCGGACAGCCCGCCGAAAATTGAGCTTGGGCCGCTGAGTTATGTCGAGTTTACGGAGCGGGAGCTGGAAGTGCTTCGAATTATGGTGACCGGCGTTTCCAATCAGGAGATTGCACAGGCACTGCATATGTCAGAAGGCACGGTGAAACGGCACATCCATAACATGCTGGAAAAGACCGGCTGCAGGAGCCGGACGGAGCTTGCTATCGAGGCACGGGTCTGCGGCATTGCAGTAAATATAGATTAAAAAGTAAGAAATTTTCGGAGTATCTGAATCAGTCAGGTACTCTTTTTTTATGAAAAAAATGGACCGTTCGATACATATACAAAAATATGAAATTTGTGTATTGTAATAGAAAGAAGACAACTGTCCTGCCTTCGGGCGGAGAGTTCAGGAAAGGAGGTAATGGTGGAGTGAAAAGAATTGTCATCAGTATGAGAAGCCGGCTGTATGGTGACGGGATTACCCAGGAGCTGCAGCGTACCGGCGATTTTCATCCCTACCATGTAGCAGCAAATCCGGCAGAACAGGTTGTCACGGAATGCTGCGCGGTCGGAGCTGACATCCTGCTCATGGATGTAACACCTTCCGCGAAGGAAACCACCATGGAAGGAAGACTTCAGCTTATAGACAGGCTTCATGAGGAACTGCCTGACTGCAAGACCGCCATACTCTGTGATGCGGTTTCCCACCCTGAGCAGGCACGGGAAGTCATGCGTGCCAAGCAGGCCGGATTGATCGATGCATTTTTTTATACCTCCGTCAGTCTGGAATATTTGACGGCGGCACTGGACGCAATTTAGGAAGGAAAGATGAAAATGAAAAGAAAGTACAGACTACTCAGCATGCTGCTCTGCGTGATACTGGTAATCACGATGATGCCTGCCGCAGCCTTTGCAGCAACAGGTAATGAACTCCATGCGGATATTATTATCGCATCGGAATTCACAGATTACATGACAGAAGGACCTAAGGTGACAGTGATCGGCAGCAATTTTACCGCCGATACCACAGCATTATGGTGCAGCTCCGGCGACACGGCCATCTCAGCCACCAATCCGAGCAAGACCGGTGTATCATACTTTAAACGCATCGTCCTGACAGCGAACGGCGATTACCGGTTTACCACCAACTCCACCGTCAGCGTGACCGGCAATGAAAACGGATGGAAGCACCAGACCACCATCATCGACGGAGGGAAGAAGATGAGCATATACCTGGGCATCAAAGCCACTGCCCATGCACATGCTTACGGAATGGCCATGAACTCCGATGAGGAAAACCACTGGTGGGAATGCACCATCTGCGGAGAGAAAAAGGATGTAAAAGCACACTCTTTCAAACTGACAACTGCAGGTGATCAGCCTGCTCCGGGTCAGAAGGTCACACTTTGGTGCAGCTGCGGACGCACACAGGAATATACGGTTCCCGGAGAGGCCATCAATGAAATCTATGCGGTAGTGAAGCAGAGCCCTGTAAGCGGAAAGAAGCTGGCGGCTGACTCCGTATATCTGAAATCAACCTGGGCATCGTACGCCGACATCGAATCTATCGTTTGGACAGACGGCGACGGCAAGATAATCAATGTGGGCGATACCTTTGCAGCCGGAAAGAGCTACAAGGTGACCGTGACCCTCAAGGCCAAGTCGGGAATCTCCTTCAATGCGGATTCTTTTAACGGTTCCAGCGCAGGCAGCCCGAAGGGCATCAATGTTCTGAATGAGGTGGACTACGAAACGAAAGTAGCCGATACCATGTCCAAGCAGACACTGACTGCAACGGCCTTCTATCCGGCGGAAAAAGTGGGGACAGGATATAATCTTTCCGTAGCACTTCCGGTATTCGCGCCGGGAGACAATATCAATTCCAAGGATTACAGCAAGATATTCACATACACAGGCGGCGGCAGCACCATTAAGCGCAGCCCGAGCACCAGTCTCAGCAGCATCTCCTTCACAGAGGGCGGCAAGAAAACCGTACTCAGATTCAACGGCAGAGAATGGACCCTTGACGGCGGCAGCGCTGCCACCAGGGAACAGCTGACCATCCGCAAGGGCGTGGAATACAAAGTGGAATTCAGGCCGGACAGCCCGCTGACCTATTATGATAAGGTGCTTACAGCCGGGATTACGGATAAAGGCAGCTCCACAGAAAGCGCACTGAACGGTACAACGGCATACGGAACCTATTTCTTTGAGGATAATGATAAGATATCAAATGTGGCCCTGACGGTCGCAGCACCGGCCATAGACGGTACACCTGCTGCTGTTGCCAAAGGTGCAGATGATACGCTCTATACCGTGGGCACACCGGTATGGACACCGGATGATTCCAAATTCGGTGAAAAAGCCTACACCGTCTCCATCCCTGTGAAACCTACAGGAGAGAAGGTGTTTGCAGATGACTGCGTTTTCACTGTAAACGGCTTTGTGGCTTCCTATAAAAACGGCAAGGTATCCTACACCTTCCCTGTCCTTGCAGGCGAAGGCAAGGAGTCCATTGAAGACGCTAAGACAACAATCTCAGGCAATTCTTATTCATACACGGGCAATTACATCAAGACGACCGTAACGGTGAAGGACTCGGAAGGCAACGTACTGACAGAAGGCACTGACTACGAGGTGTCATATTCAAACAACAAGTATGTCGGTAAGGCGAAGATTACAATCAAAGGCATCGGCAAGTACGAAGGCCAGGTCGTAAAGACCTTCAAGATCAGACCGACCAAGGTGACCGTGAGCAAGCTGACCAGATCTTCCTCCGGCAAGCTGAAGCTGACGTGGAAGAAGCACAGCACCCAGACCACAGGCTTCCAGATACAGTACAGCACTTCAAGCACCTTTAAGAATGCCAAGACTGTGACGGTATCAGGAAAGACTGCAACAGCCAAGACCATAAGCAAGCTGACAAAAGGCAAGAAATATTATGTGCGCGTAAGAGCATACAAGACCGTAAACGGAGTCAAGTATTACGGAAGCTGGTCTGCCAGCAAATCACTTCGCGCATAAAGCAAAAGCTTAGAAAAAATTTTGATTCTGAAACGATTTCAACTAGCGTCGGTATCCGCCGGATATCTGACAGCGGCGCCGGACGCAATTTAGAGGAAAGAGAGGAGGAAAAAAGAAAAGATGAAAATTTTAAGCAGAGCAAAAAAAGTTATCACTATAATGCTGGCTCTGGCAATGGTATTCGCTCTGATGCCGCAGCTGCCGGGGACAGTGGAAAAAGCCTATGCGGTGAATGCAACATCGGTGACCATTACGGCAGGCGATGGCACGCAGGCTGTAGTAGCAGAAACAAAAAGCAGCGCTGACGGCACCTGGTCCTATAATGCAGAAACGGCGACGCTGACGCTGAATAATTGGACGGGACAGAAAATTTCCGCCAACGGCGACCTGAACCTGCACCTTGTGGGAACCAATACCATCAATATCGCAGCATCAAGTTCAGAGGTTATCGGTATTCTAATCGGTTCAGAAAGTGCAATGAGCAACATGAAAATCACAGCTGATACCGGAGGCATTCTGAACATTAAAGGCTCTGCGCTGACAGGAGATTTCAAGGGAATCGAAGCCCATACGGAAATCACCAACGGAACGGTAAATATCGACATAACCTCATCGGGAAGCAATAACGGATATGGAATGTGGGGTAATGTAATATTTACGAAAAATGAGACGAATCCCGCGGTGCTGAATGTCAAAGTGACAGACAACGGGACAAAAACTGGAAATCTATACGCCTTTTACAATGGAACGATTACTGTTGAAGACCGCGGAGCTGTAACAATTAACGCAGAAGCCCATGCAGCCGGAGGTAATAAATATTATGCCTACGCAATGAGTGCTCTTTACATTGATAATGCATCGCCTGTGATTGCAGCCACGGCTGACTGTAAGGCGGAATCTACAACAAACTGCATCGCAGTGAACAACCTTATGTCTTTGGGGCTGACGGCGGGAGGAAAATTGACCGCAACGGGTATCGTAAAATCCCTTCGGCTCCCGTACAATCTCAATGCACACGTGGTAACCACCGACCCTGCAGATAACAATTACATTTTCAGACGCGGCAAAGACGTAGGTAAGGGTGACTATTACTATTACATGTGCAGTACCGACGGAAGTATTCTGGAAAATGTAAAGTTTGAATATAGCAGTACTGCGGCAGACTTCCTTTGGAAAGGAGGTACCCATTTTGACATTCCTGCAGGTCAGGTGGGATTTAATGAATATAGCACATATAATCTCCATCTTCTCGCCGGACTGCGCGGTGCAGATGGCATAAATAGTGATTATTCAAACACCAAATTTGAGATAACCAGCGGTTCTCTGCCTTCCGGACTGGAGATGAATCAGAAAGGAGTAATTTACGGTACCGTGGATGCTCCATGCAGTGCAGGCTCCATAGAATTTAAGGCAACAGATACAACTAATCCAGAGCGGACGGTAACCTTTACTATAAATTATGGCGCCTTTGTGGAACCGGATAAATACCTTACTGTAGGAATCGGGACTGGGTCAGAAAAGAAAGTGGAAATGAAGACCGATGACTCCGGCAGCGGATGGACCTATAACGGCACCACGAAGACCCTGACTCTGAATGGCTATAACGGCGGACCTATTGCATCTGAGGGCGACCTGAACCTGCACCTTGTGGGAACCAATACCATCAATATCGCAGCATCAAGTTCAGAGGTTATCGGTATTCTAATCGGTTCAGAAAGTGCAATGAGCAACATGAAAATCACAGCTGATACCGGAGGCATTCTGAACATTAAAGGCTCTGCGCTGACAGGAGATTTCAAGGGAATCGAAGCCCATACGGAAATCACCAACGGAACGGTAAATATCGACATAACCTCATCGGGAAGCAATAACGGATATGGAATGTGGGGTAATGTAATATTTACGAAAAATGAGACGAATCCCGCGGTGCTGAATGTCAAAGTGACAGACAACGGGACAAAAACTGGAAATCTATACGCCTTTTACAATGGAACGATTACTGTTGAAGACCGCGGAGCTGTAACAATTAACGCAGAAGCCCATGCAGCCGGAGGTAATAAATATTATGCCTACGCAATGAGTGCTCTTTACATTGATAATGCATCGCCTGTGATTGCAGCCACGGCTGACTGTAAGGCGGAATCTACAACAAACTGCATCGCAGTGAACAACCTTATGTCTTTGGGGCTGACGGCGGGAGGAAAATTGACCGCAACGGGTATCGTAAAATCCCTTCGGCTCCCGTACAATCTCAATGCACACGTGGTAACCACCGACCCTGCAGATAACAATTACATTTTCAGACGCGGCAAAGACGTAGGTAAGGGTGACTATTACTATTACATGTGCAGTACCGACGGAAGTATTCTGGAAAATGTAAAGTTTGAATATAGCAGTACTGCGGCAGACTTCCTTTGGAAAGGAGGTACCCATTTTGACATTCCTGCAGGTCAGGTGGGATTTAATGAATATAGCACATATAATCTCCATCTTCTCGCCGGACTGCGCGGTGCAGATGGCATAAATAGTGATTATTCAAACACCAAATTTGAGATAACCAGCGGTTCTCTGCCTTCCGGACTGGAGATGAATCAGAAAGGAGTAATTTACGGTACCGTGGATGCTCCATGCATTGAAGGCTCCATAACTGTTAAGGCAACCGACACAAAGGATCCCACACGGACGGAAACCTTTGAGATTCATTATGGCGCCTTTACAAGTCAAAAGCCTGTGACGGACATGACGCTGGATAAGACAGAGATTATTCTGGAGAAGTATGCGACCGAAACCATTACCGCAACCGTAACACCTGCAGACGCATCTTATCCGAATGTCAAGGCATCTTCATCAGACTCGAACATTGCAAGAATTGAATCTGTGGGAGAACCGTCGGGTGCAAGCAGTACGATACAGGTAAGTACAGGATATAATGCGGGAAAAGCTACAATAACAGTAACATCTATTGATTCAAGTTTGAATAAAACCTGCGATGTATATGTCAGGGAATCAGAACCGAATGCATCTGTGAATTATTATAACGATACCCTGAATGGTCTGAGTCCTGGCAGAACCTACTCTGTTTCCGGAACAGGCGTAACCACGATAAACTTTACTACAGATGCGGATAAAACCAACTATCCGCTAGCAGAAGACTGGCTGGGTAAAGAGATTTCATTAGTGCTTAAAAACGGCACTTATGAAAACTGTGACAGCAGTCCGCAGACGATTACACTGCCTGCAAGACCGGAAGCACCGACAGGAATCGGAACCGTAGGTGTAACGATTGGCGGCGGCAGTGATGGTAAGCTTACCGGAGTTAATTCCAATATGCAGTACCGCAAATTCGGAGAGACTTCATGGACAGATATAAGCGGCAGCACAGTTGAGAACCTTAGTGAAGGAACTTATGAAGTACGCACGAAATCCACAAGTACTGTATTAGCCAGCAAACCGGCAACTGTGACTATAGGTGAAAAAGCAACGTACAGTGTTATTTTTGGTAAAGGTGAAGGCGGCGGAACCATGACATCGGACAGCTGTCTGGAAACATTGGAATACACTCTGCCGACAACCTGTGATTTTATACCACCTACTGGCAAGGTTTTCACGGGATGGCAAATTGGCAGTACTGTATATAACCCGGGAGATAAATTCATCATGCCGAGCAGTGATGTTACTGTAACAGCGGTATATACTCCGGCACCGACAAACCTTACATTCTCGGGAGGAATAACCAAAGCAGAAGCTTCATGGACAGCCCCTGCCGGCGCAGAAGGCAATGTGAGCAAATATAGAATTTACCTGTACAAAGAAGGCACGGAAGGATGCATACTCGGCTTTGAAACAGAAGATGCTTCAACATATTATGAAATAGGCTGCAGCACTTTCAACTCCAATAACCTGGAAGGTACTTTCACCTTCCGCGTCGAGGCATTAAAGGCTGACGGCAGCCTGTATGGAGTAACCAGCGGCATGTCCTCAGGCACATCAGGTAAATATGTATATACGAAAACATGGGCAGCTTCTCTAAATAATATTGATTTTGGAATAATAAAGACCGGCTACATTATAAGACCGGATGCCAAGGCTGTTACTTTCTCAAACACAGGAAACCAGGGCCTTCAGGTAACTTATGTTGAGTTGACAGAAGGAACAGATAAATTCGATTTGAGCTATTATAACACTTGTTATGCCAATGTAGGCGATACGGATGTAAGCTCAGGATATACGATTCGGCCTAAAGAAGGTCTTTCCATCGGCACTCACACGGCAAAGCTGAAAATGACGTTCAGCGGAGTGGAAGAAGCATTTTATGCAGATGTTACCTTTAAGGTAGGTGCGGAAGTATCCATCACTCCGGGTGCAAATATGTATGTTGTAAGCAGCGTCGGCGAAAAGCTGGAAGGTCCTGCAGTTCAGACTGTTATGCCTGGTGATACGATTACAGACATCAGAATCAGAGCAGATGAAGGCTACAGCATCACCGACGAACTGCTGGCACAAATTATTGCCAAACTCAGCGGCACAGGACTGACCGCGGCACATGAAGACGGATCGGTAGGAGAAATCTTTACAATAACAGGTACTTTGTCTGCCTCGGTTACGGACAATAAGGCAATAACACTGCCGAATGCAGTGGAACTTCAGCCAGCACCGACACTGAGCTATCCGTCAGGAACACGTTTTGTGGGCAACACGCTGACAGTGACCATTCACGCCGCAGACGCTTACAAAGGAGCTGCCAATGTAAAGCTGTATTGCAATACTGATACTGCACCGTATACAGATGGCAATTCAATCACACTTGACCATACATATTTTGCAGAACAGACGCATACTGTATGGGCGACTGTGAACGGAGTAAAGACAAACACAGCGAAGTATACCTACAAAAAGGTTGCAGCAGGCACCATTGGTACACCTGAGGTAATTACTGCACCGGGGAATTTCGTAGGTACCAAAGCCGTTGACTTCAATGATGATGTTGTTGGCGCTGAAATTTACTACACTACCGACAACTCAGATCCTACAAGCAGCACTACAATAATGTTGTATACTGCAGGCACACCAATCAGCCTGACGGATACAACAACCATCAAGGCATGCTACAGATGGGGAGAACCTGGTGCATACCAGTATGGTGCTGTAGGAGAATATACCTATACCAAGGTTGCAGGCGTGGAAGTGAAAGGAACAGTGGTAAGCTGGAATAACACCGATAACGCTAAGTACCTGCTTTATGCAAGTACCACAAGTGATGAGGATATAAAAGCAGACATCAAGCTTGGTAGTCCTGAAAAGGCATTAAGCTATGCTGTTATGAAAGGAGGTATAACACAAAACAGCGACGGCAAGCGGTACGACCAGACGTTTAGTTTTGTAGGCGTACCAACAGGCACTTACAAACTGGCAATTTCCAAGCCGGGCAAATATGTGCCGAAGATTATAAACATCAACGTGGACAGCTCCGATGTAGCCTTGGGAGAAGTTAAACTATGGCTGTATGGAGATGTGGATTATAATGGGACTGTAAATTCTACAGACATACTCCATACTAAATTAAAAATAGCAACAAAACCTTCAATCTTCGATGAAGGCGATGAAGTAAAGAAGCAAGAACGATTTGAGGCTGCCAATGTAACAATGATTGTCAATACAGATCCAAACTTAAGTGCACAGGATATTCTTCAGCTTAAGTTGAAGATTGCTACTAAGCCATCTGTATTTGATGCAATAGATTAGAGAAGAAGGAGGACAAAATGAAACAAAATAGGAAAAAAGCCATCGCTTTAATTACTGTGATTTGCATGATTTTGACAATGTTTCCGATGGCGGTATATGCAGATGGAAACGCATTTACTGTCAGCAAAACAATAGCTAAAGCAAATGATCAAGTTGAAGTTACTTTTACACAACCTACCGAAGTGTTGATGTCTGGAATGACATTAAAAGTCAGCTTTGACAACAGTAAATTTGAAGCAACGGAGGTGTCAGCAACAAATTATCCAAATGCTGACAATGTTACGGTGCCAACCGCAACAGAGGCTACAACAGCGGGTTATGTTGAACTTGCATATACGTCTGCAACTGCTGCAGCCAATGTAACAGTTCCGACAGATAGCAAGATTTTGACATTAAAGTTAAAAGTTAAAGAAGGTGCTTTATCGGGAAACACTCAGATAAAAGTTGAGACGTATTCTGTGGCGGGTGCTTATGATGCGGGTTCATATTCTTTTGAGGACATCACTCCAAATGATGCCGTAGTTGGTGAAAAAACTCGTACGGTTGAGATTGTTACCGAACTCACCGGGGACTTTCCGATTACAATCACTGCTCCGGCAAAGGGAGCAACACCGCAGTCTACTGTTGCAGAAGGCACGGGATATACTGGAACGATCACTTGGGATGGAAGCCCTTCAGTTTTTGCTCCTGAAACCACATATTCTGCAAAAGTTGAGTTGACCTCAAAGACAGGCTATGTTTTTGCATCCGATGCAACTGCATCTGTAGCTGGCTCTAGCAGTATTACAGAAAAAACTGTTGCTGATGATGGAAGCAAGCTGTCATTCAAGGTGTCTTTCCCTGCAACCTTGGGCGCAGATGCACTTGGCGGCACTGTTTCGATTACCGGAACTCCAAAATATGATGAAACCCTGACAGCTGATACATCATCTCTTGATTACGGCACAGAAAGCTTGGGAACGCTTTCATATCAGTGGAAGCGCGGTGGTGTTGATATTTCCGGAGCTGAAAGCAACACTTATAAGCTTACTGTTGATGATATCGGAAAAAATATCACTGTTGAAGTAACGAACTCCAATAATTCCGGAAGCGTTACATCTGTAGCAGTTGGCCCTGTAGCAAAACTTGCTTATACAGGAACCGAAGCTGTGCAGGCAGAGGTAACTAAAACTTCAAATACTGTTACTGTTACTAATGTTCAGTCAGGTCAGGAATATGCAATCACTGGGGGTGGCTGGCAGGACAACGGTGAATTCACAGGTCTGGCAGCAAATACAAATTATACTGTTTCTACCCGAGTTAAGGCTACTGCTACAACTGAGGCAAGTGCCATCAAAACAACATCTGTAACTACTGACAAGCTTACTCAGACAATAAGCGGACCTGATAGTGTTAGCGTAGTTTTTGGAGGCAGTCTGGATCTTAATACAAAATATTCAACCAATGCTGCTTCAGCCGGAAGTAAGCTTACTTACACCCAAACTTCTACTCCACCTGCAGGCGCAAGCTTTAATGGTGTAAACGGGGTTGTGACAGCAGGAACTACTGCGGGAAGCTTTACTGTAAAAATCAGTGCCGATGAAAAAGGAACTTTTGCAGCAGCTGCTGACAAGACAATTACAGTAAATATAGAGGCAAAGCAAACACAGGCATTTGCAACTGATTTTGTAACAAGCGTAAATAAGGTTTATGGAGATGAACCATATACCAAAACAGCAACTTTATCAAAAGGTGACGGTGCAATTTCTTATGAAAGCAATAATACTGGTGTCGCCGAAGTGACCAATGACGGTGTTGTAACTATTAAAGGTCAAGGACTTGCAACTATCACAGCAACTGCAGCCGAAACTGCTAATTATGCCGAAGCAACTACAAGCTATACACTTAATGTTTCAAAGCGCGAAGTTGCAATCACATGGTCAAATTACGAAAACCGTGTTTACAACGATGGTAAGGTTGTAGAAGCAACTATCACTAACAAAGTCGGTACTGACGATGTATCTATTAATGTTACAGGTGGAGCTGAAACTAATGCAGGCACGGGCTATACTGCAACAGCAGTATTAACAGGAACAGGTGCAGAAAACTATAAGCTTCCGACTGAATATACAAAGACCTACAGCATTGCCAAGGCAATGCCAACAGGAACACCGGCATACACTAAGATTACCGAAGCTAATAAGACATTAGATGACGCAGTTTTAGTAATCGGATCTTTACAGCCAGATGCAGCTACGTATAAGTTGGAATGGGTAGGAGATGATGGAGTAACACCTTTAGGTCTTGATACAGTAGTAGAAAAGAACAAGGCATACAAGTGGTTATTCACACCTGCCGATACTGCAAACTATGAAACTTTGACAGGTACAATTACCCCTTACTATGTAGCACCTGCTGGCGGCGGAAATATCCCACCGGTTCAGAAGCCGACTATCGAGGCTGGCGAAGGTGTTAAGGTTACCTTAAGCGCCGACGGTACGAAGGCAACCATCACAGTGGAAGAAGGCTATGAGCTGACGGATGTAGTGCTCAATGGCGTATCCAAGGGCAAAGTAACGGAAGTAACTGGTCTGAAGACAGGCGACAAACTGGTTGTCACTGCCGAAAAGCAGGCGCCAGCTGGTTCGACTAAGGAAGAGATCCAGGCACAGCTGAAGGATCAGACACTGGTTGCACGTTCCAAGGTAGTGACGATGAAGAACGGCAAGAAGGCAGTAAAGATTACCTGGTACAATGAAAATGGCGAGATGATGGATTTCGACGGTGTGGAAATTTTCCGCTCCACGAAGAGATACAGCGGTTTCGGTAAGGCTCCGCTTTTCGATACCGAAAAGGATGCTTACTACAACACTGCGGTAAAGGCCGGCACCAAGTATTTCTACAAGGTACGCGGCTACGTGGAATTCGAAGGTGAAAAGATTTACACTGAGTATTCTATGAAAGCAATCAGAACCGTAAAATAAAAACGGATGAAAGGGAAAAGGAGGACTTGTTCCTCCTTTTTCCATACAGAAAGTGTGAAAAGTGCCGGGAAGATGCCGGATGGAAAGGATGGGAACCTGGCTTCAGGTCATGAGGTTTCAGACGTGACCGCAATCTCCCTTGTTTGCAGCCATATGGACTATCGCTTCAGCTATTCCTTCGCCGTAACGAAGGATGAAACAGGGGAAGACGGCTTGTGGCTGTTTATGCACAGTGCTTCACGAAGGACCATGAGCAGGAAACGATGTTTGAAGGCAGGCCGCTCAGCAAAGAAAACGTGGAAACACTTCTTGGCATCCTGAAAAAGTACGGCACGGTGGATTTTGCGGAGAGATATATAGCACCGGAGGAGCTGGAAGCTTTCTTCTACCGCCTTGCCGAAGAGAAAGAAGCACTGTGAAAGGAGCGATCCAGTTGAAGAAACGAAATATTCGCTTATCAATCTCTCAGCCTGGGAGGTGCTGCTTCGGTATCCGGAGGAGACGTTCTGCTATCTGAACCAGGAGCAGACCAAAGAGTATGCATATCCGGGGGGCGGAACAGAGGATTTTACGGTGTATGTGACCAACGTAGCCGGGTAAGCAAGAATGAAAATGTGTTGAAATATAGCGGTTTGTGTCGAAAGATGACGAAAGAAAAGGCACAAGAGTAAACACAGGAGAAAACGCAAGAGAGAGGATGCGTGACAGTAGAGAATATTTTGATCCGAACGAGATCCCGCCGGAAAAGCTGATTCCCTATACGGACAGCTTAATCTTCTCACTGGTAATGCGGGATGAAGATATCTGCCGTGGTGTGCTGCAGGCAATCCTGCCGGAGGAGGATTTCGGAGAGATCCACATCAAAAGCCCGGAGAACCCATTGTTCGCAGAGGATGATGCGGAGCAGGAAACAGTGCAGGAATCCATGCGGGTGGAGACGGAGAAGACGTTGAAGTATGCAAGGGAGTATCATGGCGTGCGGTTTGATGCCCAGCTTCGTTCCACACGGCGATGGGCCAGTGTAGAGATGCAGACCTACCGGGATCATCTGGGAAAGCGGTCGAGGGATTATCATGCCAATATGGATCCGGAGGCTCTGGATGCCGGCGATGATTACAGAAAGCTGCCGAGATCCTTCGTGATCTTTATCTGTACATATGACTACCTGAAAGCCGGAAAACCGGTGTACCGGTTTCAGTCTTATGATGTGAAAAACTGCTTGCCTCTTGACGATGAGTCGTATACAATTATATTAAACACAGCCTGTGGACCGGAGAAGGTGCCGGAGGAGCTGCGGGCATTTTTCGCCTATATCAATGACCCGTCCAAGCGGGACGGAAGCTGGCTGACGCAGGCAATCGATGAACGGGTGAGAAAGTATAACACCACGAAATGGAGGAAGAGGCAGATGACGCTGGAAGAGATGATGAACCAGAGGTTTGACGCAGGAAGGGAAGAAGGCCGGGAGGAAGGCGAGGAAAAGCTGAACAGGCTGTATACGCTTTTGATCAGGGAGAATCGAATGGAGGATCTGAAGAAGGCGGCAGAGGATAAAGAATACCGCAGGAAGCTGTATTGCGAGTTCGGTCTGGATGCGGATGCAGAATAAAGAAGCACTGTGAAAGGAGAGGGCATTTTGAAAAAGCGAAATATTTGGCTTATCACTTTCATGTTAACAGCGGCAGTCATCTTCTTTGCAGGCTGCGGTGCAGATACACCATCTGACGGAAATGGAGTGAATCCGGATTCTGCATCTTCCGGAAAGGAGTCTGACGGTGGGGAATGCATGACCGGAGAGCAGGCACTGGCCATGATCGGCGGGGGCCTGGATTTTGTGCAGGAGGAAAACCGGATGGGATATCTCCTGGATCGATACGAAAATCTCCACATTGTCACGCAGTTCTCTGACGGGACGGAAGAACAGAGCGTGTGTTTTCTCTTCGATGGGCAGCCGGCGTGGGCCATGGTGGAGTATGAGGAAACCAGCAAACGGGTGCTTTCCGGCAGCCTGGGTGCACTGGACTTTTACTGCGAACCGGGAGTGGTGCAGGCACAACTTGACATGGAACTGTATGAATCCGGGGGAAGCTATCTGGATTACATGATTTCCAGCTATATCAGCGCAGAAGCGCAGGTGGAAACGGTGGAGGACCTGGATCCGTATCTGCGGGTGACGGCGGTGAACGGCGATCCGGAGGATCCGGAAGCAAGGCGGGATATTTATATCCTGGAGAAGGGCACCCTGCGGCTGGTGGAGGTATCCTATCTGAACGAAAATGGCGTCAGGGTGGGCGGCCAGTCCATCGATACCGGCTGGGATGAAGGCGGCCTGATCTCCAACTTCCTGACCGCCTGGGAGGAGACCCGGACGGTGACCTTCGTATACGACAAAATGCTTGCAGACGGCAATCTCGTCACGAGCAGGGTGTCTGTGGAGGTGCCGGCCACCTGGGAGGTGCTGCCTCGGTATCCGGAGGAGACGTTCTGCTATCTGAACCAGGAGCAGACCAAAGAGTATACATATCCGGGGGACGGAACGGAGGATTATACGGTGTATGTGACCAACGTAGCGGGGTAAGAAGGGATGAAGTGAGATATATACACTATGGAAACTTGAAATGTTTCAGGATGCAGAGTATAATATAAGAGATTTCGGTTAGAATATACCAAAATATCTTATAGGAGGGTCCGAAGTGGATATTGAAATCAAAAGAGATTATTATTTAGAACAACTGGTGAAGCGTAAAAATAATGGACTGATAAAAATAGTAACAGGGATCAGAAGATGTGGGAAATCATTTTTACTGCGTACCCTTTTCAAGAAGCATCTACTGGAGAGTGGTGTCTGCGAGGATCACATTATCGAAATGGCCTTTGATTTATTCGATAATATAGAGTTCAGAGATCCTCAGAAGTTCTACCCCTGGGCAAAAGAGCAGATGAAGGATGAGAATAAATATTATTTTCTTCTGGATGAGGTACAGCTGCTTGGAGAGTTTGTAAGTGTCCTGAATGGATTGGCAGACAGGAAAAACTGCGATGTGTATGTCACCGGAAGTAATGCGAAATTCCTGTCAAGGGATATTGCAACAGAGTTTGGCGGCAGAGGGGATGAAATTCATATGTACCCCTTGAGTTTTTCAGAGTTTATGACAGTCTATAATGGGAATCGATATGATGGGTGGAATGAATACATTACGTTTGGCGGGATTCCTCTTGTCGTTCTGGCGGAATCGGATGAACAGAAAATAACGCTTCTGAATAACCTCTTTAAGGAAACTTACATCAGTGATATTGTCAAACGGAATAAAATTCGGAATATTGGTGAAATGGAGACTTTGCTGGATATATTATCATCCGCAATTGGGGCTTTGACGAATCCAAACAAACTGCAAAACACATTCAGGAGTGTGAATAAGTCTAAAATTACAGCGACAACCATTACGAAGTATATTGAATATCTGGAAGATGCATTCCTGATTGAAGAAGCCAGGCGCTATGATATAAAAGGGAAATCTTACATTGGTACACCTATGAAATATTACTTTATGGATCTGGGGCTTCGAAATGCAAGAATAAACTTCCGCCAGACGGAAGTAACCCATTCTATGGAAAATGTGATCTACAATGAGCTCAGAATGCGTGGATGCAGTGTTGATGTTGGAAATCTTAGTATTGTGGAACCGGGCAAAGATGGTAAACCGGTAAAAAAACAGTTAGAAGTGGATTTCATATGTAATAAGGGATCTAAAAAATATTATATTCAATCAGCATATATGCTTGGTACGGAAGAAAAAATGGCACAGGAGATCCGACCTTTCCTGAGAATAAATGATTCATTCAAAAAGATTGTGATCACATCAAATACTCCAAAACCATTTTATACGGAGGAAGGCATACTGATGATGAATGTATATGACTTTTTATTGAAACAAGATTCATTAGAATTTTAGCAGCCAAAAGATATTTCAGTAATAAGAAACCAAAATATCTTTTAGAAGCAGCTGCAAAGTGCATGGAGGACGGCGTGATAGCCGTCCTCTTGTGATTTATGTGGCTTTAGCCCGTCGAGTGCACAATGTGCACGAGACAAAAGAACCACC
>JBJFHL010000053.1:0-8536 GCA_051893555.1 Anaerovoracaceae bacterium
ATGAAAAGAGGGCCGCCACCCTAACGGTGAAAACCGTTAATGCGACAGCCCCTTTGCTATCTTCTGCGGTATTGCGTCGGATCAATGCCGAGTTTGTCCATTCTCCGGTAAAGCGTTCGCCGATTCATATCCAGCAGCTCCGCTGTATCGGTGATTTTACCTTTGGTTTTCACCAAAGCAGAAATGATCAGGGATTTTTCATTATCCACAGCACTTGGAAATTCTTTGAAGTTGACGTTATATGCAGACGGTGCTGCGGACTGCATGGAGCCGGATGAATGAAGCATGATTTCCGGGGCCGGCTGCCGGTGGAGAATATGTTCCGGGAGATGTTCCGGCGTAATGAGATCGTCGTCGGTCAGATTGATGGCGCGTTCAATGACATTTTCCAGCTGACGGACATTACCGGGCCAGTCATACTCCTGCAGAATCGGATAAACATCCGGTGAAATGTGAAGGCTTTTCCCTTTATTGCTGTTATACAGCGTGACGAAATAGTCCGCTAGCAGGCAGATATCTTCCGGTCCCCGTTCTTTTAGAGAAGGCGTGTAGATCGTGAAAACGTTGAGCCGGTAATAGAGATCGCTGCGGAAGGTTTTTTCCTGAATTGCAGTCAGCAGATCCTGGTTGGTGGCGGCAATGACACGGATGTTTACCGGCCGCGGACTGCTTCCGCCGATACGGATCACTTCTTTCGTCTGCAGAACGCGGAGAAGTGTGGCTTGTACATCCAACGGCATATCGCCGATTTCGTCCAGAAAGATGGTTCCGCCGTCGGCAAGCTCGAATTTTCCCGGCCGGCCTTCCTTTGCAGCACCGGTGAACGCTCCGCGCTCGTAGCCAAACAGCTCACTTTCCACCAGATTGTTTGGGATTGCTGCACAGTTGATAGCAACAAAAGGACCGTCCGAAACAGAGCTTGCATTATGTATGGACTGTGCCACCAGTTCCTTACCGGTACCGCTTGGTCCCAGAATCAGAATATTCGACTCTGTACCTGCAATTTTCAGGCAGTCTCTCTTCAGATTCTTCATAACCTGGGACTCGCCGATGATATCGCCGACATAATACTTGGCATGATGACCTTCGATCCGTTTCACCAGCTTCTGAATGACTTCCGGCTTGTTGATCCGCAGCAGAATGCCGGTAATTTCATCGGAATAGTTCTTTATATGGTTGATGGAAATGTTAAAACGCTTCGTAAGGCTGCCATGAGCAAGAATCTGTACATTAGCTTCCAGATTGTAACATTCTGCGCTGAGAAATGTAGACAGTGTGGAAGTGTCAGAGCCTGAGTGAAAAGAAATCAGGTCAAAGATGTCTCGGCCGATGGTCTCTTCATACTGAAGCCCCAGCATATTCAGGGCGATGGAGTTCACCTGCGAAATCCGCCCTTCGGCAGAGAGAAGAAAGACGCCGGCCGTCATGTTTTCCAGCATAAGATTCCGCTGACTGCTGAGCATCTCCAGTTTATCCATGGTGCTTTTCAGCTTGATTTCCCGGGTAATACTGTCTGCAGCACAAGAGACCATGCCGAGGGTATGGGGATGGGCGAATTCTTTCTTACAGGTCACGGTGAAGGAACCGAGCAGATTATTGTTTTCGTCGTAAAACGGGGCACCGGCGCAGGCAAAGGGCTTGTGCCATTCAATGTAGTGCTCCTCTCCCCATAGCTGGGTAGGCGTATCCAGGAAGAGTGTCGTTCCGACTGCGTTGGTGCCTGCGACCTGTTCCTTGCGGCAGGCGCCAATGACCAGTTTCGAATAAGACTGCCCCTCGTAGACAATATCCTTATCACCGATGACATCGAGGATGTATCCTTCCCGATCGGATATGAGGATATAGGCTCCGGTACCTTTCACAATGGAATAAATTCTTTTCATGTATGGACGAACAATCGTGAGGAGTTCTGCTGCGGAGTTCAGTTTGATATTCAGTTCCTCAGGAGCCAGGAACTTGTTTACAAGCTTGTGCGGATTTACATCTGCATTTCTGGAACGTGTCCACGAATCAATGACTTCCGGACGAATCATAGAGTAATCATCATCAATGTGGTTTATAAAGTTTTCCCATTTCTGATGGACCAGTTCCTGGTAAGACGCATCATTGTAATGTAAGCTTTGCATTGTCACAACCTCCCTTCTGAAACTACGTTAATTTTGTGACATTATTATATACTGTGACACGGCAAAATGCAAGAGAATGTGTCACTTTCGTGTCACATTTTTTTTGCTGCATGAATCTGAAAAAAAAAGAAAAAACTAAAACGTTTAAATTCCAATGGTTTCGTGGATTTCAAAAAAGACACAAGCAGAGGAACACAAGTTGGCATATGATTTGCAATTAATAATGATGCGAAAAAAAGTGTGACACGCATAGCATACGGTTACAAATATCATGTTTCAAATTTGCAGGAGGGAAAAAATGAAAATTAAAGACTACAGCAAGAAACAGTTACTCGATTTCTATGAAACCATGTTCAGAATCAGAAGATTCGAAGAAGAAACATTTGAATTTTATAAGAAAGGTCTCATGGCAGGTCTGGCACATCTGTATCTGGGCGAAGAAGCAATCGCGACCGGTGTATGTGCTGCTCTGACCGATGAGGACTATATCGGAAGTACCCACAGAGGTCATGGACATCTGGTTGCCCGCGGTGCGGATACAGACAGAATGATGGCTGAAATTCTGGGTAAGAAGACCGGCTATTCCAACGGAAAAGGCGGTTCCATGCACATCATGGCGATGGATAAGGGTATCCTGGGTGCCAATGGTATCGTAGGCGGTGAAATTCCTATCGCCACCGGTGCAGCATACACTGCCAAGTATAAGGGAACCGATCAGGTTGCCGTATCCTTCATGGGAGACTCCGCAACCAACGAAGGTACTTTCCACGAAAGCATCAACATGGCAGCTGCCTGGAAGCTTCCTTGCATCTATGTCATTGAAAACAACCTGTACGGTATTTCCGTAGATATCCGTGACGTAACCAATACACCGGATCTGGCAGTAAGAGCACAGGCATACAACATTCCGGGTGTGGTTGTAGACGGCATGGACGTAACTGCAGTATACGAAGCAGCACAGGAGGCTGTGGAAAGAGCAAGAAAGGGTGAAGGTCCTACCATCATCGAATGCAAGACTTACAGATGGCAGGGACATCACGTTGGCGATCCGGCTACTTACAGAAAGAGAAAGAGCGAAACAGAAAAAGAAGACTGGATGAAGAAAGATCCTGTTGAAAATCTGAAGAAGGAAATGCTGGCAGCCAAGAAGGCAACCGAAAAGGATTTCGCAGCGATCGAAGCCAAGGTGGAAGAAGAAATTCAGGCAGCGGTTAAGTTTGCAGTAGAAAGCGATTATCCGGATGCAGAGGATGCATACAAGGATGTATTTCAGCAGGGAACCTTATAGGATATAGTGAACTGAAGGAGGACTAAAAATGAAAGAGATTACATATGCACAGGCAGTGTGTGAAGCATTAGACGAAGAAATGGCCAGAGACGAAAATGTCTTAATGATTGGTGAAGACGTTGGTTTTATCGGAGGAAACTTTAAGACTTCCGTAGGATTACTTGACAAATATGGCGATCTGAGAATGAAGGACAGCCCGATTTCAGAGCAGGGTATCGTAGGTATGGGTGTTGGTATGGCTCTGACCGGATTAAGACCGGTCGTTGAGCTGATGTTCTCCGACTTCCTGCTGGTTGCCGCTGACCAGGTAATCAATCAGATGGCAAAGATCAGATACATGTCCGGCGGACAGGCAAATGTACCAATGACGATTCGCTGCCCGATCGGCGCAGGAAGATCCTCTGCAGCACAGCACTCTCAGTCCATGCAGGCAATGTGTGCACAGTTCCCGGGAATGAAGATTGCCGTTCCGTCCACCGCACAGGAAGCAAAGGGGCTGTTAAAGGCTGCAATTCGTGATGATGACCCTGTTATCGTATTCGAGCACAAAATGGAATACAATAAGAAATTCATGGTTGATGATGTGGTGGAACCGATTCCGTTCGGCAAAGCAAGAATCGCAAGAGAAGGTAAGGACATCACGATCGTAGCGACATCCTCCATGGTAATGAAATCAGAGAAAGCAGCAGAACGGCTTGCAAAGGAAGGCATCGACTGCGAAATTATCGACCTGAGAACCATTGTTCCGCTGGATACGGAAACCATCATCGAGTCTGTAAAGAAGACCGGAAAGCTGATCGTTGCGGATGAAGCTTATGAAAGATGCGGTATCGGCGCTGAAATCGGTGCAGCAATTGCAGATGATGTATTCTACTACTTAGATGCACCAGTTGGCAGAGTTGCAAACCCGAACGTTCCGCTGCCGTTCAGCCCATCCCTCGAATTCCCACTGATTCCTTCTGAAGAAAAAGTATATCAGAAAGTTTTAACGTATTTCAAGTAGGATCAGCGGAGCGAAGGAGGAATAGGACATGGCTGAAATCATTATCATGCCGAAACTGGGCTTCAATATGGATGAAGGCAAACTGGTTGAATGGTATAAGAAAGAAGGCGAAGCCGTTAAGAAAGGGGAACCTCTCTTTTCGGTTGAAACGGATAAAACAAATATGGACATTGAAGCAACTGGCGATGGTGTTGTCAAGGCACTGCTGATTCAGGCAGGGGATAAGATTCCTGTTACACTTCCTATCGCAGTTGTTGGACAGGAAGGAGAAGACGCTGCAGCCGTTATCGCGGATGCGAAAGCACAGCTTGCCAGTGGTGGTGTGGCAGTGGCTGCTGCGGAAACGCCGGCCGCTGCGGAAGCCGCACCTGCAGAGGAAACGAAGCCAGCTGCTGCACCGGCTCGTGCAGATGGCAAGCGGAAAATTACACCGAGAGCAAGAAGAGTTGCAGCGGAGAATGATCTGGATCTTGCAACCGCAGATATTACAGGAACCGGATGGGACGGCGGAATCTGTGAAAAGGACGTGCTGGAATACCTGGCTTCCAATAAGGTGAAGATTTCTCCGGTGGCAAAGGCCATGGCAGAGGCAGAAGGCATCGATATTCAGACGCTGCAGGGTTCCGGCGCAAACGGAAAGATCATGAAGGCAGACGTGGAAAAGGCAATTGCTGCTGCAAAACCTGCAGAAAAGGCTGCACAGGACGCACCGGCAGAAGCAAAATTCTCCGCAGATGGAAAGGAAATTCTGGAAGAAGTTCCTTATGCAGGCGTAAGAAAGGTAATCGGAGACAGATTATCGCAGAGCAAGTTCACTGCACCGCACCTGTATTTTACACAGAAGGTAGATCTGACAGAGCTTCTTGAAATGAGAAAACAGGTCAATGAAGCACAGGAAAAGAAGACGTCAGTTACTGATTATATTGCAAAGGCTACCGTTATGGCACTGCAGAAGTATCCGGATATGAACGCTTCTCTGATCGGTGATACGATTGTGAAATACAAGAGCGTAAACCTGGGTATTGCCGTTGCATCGCCAACCGGACTGATCGTTCCGAACATCAAGAATGCACAGAATCTGAGTCTGGTTGAAATTTCGAAGGCTTCCACCCCATTGTTTGAAAAGGCAAGGAACGGAAAGCTTGCAATCAATGAATATTCTGGTGGAACATTCACCATTTCCAATCTGGGAATGTTCGGTATTGAAAACTTCACTGCAATTATTAACCCACCGGAATGTGGTATTCTGGCAATCAGTTCCACCAAGGATGAACCGGTTGTGGTTGTAAATGCAGAAGGCAAAAAGGAAGTTGCAATCCATCCGATGATGAATATTCAGCTGACGGTAGACCACAGATTAATTGACGGTCTGCTTGCTGCACAGTTTGTAACTGAGATCAAGAAACTGCTGGAATCCCCGATCAAATTACTGGTATAGGGTTTCAGCCGAAAAAACAGCATGAAAATCAAGCTTGTATACTTCTTCTCAACATGCGACGAAAAACTATCAATCCACACGACACTCTACATCAAATAATTTGCATATTAGATTCAGGTAGCATATTTCACCTGGCAATATATTTTTCGCAGTTAAAAACAAAAAACACAAACATTAGCAACTTCAATCAAAAATACCTTTACATCATGCAAGCTTGATTTTTATTTTAGGAGGACAAGAAAGAGAAATGGCAGAAATAATTATCATGCCCAAGTTGGGCTTCAATATGGACGAAGGAAAACTCGTTGAATGGTATAAAGCAGTTGGAGATGAGGTAAAGAAAGGGGAGCCTCTGTTTTCCGTGGAAACTGATAAAACCAATATGGATATCGAAGCAACCCGTGACGGCGTTGTAAAAGCAGAATTAATTCAGGCTGGGGACAAAATTCCTGTAACTCTGCCGATTGCTGTCGTAGGGGATAAGGATGAAAACGTTGATGCGGCAATTGCAGAAGCAAAGGCGAAATTAGGCGGTTTCGGAACTGCAGCAGAAGAAGCGGCTCCGGCGGCAGCAGAAGCACCTGCTGCACAGGAAAAAGCTCCGGCTGCAGCAAAGGCTTGCGCATATGACTATGAAATCGCTGTCATCGGCGGTGGTCCGGGCGGATATGTGGCTGCAATTCAGGCAGCACAGCTGGGCAAAAAGACAGTCATCGTGGAAAAGGAACACTTTGGCGGTACTTGTCTCAACGTTGGCTGCATTCCGACAAAAGCACTGCTTCGCAGCGCAGAATCTCTGAAGGAAGTAAAAGAAGCTGCAAAATTTGGTGTGGTTTCTCTGGATGCTTCCAAGGCAGAGCTGGATCTGGCGAAGGTGCAGGACAGAAAGAAAGGTATCATCAAGCAGCTGGTTGGCGGCGTACAGGGTCTGGTAAAAGGAAACGGAGCTACCATCAAGAATGGTGAAGGAAAGCTGATCGATGCACATACCATTCAGGTCGGCGGTGAAACCTTTACCGCAGAAAACATCATTATCGCAACAGGCTCCCAGGCCAAGTCTCTGCCGATCCCAGTGGATCCGAAGGCAAAGGTACTGACCAGCAAGGAGATGCTGGACATCGATAAGAAACCGGAATCTGTTGCAGTCATCGGCGGCGGCGTGATCGGTATCGAATTTGCATATTTCCTGGCGACCATCGGTGTTGACGTAACTGTAGTAGAGTTCCTTGACCGGATTCTTCCAATGGTTGATGAAGAAATTACGACACAGGTTACGAAGCACCTGCAGGATCTGGGAATCAAGATCAATACCAGTGCCAAGGTAACGGAAATCACCGCGGATGCAGTGAAGTTTGAAAAAGACGGCAAGGTGCAGGAAGTGAAGTGCGAGCAGGTTCTCATGGCAGTTGGAAGAGGTCCTGACTTAACGGGAATCGATGTTGAGGCACTGGGTCTTAAGACAGAAAGAGGCGCAATTGTTACAGATCTGACGCTGAAGACCAATGTTCCGAACATCTATGCAATTGGTGATGTAAACGGCAAAGCAATGCTTGCCCATACCGCATCCATGGAAGGTATCGTAGCTGTGAAGAATATCTGCGGCAAGCACGCTGAAATGGATTACAGCAAGATTCCGAGTGCAATTTACATTCAGCCGGAGATTGCAAGCATTGGACTGACAGAGAAGCAGGCAAAAGAAAAGTATGGCGAGATCAAAGTTGGTAAGTTCCCGCTGATGGCAAACGGAAAAGCGAAGGTTGCCGGCGAAGAACGCGGTCTGGTGAAGGTCATTACGGAAGCAAAATATGGCGAAATCGTGGGTGTACACTTATACTGCATCCATGCAACCGATATGATTGCAGAAGCATCCGTTGCGATGAATCTGGAAGCAACTGCAGAAGAAGTGGCAATGTCCATTCATCCGCATCCGACTGTATCCGAAATCATGCATGAAGCAATGCATGCAGTAGGCGGAAGAGCAATTCATTTCTAAAGGAGTGGATTGATGAAGATTGTATGTCTGGGAGACAGTTTTACCAGAGGTTTTGGTGTGAGCGAGGCAGACTGCTGGGCAAGCAGACTGCCCGCCCTACTTGATGAAGAAGTCGTGAATAAGGGAATTAACGGTGACACGACGGGAGGCATGCTGGCACGATTCCATCAGGATGTAGTTCTTGAAAATCCAAGATACGTATTGATCGACGGAGGATTCAATGACTTTCTGGCGGGTGCACCGGTCGGGAGCGTGCAGGCAAATTTTATGGCCTTGGTACATCAGGCATATCACAATAATATTATACCGATTCTTATGCTGATACCGGGGGGAAATTCATTTCAGTTCCGGCAGAACTGGCCGGATTTTATCGACATTGAACATGTGAGAAGAGAATATATGGATTTTCGCATGTGGATGAAACATTTCTGTCAGGGTTTTTCGGTATTTCACATTGACTGCTTTCAGATGGCAGAAAACGATGACTTTAAATACCACCGATATCTGGATGGAATACATATGGATCGTGAAGGACACAAAATGGTGGCAGAACTAATCGCAAATTATTTCAAAGAGACAGTACGGTAGCTTAAAAAAGAACAGCCGTCTGCAAACAAAGGAAAAGGAGACTATAGTATGGCACTGATGACAGGAGCTCAGTATATTGAGAGCTTAAGAAAATTAAACA
>JBJFHL010000054.1:0-8402 GCA_051893555.1 Anaerovoracaceae bacterium
GTGGTTCTTTTGTCTCGTGCACATTGTGCACTCGACGGGCTAAAGCCACATAAAATAGTGGGCGCAGCCGCTTCCCGGGAAACGGCTGAGAAAATCCACCACTGCAAACAATATATTTACGCCGGGCTCGGCCACGCCGCATATGAAGAAGCCGAAGATTTCAACGAGCGTGTTCTGGAGTTTTTCCAAACCGAAAGATAATTAACCATCCGGTCGGCTATGAAAACAGAACGGAAAACGATTATAAAATCTCTCTCAGTTTATCCAGAAACGCTTCTTCGCCCAGGGTGTTGATTTTGAAAAATGTTGCCTGACTGCCGCCTGCGGTAATCGCAGAGAGTTTTATCGGCCCGTTACCATCCTGAAACAAGGTAACATTAAGGCTCACACGATTGCCGCCGGAATAGCTGAATCTCTCAAAGACGCGGACACTGCATCTTGCAGTGTCACCGCAGAAGTCACTGGAATCCTCCAGGGATGCTGACACACTTCCATTCAGTATGCCTTTTTCAATCTTACGAATAATTTCATGAAAATCACCGTTCAGGGTACGTTCTAACTTCGCCATATTTCGGTTTTCCTTTCTTTATATCTGAATATCTGAAAAATCAGGCGCTTTTCTTATCTGCATCGATGGTCTCCAGCAGCGATATGGCTTCATTCAGCATTTTTTTCCGGTCACAGGTGAGACGGATAAACGGCTCGATGCCGCCGTGGATAAAGACCTTCTGCCCGTATTTCGCTGTCACATTCATCAGTGCGAAACCACTGAGCTGATTTTTCTGTCCGAACTGGAAGACAAGCTTTCCGTTCTGCAGATAAACTCTGGTCACGGACAGATTCCCAGCCAGATACCGGATATGGGAAATCTTCACCAGATTGATGACCTCCTGCGGCACATCGCCGAACCGATCCAGCATCTCATCGATCAGCTCATCCTCGTCATCCGTATTCCGGATGGCGGCAATCTTCTTGTACATCTGCAGCTTCAGCGATTCGTCTTCGATATACCGCTCCGGAATGTAAGCCGGCATCGGCAGTTCCACGGAAGTTTCCTCCCTGTTTTCATTGACGATCTCACCCTGCAGCGCACGAACCGCGTCATCCACCAGCTTGCAGTACAGTTCGTAGCCGATATTCATCATATGGCCGCTTTGCTCCGTGCCCAATAGATTACCTGCACCGCGAATCTCCAGGTCACGCATGGCAACCTTAAAGCCGGCGCCGAATTCCGTAAATTCCCGGATGGCAGTCAGCCGCTTCTGGGCCACTTCCGTCAGCACCTTGTCCTTCTGATACATCAGATAGGCATAAGCCAGCCGGTTGGAACGGCCTACGCGGCCTCGCAGCTGATACAGCTGGGACAGGCCGTACCGGTCCGAATCCATGATGATCATAGTATTGGCGTTAGGGATATCGATACCGGATTCAATGATGGTGGTTGCCACCAGCACGTTGTTTTCTCCGTTGATGAAGCTGAGCATCACATCTTCCAGCGCATGCTCGTTCATTTGGCCATGGCCCACAGCCACACGGGCCTCCGGCACCAGTTCCTCAATCCGGTCAGCGATCTTCTGAATGCCGCGTACACGGTTAAATACCACATAGACCTGACCGCCCCGGCCCAGTTCCCGCTCAATGATCTCCTTGATCAGCTGGTCATCCTGCTCCAGCACATAGGTCTGCACCGGATACCGCTCTTCCGGCGGTTCTTCAATGAGGGACATGTCCTTGATCCCGGTCAGCGACATGTTCAGCGTTCTCGGAATCGGCGTCGCGGAGAGGGTCAGCACATCCACGTTCTTCTTCAGCTTTTTGATTTTCTCTTTATGTTCCACGCCAAACCGCTGCTCCTCGTCCACCACCAGCAGCCCCAGATCCTGAAACTTCACATCCTGGGAAAGAAGCCGGTGGGTGCCGATGACCAGATCCACCTGACCCTTTGCCAGCTTGTCAATGGTCTCCTTCTGCTGTGCCTCGCTGCGGAACCGTGACAGCACCTCCACCTTAAACGGGAAATTCTCAAACCGCTCCTTCAGGGTGTAGTAATGCTGGTTTGCCAGAATGGTGGTCGGTACCAGCACCGCAGCCTGCTTTCCGTCTGCCACACACTTAAAAAGTGCCCTGGCCGCAACCTCCGTCTTCCCGAAGCCCACATCACCGCAAAGCAGCCGGTCCATACAGAAGGGCTTTTCCATATCCCGCTTAATTTCCTCTATGGCGCGCAGCTGATCATCCGTTTCTTCGTACGGAAAGCTGTCCTCAAACTCCTGCTGCCATACGGTATCCTTGCCGAAGCTGTGTCCCTGTTCCATCTGCCGGTGGGCATACAGATCGATGAGATCCTTGGCCATGACAGCAATGGCCGCCTTCGCCTTTGCTTTGGTTGCCTTCCACTCGCCGCCCGACAGCTTGTTCAGCTTGGGAGATGCCGCATCATTTCCGATGTACTTCTGCACGATGTCCATCTGCTCCACCGGAACGTAAAGCATGTCATCGCCGGCATATTTGATCTTGATATAATCCTTTTTTTCTCCCTGCACCGTCAGCTGCTCGATGCCCAGGAATTTTCCGATGCCGTGATTCTCATGAACCACGAAATCTCCCTGCCGCATGTCCGCAAAGCTCTGGATTTTCTGTCCCTTATCCTTAAACCGCTTCTTTTTCCGACTGGTCTTGCTGGTGGCAAAAATGTCCCGCTCGCTGATGTAGCAGACCTTCTCCGTAGGCAGATCGATACCGCTGGACAGATTCCCCTGCTCGAAGCGGATTTTGCCGGAAAGACCGATCCGGTCCGCAAACTCCTGCAGGTTTTCCAGACGCTCTCTGCTGCTGCAGACGATGGTGACACGATACCCTTTTTTGACATAGGCTTTCAGCTCTGTCTCCAGAACATTCATTTTGCCGCTGAAGCTGAGAGTCTGTCTGCTCTGCAGATTGTAGACCTGATCAAAACGTGAGACCCCGGCAACGGCCTTCGGGAACGGCGTAAACACTGCCACATTCTTCTTTTCATAGACCTTCAGGAAATCATTCCGGTCCGCCAGCAGTGCCGTATCCTTCGGTATCACCTGTCCCCGTTCCAGCAGTACCTGAAAATCTTCCTTCATTTCCCGGGTCCGAAGATCCAACGTCTCATAAATCCGGTCCGGATCGTCGATCATGATACAGCCGTCGGACATGTAGTCCCACAGATACTCCGTTTCGTCATAGAAATAGTGGATATAGTTTTCCAGAAGCTGGACGTTGGCGGTCTGTTCGATATACTCGCAGAGCTGATCCCGTCTCTGACGGAGCTTTTCAGCCGTTTCCGGGCTCTTTTTTTCCATGCGGGATGCGGCTGCCGTGTATTCCTTCCGGAGTCTGGCGCTGGCTTTTTCGAACATGTCTTTTTCCAGCAAAATCTGCTCTGCCGGATAGATTTCCACGTATTTCAGGTTCTCCACCGACCGCTGGGTGTCTATGTCGAAGGTTCTGACCGAATCTACTTCCGTGCCGAAGAGCTCGATCCGGTATGGATAGGTACCGTCCGGCGTGTACACGTCCAGGATGCCGCCGCGGATGCTGTACTGTCCCCGGCTGTCCACCACACCTATTCTCTCATATCCCAGCTGGTGCAGTGTTTCCTTCACCTGGTTCATATCCAGATCATCCCCCAGGTTGATCTTCAATACCTTCTCTTCAAAGAATCCGTGGGGTGTGATCTTTTTTATGGCAGCAGAAACAGGGGCAATCACAATAGCCGGTGCCCCTGTGCGAAGTGCCTTCAATGCTTTCAGCCGTTCCATGGTCTGATCATGGTTTCTGGCCTCATATTTCAGAAATACGTGTTCCTCATCAGGGAGCACGTAGATTTCCCTGTCCCGTGAAAAAAAAGAAAGGTCGGAAGCCATTCTCTTTGCCCTTGTTTCAGTAGGCACGATAATGAGGCTCTGACCCTCTTTCGACAAATACGCAGCTACGGGAGCGACTCTGCTTTCAGATATGCCTGAAACGTTGATCATTCCGTCTTCTCCTTTTTCGGTCTCACATTATATTCATTCATGGCCTTGTCAATGCCCTTTTCCACGATGGCTGCAGCGGCTTTTGCAGACTTCGCCAGCGCATCCTCCAGCAGTTCTTTTTCTCCTTTGGACACGCCGCCGGTCACATAATGGATCAGATCCACCTTCTTTTCGCTGCCGATTCCCACGCGAATCCTCGGAAACTGATCGGTCTGAAGCTGATATACCACGGATCGCATGCCGTTGTGGGTGCCGGCGCTGCCCTTCTTTCGGATGCGGAAAGTACCCGTAGGAATATCGATATCATCGTAAATCACGATCAGTTCCTCCGGTTCGATCTTATAAAAGTTTACCGCTTCCCGGATCGCCTCACCGCTGAGATTCATGTAAGTCTGCGGTTTCATCAGAAGAACCCGCTGGCCGGCGATCCTTCCTTCGCCGACCAGGGATTTGAATTTCAGTTTATCTACTTTGATATCATATGCATCTGCCAGCAGGTCTATGGCGATAAATCCCATATTATGCCGCGTATTCTCGTATTTTTTTCCGGGATTTCCAAGCCCTGCGATAATGTACATATGTGTTATCTCCTATGCAAATATTTCAATTAATCAAACAGCACACTGATGGAGCCGTTGGTAAAGACTCTGCTGATGGCTTCTGCAAAGAGCGGTGCCACAGACAGGAACTTCATCTTTTCCAGTCTCTTTTCTTCTGCCAGAGGTACGGTATTCAGCAGAACCAGTTCTTCAATGGCGGACGCTTCCAGTCTTTCCACGGCAGGTCCGGATAAAACTGCATGGGTAGCGCAGGCATATACAGCGGTCGCGCCCATGTCCTTGATGGCGTTGGCTGCATTACAGATGGTTCCTGCCGTATCGATCATATCGTCCAGAATGATGCAGTTTTTGCCTTTGATATTGCCGATGATATTCATGATCTCGCTCTTGTTCGGTTCCGGACGTCTCTTGTCGATGATAGCGATCGGGCAGTTCAGGAACTGTGCCATATTTCTTGCTCTGGTCACGCTGCCGTGGTCAGGAGAAACCACAACCACATCCTCCATGTTTTTTTCGATGAAATACTTGGCCAGGATCGGCATTCCCAGCAGATGGTCCACCGGAATGTCAAAATATCCCTGAATCTGGTTCGCGTGAAGATCCATGGTCACAACCCGGTCTGCGCCGGCTGCCACGATCAGATCTGCTACCAGCTTTGCCGTGATTGGATCTCTTGCCTTGGCTTTTCTGTCCTGACGGGCATAGCCGTAGTACGGAATCACTGCATTGATTCTGCCTGCAGACGCCCGTTTCATGGCATCGATCATAATCAGCAGTTCCATCAGATTGTCATTCACCGGATTGCAGGTGGACTGTACAATGTAAACATCCAGTCCTCTGACAGATTCCCAGATATTTACCGAAATCTCTCCGTCGCTGAATTTTGTCACAGTTGCCCGTCCCAGGGGCTTTCCTAAAATTCCAGCAATTTCCTGTGCCAGCTCATCGTTTGAATTTCCTGCGAAAATCTTGTAGTCAGCAAATACTCCGCTTCTCACTGTTTCGTACCTCTTCTTTCTTTTGTGCTCTTCCTGTTACTTCCCTTTATTTTTTTTCAGGATCCCCTTCCGGGAAACCCATCCCTCTTTGGTCACGCCCCTGGCGCGGGCCACATAGAGGGCATCTGCCTCCACATCTTCAGTGACAGTACTTCCTGCACCGATATATGCGCCGGCACCCACAGTAACAGGCGATACCAGGTTGCTGTTGCAGCCGATAAAGGCACCGTCCTCCACTGTAGATCTGTATTTATTCGTTCCATCGTAGTTCACGAAAACTACGCCGCAACCTAAATTCACACCGCTTCCCACATCGGAATCACCGATATAGGTCAGATGAGACGCTTTGGAACCATCACCGAAGCTGGAATTCTTTATCTCTACGAAATCTCCCACCTTACAGTGCGCTCCGACGCTGCTTCCCGGACGCAGATAGGCAAACGGACCTACCTTGGTTTCTTCACCCACACTGCTGTCCAGCAGAACAGAACTCTGAATTTCCACGCCGGCAGCAATCCGGCAGTTTTCCACCCTGCTGTTCTGGCCGATGACACAGTTTTCACCGATCACCGTATTCCCCTTCAGCGTAACGCAGGGGCCGATCAGAGTTCCCCTGCCGATTTCCACTTCTTCCTCGATATAAGCGGTATACAGGTCCACAAATTCCACACCGTTTTCCATGTGGCGCAGGTTGATGGAAACCCTTTTTGCTTCCTGTTCTTTATACCTTTTCATTGCTTCCGATTCCATATCATTTCCTCCCGGGTACACCGGACCTATTTATCCAGGATCATTTCCCCTACTTTATAGATATCGCCGGCCCCCATGGTAATGACCATATCCCCCGGCCGCGCATGCTGGGATACATAGGCCGCCATATCGGCGAAATCCGGCATGAACAGCACTTCCTTCTCTGGATGGGTCGCCTTGATCTTCTCTGCCAGCTGGGCAGAAGAAATCTTATAAATATTTTTTTCTCTTGCTGCATAGATCTCCGCCAGCATCAGGATATCTGCCTTATTGAACGCCTCTGCGAATTCATCAAAGAGTGCCAGCGTTCTGGTGTACGTATGGGGCTGAAACAGACACCACAGACGGTTATGCGGTACATTCTGCGATGCACTTAAGGTCGCTTTGATTTCCGTCGGATGATGTGCATAATCATCGACGATCTTCACCCCGCCGGACGTGGTACCGATGATGTCGAAACGCCGCTGTGTACCGTGAAATCCCTGAAGCGTACCTGCGATCAGCCCTGCATCCACGCCCAGCGTGTGGCAGCATGCGAAAGCCGCCAGCGCATTGAGAATGTTGTGCTCACCCGGTGTGGACAGCTGTACCTTCGCCAGCGGTTTTCCCTCTTTCATCACTGTGAAGGAAGGCATGCCGTTTTCGTTGAAACGGATGTCCGCAGCACTGTAGTCGCAGTTTCCGTTGAGACCAAAGGTCACCACATTGGAATGTCCCTGAATGACCTTATTCACGAAAGGATTGGCGTCATATGCGATGATGGTTCCGCTTTCAGGCACCAGACCGGCAAACCGGTCAAAGGAATTTACAATATGGTCTATATCCTTGAAATAATCCAGATGATCGGAATCGATATTCAGGATGATTTCAATTTTCGGGCGCAGGCTCAGGAAGCTGTCCATGTATTCGCAAGCTTCCGTAATAAAGTAGCCGCTCTTGCCCACCTTCACGTTTCCTCCGATTTCCGTCAGATTTCCGCCCACCAGAATGGTCGGTTCCATGGCTGCTTTTTCCAGAATTAAAGAAACCATAGAGGTAGTGGTCGTCTTGCCATGGGTTCCGGAGATGGCAATGCTGTTCTCATACTCGCTCATCAGGGTTCCCAGGAGCTCTGCCCGGGTCACTGCAGGTACGCCGCGCTCCGCGGCCCGCACCAGTTCCGGGTTATCATGCCCTACTGCGGCGGAATACACCACCAGGTCCGCATGCTCCACGTTTTCTGCTCTATGGCCGATAAAGATTCTGGCGCCTTTTTGTGCCAGATGAAATGTAATATCCGATTCTTTCATATCGGAACCGGTGACGGTATATCCTCTGTCCAGCAGAATTTCCGCAATGGCCGAAAGGCCGATCCCTCCGATACCGATACAGTGTATATTCTGAAACTCAGATAAGTTAATCATTTCTGTGTTCGCCTCCAGATTAAGATGATACCTCGAAACGAGGCTTTTGTCCACCCCCTAAACCATGCAGGCAGACTTTTTCTTTATATATTGTACCATAATCTTTCTGTAAATCAAAGAGAAAGTATCGTGTTTTTCCCATGGAAAGCGACAGAATTATTTTCCCTTTCTTCTGAAAATTTTGTATTAAATGGAAAAAGTCTGAATCGCCTTGAAAAATGGGGAAATTTGGTTTATAATCAAGTCACTGTAGTAGAATGCGAGAAAGGTGGAACACTATGGAGATTACTGATGTTAGAATTCGTAAAGTAAGCGATGAGGGAAAAATGAAGGCAATCGTTTCTATTACGTTCGATGATGAGTTCGTCGTACATGACGTGAAAATCATCGAAGGACAGAACGGGCTTTTTGTTGCAATGCCAAGCCGAAAAATGGGTGAAGGCGATTTCAGAGACATTGCACATCCCCTGCTTTCCGAAACGAGAAACAAAATCAAGGACGCAATTTTCGCCGAGTACGAAAAGATCCTGAAAGAAAATGAAGCTGCTGCGGCAGCAGAAACTCCGGAGGCATAACGCAAGTGTCGTCTTCGGCGAAAAATATAAGTCCAGACTTATATTACAAGTCAGAGAGGGCTGTCGCATTAACGGAAAATAACCGTTAGAGCGGCGGCCCTCTTTCCTTTGT